>NZ_JACBXD010000053.1 GCF_013870525.1 Amycolatopsis pittospori
CCCATGTTCCCCGGCGTCGATCCACCCGGCCCGAACCCGCCACCAGGCCCGAAACCGCCGCTGAACCCGCCACTGCCAGGCCCGAAACCGCTACCGCCGCCGGGCCCACCGCTGCCTGGACCCACACCGGGCCCGAAGTTGGGCGGCCGGAACTCGCCGGGACGCATCCCGGGCGGGGTCTTCACCGAAGAGAGATCGGTCCCGTCATTCGGCCGCCGAAGCGGCTGCGGCTGCGGGGCCTGCGGCATCCGAGGCGGCTGCGGCGGCACGACCGGCGGCCGCGGCGCCTGATACCCCTCGGCCCCCGGAGGCGCGCTGTACGAACTCGGCCCACCGGTGTACCCGCCACCAGGGCCACCGTGCCTTCCCGGGTGGCCACCCGAGTCCCCGCCACTGAAACCGCTGACCTTGGTCTGCCCGGGATCCACCGGATCCGGCGTGATCGGCCCTGCGGAGACGTTCGGATCATGTGCTGCCGGGTAAACCGGCGCGAGAGACTGCTGCCGAGGCTGCGTGCTCTGGTAGTACGGCTCGTAGATCTCGACGTTGTGCTTGGTGTCCGCGTCGAACTTGGCCGCCGCGATCTCGTCGTCACTGGCGCCGATGGACACGATGTCCTCCGGCCCGCTGTCCCCCGCGCGCTCCTTCTCGACCGGCCGCACGTTTCCGCGCGTGTAGTGGAAGGAGCCGTTCTGGTCGTACATCGACTGACGGGCGCGGTTCATGTTCTCGCCCGCGACCTTGGAGGTCGCGATGAGCGGGGCCAGTCCTGCTGCTCCGCTTTCGGCGGCTTTTCCCTTCCAGAAGGAAGAGAGCGCCGTCTGGCTGGACTCCATGGACTTGCTCAGGTCTTCGTGGATGACCATCAGTTTGTGCGATGACACCTGCGCCCTGTCGAGGGACTCGGTGGTTGCGGGGTTGGCGTTGAGCTTCGTGAAGATCTCCCAACCGCTGTAGGTCATGGCCTACGCCCCCTTGAGGTTCTTGATCGCCGTGGATGCAAGTTCGGTGGCCATCCCGCAGGGATCGGAGAAGGAAGAGTGACTCGAGGAGAGCAGCGGTATGACGGTATAGACGAGGTCGTTACGAATACCTACAGCAAGCGTGCAGGTTCCTTTTCCTTCGCCGCCATTGGAGTAAATGACAGCCGGATATCCATCAATGGGGGCAACCGGCTTGAAGGTGGTTAGGCCGCCAGTCGCGTTCTGTGCATATAACGCGCTCAGGCCGTCCTTGTTGCCCGTCGTGAGTCCGGCACTGACGGTGTTCGGTGATTCTTGGAAGACCCAGTTACACGCATTGCCCATGGTCAATTGTTCCGGCCCGGAACGCTTGACCTTTCCGCCGATTGCTTCTATTTCAGCGGCGGAGATCGCACTGCACGGGTCGGTCTCGACCTTCGAAGTGTTGGTGATCGGTTGAGTCACAGCCGGCGCTCCGTCGGAGGGCAGACCGGTTGACGAGGGAGCGCTGGTGGGTACCGGATTGCCGGGCTTCTGATCACTGCAGCCGGCGAGCAAGGCAATCGAACCTAGCGTTGCGATGGTGATGACCGTGGCCTTGCGTCGCATCAGTCGATCTTTCCAATCTGGCGGAGCGTATCGATCGCCGCCTGGTCTTGCTCTTGGTAAGCCGTTCGGATCTTCCGGAGTGTCTCGAGGTAAGCAACTGTGTACTGGCGGGCCCCCTCGAGAAAGACCTGGTACGACCGGCCGGAGTTGATCGCGGCGGTCGTGTAGCCCTCGCTTCCGACCTCGGCACCAGGCGGCTTGATCTGGGTAAGCCACTCGGCCTCGGTCTTCGCCCGGCCGAAGTTGTTCTCGATGCACTCTTCGAGGGATTTGATCACCGCGTCCATGGCTTCAGGGTCGAATTCCCAGCCACCGTTCGCCGAGGCGGACGCGAAGTCGGCCTTGGCCTGCCCGCCGCCCAGCTCGCCATAGTTCGGCGGCGGGCCCGGCGGTGGCGGTGCCGCGGCGGCGCCCGGGATCAGCCCCGAGCCCGGCGGCGGCGCCGACGGTGGCGTCGTCGAGTTCACCTGGTTGAAGACCCCTTGAGGGCCGCTTCCCGGTCCTGTCATCTCGTGCCTCCCCGCACGGGCCGCGATGGGGGCGCGACCTACCCGTAGTTCACCTCTGACTCCAACCGGTGACGATAGCAGCAGGTAAACCGCCGATCAGCCCCTTCGTGAAAGATCACCGCCGAAAGATGGGCAGGCGGTGTGGTTTGTCCTGAACAGCCGTTTTGGTGCCGCGAGCAGTAAATCCTTCGGAGGTTCTGATCGCCGCAGGACTCTGTTCAGCTCGCGCCTCTCCGCACGGGCCACGATGCGCGCGGCCTACCCGTAGTCATCTCTGACTTCGCTGAGTGACCATGGCGGCGAGTCATTCGCCCCGCGGCGGGTTCGGCGAAGAGTGCTGGTCCGGAACCTCGGCGGCTGTTCTGCCGTCGTAACCAGATGGCAGGTTCCGGTCTACTGCCCAGGGCCCCTTGCGAACCCCCTGCGTGATCGGCTTCGCTTGGGGCAGGGGAACGACGGGGGAGGGAAGCGAAACGATGCCGGGCTTTCGGCGCAACAACGGGCCGCGTGATCCGGGGGAGGGCGAGCCGAACGGCGATTCGACCCTTCCTCCGCTGGACCCGTTCGATCCGAACCCCGACAAGCGGTACGAGGTCCCGGCGTCCGAGCTGATGAAGCCGGGCACGACGGGTCTGCTGCGGTGGCGCCGCCAGGCGACCAACGCGCCGATCGTGCAGGTCGAGGACGCGTACATCACCGGGACGCTCGATCTGCGCGCCGCCGACATCAAGTACCTGTTCCGGTTCGAGCGTTGCCGGTTCGAGCATCCGCCGGACGTCCGCGAGGCGCATCTGCTCGGGCTCGTGTTCCGCAAGTGCTGGCTGCCCGGACTCAAGGCGCGCAACCTCCGTACCCGTAACGACGTCCGCCTGATTCGCAGTGTCGTGCAAGTGGACGGCGACAGCGAGATCGAGGAGACCACGGTCCAGCGTGGTGACGATCGCGAGCGCGGGATGCCGAACGCGGCGGTCAACCTCACCGACGCTGTCATCGAGGGTTCGGTCGTGCTGACCCGCACGGTGATCACCCATCCGCGCGGCAAGGCGATCCAGGCCGATCGGGTCAACATCGTCGGCGCGCTGCTGGCGTATCGACTGGTGGCCAACGGAGAAGTCCGCATACCTGGTATGCGAGCGGGCGGTAACGTCAACTTCTCCGGGGCGACGCTGAACAACCGGGACGGCTTCGCGCTCAACGGGAACGGTATCCACATCGGTGGCAGCCTGTTGTGCGAGGTGGACAACTACGGGCCGGCCTCGCAGCGGAAACGCTTCTCCGCCAGTGGGATCATGTTCCTGCCGAGCGCCACTGTGGACAGTGACATCGTGATGCGGGAGGCCAAGCTCTCGGTGAACCAGTCCGGGACGATCGTCGTGGACGCCTGGAAATCGAACGACCCGTACATCGATCCGCGGCCGGCGTTGGTCGCGGATCGCCTGTCCGTCAATGGAAACCTCGAACTGAGCGACGGTCTGCAGGCGACCGGGACGTTGCGGATGGTCAATGCGCGGATCGGCGGTTCGCTGCGGCTGGCGGGTGCCGAGGTCCAGGTCGTGCGTGGACAGAGCATTCCGTATTACGACCGCGCGATCCATCTCGACGGGACCACGATCGGCGGCGACATCGAGGCGACGAGTCTGCGGGTGCCGTCCGGTCAGTTGCGGATGGCCGACATCACCGTCGGCGGCAACGTGCTGGCCTGGAACTCGATGTTCCTGCACCCGCGTCGTGACGTCTTTTCCGCGCGGCGCGCGAAGATCGCGGGCAACTTCCAGCTCACCGACGCCACGGTCCAGGGAACGCTGCGGCTGCAGGGCGCCGAGGTCGGCGGCAGCGTGAACCTGTTCGGTACCAGCCTGACCGAACCCGGCGCACGCACGAACACCAGTTACTCGCTGGACGTCCGCACCGCGCGGATCGGACGGGACCTCGTGCTCACCGAGAACAAGGAACGTCCGTTCGTCGCGCAGGGCGGGGTCAACCTCGACGGCGCGCAGGTCGCGCGGCGGGTCGATTTCCGCGGTGCGCGGCTCGGTTCCTTGCCGCAGCACGGGATCGCGCTCGACGGCAGCGACGTTTCGGCCGACGAGTTCCTGCTGACCCCGGCCACTCCGCCGGACGGCCGGATCGTGCTGCGGCGCGCGCATTGCGGGACGCTGGGTGACAACGAGGCGTTCTGGGCATCCGCTGCGGGGATCGAGCTGGAGGATTTCCGCTACGACGCGCTGCAGGAGGACATCGCCCTCGACGACGACCGGGCGATCGACCATCGGATCGTGTTGTTGCGCAAGGCGATGGACGGCTACCGGCCTGGACCTTACGACCAGCTGGCGGCGACGCTGCGCGCGTCCGGTAATGAAGAGCACGCCTCCACGGTGCTGCTGAAGAAGCAGCAGTTCCGCTACGTGGCGCTCGCGAAGGGCTTCAAGTTCTTCGGCCCCGGTGTACACGTGTGGAGCTGGCTGCAACGGTCGATGGTCGGCTACGGCTTCCGCCCGGTGCGCGCGCTCGGCTGGCTGCTGACGCTGCTCGTGCTGGGCAGCCTGTATTTCGGACTCGGCGTCGACGACTGCATCACCAACCCCAACCTCACCGTGAGCGGGCCTAGGTGCCTGGTCAACCAGGACGACACGGGGTTGCAGTGGAACCCGGTGCTGTACACGATCGACCTGCTGGTCCCGATCGTCGACTTCGGCAACAAGTCGCGCTGGTACATGCACGGGATGGACAACTGGGTTGCGGCCGGGTTCACCGCGTCGGGCTGGGTGCTGGCGACGACGGTCGCGGCCGGCATAAGTCGCATGCTCCGCCGGGACAACTAGAGGTATTTCACATACCCTCAGTACGGAGGTATGTGATGACGGAACCCAGCGCCACCGGCAAGATCGCGATCGCCGCCCCGCCCGAGAAGGTGTACGCCCTGGTCAGCGACCCGGGCGCGCTCGCAGGGATGGCCGAGGAGTACGAAGGGCACCGTTGGGTCGGCGCCGCGGAGGGCGTCGCCGTTGGCGCGAAGTTCCGCGGCCGCAACCGTCGTGGGATCCGGCGCTGGAGCACGCTCTCGACGATCACCGACGCCGACGAGGGCAAGCGGTTCGCGTTCGAGGTGACCACCGTCGCCGGGCTCCCCGTCGCGCGCTGGCAGTACGACATCGAGGAGTCGGGCGACGGCTGTGTGGCCGTGGAAAGCACGTGGGACCGGCGGCCGGGTTGGCTCCGCGGGCCGACGTCGCTGTTCACCGGGGTCTGGAAGCGGGACGACGCCAACCGGGCGAACATCGCCGCGACGCTGGCCCGGCTGAAGGCCGCCGCCGAGTCCTGACGCTTACCACCGGCGGCCCGGATCGCGAAAAGAGCAAGGGACCTTTGCTATCGCCGGGGCCGCATTTGGTGACGCCCGATTCCCGAAGCGACCACATGTAGTGCCCCGAACCCGCAACCTCAAGGCATGAACGGTCCGTTCATTCCACGAACCGCGACCAGAACTCGATCTGCCGCGGACCGCCCGGCGGAGGTGGGCCCAGCGGCTGGTCGCAGAAGTCGTGTTGCAGGTATCCGCGCAGGTCATAGCCGTAGTAGACGATGTCGGTCTGGTACACCGAAAGCACCGGATATCCCGTGCTCCCGGCTATCCCCGGCAGGTAGCGGTGGCCGCAGACCGGCACGAGCTGCGGCACAAGCGCCAGATGCGAACGCGCTCGCGCGAGGGCGTCGGCCAGGTCGATCGGCCGCATGCCCCAGTCCGGTGACCAGAAGCTGTTGTGTTCGATGTCGTAGAGCACCCCGTCGACCGGCCAGTCCAGCCGTTTCCGCAGCTGTTCGGGGTTGCCGCAGCGCCAATCCGGCCAGCGGTCGCCGATCGGCACACCGGCGGCGAGGAAGGTCCGGTGATCGGCGGCGAACCGGAAGCCGAAGCGTGCTTCGACATCGTCGAGCTCGGCCTCGCTCAACCCGGGACGCACGGGTTCGGCCAAGCTCGCCTGGAGGTCATGTGCCTCCTTTAGGGTGAAGGCGGGCTCAACTGTGGACATGTGTTCGAGCCTAAGTCGCGCAACGCGGAGGCGCCTTCTCTTTTAACGCCGTGCCCACGCCGCGCCCTCATCACCCACATGAGGCTCCTCCCCCGGGGTGAGCTCGCCCTCTCAACGCCTGGACCTCGGAACAGAGCGGCTCCGGGTGTAGTTCACTCATGTCGTGACTTCTCCACGAACGCAGTCCCGCGTGCGGGCTCCCGAGCTCGCTGGTGACGTGTGGCTCAACACCGGTGGCGAGCGGCTCACGCTCGCCGGGTTGCGCGGCCGCGTAGTGCTGCTGGACTTCTGGACCAGCGGCTGCGTCAACTGCCTGCACGTGCTGGACGAGCTGCGCCCGCTGGAGGCCGAGTTCGCCGACGTCCTGGTGACCGTCGGCGTGCATTCGCCCAAGTTCCAGCACGAGGGCGAGGCGGCCGCGATCGAGGCGGCGGTGCGCCGCTACGAGGTGCATCACCCGGTGCTGAACGACCCGCAGATGGCCACTTGGTCGCAGTACGCGGTCAAGGCCTGGCCGACGCTGGTCGTCGTGGACCCCGAGGGTTACGTCGTCCACGTCGCCGCCGGTGAGGGGCACGCCGAGGCGTTGCGCCGGGTGATCGCCGACCTCGTCGCGACGCACGAGGCCAAGGGCACGCTGCGACGCGGTGGCAGCCCGTACGTGCCGGCCGAGGAGCAGCGCGCCGAGCTGCGCTTCCCGAGCAAGGCCGTCACCACCGCGGAAGGCCGCATCCTGGTCGCCGACACCGGCAACCACTCCATCGTCGAATTCGCTTCCGACGGTGAGACGATCATCCGCCGGTTCGGCAGCGGCGAGCGCGGCGCGCAGGACGGGCCGTTCGATCTGGCGACCTTCACCGAACCGGCCGGGATCACCCTGCTGCCGTACGAGGTCGCGGAGCGCGCCGGCTATCACGCCGTCGTCGCCGATACGGCCGGTCACCGGCTGCGCGGTATCGACCTGATCACCGGCGAGGTCAGCACGGTCGCCGGCACCGGCCGTCAGTGGCGCGACGGCGTCGACACCGGCAAGGCGCTCGACATCGATCTCACCAGCCCCTGGGACGTCGCCTGGTGGGGTCCGGCTGGCGGGGTCGTGGTCGCCATGGCGGGTAACCACACGCTGAGCGTGTTCGAGCCGGTCTCGGGCACCATCCGCCGCTTCGCCGGGACGACAGTCGAGGGCCTGAAGGACGGCGACGTCCACGAAGCGTTCTTCGCGCAGACGTCCGGTCTCACGCCGGACGGCCGGAAGCTGTGGCTCGCCGACGCGGAAACGTCCGCGCTGCGCTGGATCCAGCCCGAGGGCGAGTCGTTCACCGTGCACACCGCGGTCGGCGTCGACCTGTTCTCCTTCGGTCACGTCGACGGCCTGGCGGAGGAGGCGCTCCTGCAGCATCCGCTCGGCCTCGCCGTGCTGCCCGGCGACACGATCGCGATCGCCGACACCTACAACGGCGCGATCCGCCGCTACGACCCGCTCACCCGCCGGGTGACCACGCTCGCGACCGGGCTCGCCGAGCCTTCGGGGCTGCTGGTGCACGACGGCGAACTGCTGGTCGTCGAGTCCGCCGGGAGCAAGATCGGGCCGGTGCCGCTCGGCGAGCGGGTCGTCGCCGGGGACGCGCACGCGGTCCGCCGCCCGCCGACCGTGCTGGCGCCGGGTGAGCTGGAGTTCTCCGTCGTCTTCACCCCGCCGCCCGGTGAGAAGCTCGACGACCGTTTCGGTCCGTCGACGCGGCTGGAGATCAGCGCGTCGCCGCCGGAGCTGCTCGCCGACGGCGCGGGCGTGGGCACCGATCTGTTCCGCAAGATCCGCTTCGCCGAGGGCGTCACCGAAGGCGTGTTGCAGGTCGTGGCGCAGGCCGCGAGCTGCGATGACGGCGGCGAGCATCCGGCGTGCCGGATCACCCGGCAGGACTGGGGCGTGCCGGTGCGCTTCCAAAACGGCGGAGAAAGCGCGCTCAGCCTGGTCATGGCCGGGGATCCGGGTAAGTAGAGTCGTATCCGTGTCAGATGGTCCGAAACTCGAGATTCAGATGCTTCACGACAGGGTGCTCGTGAAGCTGTCCCCGGAGGAGGGCGAGCGGCGCAGTACCGGCGGCATCGTCATCCCCGCCACCGCGCAGGTCGCGCGACGGCTCGCCTGGGGTGATGTACTGGGCGTGGGCAACAGTGTGCGGAACGTCAAGACCGGCGACCGCGTGCTGTTCAACCCGGACGATCAGCACGAGGTCGAGATCCAGGGCGAGGGACACCTGGTGATGCGGGAGCGCGACATCCACGCCGTGGCGACCGAACGGTCCGAACACGGCACGGGGTTGTACCTGTAGCTCGAGCCGCGGGAGGGGTGGTGAGGGTCGGTGCGCGATGATCATGACGAACCGGGTAGCGACCTGTTCACCGACGAACTCCTCCCGGCTCCGGAGAACGACGAGGACCTGGTAGACGAGCTCTTCGAGGGCGAGCCGGTGGTGCATCCGCCGCCGACGCCCGCGTCGAAGCTCCGCAGGGGCGTGGGCAAGGCCTTCATGGTCGCCGGGGTGCTCATGGGGCTTTTCGTGCTCGCGTACGCGGTGGACCTGATCGTCAGCGCCGGGGACGTCCCTCGCGGCGTCACCGTCGCGGGGATCGACGTCGGCGGTCTCACACACAAGGAAGCCGAGTCGAAACTTCGCCGCGAGCTGGAGCCGCGGCTGATCGAGCCGGTGCGGGTCCGCGCCGGAGACGTCCGGACGGTGCTGTACCCGACGTCGTCCGGCCTCGGCCTGGACTGGCCGCAGACGCTGGGCCGCGCCGGTCACCAGCCGCTCAGCCCGTACACGCGGGTGATGTCGTTCTTCACCAGTCGTGAGGTCGGCGTCGTCACCTGGACCGACGCGCCCAAACTCGAAAAGGCCGTCTCCGATCTCGCCGCCGCGAAGCTGAATCGCCCGCCGGTCGAAGGGAACATCACCTTCACGCCGGTCGTGGGCACCGACGGCGGCGTCCTCCCGGTCCCGGTCGAGCCGCGGGCCGGGCAGACGCTCGCCGACGTCAAGGCGTCGGTCGCCGCGGTCACCGACGGTTGGCTGAGCGACGGCGGTGTCGAGCTGAAGGTGAACGTCGCGCCGGTGAAGGCGAACTCGCCCGCGGTGCACGCGGCGCTGGACAAGATCGTCGTCCCGGCGGTGGCGAAGCCGGTCGTCATCCGCGGCGAGGGCAAGGACGCGGTGCTGAAACCGGACGCGATCGCGGGGTCGTTCCAGTTCGCCGCGCGCGACGACGGCAACCTCGAAGTCCGCATCGACCAGGGGAAACTGCGGGCGGCCGCGCAGCCGCAGCTGAAGGCGACCGAGACCGACGGGGCGGACGCGCAGATCGTCTTCGTCGGGGACAGGCCCGCGGTCCAGCCGTCGAAGGACGCGAGGAAGGTCAACTGGGACCTGACGTTCTCTTCGCTGACCTCGGTGCTCGCGAAGAGCGAGGAACGCGAACTGAAAGCGGTCTACGACGCCAGCAGTCCGGCCGTCAGCACCGACGCCGCGAACGTGCTCGGCATCAACGAGGTCATCGGCGAGTTCACCACGTCGGGACTGGACGGGCCGGCGATGACGAACGTCCAGGCGCTGGCCACCCGCGTTTCCGGCGCCATCGTGAAGCCGAACGAGACGTTCAGCCTGGGAGCCCGTTCGGGCCCGCGGACGGCGGCCGCGGGCTACGTACCCGCGCCGGTGAACGAGGACGGCACCGGCCCGGTCGTGGTCGGTGGTGGTGTCTCCCAGCTGGCGACGACGCTGTACAACGCCGCGTACCTGGCCGGCCTCGCCGACGGCGGGCACCTGGAACACGACCACTACCTGGACCGCTATCCGGTCGCGCGCGACGTGAAGGCGATCAACGCCGACGGGTCGCCGGTCGAGATGCAGATCGTCAACGACGCTCCGACCGGCATCGCGATCCAGGCGATCCCCGCCAACGGCTCGGTGACCGTGCGGATCTGGGGTACGAAACGGTTTTCGGTCCAGAGTGCGGGTGGCGAACGGCATTCGTTCGTCCCGCAGCCGGTCCAGGTCGGCTCGGGTCCGGGTTGCGTGCCGGATCCCGGCTCGGCCGGGTTCAGCTCGTCGGACACCCGCGTGCTCACCGACGTCGTGTCGGGCACCGAAGTCCGCCGGGAGACCCGCAACGCGACCTACTCGCCGCGTACGACGATCATCTGCGCCTGAGGTTCAGCGCAGCACCATGCAGCCGCGGGCCTCGAAGTCCGCGAGCCACGACGGCTCCCGGAGGTCCTTGTTCCACCGCAGATCCAGTTTGTCCAATTTGGACAGATCCGCGATCGAGTCCGGCAAGGTGGTGAGCAGGTTCTCCCGTAGATCCAGCTGGCGTAGCTCGCTCAGTCCCCCGATGGAGGAGGGCAACGCCGTCAGCCGGTTCTTGCGCAGATGGAGCTCACGCAACGAGGAAAGCGTTCCCAGCGACTCCGGCAGTTCGATCAACCCGTTGCCGTACAGGCGAAGTTCGCGCAGCGAGGTCAGCCCGGACAGGTCATCGGGCAATGTGGGGATGCGGTTGTCCGTGCACCCCAGGTATTTCAGCCGCCCGAGCGAGCACAGCGCGGCGGGGAACTCGGTCAGCCGGTTGTCGCTCACGTAAAGGTATTCCGTCAGACCGGAAAGCTCGCCGAGCTCGTCCGGCAGCACGGTGAGCTCGTTGTGCCCCAGATCCAGCGTGTGCAGCTGCCGCAGGCCGCCGATCGAAGGCGAAACGGAGGTCAGCCGGTTGGTGGCCAGATTCAGTACCCGGAGCCCGGAAAGCGACCAGAGCTCGTCGGGAACCGACGTCAGCCGGTTGTCGTACAGGTCCAGATACTCGAGTGATGCCGGGAGGGGGACGCCGGACAGGGAGGTCAGCCCCTGGCCACTGAGTTCGAGTCGAGTGGTCACAGGGGCCGACCGTAGCCCTGCTCAGGTCACGGCGCGGTGCCCGCCGCCCTTGACCTTCGCGTAGATCGCGGCCGCGGCGATCACGCCGACGACGGCCGCGCCGACCTGGAACGCGTGCCGGATCCAGTCGATGCCCGCGGTGTCGCGGACGCCGAACACGCCGGCCAGCCAGTTGCCGATGAAGGCGGCGATGATGCCGACCACGATCGTCAGCCACATCGGGATCTTCTGATCACCGGATGCCAGCATCCGGCCGATCACGCCGAGGATCAGGCCGACCACGATCGTGGTGATGATGCCCCAAAGACCACCCAACATGGTTCCTCCTTCGCTGGAGATCGAGTTGGGCTCACGGTGACACCAAAACCGCCGCGTCGCGCTTCAAGACCCCTTACCGGGTGACACCCCGGCGTCCGTAGAGGTTCGCGGCCAGGACGACGCCGATTCCGGCGACGACGATCTGCGTGATGATTTCAAGCCAGTCGAATCCGTCCGTGTCGGCGTAGCCAAGGCCACGGGCGATCCAGGTGCCGAGGAAGGCGGCGGCGATACCGACGATGATCGTCAGCCAGAGCGGGATGGATTGCTTGCCGGGGACGAAGAACCTGCCGAGCAGCCCGAGGACGAGGCCGACCACGATCGCGGTGATGATACCGGTGACAGGCATGGAACGACTCCTTTGCCGAGGTCTCCGCCGAAAGGCGGACTCGGCACCGGATTCCCGCTGGAAACGCGGTGAAACGGGAAAGGCCCCCTCGACATCCGGAGGGGGCCTTTCCGTTATCCGACGGTGTTTAGAACGCGGCCTCGGGGATCTCCATGAGGCTGTTGTCGGCGGCCTCGACGATCGCGCGACGCGAGGTCAGCTCCGGCAGCACGTTCTTCGCGAAGAACGACGCCACGGCGATCTTGCCCTCGTAGAACGGGGTGTCCTTCGCCGACGCGCCCGCGTCGAGCTTGGCGATGGCGACCTCGGCGTGCTTGACGAGCTGCCAGCCGATGAGCAGGTCGCCGACCGACATCAGCAGGCTGACCGTGTGCTGGCCGACCTTGTTGATGCTCTGCGGGTCCTCCTGCGACGCGGTCAGGTAGCCGATCAGCGAGCCGAGCATGCCCTGAGTGTCCTCGAGCGCCTGCTTGAGCAGACCGCGCTCGTTCTTGAGCCGCCCGTTGCCGACCTCGGACGCGATGGTCTTCGTGATCTCGCCGGCGACGTAGGCCAGCGAAGCACCCTTGTCGCGGACGATCTTGCGGAAGAAGAAGTCCAGCGACTGGATGGCCGTGGTGCCTTCGTACAGCGAGTCGATCTTCGCGTCACGGATGTACTGCTCGATCGGGTAGTCCTGCAGGAAGCCCGATCCGCCGAAGGTCTGCAGCGACTGCACGAGCTGTTCGGTGGCGCGCTCGGAGCCGACGCCCTTGACGATCGGCAGCAGCAGGTCGTTGACGCCGTGCGCCACCTTCTGCGAAGCCTCGTCGCCCTCGCCGGTCCACACCTGGTCCTGGAACGTCGCCGTGTAGAGGTACACCGCGCGCAGACCCTCGGAGTACGCCTTCTGCAGCATCAGCGAGCGGCGGACGTCCGGGTGGTGGGTGATCGTGACGCGCGGCGCGGCCTTGTTCAGCATGTTCGGCAGATCGGCGCCCTGGACGCGCTCCTTGGCGTACTCGAGCGCGTTGAGGTAACCGGTCGACAGCGTCGCGATGGCCTTGGTGCCGACCATCATGCGGGCGTACTCGATGACCTGGAACATCTGCGCGATGCCGTCGTGCACCTCGCCGAGCAGCCAGCCCTTGGCCGGGGTGCCGTGCTGGCCGAAGGTCAGCTCGCAGGTGGTGGAGGCCTTGATGCCCATCTTGTGCTCGACGTTGGTGACGAAGGCGCCGTTCCGCTCGCCCAGCTCACCGGTCTCGCTGTCGAAGTGGAACTTCGGTACCAGGAACAGCGAAAGGCCCTTGGTGCCGGGCTTGGTCTCGATGCCGGCGCCCTCGGGGCGGGCCAGCACGAGGTGCATGATGTTTTCGCTCATGTCGTGCTCACCGGACGTGATGAAGCGCTTCACGCCGTCGATGTGCCAGGAGCCGTCCTCCTGCGGGAGGGCCTTGGTGCGGCCGGCGCCGACGTCCGAACCGGCGTCGGGCTCGGTGAGCACCATCGTCGCGCCCCAGGCGCGGTCGATCATGATCTGCGCCCAGCGCTTCTGCTCGTCGGTGCCGTTCTTGTCGACGATCCCGGCGAAGTTCGGGCCCGCCATGTACATGAACAGCGGCGCGTTGGCGCCGAGGATCAGCTCGGCCGCGGCCCACTGCACGGTCGGGGGAAGGCCGAAGCCGCCCAGCTCGTTCGGCAGGCCCAGCCGCCACCATTCGCCGTCCATCAGCGCCTGGTAGCTCTTCTTGAAGGACTCGGGGATCTTCACCGAGAAGGTCTTCGGGTCGTACACCGGCGGGTTGCGGTCCGCGTCGGCGTACGAGTCGGCGAGGGGACCGGAAGCGAGCTTGTTCAGCTCGGTCAGCACGCCGCGCGCGGTCTCCTCGTCGGATTCCGCGAGGACGCCCTTTCCGAGGCGGTCCTGTACGCCGAGGACCTCGAAGAGGTTGAACTCCAGGTCTCGGACGTTGCTCTTGTAGTGGCCCATGTCGTCACTCCAATGTGTTCGGCTCCCCGGCCGGGCACATGTTCCCTACTCGCCGGTAACATCAGGATATTACCTGTGGGTAACCGGCGGCAAGTGAATGGCCACTGTTGTGACGTGGAAATCAGCAATATAGGGGTCTCAGCGGGGTGACGGCGCGATGGAAGTAGGGGTCGCCGGGGCGTCGGGCGGGTTGTGGGCGTCGTCGGGGTTCGTCACCAGGATGCCCGAACGGAACGCGATGGTCACCGCATGCGTCCGGTCGCGTGCCGAAAGTTTGCGCAGGATGCTCTTCACATGGGTCCGCACCGTCTCCACGGACAGGAACAGGATCTTCGCGATCCCCGAGTTCTCCAGCCCCTCGGCGACCAGTTGCAGGACCTGGTATTCGCGCCGGGACAGCGGCATCAGGCCGCGGGCGGTCGCCGGCTTGGGGGGTTCGCCGACCTTGGGGAGCACGGGCTGGCGCTTCGGCCGTGCGGTGAGCGCCGCCAGCGTCGGGTCGATGTAGCGACGGTCGCTGTGCGCCCGCCGGATCGCCTCGGTCAGATGACGGCCGTCGGTCGCCCTCGGCACGATCGCGTGCACCCCGGCCGCGATGGCCGCGGCGAGGTACTGCTGGGTGCGGTTGGTGTCCCTGACCAGCGTGATGATGACCAGTGCCGGATCCCCGCCGCTGAGCAGCCGGGACAGATGGCAGTTCGGGTCGAGCGCCGAATCCAGCACGATCACGTCCGGTTTGAGCTGTTCGCACAGCTGGAGCGCGGCGTGGTGACTGGTCGCGTGCCCGAGCCACTGCAGGCCGGGCGTGCGGTGGACCAGTGAACTCAGGCCCTCGCAGAAGATCGGGATCGGATCGACCGCGGCCACGCCGAGGCCTCTGCCGCCTGGTGGCGGTCCGCCAGGCCTGCCGGCCAGCGTTCGGTTCGGCTCGATGCCTCGCATCACGGACCCCTCCGTTTTCCTGCCCCGTCATCTCCGGACGAGAGGACGTGAAGTCCTTCGGTGACCACGGCCCCCCGGCGTGGTCACCCTCGCCAACCGGTCCCCCCTGCGGGACCGGACGGATATGACACCTCGTAACTATTACGAGTCAGTAGGTCGGTCGGCGTGACGCGGTATCCCCCTCATAGATGTATCGCATCGTCGCAGCAAACTCTGCGTATCAGCTGGTTGTGGATCCTTTGCTCAAATGAGCGCGGCAGGGGAAGATCTTGGCGAGTTCGCTACTCAGAGTGGGCTTCGCCCGGCAAGGCCACGTGGCGGAGGCGGCCGAACTCGTCCCCGAGCATCGCCGGTGTCCAGTGCGCGTTCAGCCCGCTCGGATTCGGCAGCACCCACACCCGCGCGTCCGCGATCCCGTCGTCCTGGGGTCCCACTTTCGCCTTCGGTAGCCCGAACGCGGTACGGAAGGCCGTGATCCCGACCACGGCGAGCCACCGCGGCCGGTACTCGGCGACCCTCGCGGTCAGGAGCCGTCCTCCTTCGCGGAGCTCGTCCGCCGAAAGCTCGTCGGCCCGAGCCGTCGTCCGTGCGACGACGTTGGTGATGCCGAGGCCGAGACCGAGGAGTTCGTCCTGCTCGCTGGGATCGAACTGACGGGGAGTGAAGCCGCCTCGGTGGAGCGCGGGCCAGAACCTGTTCCCCGGCCTGGCGAAATGCAGGCCGAGGGCGCCGGAGTAGAGGCCTGGGTTGATCCCGCAGAACAGGACGTCCAGCTCCGGTGCGATGACGTCGTCGAGGGTCTTGCCGTAGGCGGCGGCCAGCTGGTCCTTCGTCGGTCGTGTCCTCACCTGGCCAGTTTCCGGCACGCTGTCTTCCATGGATCGAGAGGCGTTCACGGCCGACGGCTGTTCGGTCGAGGTCTACCGGCTCTTGCCGCCCGCGGGCGAGCCCGAGATCGTGCACACGGCCATCCCGGAGGGTGCGGAGGTCCTGGAGCTCGGCAGCGGCAGCGGGCGGGTCACGCACGCGCTGCTGGACCTGGGGCATCCGGTCGTCGCGGTGGACGATTCGCCCGAGATGCTCGCCCACGTCCGCGGCGCGACGGTGTGCTCGAAGATCGAGGACCTGCGGCTCGGCCGGGTCTTCGACGCGGTGCTGCTCGGCAGCCACCTGGTCAACACCGCCGCCGACGCCGACCGGGAGGCCTTCCTCGTCACCGCCCGCGAGCACGTCGCGCCCGGTGGGCGGGTGCTCGTCGAATGGCATCCGCCGGAGTGGTTCGGCTCGGTCCGCGACGGCCAGGGCGGGCGGCTCGGCGAGGTCGACGTTCGCCTGGACGACATCGTCCGCGAAGGCGATCTGCTGTCGGCCGTCGTCCGGTACTCGGCCGGGGACCGGTGGTGGACCCAGGCCTTCACCTGCCGCCGTCTGGACCTGCCTGCCCTGAACGCGGCCTTGAGCGGGGCGGGGCTGGCTTTCGAGCGGTGGTGTGCCGCCGACCGGACGTGGTTCTCGGCCGTCCGCGCGTGACTCACGCCACGGCCGGTCGTCTCAAGGGGTGGCCAAGTCACCACGACATGCGTACTGTTTGTGATCTCGCACACAAGGTCGTATTCGAGGAGGCGTCTTGCAGCTCTCGCTCATCCTCGGTGTGGTCGCCCTGATCTTCGTGGTGGCCACCGTGCTGGTGGTCCTGGAAGACCGGCGGGCCGCGCGGCGCGCGGCCCAGCGGCGGCAGGCGAGGCTAGCGGACCTCGGCGAGGTCGACCCGCTGGCGGCTCGGCAGCTGAAGCTCGACCGTTGAAGGAACGGGCTTCCGCACGAGGGTGAGCAGCAGGGCTCCGGCGATCCAGCCGAGCATCGCGCCGCCGGTGTTGTTGAGCAGGTCGTCGACGTCGAAGATCCGGTAGACGTAGGGCGCGGTGCCGAAATTCGCGGTCAGCTGGGTGATCTCGATCAGCAGCGAAGCGGTGAAACCGATCAGCGTGGTGCCGATGAGGCCGCGCTTCCAGAGCGTCCTGGCGAAGAAGCCGAGCGGGACGAACAGCAGCACGTTCATGGTGGCCTGCTGGAAGGTCTGGGTGGTGAACCAGTCGGCCATCGGCAGCCCGTGCTTGACCAGTTCGGTGTGGATGTCACCGATCCACTGGAACGGGTGCAGCTGCACGGTCTGGCTCAGCCGTTTGACGCCGGGGCCGGGCAGCGGCAGGAAGGTCACCGCGAGCGTCATGCAGGCGTAGAGCAGCACGGCCGCCATGGTGAGGACGGGACGAAGACGCACCTGGCCGTGCCGGGCGTGCAGGACGATCAGCTGCGGGATCAGCACCGTCGCCCAGAGCGCGAAGAAGCCGATCAAGCCGTACTGCAGGGCGGTGACCTGTGCGTTCGTCATGACACAGACGTTATGGATCATGAGGGTCCCGCCACTTCGGTCGAAGGGCCGCGGCGGACGGGGCCGGATCGGCCAAGTGGCCGACCCTGATCTTGGCCGATCGGCGATATCCGTTTCGCCGCTCGCCGGTGACCGTGAGAATCTGCCCTGATGCTGCTTGTTCGCCGGCTGACGGCCGGAGATCTCGACGCCTTCCGTGACATTCGCCTGCGTGCCCTGACGGACACCCCCGAGAACTACGGCTCGGTCGCCGAGGCCGAACGGGCCCAGTCCGACGAAGAGTGGCTCGCGCGGCTCGACGCGGATGCCTGGTTCGTCGCCTTCGAGGCGGATCGGCCGGTCGGCCTGGTCGCCGGAAGGGCGCGCGACGACGGCTGGATCCTCTATTCGATGTGGGTCGCGCCCGAGTCGCGGGGCCAGGGGCTGGCCGAGAGGCTGGTGAACGAGATCCGGGCGGCCGCCGAGGACGATGGCGCGCGTGAGGTGTGGCTGCACGTCGCGGAGGACAACGACCGGGCGCGGCGGCTGTACCTGAGGCTCGGTTTCGTCCCGACGGGTGAACTGGAGCCGATGCCGAACGACATCACCAGGCGCCGGGAGCGCCTTTATTTACCTGTTACCGCCGGTAGCAGTAAATAGCCTAACCTCGCGGTATGGACAACGTCGTCTTCGACCGCGCCGGCCAGGGTGAGCCGCTGGTGCTGATCCACGGGGTCGGCCACCGGCGCCAGGCCTGGTCACCCGTGGTCCCGCTGCTCACCTCGCAGCGGGACGTCATCACCGTCGACCTCCCCGGATTCGGCGAGTCCGCGCCGCACGAGAGCGGCTACGGCATCGAGTCCGCCGTCGAGATGTTCGGGAAGTTCTTCGGCGAACTCGGCCTCGGCAGGCCGCACGTCGCGGGCAACTCGCTCGGCGGCCTGCTCTCGCTCGCGCTCGGGAAAGCGGGCCTCGTCCGCAGCGTGACGGCGTTGTCGCCCGCCGGGCTGTGGACGCCTCGGCAGCAGCGATACGCCCTGAGCATGCTGCGCACCCACCGAGTGCTCGCCGAACGGATCCCCGAACGCACCGCGCGCCGCCTCGCCGCGACCGCGGCGGGCCGATCGGTGCTGACCGGGATGATCGTCGGCCGTCCGGACCGGCTCACCACCCAGGTCGTCATGGAGGACATGCGCGCGCTCGCCGGCTGTCCCGGCTTCCGCCCGACGCTGGAGCAGGCCCGCGGCGGATTCCGGTTCGACGGCGTCGTCGAGAACGTCCCGGTGACCATCGCGTGGGCGCAGCGCGACCGCATCCTCGCCCGTCCGAAGGCCGCCGAGCTGCGGCGGATCGCCCCGAAGGCGGAACTGGTGGTCCTGCGCGGCTGCGGGCACGTGCCGATGAGCGACGAACCCGAACTGGTCGCGCGAGTGCTCCTGGACGGCAGTTCGCGCGCCATGTGACGTTTGCTTATCGTCCTGATTTCGACCCTGGTGAACGTCAAGTTCGCAAGGCAAACTCCTCCGCCGTGCGCCTGTTGGGGACTTCCGCGCACGAATCGGAGGAAAGATGAAGCTCTCTACCCGGCTGGCCGTGGTCGCCGGCGCCGCGCTGACCGCGCTGGCCGCCGTCGCCGCGCCGGCGTCGGCCGCGCCGAGCGCGACCACCGACGTCCGGCTGATCACGTTCAACGACCTGCACGGCAACCTCGAACCGCCGTCCGGTTCGAGCGGCCGCGTCACGCTGCCCGACGGCACGACCGTCAACGCGGGCGGTGCCGTGTACCTCGCGGCGCACCTGAAGCGGCTTCGCGGCGAAGTGCGCAACTCGGTCGTGCTTTCGGCCGGTGACAGCATCGGTGCCTCGCCGGTGATCTCGGCGCTGTTCCACGACGAGCCGACGGTCGACCTGTTGAACATGCTCGGCGTCAAAGCCTCTGTGGTGGGCAACCACGAATTCGACGAGGGCCTCAAGGAACTCCGCCGGATCCAGAACGGCGGCTGCCATCCGACCGACGGCTGCCAGTTCCGGAAGTCCTTCAAGGGCGCGAACTTCCCGTTCCTCGGGTCCAATGTGTACTACGAGAACGGCTTCCCGGCGTTGCTGCCGTTCAGCATCGAGTTCTCCGGCGGCGTCCCGATCGGCATCATCGGCGCCACGCTGAAGGATCTGCCGCAGGTCGTCACCCCGGAGGCGATCAAGGGCCTCAAGTTCGGCGAAGAGGTCCAGGCCATCGACCGGACCGCGAAGCTGCTCGACCTCGTCGGCGTCAAGGCGCAGGTCGTGCTGCTGCACCAGGGCGACAACTCCGGGCCGGCCGGGCCGGACGAGTGCAAGGTCCAGCCGGGCGCCGCGACCGCCATCGCGCAGAAGGTGACGTCCAAGGTGGACGCGATCTTCACCGGACACAGCCACCAGCAGTACAACTGCGTGATCAACGACCCCGACGGCAAGCCGCGCACCGTCATCCAGGGCGCGTCGTTCGGCCGTCTGCTCTCGGTCGTCGACCTGAAGATCGACCGCCGGACCCGCGACGTCGTCCGCGGCGAGACCAAGGCGCACAACGAGATCGTCACCCGCACCGTCGATCCGGACGGCGACGTGCAGACGCTGATCGACGAGGCCAAGGCCAAGGCGGCGCCGATCGCGAACAAGGCCGTCGGCACCATCACCGCCGACCTGGTCGCCAAGGGCGCGCCGTCGGGCGAGTCCCCGCTCGGCGACGTCATCGCGGACGCCCAGCTCGAGGCCACCAAGTCGAACGGCGCCCAGATCGCCATGACGAACCCGGGCGGAATCCGCACCGACTTCACCTACGCGTCGTCGCCGAACGGTGAGGGCGACGGGGTCGTGACCTACGGCGAGGCGTTCGCCGTGCAGCCGTTCGCCAACATCATGCAGACGATCACGCTCACCGGGGCGAACCTGAAGAACGTGCTCGAACAGCAGTGGCAGGCGAACGGGATCGTGCGGACCCTGCAGATCTCGAAGTCGCTGAAGTACTCGTTCTCGTCTTCGGCGCCTGCCGGATCGAAGATCTCGAACCTGACGCTCGACGGCACGCCGATCGACCCGGCGGCGTCGTACCGCGTTTCGGTGAACAACTTCCTCGCCGCCGGCGGGGACGGCTTCACCGAGTTCACGAAGGGGACCGGCCTCACCGGTGGTCCCGTGGACCTCGACGCGCTGATCGCGTACTTCGCGGCGCACCCGAACGTCGCACCGCCGGCCGCGGACCGGATCACCGTCCTGCCGTAACCCCTCCGCGCGTGCCATGAACGGCCCGTTACTGGCAAATTTTGCGAGTAACGGGCCGTTCCTTGCGTCCGGAGGCGTCCGATGCGGACATTCGGGGGTGGTTTTGTCAGTGACCCAGGGCACAATGTCCGCCATGACGACCTGGGAAGAAGTCGTGGGCCTGGCGGCCGTGCTGCCGGAGGTCGAGGAGTCCACGTCGTACCGCACACCGTCGCTCAAGGTCGCGGGCAAGAGCTTCGCCCGGCTGCGCACCGAAGCCGAGGGTGGGCTGATGCTGTTGTGCGAGCACGCGGAAAAGGAGGCCCTGCTGGCCTCGGGCGACCCCGCGTACTTCACCACTCCGCATTACGACGGCTACGGCGCGATCCTTGTCGACCTGGAGAAGGTCGACAAGGCACAGTTGCGTGAACTCATCGAGGAGGCCTGGCGGCTGAAGGCGCCGGCCAGGCTCACGAAAGGACTGGACGACTAGCGAAGCTCGCCTTCGAGGAGGCTCATCAGGTACTCGTCGTGCCACTCGCCGTTCTGGCCACGGAACGACTGGCGGTGCCGGCCGTCCACCTGGAATCCGAGCTTCTTGTAGACGTGGATCGCGGCCTCGTTGCCGACCACGACCCACAGCGCGATCATGTGCAGCCGCATCATTTCGAAGCCGTAGCGGCAAAGCGTTCGCATGGCGTCGGTGCCGTACCCGCTGCCCCAGTGATCCTTCTCGCCGAGGTAGATGTCTAGCTCGGCGCGCCCCTGCTCCGGCGTGGCGTCGCGCAGGGTGCAGGTGCCGATCAGCGTGCCGACGGCGAGACTCTCGATCGCGAAGCTCGCCTCCGCGTAGCTGTTGGGCTTCCGTTTGGCGAAACGCTCGCGGATCTGGGCGAGCGATTCCGGGTGATCCGCGGGCAACCAGCGCACGACCTCCGGATCGTTGTGCCAGCGCCACAGCGTGTCGGCGTCCTCGGGCTCCAGCGGTCGCAAACGGACCAGCTCGCCGGTCGGCATCGTTCTCCCCCGATGATCGTCTGTTCGTCCGATTATCGCGCGATACCGCTGAGCAGCCAACGCCTTATCGGGATCTCCAGCAGCACCCTGGCCCCGAACGGCTCGATCTCCTCACCAGCGGTCCAGCCGTCGTACTTCGCCGCCAGCGCCGCGAGAATGTCTTCACGCAGCGCTCCGCGATGGACGCGCACCTGCCCTTCGGCGACAACGGGCGCGTCGCCGTCTTCGAGCGCGAGGCTGACCCGCGGGTCGTTGTCGACGTTGCGCACCTTCACGTTGTTCTCGCCGCTGCTGACCCAGAAGACGTCGTCGCGATACACGAACCAGACCGGCGTGACATGCGGTGATCCGTCCGGACGAAGCGTGCACAGCCACACGTTCCGCTCCCGTGCGAGGCGTTCTATAAGCGATTGATCACGTTTCACCTGGTCAGCCTGCCCGAAAGCTAGGGTCCGGGGCGTATGAAGGTCCACCAGTACTGCTACTTCGCCTTGAAGAGCGAAACCGTGTCCGCCGGGGAGATCACCGCGCGGCTCGGCATGGAGCCCGACGAGGTCATGGTGCTGGGTTCGAGGATCCCCGAGCGGCGGGTGCCGCGTATGCACGCCTGGAAGATCGTGCAGCGCGGCGTGGATTCCGTCGACGACCAGATCGAGCGCGTGATCGGCAGACTCGCGCCGGTCCGGCCGGCGATCCGGACACTGGTGGACGAAGGCGTGAGCGCCGTGCTGCAGGTGGTCCGCTACTTCCATCACCGGGACGGTGGTGAGGAGTTCGGCTGGCATCTGTCCCCGGCCGTGCTCGCGTTCCTGGCCGAGGCGGCCGCCGCATTGGACGTCGACGAATACGACCTCAGCGAATGACCTTCCACTGAGCCGGTGCACGGCGGCGAGGCCGGAGATGGTGGGATGGTGCCCCACAGCCGGACAACCCCCGTTGGGAGCCCAGCATGTCGAGCGAGAACTGGCCGCTGCGTCAGGACCCGGAGTCGCCGGTCATCATCTCCCGGTCGCTGGTGGAGGACAGCGCGAACCTCGCGTTCGTCGTGCTGGACGACGACGGCGACTGGTTCATCAGCGACGGCAACGAGTTCTCCGAGGACATGGAGTCCAACCGCGACGCGTTCGGGTCGCTGCCGCTGCAGGCGGCGCTGGACCTCATCCCCGAACTCGCCGCACTCGCCGGCCTCCCCACCGGCATGGCCGCCGACTGGGACCCCGAGCGGCGCACCTGGCTGCTGAGCTCGGTCGCCGACTCCGACGATGACGACGAGGACCTCCTCGTGCGTGCCGCCCGTCTCGCCGCGTGGACGCACCCGGGCTCGCCGCTCGAAGAAGTGCAGGTGAGCACCGAACTCGCCGAGATCCCCACCGACCCCGCCGCGCCCGTCCGCGCCGTGCGCCAGGTCGTGCGCGAGGCCGACGGCAGCTGGCTGCTCGTTGGCTTCCAGGTGCCGGAGGACCAGGACTTCGAGGTCGAAGCGCTGGAGATGGAACACGCCGTCACCCTGTATCCGGACGTCGCGCTGGTGCTGAGCGCCGCGCCCGGCCAGGTCTACGACCGCGCTTCCGCCGACGCCCCGTGGGAACTCGTCGAAGGCTAGAGGCAGCGCAGCCAGACCGCGTGCCGCCAGGACGCGCCGTCGGCTTCGACATCGACGACTCCGATTTCCACGTGGGTGGAGGACGTCGTGTCCGTGCCGACGCAGGTGGGACCGAAGGCACCGTCGTGCCGGACATGGTCGGGGCCGGTCCATCGTGCTCCGGCCAGGATGAAGCCGTCACCCTCCGATCGGCCGTCCGGCGCCTCGGTGAGCCAGATGGTGTTTCCCGCCGCGTTGGGCCAGGCCCAGCCTTCGAACACGGTCGGCCGGACGTCCCGGTTCACCAGCCAGGTCGCCGTGATGACGACGGCGACTCCGGTGACGGCCGCGGTGACAGCGTGTCTCCTGATCGTCCCGTTCACGGCTTCAGCCGAAATCGCAGTACATGACGTGCAGCCCGATACGGCCCAGCGTCGGATGCGCGAACGCGCCCGGCACCGTTCCGACGATCTTGAACCCGAGCCGCTCGTAAACGCGGATCCCGGCCAGGTTCGATTCGGCGACCGCGTTGAACTGCATCCCCGCGAAACCCTGTTCCCTCGCCCAATCCAGGACGTGCGCACACAACGCGCTGCCGACGCCCTTGCCGCGAACATCCTTGTCCACCATGAAACTGGCCGTCGACACATGAGACCCGGGTCCGTCGCGATTCGGACCCATTTTGGCCGTGCCGAGCACCTTCCCGTCCTCGACCGCGACGACCGTCCGCGCCGGCGGCGTCGCGGCCCAGAGCCCACGCGCGGTTTCTTCGGTCAGGTCCGGGTCATACGTGTACGTGTCCGCGGCGCGCACGACCTCGCGCACGATCGGCCACACCTGGACCCAGTCGTCGTCGGTGAACCCCCGGATCTCCATGTCCCGCACGCTACCCGTAACAACCACCCGGCCTCGCCCGACTTTCTCCTGCGACCCGAGGAGTTCGGATGGCCGAGTACGAGATCGTCTGCACCGTCCAGACCGGTTGTACCGCCGGTGGCCACATCCTGGCCGTCTGCCGTGGCGGCGCCGACCACCCGATGAGGGTCGCCGAGATCTACCAGTCGATGGACGGCGGCGACCGCTACTTCACCGATGCCGGCGGTCTCAAGGCCTACGTACGGAAATGGGCTTGTCCTTGTGGTGAGGGAACGTTGAGGTCCATGGCCGACGCGACTCTGCGGAACAATCTCGACAGTTTGCCGCTCTGCGGCTAGAGGTTCGGCTTGTGCGGAAGATCCTGCCCGTGTTCATGAAGGAATTGGGACGCTCAACGTCCCAATTCCTTCATGAACACGCCTGCGTCCACTCCGTGCAAGCCGTGTTGCTGTGTCCGTCGCTCTGCCATCAGCACCGGACGGGCGGCACGACGGCCTGACTGGCCGGTTCACTAACTGCTCGCCTTGGAGAATGACCGGACAAAGCGAAAGCCCCAGGTCCACAGTGGACATCCACTGACCTGGGGCTTTCGCGGGAGAGCGGATGACGGGAATCGAACCCGCGTATTCAGCTTGGGAAGCAGGGTGATCATGCTGGAAATTGCTCTTGACCTGCGGATGAGCCTGTCTCGCGGTGCCCGCCGTTGACCTTGGTTGACCGGTCTTAATGGCACGCTAATGACATGATGGCACGCCTTATTGCTCCTTGAGCGGTCGACCTCTGACGTCTCTCTTCCGGGGTACTGCGTCCTGTGAGAGTCCGACAAGTCCGAGCACAATGCAGAAGCCGGCCGGGATCCATAACCACCAGGAACTCGGCGAGCGGACCGCGAGGACTATCAGACCTCCTGCGGCCACGATGAGGATGATCGCGAGCGTGATTCCGGTGGGCTCGCGTCTGAGCTCGTTCTGTCCCTGCAACATGAGCTCAACCGTGTTGTCGATGTGCGTAAGTAGTCGAGCTCGCGCCGCGCTGTCTTCAGGCAGAGACGACACCAGATCGACGTCGATTTTCAGCTGCCTTCGTTGCCGGTTGCCTTCGCGTCGTCGATACAGCTCGATCAGGGCACCCAGAACGGGCACCCCAGCAGCGATGAGCTTCGAGGCTGTATCCCAGTTCATGAGCGACCAAGATACGCGTCAGCTCGGTGAGTCTCTTCACCCCGCCCTTCCTCGCCCCTGCCGCTGTTAGCGCTGGATCGTCGGTGTCAAGGGTGAGCGCAGCTCATCGCGTAGCGACGCCGCAGACGCCCTTGATAGTGGCGGGTCGGTGTTAAACGATCGTCTGCGAGGGAGTGGCTGTCACTAAGCCTGGTCGTCCCTCGGGTCTGTCGTCGGACTGGACGAGGCGGTCTGTACGCCGCTGTCGGCGGTGCGCTGTGCCTGACCACCGGTTCGGCGGGGCCACCCGGCGACCGGCGGCCGGAGCGGAGCGGCAGGCCGTCCGTGTCGCGGTCGGGTGGTCCGTCGAACGGTCGGTGACGTGCGCGCCGCCGATGGCGGCGCCTTGATTCCAAAGAGCCAAGTTCGGCAGGAGGCGTCGCTTGCTGAATGAGGGGCACTCGCCTAGCAGAAGAAGTCGTCCTTCGCGCAGAGCGACAAGACTGTTACACCTGCGCAGCGAAGATTGGTAACATGGCGACCTGTCAATCCGACTGTAGGTTAAACGGTTCTGCGTCGGATGGAAGAAAATGACTGCTAGTGACATCATGGGTCTGGCGGGCCTGGTTCTTTCAATCATTGGTATCCCGCTGGCTTTTGTGCTTGCGCGAAGGGGGCGCAAAAGACCACTCCTGAAGTATTCGGCAGACTTCAAAGTTCTGGCAAGCTCTAAGCATGGCGCATTTGAAACTGGCTTCATGCGGGCACCGTCTGGAGAGCCGATTGTTACTATAAGTCGTACCACTGTGGCGATATGGAATCATCAAGGTGACACGCTGCGTGGTGTGGATATTGTCCCACAGGATCGATTGCGAATAAAGCTTTCGGATGGCGATTATCCGCTCCAGGTTAGGATCGCTGCGCGGAGCAGGGTTCAAAATGAACTAAGTGTGAAGGTTGATCCGCAAGATAGATCTGCGGTGCTTGTCGAATTTGACTTCCTTGATTCTGGCGACGGCGGCCTCGTGGAAGTCATTCATCAAGGTTCGGAAGTGCCTGCCTTGACGGGTACAATACGGGGCGCAAGCATCGATAAGCGACCACCCTTAAACCTTTCTCCTGATCTCATGGACTTGATGAGGAGGCCTTGGTATCGACGAATAAGACGTCGTATTACACTGCAAGTGCTAATTCTTGCCATCGCGGGGGTTTCGTCTGCAATTGTATTTAGTGTGATGGCATTAAGTTTAAAGAGGGATAGTCCTGAACTAGTCGATTACGTCCGCTTTGATTTAAATACCCTGGAAGGGCAAGAAGAGTTCGGTCGGGAAGTTGCAAGTAAAGGCCTAAGCCTGATCCAGATTCCAAACTCGATTATTGTAGCAATTGCTATGGTAGTAATCTTGCTATATGGCTACCCGCTTTTCAGGAGGCTTCGTCTCAAAATTCCACGATCGATAATTCGCATTGTTGACGAAAAGGCGTCTGACGTCGATTCAAGCGAAGCTTCTGTTGTTGATTAGGTCTGGTAACCTATTTGCGTCTCGTCGACGTGTTTACGGCTAATCGCTGACCTAGTCATCTGGAGGACGTCTTCGTTTGAACAGTCCAATGGTCATGTGGTTGCCAGGTTGCGGTCGCTAGCCATGCGACCGGCATCCGACGAGCGTTCCAGTGCGGATCAACTAGGAATTCTTGGAATGCGTCGCTGTCAGAGGAGGCGTTCTGCGAATCCTGATTGCACCAGGCAGTCGTACGCGTCAACTACGTAGTTAGGAATCTTCTGTTGGATGGCAAACCCGCGTTCGGCGTAGGCGGTGATGCGTTGGGTGTCGCCGACCAGCATGTTGATGACGCGGTCCACGTCGCCGATGCTCTCGATGTACTCGTCCAGAGGGAGTGGCCGCGAAGCGCAGATGACGTCGACGTCGGGCCACAGCTTCTTGCAGGTCGCATAGGCGCGTCGCTGCTGGTACGGCCGTGAGATGAGGACGACTGACCCGACTTCGATGCCGCGTGACTCCAGCAGCTTTCGGGTGAGTGTGATGTTGTCCCCTGTGTTCCGTGCCTCGGGCTCGACCAGGATGGCGTCATCCGGCACGCCCAGCTCAAGCGCATGTTCGCGGTAGTGCACCGCCTCGCCGCGCGGAAACCGTTCGACAGTCGTCGGCGCGTTGGCCCCAGTGAAGACGATGAGCGGGAACATCCCGGCGTGGAACAGTTCCGCGGTGAAGGTCGCGACCCCGAGATCGTGACTGCCAAGTCCGATCCCGACGTTGGCGGGCCGGAGTTCGTGGTGCATGTCGTGGTAGTCCCAGAGCGTCTGGACGTCGGCGCGGAGGTCGTCCGGCAGGGTGGTCGAACGCTCGGGCATCTGGGTCTCCGGGGTCAGTCGGGGATCTTGAAAGTGTAGGTCCAGGAGAACCGGCTTGCGGCGTGCACGCCACGTGCGAATTCGACAACGCGGCCATCTCTCGGTCATGGTGTCCGGCTCAAGGCCTTGCAAGGTGAGGACCAGGAACCCGCCGCCTCGTCCCGCCGGACCGGGGGTCGGGTCGACGATGGGGGTGCCTTCGACATCGGCAGGCCGGTAGTAGCTCGTCGACCCCGACACCCGCGAGCCACTGACCGACTGGGACGACGCGGTCGAAGCCGTGGAAGACCCGGCACACGTCGTCACCTTCGGCCGCCAG
Source organism: Amycolatopsis pittospori (assembly GCF_013870525.1). Lineage (GTDB taxonomy): Bacteria > Actinomycetota > Actinomycetes > Mycobacteriales > Pseudonocardiaceae > Amycolatopsis > Amycolatopsis pittospori. The sequence goes on from NZ_JACBXD010000053.1 coordinate 27,557, forward strand.
GTGCACTCCAAGGGCATCCTCGGCGGCTCAGAGGAAGCCGGGCGGCACATCGGCTACCTGACCAAGTACCTCACCAAGTCGACCGGCGAGGTGGTCGAGGCCGACACCACGCGGCAGAAGGACCATCACGACCGGTTGCACGCGGAGCTGTCCGTGACCCCCTGCTCGCCTCGGTGCGCGGTGTGGCTGCTCTACGGGATCAACCCCAAGGGCGCCAACGGAAAGACCACACCAGGGCACTGCAAAGGAAGGGCTCATCGGCGGACCACGCTCGGCCTGTCCGGTCGGCGGGTGCTGGTGTCGCGGAAGTGGTCGGGGAAGACGCTCGTCGACCACAAGGCCGACCGGAAAGCCTTCGTCCTGGAAGCGCTGGCGGCGGTCGGGATCGAGAAACCCGCACCGGACCCGGCTCGGCTGGTCTGGCGCAAGGTCGACTCCGGCGACGCGAACGTGCCTCCTCGGGACCACCTGGTGATGCACGCGATCTCGGAACGGATCACGTGGAAAGCCGAGTACGACAGGGCGCTACTCGCCGCGCAGAGTCCGCCAGATCTTTCGGCAACTCAGGGTGTGGCTGCTTAGGAACTGGGGGAGGGAACACATGGAAGCCAAGTATCTGACGGTCGAAGAGGCGGCCGTCTACCTCAACACCGGCGTTCGCTTCGTACGTCGACTGATCGCCGAACGTCGGATCGCCTTTCACAAGGCGGGAGTTCATGTCCGTCTGGCTCTCGGGGATCTGGAGAGCTTCATGCAGGCAGGGCGGGTAGAGCCGATCACGCGCGCATCGGTCCGCCGTGACCTGGGACGGGCGGCCTGAGATGGCGAACAAGCGTGGGCATCGCGGTTTCGGGACTGTTCGGCAACTTCCGTCCAAGCGGTGGCAGGCTCGCTATCCCGCACCTGACGGAATCATGCGGCCAGCGCCTGACACCTTCGACACGAAGCGGGCCGCTGAACGCTGGCTGTCGTTGACGGAAACGCAGATCACACAGGGCGAGTGGATCGACCCGGAGCGGGCAAAGCGCACGCTCGGCGACTACGCGGACCAGTGGATCACCCAACGACCTGGGCTTCGCCCGCGAACGGTCGAGCTGTACAAGTGGTTGCTGCGTAAGCACATCGCGCCTAATCTCGGCGGGGTCGAGTTAGGCAAGCTGTCGACGGCGGTCATCCGTCACTGGCGCGCGGACCGCCTGGGGTCTGGTGTCTCGGAGTCGGTGACGGCCAAGGCGTACCGGCTGCTGCGGGCGATCCTGAACACGGCGGTGGATGAGGACAAGATCTTGCCTCGTAACCCGTGCCGAGTCCGCGGTGCCGATCGCGAGAATCCGGACGAACGCCCGGTGATCACCGTGGCCCAAGTGTTCGACCTGGCCAGCCGGATGCCGGAGCGCTTCCGCGCCTTGGTGCTCCTCGCCGCGTTCGGCTCGCTGCGATGGGGTGAGGTGACCGCACTGCGCCGGTGCGACGTCGCCGAAGACGCGGGCTGGGTCCGGGTGTCGCGCGCGATGGTCGAAGTTCCCGGTCGCGGGCTCATCGTCGGGCCGCCCAAGTCGAGGGCGGGTGTCCGGACGCTGATCATTCCGGCGGCGGTCCGGCCTGATCTTCTCCGCCACCTGGAGACCTGGGTCAAGCCCGAGCAAGATGCGCTCCTCTTCACCGGTGAGCGAGGTGGGAACGCGGTACGTCGGCCGAACTTCAGTCAGCGGACGAAGTGGGTCGAGGTCGTGGAGAAGATGGGCTTGAAGGGGTTGCACTTCCACGACCTACGGCACGCCGGGAACATCTGGGCCTCGAAGGCGGGCACGTCGACCAAGGATCTGATGGCGCGCATGGGGCACGACGACATGCGGGCGGCGCTCATTTACCAGCGGGCGACGAGTGAGGCCGACGCGCAGATCGCGGACCGGTTGTCCAAGCTCGTCGACCGCCACCGCAAGGGCGCGACTCCGGACGACGACGAAGATCGGGACGGCCAGCCGGTCCCGGTCGGCTAATGGCACGTTAATGGCACGCGTGAGCCGATGGGCAGACAAAGCGAAAGCCCCAGGTCCACAGTGGACATCCACTGACCTGGGGCTTTCGCGTGAGAGCGGATGACGGGAATCGAACCCGCGTATTCAGCTTGGGAAGCTGATGTTCTACCATTGAACTACATCCGCAGTGCTCGGCCAGCATACATGGTCCGGATCTCTCCTTGCCAAGACCCACCCCATCCTTGACGTCGTCGACAAGAGTGACAACACTTGTTGTCTACGTCGGAGGTGAGCCGGATGGGCGAGAGGCTGCCCGACCCCGAGTTGTTCCGCCAGGGCGGGTTCCGGGTCGCGTCGAAGTTGTTCATCGAGGGTGACATCCGGGGTGACGAGAGTCAGGTCGCGCGGCTGCGGGGGTTCGCGCAGCAGGAGGATCCGGCGGCCGACGTGCTGGTGCCCTTGCTGCGAAGTGGCGGCCAGGGCAAGTTCGAACAGGCGATGCGGCAAGGCATCGACAGCGTCGAGGATCCGCCGGAGGCGCTCGAAGCCTTCTTCCGCAACGTCGAGGCGACGCCGTACTGGGTCGATCAGGATCGTTTGGAACGCGGTGCGCGGGCGATCACGCGTGCCGGGTTGCTCGGCCTCTTCCCGCTCGGCGACGTCTCGCTGATGGGTGGCTATCTCGCTTCGCGCGCGACGAAGTCCCTCGTCGGTACCGGTGAGATCGAGTACAAGGCGGCGCGGCGGCTGGTCGAGACCGCGACCTGGTGGATCCACGTGACGACGCCGGGTGCTCTCGCGCAGGGTGAGCGCGGGTATGCCTCCGCGTTGCAGGTGCGCGTGGTGCACGCGCATGTCCGCGCGGCCATGAATCGCCGCAAGGACTGGGATTACGCCGCTTGGGACAAGCCGGTCAACCAGGTCCAGACCGCGGGCACGCTCCTGCTCTTCTCCCTCGTCTACGTCTTCGGCACGCAGTTGCTCGGGCTCCGCTACACCGACCGCGAGCGCGCCGACATCCTGCATCTGTGGCGTTACGTCGGTTGGTTGATGGGGGTCGACGAGGAGTTGTTGCCCGCCGGCGAGGACGATGCGTGGCGTCTGCTGTGGCTGCTCGCGGCCACCGAGTTCATTCCGGACGACGACTCCAAGCGGCTCGCCAGGGCCCTGATGAAGTCCCACGCCGCGATCGGCGAGGGCCGGGGCGCGGTGGGCAAGGTCCTTTCGCACGTCTCTGTCGCGGCGCACGGGTCGATCAGCAGGCTGCTGCTCGGTAAGTCGAACGCCGACTTCCTGGAGCTGCCCGACGATCCGATCGCGCAGGCGGCCGTGGTCGCGGTGGCGGGCGTCAACTTCGCCGCCGAGACGGTCCGGCGGCTGGTGCCCGGCGCGACGGCGCTCCAGGAGCGGATCGGCGCGGCCGGGCGGCGCCACTACATCCGGCAGGTCACCAAGGTCTTCGGGCTCGACCCGACCTACGGCAGGCACATGAAGGCAGCTTGACTACGCTGATCGCGTGCTCCTCAGCGACCGTGACCTCCGTAAAGAGCTCGACGCCGGCCGTCTCGGCGTCGACCCGTTCGACCCGACGATGGTCCAGCCGTCGAGCATCGACGTGCGCCTCGACCGCTTCTTCCGCGTGTTCGACAACAGTAAGTACACGCATATCGACCCGCAGCTCCAGCAGGACGAGCTGACCTCGCTGGTCGAGAAGGAAGGCGAAGACCCCTTCGTCCTCCACCCCGGGGAGTTCGTGCTCGGCTCCACCTACGAGACCGTCACGCTCGCCGACGACCTCGCCGGCCGCCTGGAGGGCAAGTCCTCCCTCGGCCGCCTCGGCCTGCTCACGCACTCCACCGCGGGCTTCATCGACCCCGGCTTCTCCGGCCACATCACGCTGGAGCTGTCGAACGTCGCCAACCTGCCGATCACGCTCTGGCCGGGGATGAAGATCGGGCAGCTCTGCATCTTCCGCCTGTCGAGCGCCGCGGAGTTCCCGTACGGCTCGAACGAGGCCGGCTCGCGCTACCAGGGGCAGCGGGGACCGACCCCGAGTCGCGCGTACAAGAACTTCCACCGCGTCGACACCTGGCGGTAAGCGTTAACCCACCGGCGCTTCCCACTCGATCCGGTGCTGCCACATGAAGGCGTTCGGGTCCTCCTGCGGCGGGTTCTTGAACGCCCGCGTGATGAAGAAGTCCCGGATCACCCGTCCGACGGGTCCGACCGCCTTCGCGTCGCCGTTGCGCTTGCCGCGCTCGACGACGGCTTCGACGCGCTTGCGCCGGAGGCCTTCGTAGGTGGCGAGTGCCTTCGGGATCGAGGGCACGTCGCGCAGGCATCGCGCCAGGGTGACGGCGTCTTCGATGGCCATCGCCGCGCCTTGGCCCGCGGCCGGTGAGGTCGCGTGCGCGGCGTCGCCGATGATCACCATCTTGTCCGTCCGCCAGGTCGGGACGCTCGGGAAGTCGTACGTCGCCCAAGGCCGGTAGATCTCCCGGGTCGCGCGCACGATGTCGACGGCCGGGGTGCGGTCCACGGCCAGTTGCCGGATCAGCTCCCCGCGCCAGGCGTCGCCGGTCATCGTGGCGAGCTCCGTTTGCGACGGATCCTGCTTCCGGGGGACGTTCGCGAACCACCAGACGCGGCCGTCCGGATGGACGACGTGCGCGAAGAACAGCCGCTTGCCGAAGGTCATGTGCAGGACGCCGGGCTCATCGTCCAGGCGTACGCCCTCGGCCAGCCCACCGGTGTTCAGCAGCGGAACGTAGCGCGGTGACGGTGCCTGCGGGTCGATGATCCGCCGCACCCGCGAGCGGAGTCCGTCCGCGCCGACCAGCAGATCGCCTTCGGACGACGAACCGTCCTCGAACGTCGCGAGTACACCCGAAGCGGTCTCGCGCGCGTCTGCCAAACGTTTGCCATAGCGGACTTCGATGCCGCGTCTGACGGCCTCGTCGCGTAGGCCGACGTAGAGGTCCGAGCGCAGGACGGTCTGGCTCGTGGTTCCGTCGGCCAGCATCCCGCCCAGCGCGAAGTCGGCCAGTTCGCGGCCGTTCCCGAGGTGCATCTTGATCCTCGGGGTGTCGAATCCCAGGTTCTTGACCAGGCCTTTCAGTCCCAGTGGCTCCAGTGCGCCGAGTCCGTTCACCGCGAGCGTCAGGAACGCGCCGACGCCCTCAGCGGTCCGGTCGTACGCCTCGTGGATCACCGCCTCGTGCCCCGTCTCGTGCAGTGCGATCGCCGTGATCGTGCCCGCGATACCCCCGCCGGCGATCAGTACCTTCGCCATGTCCTTCATCCCATCGAATCTCTTAGAAACTAATTCGTTCTGTCGAACTAAAGACTCCGTTAGGCTGGCCGATGTGTCAAGTGAGCGAGCGGAGCTGGTCGGGCGGGTCCTCAGTGGGTCGCGGGCGCTGTCGACCGAGACGGTCATGTTCCATACGGCGATCGCCGAGCAGAGGGGGCTTTCGGCCGTCGAGAGCAAGGTGACCGACTACCTCGCTCGCCTCGGCCCTCAGACGCCGAAGGATCTGTCGCGGCTCTCGGGGCTCGCGCCGGCGTCGATCACCGCGCTCATCGACAGGCTCGTGGGCAAGGGTGTCGTCGTGCGGAAACCGCATCCCGAAGACCGGCGGAAGGTGCTCATCGAGATCGACGGGGCGATGACGGCCGGCGCCGCCCCGCTGTGGGATCACCTGGTGAAGTCGGTCCGCGAGGCCTGCGAGAAGTACACGGACAGTGAGCTCGGGACGGTGATCCGCTTCTTGGAGGACGCCGCGGCGATTACGCACGACTCCACAGGTCGCATCACAGACCGCTGACCGGTATTACTACTTTCGGGGGTATTGCCGTAACCAGTTCGTGATAGTTTTCGGCCTCGTGTCCCCCAAAAGAGCAAGAAACCGGTTACTTCTTGTCACGCTCAGCTTTCTGCTGGGTGGTGTGATCGCCAGCGCGAGCTACCTGATGGTGACCGACCGGTTCCAGGGAACGGCACTGAGCAACCTGTCGTTGAGCGTGCCCGACACCAAGGGCAAGTCCGGCGAGGCACTCGCGAAGCCTCCCGCCTACTTCGGCCAGACGACCTCTCCGGCGCCCGGGGACACCGCTCCCGGTTCGGCAGCCCCGACGTCGTCCTCGGTGGCCCCCACTTCCTCCTCCGCCCCGCCCAGCTCGTCTTCCGCCCCGGCTGAGCCGCCCGCTCAGACGTCGGATGCCCCCAAGCCCGCCCCGAGCAAGAACCCGGAACCGCCTCGTTCCACGGACAACTCGGTCGCCGGGCAGGTCATCGCGCTGGTCAACTCCGAGCGCGCCGACGCCGGCTGCTCGCCGGTGAGCAACGAATCGCGCCTCGCGGCCGCGGCGCAGGGGCACAGCGACGACATGTCGGCCCGGAACTACTTCTCGCACACCACTCCGGAGGGCGTCACGTTCGACCAGCGCATCCGGGCCGCCGGCTACAGCAAGCCGGGTGCGGAGAACATCGCCAAGGGTCAGTCATCGGCCGCCAAGGTGATGGACGCGTGGATGAACTCCGAAGGGCACCGCGCGAACATCCTCAACTGCAAGCTGACGAAGATCGGCGTGGGCCTGAACACCAAGGGCATGTACTGGACCCAGAACTTCGGCTACTGACCCTTTTCCCATCGTTCGGCGATGTCGCCGTAGCGGGCCAGTACCGCGGCGCGTAGCTCGGGATCCGTTCGCGGGACCGGTTCGATGAACACCTCGGTGACATCGCCGAACGCCTGCGTCAGTTCGGCCGCCAGCCGGACGCAGGCGCCTTCGACGTCCGCGGCGCCCAGCGCATCGTCGAAGTCGACGCGGGTGCACACGAGCACCTGATCGGTGCCCATCAGCATGGTCTGCAGGTCGACGACGGCCTCGATCTCGGGTGCGCCCACCAGGTGGTCCCGCACGCCGCGGACCAGCCTCGGATCCGCCTGCCTGCCGATGAGCAGGCCCCGGTTGGTGCGCCCGAGCACGTAGGCGACCAGCGCCAGCAGGATGCCGATCGCGATCGACGCCGCGCCGTCCCAGACGTGCGAACCGGTGAGCTGGTGCAGGCCGATCCCGGCGAAGGCCAGCAGCAGGCCGATCAGCGCCGCGGAGTCCTCGAACAGCACCGTCTTCGGTGCCGGGTCGTCGATCATCCGCAGGTAGACCGAGATCTTCTGACCCGATTCGGCGGCGTCGCGCCGCACCTGCCGTACGGCCTGGAGCCACGAGACCGACTCGAGCACGAAGGCGATCGCGAGGACGATGTAGCCGACGATCGGATCGGTCTGCTCGGTCGCTTCGCCGAACACCGTCGAAAAGCCTTCGTAGAGCGCGAACATCGCGCCCGAGGCGAAGATCGACACCGCCGCCAGCAGCGACCAGAAGTACCGCTCCTTGCCGTACCCGAAGGGGTGCACGCGGTCGGCGGGCCGGTCCGAGCGTTTCAGCGCGGTCAACAGGAGGACTTCGGTGATCGTGTCGGCCACCGAGTGCGCGGCCTCGGAGAGCATCGCGCCGGAGCCGGTGATGATCCCGGCGATCAGTTTCAGCACCGCGATGGCGAGGTTGACCCCGCCCGCCAGCACTACGGTCAGGGTGCTTTCGCCACCGGGTTCTTCACTCACGTTGCGTAGCGTAGTGCGAGTGCGCCGATCTCACAGACGACGCAAACCCTGCAGGACGCGTTCCATCAACGCGAGTGCCGGATGACCATCGAATTCAGCCTGCGTTTCATGAACGGTAACCAAACCGAGTTCGGCCATGTCACCCAAAAGGACCTTTGCAACGCCGAGCGGAACACTTAACGAGGCGGCGACTTCGGCGACCGAAGTCGGACGGCGGCACAGTGACCGGACGGAATGGAATTCCACGCTGAACCCCGGCGCGCTCCAGGGGGCGTCATTGCGGACCGAGATCATCGCTTCGATGGCGAAGTTCCGCTTGGATTGCGTGCGTCCGCCCGTGCGGACGTACGGGCGGACGCGCGTGCGTTTCTGCTGCTGGCGCGGCGGACGCCGGGCGGCCGGGATGCTGGGGATGGTCGCTTCCTGAGCCATTCGGGCGAGCGCCGCGGCCGAAGGGAGCCGGGTGGACGGACGAAGAGTCGACGAGCCCGGCATCGCGAGGCGGTGTTCCTTGCCCGGACGGAGTTCGTGCCGGTTGCCCATTGATTTCCTCGCCCCATTTCTTCGTCGCGAAAGGAACCTCGCGGACGACAACGGCAACGAGGAAACGCCAGCTTATCGTTGCCGTGTACCGCCGAACGGGTAAGGGAAGGAAAGGTCGGACTTCAGATAAAACGCGAGGGAACATTCTCTCGCATTATGTGCGAGAGAATGTTCCCTCCGAGCTCGACGTTCTACTTGTCTTCCTCCGGAAGAGTGGTTCCGGCGGTCGTTTCGTCGGCCGGTGCTTCGGCCTTGTCGTCGAGTTCAGCATCTGAGACGGCGTCGAGCGACGGCGCGCCCGCCGGGACCAGCTGTGGCTCCGGCTTGCGCTTGACGGCCGTCAGGAGCAGCTGCGCGACGTCGACGATCTCGACCTTCTCGCTCGCCTGTCCGTCGCTCTGGCGGGCGGTGAGACCGTCGTTGAGCATCACCTTGCAGAACGGGCAGCCGGTCGCGATCTTCGACGGCGCGGTGCCGAGCGCCTCGTCCACGCGCTCGACGTTGATCCGCTTGCCGATCTTCTCTTCCATCCACATCCGCGCGCCGCCGGCGCCGCAGCACATCGAGCGGTCGCCGTGCCGCGGCATCTCCCGCAGCGTCGCGCCGGTGGCCCCGACGAGCTCACGCGGAGCGTCGTAGACCTTGTTGTGGCGGCCCAGGTAGCACGGGTCGTGGTAGGTGACGTCCTCGGCGACCGGCGCCACCGGGGTCAGGTGCTTCTCCCGAACCAAGCGGTTGAGCAGCTGGGTGTGGTGCACGACGTCGAACTGGCCGCCCAGCTCCGGGTACTCGTTCGCGAGGGTGTTGAAGCAGTGCGCACAGGTGACGACCACCTTGCGTGCCTTGCGTTCGCGGCCCTCGAACACCGAGTTCAGGATCTCGACGTTCTGCTGCGCCAGCATCTGGAACAGGAACTCGTTACCCGCGCGGCGGGCCGGGTCACCGGTGCAGGACTCCTCCGAGCCGAGCACCGTGTACTTCACGCCCGCGATGTGCAGCAGTTCCGCGACGGCCCGCGTGGTCTTCTTCGCGCGGTCCTCGAACGCGCCGGCACAGCCGACCCAGAAGAGGTACTCGGTGTCGCCGAGGTCGCCGTCGAACACCGGCACCTCGAAGTCGAGGTCCTCGGTCCAGGCGAGCCGGTCCTTGGCGTTCTGGCCCCACGGGTTGCCCTTGTTCTCCAGGTTCTTGAACATCCCGTTGAGCTCGCTGGGGAACGAGGACTCGATCATCACCTGGTAGCGGCGCATGTCGACGATGTGGTCGACGTGCTCGATGTCCACCGGGCACTGCTCGACGCAGGCGCCGCAGGAGGTGCAGGACCACAGCACGTCTGGGTCGATGACGCCGCCGTCGTCGCCGATGAGCGCCTTCTGGGACTCGGCGATCGCGAGGACGTCGATGCCCGCGTACATGTTGTCTCCGGAGAGGCCGACCTCGTCGCCCGCCATGTCGCGCTTGCCGCCCGCGAGCAGGTACGGCGCCTTCGCGTAGGCGTGGTCGCGAAGCTGCGTGATGAGCAGCTTCGGCGAGAGTGGCTTGCCCGTGTTCCACGCGGGGCACTGCGACTGGCAGCGACCGCATTCGGTGCAGGTGGAGAAGTCCAGCCAGCCCTTCCAGCTGAAGTCCTCGACCTTGCCGACGCCGAAGGTGTCTTCGTCCGGGTCCGCCTCTTCGAGGTCGAGCACCTTGCCGTTGCTCATCATCGGCTTGAGCGCGCCCAGCGCGACGCCGCCGTCGGCCTCGCGCTTGAAGTAGATGTTGAAGAAGGCGCTGAACCGGTGCCAGGCGATCCCCATGGTCATCGTGCGCGCGATGACGAACAGCCAGATGGTGGCGCTCATCAGCTTGACGAACGCGAATACCGAGACCAGGTTCGGGCTGGCGGGCAGCAGCTCACCGATCGGGTGCGAGACGAACGCGGCCCAGACCGGGGTCTCGTGGACGTTCAGCGCGGACTTCGCGGCGCGGACACCGATGATGCCGATGCCCTCGATGAGCACGACGGCCTCGATGAAGTACGCCCACTTGAAGTTGGAGCCCTGGAAGCGGGACTGCCGGTCCGCGCGGCGCGGGTGGTTCTTCTGGCGGATCCAGATCAGCACCAGGATGCCGACGATGGTGCCGACGCCGAGCAGCTCCATGAGCAGCTGGAACAGCGACCAGTCGTCGAGGATGGGCCAGCCCCAGGTCGGGACGAAGACCTCGCCGTAGGCCTCGAACAGGGCCAGCGATCCGATCAGGAAGCCCCACATGACCAGCCAGTGCGCCGGGCCGACGCTCTTGACCTTGTTCATGCGGGTGTGCGCCGCGAATTCCTTGATCAGGGTCTTCATGCGCGCCGCGAACGGGCCGTTGCGGGTCGAGTCGGGCTGCCCGAGCCGGATCACGCGCACGAAGCGCGCGATGGTCGCGGCGAACATCCCCCAGGCGACGATGCCCAGGAGGACCGCGATCCCGCCGAGCGTCAGCTGTACAGCGCCCATCGTCGGGTGCCTTTCGTCCGAGTGAAGCGTGTGGTGGTTCGGGCAGACTAATGCTTCTTACTGATGGGTAACCCACTGACCGCGCCCAAGTCCCACCGATGTGGTGTACACCTCTCTTTGTTTTAAGACGATCGTCCAGGTAGTTTTTGTGACATGGGTGCGTACCTTCTCCTCGCTTTGGCCATCGCCGCAGAGGTGACCGCCACGGTCTCTTTGAAACTTTCCGAGGGCTTCAGCAAGGTGGGGCCGTCGATCGCCGTGGTCGTCGGCTACGCCGTCGCGTTCGTCGCGCTCGCGTACGTTCTGAAGGCCGGCGTGCCGGTGAGCGTCGCGTACGCGATCTGGGCCGCGGCCGGTGTCGCGCTGGTCGCGATCGTCGGCATCGTGTTCTTCAAGGAACCGGTCAACCTCGCCGTCATCGGCGGGCTGGCGCTGGTGATCGGCGGTGTCGTGTTGATCGAGGCAGGGAGCGCGCACTAAGTGAAGATCCAGGTCGACGGCCGGAAGGCCCGGGGCGAGAAGCGGCGCGAGGAGATCATCGCGGCCGCGTTGCGGGTGATCGAGCGGGACGGCGTCGCCGGGGTCACGCACCGGACGGTCGCCACCGAGGCGGGCGTGCCGACGGCTTCGACGACGTACCACTTCTCCAGCCTCGACGACCTGCTGATCGCGACCCTCATCTCGTGCGCGAGGGATATGGCGACCGAGGTCTACTGGATGATCGACCGCGCGCGTTCACGCGGCAGCCGCGGCGCCGAAGAGGTCGCCGGCCTGCTCGCGCAGGCGCTGGGCCCGCGGCGCGGCCGGACGATGGCGGAGTACGAGCTGTACCTGCTGGCCGCGCGGAAACCTGAGCTGCGGCCCGCCGCGCGGCGCTGGCTGGACGTGCTCACCTCGATGGTCCGGCACGACGACGAGGTCGCGTTCCGGGTGTTCCTCGCCGGGATCGACGGCCTGCTGATCCAGGGGCTCATCGACGACGAACCGCCCTCGGCGGAGGAGTTGCGGCCGGTGGTGGATTACCTGCTGAAACCCCGTTGACCAGCCGGGTAGCTTTCGGATCATGAGGACTGTCGGTGCTTATGAACTGGACGACGATCCGGCGAGGGTGGACCTCGACGCGGTGTGGAAGTTCCTCTCCACCGGCGCCTACTGGGGCAAATGGCGTGACCGGGAAACGGTCGAGAAGGTCATCGAGAACGCGTGGCGCGTCGTAGGCGCGTACGAGGCTTCGAGCGGCCGTCTGGTCGGCTTCGCGCGGGCGTTCTCGGACACCGTCGGCAGCGCGTATCTCGCGGACGTCTTCGTCGTCGAGGACGCGCGCGGCACGGGGCTCGGCAAGGAACTGGTCCGGGAGATGATCGACAACGGGCCGGGTGCCGAGTTCCGGTGGATGCTGCACACCGCCGACGCGCACGGGATGTACCGGCCGTTCGGGTTCGGCGACCCGCCGGAGGGGCAGTACATGGAGCGAGGGCGCGCCAACGGCCAGGTCTAGAGCGGCCAGAAGTCCGTGAAGGGGTCGTGAGTGTTTTGGGTCGTTAGGGCCAACCGGGTCGTAGGTACCTACGGTCGGGCGGGTTGGCGTGACTGGACGGACGCCACACGTGACTGGACGGACGGCAAGCGTGACTGGACGGACGTCACCGAGTGTCGTCCGTCTGATCACGGGCGTCGTCCGTCGGATCACATGTGCCGTCCACCCAGTCACGCGAAAGCACCGACCCGGCCCGGCTTGGTCGTGTGGTGAAGGCGGTGAGAGCCAACCGGGTCTGAGGTACCCATTGGGTTCTGGCTGCGGTGGGTCGTAGGTCCGGTCCGTGAAGGCCTCCTTACCTACCCTGAAAGTAGGCAAGGAGGCCTTCACGGACTTATGGGTCGTCAACGTGCACCAGCAGCGCGGGTGGCCAGGGCGCCGCGCCGTAGTCGGTCAGGGGGCTCGTGAGTGGTAAGGGTCGTTAGAACGACCCAAAACACTCACGACCCTCCGGCATCACGGAAAGTCGCTCAGCCCTTGTTCTCGTGCAGGGCGGTCAGCGAAGCCCGCGCGATCGCGTGGCTGAAGAGATTGAAGCCGAGGAAGGCCGGCGTAGCGTCTTCGCCGACTTCGAGCTTCTCGACGTCGACGGCGTGCACCGTGAAGATGTAGCGGTGCGGCCCGTGCCCGGGAGGCGGGGCGGCGCCGAGGAACTGCTTCACACCTCCGTCCCCCTTCAGGGTGACGGCGCCCGCCGGAAGACCTGAGCCGGCTTCGTCGCCCGCGTTCGCCGCGAGCGCGGTCACCGAAGCGGGGATATCGAAGACCGCCCAGTGCCAGAAACCGCTCGCGGTCGGGGCGTCCGGGTCGTAGCAGGTGACGGCGAAACTCTTGGTCTCGGCGGGGAAGCCTTCCCAGGACAACTGCGGGGAACGGTCTTCGCCGCCCGCGCCGAAGATCCCCGACAGCTGGGGCGTCGGCAGGAAGCCGCCTTCCTCGATGTCGGTGCTGCTCAAGGTGAAGGCAGGCAGATCGGGCAGGAAATCGTAGGGATCGGGTGCCTGCGGCATGCATCCTCCTGGTCGTGGAACCGGTGACCCCGCCAGGTTAAGACCCCGAGAACCCCGGCGCGGGTTCAGGGACGAACCCGGGGGTTACCCCTATGTTCAGCCCGCCGCGCTGGCCTTAGCGTCGAGACACACGAAAACCTGCTCTGGAGGGACTCAAGACCATGGCGCGCCCACTCCTCGCAATCGGAGGCATCGCCTTGATCGGCGTCGGTGTCCTCACCGGCCTCGGCTGGTGGTGGCCGTCCGACGCGGAGGCGACCGCCGAGGTGACCCAGTCGATCAAGAGCGTCCGCGTCGACAACGACGAGGGCGCGGTCAAGATCCGCACGGGCGAAGGCACGGTGAAGGTCCGCCAGGAGTTCTCCTACCGCTGGAACAAGCCGGGCGACGCCTACCGTGTGGAAGGCGACACCCTGGTCCTCACCGGCTGCGGGAGCAACTGCGAGGTCGACTACGACGTGGTCGTCCCGGCGGGCATCCCGGTCACGGGCCGGGTCGACTCCGGGTCCGTCGAGATCGCCGGAGTGTCCACTGTGGATATCACGGTCGACTCCGGTCGTGTCGACGTGCGAGACGTCCCTGGCACGGTGAAGGTCAAGGCCGACTCCGGTCGTGTCGAGCTCAAGAACATCGGCCAGACCGCCACCGTCGACGCGAGTTCCGGTTCGGTCAAGGGCGAGCGGCTCGGCGGCGACGTGAACGTGCACGCCGACAGCGGCCGCATCGAGCTCGAACTGGTCAAGACGGCCAATGTCACCGCACGGAGCGACAGCGGCTCGATCGAACTCACCGTCCCGCGGGGCGACTACAACGTCAGCGGCACCACCGACAGCGGCAGCCGTGACATCGACGTGAACCAGTCCGGTTCGGCCCAGTACAAACTCGATCTCAACACCGACAGCGGAAGCGTCAAGGTCAACGCGGCCTGACGCGATTTCAATCGGGGGAAACACTTTCTCATGGGGAACAAGGAGAAGCGCGTCCTCGGCGCGCTCGCACTCGGCGCGCTGACGGCCTTCGGGATCGTCGGCTGCGCGGGCGAAGGCCGCGAGACGCTGAAGGACGGCGAGCCCGTCACCGAGCAGATCACCGCCGTCCGGGTCGACGTCCCGGTCGGCGGGGTCACGCTCCGGGTCGAAGACGGCGCACCGGTTTCGTTGCGTCGCGAAGTCACTTACACCGGGCGGAATCCCGGCAAGACGCACAGTGTCGAGAACGGCACGCTGGTCCTCGGCGGCTGTAGCCAGTGCGGCGTGGATTACGAGGTCGTGGTCCCGCGTGAACTGGCGATCTCCGGCGGCATCGGCACCGGCAAGATCACGCTGACCCGCGCGGCTTCGGTCGATCTGCACGGCGACGTCGGCGACCTCAAGGTCCAGAGCTCGTCCGGTCCCGTGCGGTTGAGCACCGGTACCGGCGACATCGAGGTCGGCCTGGCGAAGCCCGGCGCCGTGACCGCGAACGCCGAGGTCGGGAAGGTCACCGTCACGGTGCCCGACGGCGCGTACCAGGTCCGCGCGAACGCCGAGGTCGGCACGGTCGAGACCGTCGGCGTGCGGCAGGACCAGGCCTCACCGAACGTCCTGGACCTCAAGTCCGGCACCGGCTCCGTCACGGTCCGGCCCGCATGAGGACGAAGGCGCTCGCCGCGGTCACCGCGCTGACCCTCCTGCCGCTTTCCGCGCTGCCGGCCTCCGCCGCGCCGCGGATCGACTGGAAACCGTGCGCGACCGAGTACGCGCCGACGCTGGAATGTGCGAGCCTCCAGGTGAACGGCACGATCTCGATCGCGTTGGCGAAGCTGCCCGCGACCGATCCCGCGCGCCGGATCGGCTCCCTGCTGACGAACCCGGGCGGTCCGGGCGGTGCCGGGGTCACCGTGCTCAAGTACGGCGGTCGCGGTTTCGCTTTGGACAGGCCGGAAATGGCCGAGGTGCGGCAGCGGTTCGACGTCATCGGATTCGACCCGCGCGGCGTCGGGGACAGCAAGCCGGCGATCACCTGCGGACCGGACTTCCACGATCCGGCGATCAGCCGTTTCCCGCGCAGTCGCGCGGAGTACGACCGGTTCCTCGCGTACAACCGCGTGTCGGGTGCGGAGTGCCTCAAGCGGACCGGTCCGGAACTGTCCCGGATGGACACCTGGAACGCGGCCGACGACATCGAGTCGATCCGGGCCGCGCTGGGTGAGCCGAAGGTCAACTGGCTCGGCGTCTCCTACGGTTCCGAACTCGGCGCCGTATACGCGGAGAAGTATCCGAAGCGCATCCGCACGATGGTGCTCGACGGCGCCATCGACCACTCGGTGCCGACACGGAAGGCGATCCTCGACGAGGCCATCGCGACCGAAGGCGCTCTCCGGGACTTCGCCAAGTGGTGCACGACGTCGGACGAGTGCGCGCTTCGCGGCAAGGACGTCCTCGCGACCTACGACGACCTGATGGCGACTCCGGGCGGAGTCCCGTCGAAGGAACTCGGGCGGAACGTGACGGCCGAAGAGATGGCGGCCGGCTTGTACGGCTCGATCATCCTGCCGATGTTCTGGCCGGAGCTGAGCAAGGCCGTCTCGGCCGCGACGGCGGAGAAGCCGGACGCTTCGGGACTGCTGCCCTACTCGCAGCTGGACCCGTCGTACGGCGCGTACCGCGCGATCGGCTGCCACGACTTCGGTCCCGCCTTCACCGGGTACGCCGACATGAGGGTGATGCAGGGGCTGGTCAAGGCCGTCGCCCCGCACAGCTGGCGGTACTCGGAGTTCTGGGACATCGCGAGCGGCTGCGCGGGCTGGCCCGTCGCCCCGGCGTACCCGCCTCGGCCGCAGAAGGTCCGCGGCGCGGCACCGATCCTCGTGGTCGGTGGCGAACACGATCCGGCGACGCCGCTGGTGTGGGCGAAGGGGCTCGCGCGGAACATCGAGAACTCGGCGTTGCTGGTCGACGCCGGCTACGGGCACACCGGGCTGCTCAACTCGGCCTGCGTGCGCACCCAAGAGGTGAAGTACCTGGTGAGCGGGGTCACACCCACTCCGGGCACGGTCTGCCGATGACCCGGGAACAAGAACCCCGGGTCGCTCGTTGACCCGGGTACAAGGTTGAGTGCAGGCGGCTCAAGTCCAGCTTGACGGAAGCCGCACCATCCCGATAGAACTTGCGTGGACCCCACTCAAGGTGGGGCAGAACGTGCAGGTCACGAATAGCAGGAGGAAGACACCATGGCGCGAGCGGTCGGCATCGACCTCGGCACGACCAACTCGGTCGTCGCCGTCCTTGAGGGCGGCGAGCCGACGGTCATCGCCAACTCGGAAGGTTCACGCACCACCCCGTCCATCGTCGCCTTCGCCAAGAACGGCGAAGTGCTGACCGGTCAGCCGGCGAAGAACCAGGCCGTGACGAACGTCGACCGCACCATCCGGTCGGTCAAGCGGCACGTCGGTACCGACTGGAAGACCGAGATCGACGGCAAGGCGTACACCTCGCAGGAGATCAGCGCGCGGGTGCTGATGAAGCTCAAGCGCGACGCCGAGGCGTACCTGGGCGAGACCATCACCGACGCGGTCATCACCGTCCCCGCCTACTTCGAGGACGCGCAGCGGCAGGCCACCAAGGAGGCCGGGCAGATCGCCGGCCTGAACGTGCTCCGCATCGTCAACGAGCCCACCGCGGCCGCGCTGGCGTACGGCCTCGACAAGGGCGAGAAGGAACAGACCATCCTGGTCTTCGACCTCGGTGGCGGCACGTTCGACGTCTCGCTGCTGGAGATCGGCGAGGGCGTCGTCGAGGTCCGCGCGACCTCCGGCGACAACCACCTCGGTGGTGACGACTGGGACGAGCGCATCGTCACCTGGCTGGTCGACAAGTTCAAGTCGTCCAACGGCATCGACCTCACCAAGGACAAGATGGCGCTCCAGCGCATCCGTGAGGCCGCCGAGAAGGCGAAGATCGAGCTGTCGAGCTCGAACTCCGCGGGTATCAACCTGCCGTACATCACCGTGGACGCGGACAAGAACCCGCTGTTCCTCGACGAGCAGCTTTCCCGCGCCGAGTTCCAGAAGATCACCTCGGACCTGCTCGAGCGCACCCGCAAGCCGTTCAACAACGTCATCCGTGACGCCGGTGTGGCGGTCGGCGACATCGACCACGTCGTGCTCGTCGGTGGTTCCACCCGGATGCCCGCCGTGTCGGACCTGGTCAAGGAGCTGACCGGCGGCCGCGAGCCCAACAAGGGCGTCAACCCGGACGAGGTCGTCGCCGTCGGCGCCGCGCTGCAGGCCGGTGTGCTCAAGGGCGAGGTCAAGGACGTCCTGCTGCTCGACGTGACCCCGCTTTCGCTGGGCATCGAGACCAAGGGCGGCGTGTTCACCAAGCTCATCGAGCGCAACACCACGATCCCGACCAAGCGTTCGGAGATCTTCTCCACCGCGGACGACAACCAGCCGTCGGTGCAGATCCAGGTGTTCCAGGGTGAGCGCGAGATCGCCGCGCACAACAAGAAGCTCGGCATGTTCGAGCTGACCGGTCTCCCGCCCGCGCCGCGTGGCGTGCCGCAGATCGAGGTCACCTTCGACATCGACGCCAACGGCATCGTGCACGTCCTCGCGAAGGACCTCGGCACGAACAAGGAGCAGTCGATGACGATCACCGGTGGCTCCGCGCTGCCGAAGGACGACATCGAGCGCATGGTCAAGGACGCCGAGGCGCACGCCGAGGAGGACAAGCAGCGCCGCGAGGAGGCGGAGACCCGCAACCAGGCGGAGACCCTCGTCTACCAGACGGAGAAGTTCGTCAAGGACAACGAGGACAAGCTGCCCGACGACCTCAAGGGCAAGGTCAAGACCGCGATCGACGAGGCCAACGAGTCGCTCAAGGGCACCGACTCGGCGAAGATCCGCGAGTCCATCGAGAAGCTGAACACCGCTTCGCAGGAGCTGGGCACCGCGCTCTACGCCAACGCGGCCGGTTCGGCCGCCGACGGTGCGGCCGCCGGTGAAGGCGCGACCGGGACCGCGGGTGCGGGCACCGGTGCGCAGGACAAGGCCGACGACGTCGTCGACGCCGAGATCGTCGAAGAGGACGAGAAGGACAAGAAGTGACCGAACGCTACGACGAAACCGCGGGCCGGGGCCCGGAGGAACCGGTGGTCGTGCGGGATCGGCGGCGGATCGATCCGCTGACCGGTGAGGTCCGCCAGGCCGCCCCGGCCGCCGAACCCCAGGACGGCCCGAAGCACGCCGCCCCCGCCGAAGAGTCGGCCCCGCCGGCCGCCCCCGCCGAGCCCGCGACCCACGCGGGCCCCGGCCTCGGGGACTCCATTGTGGACGATTCGGTGTCGGTGGCCACCGGTCTGGAGAAGGAGCTGGCGGAACGCACCGCGGACCTCCAGCGTCTCCAGGCGGAGTACGCCAACTACCGCAAGCGCGTGGACCGCGACCGCGAGCAGGTCGTCTCCGCCGCGAAGGCGTCGGTCGTCGGTGACCTGCTCCCGCTGCTCGACGACCTCGAGCGCGCGGAGCAGCACGGCGATCTGACGGGCGCTTTCAAGGCGGTCGGCGAGAAGCTGGTCGGCAGCCTGCAGCGGTCCGGTCTGGAACCGTTCGGCACCGAGGGCGAGCCCTTCGACCCGAGCGTGCACGAGGCCGTCCAGCACAGCACGTCGCCGGAGGTCGCGGGCCCGACGGTCACCACGGTCATGCGCCGCGGTTACCGCTTCGGCGAGCGCGTCCTGCGCGCCGCCCTGGTCGGGGTCACCGATCACGAGCCGGGCTCCGCACCCGCGGAGACCCCGGTGGACCCGCCCGTGGGCGGCGAGCTGCCGCTCGACGGCGAGCTCTTCGATGAGAACAACCGCTGATCGGCGAGACGGCGTGAAAGGAGGAGACGTTCGGTGAGCGCACGGGAATGGATCGGTAAGGACTTCTACCGTGAACTGGGCGTCTCCTCCGACGCCACCGCGGACGAGATCAAGAAGGCCTATCGCAAGCTGGCCAAGGAGAACCACCCCGACGCCAACGCGGGCAACGCGGAGGCGGAGAAGAAGTTCAAGGCGGTTTCCGAGGCCTACGGCGTGCTTTCCGACACGTCCAAGCGCAAGGAGTACGACGAGGCACGGCGCCTCTTCGGCTCCGGCGGTCCTGGTGGCTTCGGCTTCCCGGGCGGTGGCGCCGGTGGCGGCGGGTTCGACGTCGGCGACATCTTCGGCCAGTCGGGTGGTCAGCAGCAGGCCGGTTTCGGCGGGCTCGGCGACATCCTCGGCGGTCTCTTCGGCCGCCGCGGTGGTGCGGCCGGTGCCACGGCGAACCGCCCGCAGCGCGGCGCGGACGTGGAGACCGACGTCCGGATCGACTTCACCGAGGCGGTCAAGGGCGCGACCCTGCCGCTGAGGCTGTCGAGCCCGGCGACCTGTTCCACCTGCGGCGGGAACGGCGCGAAGCCGGGGACCTCCCCGAGGACGTGTTCGACCTGTCAGGGAAGTGGGCTGGTCAGCCGGAGCCAGGGCGCGTTCGCCTTCTCCGAGCCGTGCCGCGACTGCCGCGGCCGCGGCACGATCATCGACGACCCCTGTCCGGAATGCGCGGGCGAGGGCATCAGCACCCGCACCCGCACGCTGACCGTGCGGATCCCGCCGGGCGTCGCCGACGACCAGCGGATCCGGTTGGCGGGCCAGGGTGAACCGGGCCGCGGTGGCGCGCAGCCGGGCGACCTGTACGTCCGCGTGCATGTCGCGCCGCACGCGATTTTCGGGCGGCAGAACCTCGATCTGACGATCACCGTGCCGGTGTCCTTCGCGGAACTGGCCCTCGGCGGCACGATCACCGTGCCGACGCTGGAGGGCAAGGTCTCCCTGAAGGTGCCGCAGGGTACGGCGAGTGGTCGCGTGCTTCGCGTGCGCGGCAAGGGAATCGCGAAGAGGGATGGCGCTCAGGGCGATCTGCTGGTCACCCTGCAGGCCGCCATTCCGTCCAAATTGGACGACAAGGCCCGTGAAGCCTTGGAGGCCTACGCGGAGGCCATGTCCGAGCACGATCCGCGACCGGAGATCACCGAACTTCTCGAAGGCAGGTGAGCGCGATGTTCGGCGGGCTGCCGCATGGCGCGGACGAGGACACCCCGGTGTTCGTCATTTCGGTGGCGGCACAGCTCTCCGGCCTGCACGCGCAGACCCTGCGGTCGTACGACCGGCAGGGGCTCGTGTCGCCGGGCCGGACCTCCGGCGGTGGACGTCGTTACTCGATGCGGGACATCGCGTTGCTGCGCGAAGTGCAGCGACTGTCCCAAGAGGACGGTGTCAACCTCGCCGGCATCAAGCGGATCATCGAGCTGGAGAACCAGGTCGACGCCCTCCGCGACAGGATCGCCGAACTGACCGAAGAACTGTCGGCCGCGTACATCACCGCCGAACAGACGGCCGCGGCCGTGCACGCCTCCTACCGCAAGGACCTCGTGCCCCTGCGGCAGCAGACCGCGCTCGTGGTGTGGAAACCCAAACCGCGCCGCCGCTGATCCTCGAAGTGTCATAAGGGTCCCCATAGGACGGAATTCGTCCGATGGGGACCCTTATGACATGACCGGGAGTTACTGGCCGGGGACCAGTGTCCGGATCTGCTGGACCTCACCGGTACGCGAATCCATGATCCGCTGGGCGAGGGCCTTCGCTTCCGGGTTCTTGCCGTCCTTCAGTTCCGTCCTCGCCAGCGCGACCCCGTTGTGCTGGTGGGCCACGAAGATGTCGGCGAAGTCGAGCGAGAAGTCCTTGCCATCCTTTTTGGACAGTGCTTCGAGCAGGCCCTTGTCCGTGAGTCCGTCGCCACCGTGGTGATGGTGCGCGTGCGGGTCCATCGAGCCGGTCTCGGGTTTGCCCCAGGACTTCAGCCAGTTCCGCATGTCGGCGGACTCGGTCTGCTGCGTCGCCTCGATGGCCGCCGCGAGATCCTTGAGCTGCTGTTGCTGCGCCTGCTTGGCGTGCACCAGCTTGACGATCTCCACACCCTGGTTGTTGTGGGCGATCATCATCTGCAGGAACATCACGTCGGCGTCGTTGTACTCCGCGGACGCCGGGGTACCCGCGGCCGACTGGGGGACCGGGGAGATCGGGGCGCCGGCGGTGGTGGGTGAGCCATCACCGGTCCCGCAGCCCGCGAGGGCCACGAGACCGGCGACGAGAATCAGGCCGAACTTCACTGGCGGGTCCCTTCTTTGCGTCGCCGGAGAACTCCACCGGAAGGTGGTCGTGAGTGGCGATTCGGGTTCTAACCCGAATCGCCACTCACGACTCTGTCACTGCTTGGTCCACAGAGCCGGGGTGTTCGGCGGTTCCCAGCCCTGGATCGCCGTATGCGCCAGCTGGCACCGGTAGCTCGCGCCGCCGTAGGTGACCGTGCTGCCGACCGTGTACGCCGTCCCGGCCGCCCAGGTGCCGCCGGCGGGCGGGTTACTGGTGCTGGTCGGGGGATTCTGCGTCGTCGGTGGGTTGCTGGTGGTCGGCGGGTTGCTCGTGGTGGGCGGGTTCCCGCCGCCGATCTGCAGGTCGATGCAGCTGTAGAAGGCCATCGGCGTATCCGCGATGTTCCAGATGGCGAGCACCTTCTGGCGGCCGCTGAAGCCGCTCAGGTTCACCGTGTGCGACGTCGGGTCCTTGGGCGCGGAGTTGTTCCCGCTGATGTCGGCGACCTTGGTGCCGCCGATGTAGTACTCGTAGTTCGTGGTCCGGTGGTAGGCGGTGAACTTCCAGTTGAAGGTCACGCTGTTGCCGACCGAAGCGGCGGGCCACGGCTTCGATTCGTCGTTGAGCTGCGCGAACCCCGGAAGGCCGCCGTTGCAGCTGCGGAGCCCCTTGGGGCCCTCGACGCTCTGGGGTTCGTAGACGATGCTGCCGCAGCCAGTGACCTTGCCCTGGGCGCAGTTCGCCTGGCGGCTGGGTGGGGACAGCACGTAGCCGTGCGCGCTGGCCACCTGAGGGATGGCCACGATGGCGATCGGGGCGAGGATCGCACCGGCGGCGGCTGCCACGAGTTTACGTTTGACGGTCATGCCGGCTCCTGGGATGGAACGACGGTGTTCCCGTGAGGGGGAGCAATGTGGTCTAGACCATAAATCCGACGGTGACCGCGGTCAATGATTCACAGACCTACTGCTGCGTAAAGCCCAGGTATAACAGCCGAACGGCCTAATACGAAGGAAGGCCGGGATCAGTCCAGGGTGAAGGGGTCGTACTTGATCCTCGCCAGGTCCGTACCGGAGGCGAGCAGTTTCGCGATCGTCGCACGGATCATCGACGGCGATCCGGCGACGTAGACGTCACGGTCCTTCCAGTCGCCGCGCTGCGTGACCGCCGTGGCCAGCGTGCCGCGATCCCCGCCGGCGATGGTGCCTTCCTCGGTCACCGGGGTCACCGTGAGCCAAGGGCACATGACGGCCTGTCCTCGGAGGTCGTCGAGGGCGTAGAGGTCTTCCGGCCTTCGGCCGCCGAAGAACAGGTGCACCGGAGGGTTGTGCTTCCAGCGCGACATCTCGTCGATCAGGGCGAGCAGCGGGGCGACCCCGGTGCCGCCGCCGATCATCAGTAGCGGGCGTCTTTCAGTGTGGTGCAACGAAAGCGCGCCCAGGGAGGGGCCCAGACGCCAGGTGTCGCCGAACCGGGTGTGGTGGACGATCGAGCGTGAGACCCAGCCACCGCGTACGGCGTGTACGTGGAACTCCATCGTTCCGTCGTCGTGCGGCGCGGTGGCGGGCGAAAGGTAACGCCACATCCGGGGTCGCTGGGGGACTTCGACACTGACGTAGCCGCCGGCCCGGTACGGGAGCGGCTGGTCGGTGCGCACCCTGACGATGGCGACGTCGCGGGACACGACACGGTGTTCGATGACGCTCGCCCTCCACCACGCGGGACCGACCTCTTTGTCCGCCGCCTCGCGCATGCTCTTGGAGATGACGCCGTACGCGGTGACCCAGGCGTCTTCCACCTCGGGTGTCCAGGCGTCCTTCAAGAACCGTTTCAGCGCGGCGATCAACGCGACGCCGACGGCGTCGTAGTGGCGGCCGAGGACGTCGAACTTGCGGTGGTCCCGGCCGAGCTGGCCGAGGAAGGTGGTCAGTTCGTCGGGCCGGTCCACCATCTGCACGACGTAGACGAGGGCGCGCAGTAAACGATTTCGTTGCGTGGCCATGTTGATCGGGAACAACGCCCTGGTGTCCGGCGAAACGGAGAAGAGAACGCCGTAGAAGTACTGGGACAGTTCCTCGGCTTTTGTCTCGACGGAGGCGAAGCTTTCCCTGACGAGCTTGGCGATCTGGACCGTCTTGTCCGCGGCCGGCGTTTCCACCAGCGGCGGGACCGGGACGGAACCCGGGTCGGTGTCGGGATGGGGAGTTCTCGACGGTGAAGATCTCGCCGAACTCGGTGGATGCTTGTACTTCACGGATTCAGCAGTCATGGGTGAACGGTTTTCTCCAGTTTGATCGGGCATTTTCTCCAGACCCGATGTCATAGTTCTCGTTTCCCCCGAGGGTTCACGACTGTATGCCCGAACGTCGGAAAAGGACCCTTGAATGGATGTTTCCCGCTCGAACGGAGCAAACGATATACGCGCCGTCAACCCCACCTGTCGCTCGGTAAAGGTGATCAAGCAGGACGACTTTTCCTTGCCCTACCAGTGTTTTTCGCCAGTTCTCGACGAAACGTGATCCGCCGATCGGGTGGCTTTCCCAGCGCGTTTAGGCGGTGACGTAACGGTACGCGGTCTTTCGCGGATCTCCATTGTGGAATCGCATTGGCTGACGCGTTCCGCACGTAGCCGGTGATCTTTGGACGAGCGAGGGAAACGGCCTGCTAGTCGATGGTGAAGGGGTCGTACGCGATCTGGTCCAGCGCGCTGCCGGCGACCAGCATCCGGGAGACCGTCGCCCGGATCATCGTGGGCGAGCCGGAGACGAGGATGCGGTGACCGGGCCAGGATCCGTGCTGTGTAACGGCTTCCGCGAGCGTGCCCTGCTCGCAGCCGGGAGCTTCGTCACCGCGTTCGACTACCGGGGTGACGGTGAGCCACGGGTTGGTGGCCGCGAGGGCCCGCAGTTCGTCGAGGTCGTAAAGGTCCTCACGCGACTGTCCGCCGTAGAACAGCCGGACCTTCGGGTTCTCGCCCCATTGCGCGAGGTCGTCCAGAATGGCGCGCAACGGCGCGACCCCGGTGCCGCCCGCGATCATCAGTACGTCGCGGCCGGATGCCCGATCCACCGAAAGCCTGCCGAGCGGCGGGCCGAGCCGCCAGACGTCGCCGGGCTGCGTGTGGCTCACGATGGCGCGGGAGACCCAGCCGCCGTCGACGGCGCGCACATGGAACTCGATGCCGCCGTCTTCGCGCGGTGCGTTCGCGGGGGACAGATAACGCCACAGGCGCGGCCGCTGCGGGACTTCCACGCTCATGTACTGACCCGGCTGATAGGGCACGGGGAACTCGGGCTGGACCCGGACCAGGGCGAGATCCCAGGTGAGCCGCCGGTGCTCCAGTACGGTGGCCGACCACGACGCCGGGTTGACGTCGGCCGCGGCGGCCTCCTGCATCGCGCGGGCGACGATGGTGAACGCCTCCGCCCAGGCCCGTTCGACCTCGGGTGTCCAGTCCGGACCGAGGTGGTTCTTGAGCGAGGCGAGCAGTGCCGTCCCGACGGCTTCGTAATGCCGGGGGATGACGCCGAACTTACGGTGGTCGCGGCCGAGCTGGGTCAGGAACGGCACCAGGTCGTCCGGCCGGTCGACCATCTGCACGATGTGCACCAGCGCGCGTACCAGCCTGCCCCGCTGGACCTCCATGTTGATCGGGAAGAAGTCGCGGGTGGCGGGCGCGAGGGTGAACAGCATCCCGTAGAAGAACTGGGAGATCTCCGGGATGAAGGGTTCCGACTTCGCCCAGGTGTCACGGATCAGCCGCACCATGGCGGTGACCGCTGGTGGGGCTTCCCGTGGTGCTGAAGACCGGGGAACCGGGCTTACCGCGTCGGCTGTCATGGGCTGGGATTCGCTGATCGGGAGGTGCATACCGGAAGGGGATTCCGATTGTTCACGAACGAGGGGCCGGATGTGACGGCTTTTCCGGCACCGGGGCCCCGCGGTGGACCACTGGAGAAGAATTCACGGATCATTCACCTCTCCGGTCAGCGGCTGTCGGGCCGGTCGGCAGGTTCCGGCTCGTCCGCGAGACTAGCTGCCGAGAGCCCTTTTGCCTGCATCGTTGCTCCGGACGGGTGTACTCGAATCCAGGGGGCAGTGGGCGATCTCACGAGGTAAATAGTTGCCTTACGCAAGTGTCGCCGAATAAGGTTGTACTGTACAAGTAGCCAGGAGGCACCGATGAGCTCCGCAGACGACGCCAGGGTCGAACTGATGCGTGAGTTGAAGGCCGCCTCCCAGCTGCAGCACGCCTGGATCATGCAGGCCTGGCAGGACGATCCCGGCCTGCATCCCGCCGCCGCGATGCTGCTGTCCGACTTGGCGAAGCACGGTGAAGCCCGGCCGTCGGAATTGGCCAAACGGCGCTTTGTGGATCTTTCGGTCGTCAGCCGCCAGATCTCCCAGCTGTCCGCGGCCGGGATGGTCGACCGCCGCCCCGCGCCCGAGGACGGCCGCGCGTCGATCATCAGCATTTCCGAGCAGGGTCGCGAGGAACTGGGCCGCAGGCGGGCCGGGTATCTGGCCTTCATGGAACGTGCGCTCGGTGACTGGGACGACGAGAAGGTCCTGGAGCTGACCACGCGCCTGGCGGAGATGAACACCGACGTCCGTGCCGCCCTCTCGGCGCAGACGTGCGAAGTCTGATGTCGGCCGTTCCTACCCGTCGGTCTTGACTGAACGGACCTTTCGTAGCGCTCTCGCGCAGGTAGCGTCAAAGCAGTGCGTAGCCGGGTCGCGTTGCTGGTCGCTTTCGGAATCGACAACTTCGGCTCGGGACTCTTTCTCCCGCTGGGCCTCGTCTTCGTCATCCGTGTGGTGGGTCTTCCCCTCGCCCAGGCGGGGGCGGCGGTCACGCTGGGTGCGCTCGCCGGTCTCCTCGTCCCCGCGATGGCCGGACGCCTCGTCGACCTGTTCGGCCCCCGGACGGTGATGATCTGCTCCCACCTCTTGCAGGCCACCGGGGTGGGCGCGTACCTGCTGGCGAGCGGGTTCGCCGGGGTCGTCGGCGCGTCGGTGATGCTCGCCGCCGGGCAACAGTTGTTCTACAGCTGTCAGTTCTCTCTCATCGCCGACGTCGCGGGCGAAGGCCCGAAGGACCGGCCGTTCGCCGAAGCCGCGATGGTCCGCTCCGCCGGCTTCGGACTCGGCGGGCTCGCGTCGGCCGGGCTGCTGGTCTGGATCGGACCCGACGGCCTCTACGTCGCCGTCATGGCCGACGTCTTCACCTTCGTCGTCGCGGCGGCCATCCTCGCGACGATGGTCCCGCCGGTCCCGCGGCAACGGCGGCGGCTCTCGGGACCCGCGCGGGTCTGGCGGAACCGCCCTTACCTCTCACTGATCGTGTTCAGTGGGCTCTTCGCGCTCACGATGGACTTCTTCCTCATCGGGATGCCGGTGTACGTCTTCAACTCGCTGCAGGGTCCCCGGTGGCTGCCGGGCGCGATCATCGCCCTGCTCACCGTCGTCACCAGTCTGGGTGGTGTGGTCGCGTTGCGGATCACCCGGAAGCTGACCCGGATCGCCGCCATGCGCGCGGGCTCGGCGTTGTTCGCGGTGTGGTGCCTGGCCTGCCTCGCGGTGGTGTTCGTGCCGCGCGTCCTGCAGCCGGTCTACCTGCTCGGCGCGACCCTCATGCTGGCCGCGGGCGATCTCGCCTTCGGCCCGAGGTCCGGCGCGCTGGCCGAAGCCGCGGCTCCGCCGGAGGCCCGGGGACGGTATCTGGCCGCGTTCCAGTACGCGTTCACGCTCGCCGCGGTGATCGCTCCGGCCGTCGTCGCGCTGTTCTCCGTGGCAGTCTGGATCCCGTGGGTGCTCGTCGCCGCGTGCGCCTGCGC
>NZ_JACBXD010000054.1 GCF_013870525.1 Amycolatopsis pittospori
GGCCGGTCACGCCGAGTACGGCGTAGCCGGCGCGGTTGAGCTTGCCGGTGGCGCCGCGCGGGGGCGCCACGGACACGCGTGCGCTCGAATCAGACCCGTCGGGACGGGGCATGTGCTGGCTCCTCGGATGGGGGACTTCGGGGAGTTCGAAACGACCGCTGGTCGCTTCCGGCTACCCGGGCGAGGTAGCCTAAGTGGGGACCCGGCGCGGAGATTATCACCGACGCCTCACCGTCTGCGAACGACAGTGAACGTTGTGTTCACCCTCCGCAATCATCCGCATGGTGCACGATAGGGGTCGTGAGTGAGGAAGAAACGCACATCAGGCTGACCGCGTGGGTGCACGGCCGCGTCCAGGGTGTCGGTTTCCGCTGGTGGACCCGCAGCCGGGCGCTTGAGCTGGGACTTGTCGGCAGCGCGGGCAATCTGGCCGACGGACGTGTCGAGGTGGTAGCGGAGGGTGTTCGTGACCACTGTGAGCGGCTTTTGACGGCTCTGCGATCGGGAGAATCACCCGGTAGTGTGGATCGCGTCGTCGAGCGCTGGTCGCCGGCGAAAGGCGGGATCACCGGCTTCGTGGAACGCTGATCCGGCTCGTAGGCCCCCGCCTCCCACTCCCGCGGCCGGCGCACAGGTAGCCTGGGCCGATTGAACGACCGGTTCCCGCAGCCAGAGGGGTCAGCACGACGTGCACCTGAAGAGCCTGACGCTCAAGGGCTTCAAGTCCTTCGCCTCGGCGACGACGTTGCGTTTCGAGCCGGGCATCACCTGTGTGGTCGGACCGAACGGGTCCGGCAAGTCGAACGTGCTCGACGCGCTCCGCTGGGTCATGGGCACTCAGGGCGCCAAGGATCTGCGCGGCGGCAAGATGGAGGACGTCATCTTCGCCGGGACCGCCGGCCGGGCCCCGCTCGGGCGCGCGGAGGTCACCCTCACCATCGACAACGCCGACGGCGCGCTGCCGATCGAGTACTCCGAGGTCTCGATCACCCGCCGCATGTTCCGTGACGGCGCGAGCGAGTACGAGATCAACGGCGACCGCTGCCGCCTGATGGACGTGCAGGAACTGCTGTCGGACTCCGGTATCGGCCGCGAGATGCACGTCATCGTCGGGCAGGGTCAGCTGTCGGCCATCCTCGAATCCAAGCCCGAGGAGCGCCGCGCCTTCATCGAAGAGGCCGCCGGCGTCCTCAAACACCGCAAGCGCAAGGAACAGACCCTGCGCAAGCTTGCGAACATGCAGGGCAACCTCGACCGTCTCGGCGACCTCACCACCGAGTTGCGCCGCCAGCTCAAGCCGCTGGGCAAACAGGCCGAGATCGCCCGCAAGGCGCAGTGGGTGCAGTCCGAACTGCGGGACGCCCGGCTCCGGCTGTTCGCCGACGACCTGGTCACCCAGCGTTCGGGTATCGCCAAGGAAGAGGCCGACGAGCGGGTCGCCCGCCAGCGTCGCGCCGAGGTCGAGCAGGCGCTGGAGATCGTGTCCGCCGAGGAGGCCGAGCTCGAAGCCTCGCTGGCCGAGGACGCGCCGCGTCTGGCCGCCGCCCAGGAGACCTGGTACAAGCTTTCCGCGCTGACCGAACGGTTGCGCGGCACGGTCCGGCTCGCGCTGGAGCGTCAGCGGCACCTCTCGTCGGACGTCCAGCACGCGAGCAACGGCCGCGACCCCGACGAGCTGGAGGCCGAGGCCGAGCAGGTCGCCGAGCGCGAGCAGGAGCTCAACGAGGCCGTCGCCGAGGCGCGGATGGTGCTTTCGGAGACCGTCCAGAAGCGTGAGCAGCTCGAACATCTCGTCCAGGCCGCCGAGCGCGCGCATATGGCCGCCGTCCGCGCGATCGCGGACCGCCGGGAAGGGCTCGCGAAGCTCAGCGGTCAGGTCGAGGCATTGCGCAGCAAGAACGGCGCCACCTCCGACGAGATCGACAGGCTCACGGTCTCGCTCGAAGAGGCCGCCGAGCGCGCGGAGATCGCCGTCGAGGAACTGGAAGAGGCCAAGGCCGAAGGCGGCGTCGAGGAATCCGACGACTTCGACCTGCAGGCTCACCACGATCGCGCGGTGGAGGCCAACAACGCCGCCAAGGCGCGGGTCGAGGAACTGGTCAAGGCCGAGCGGACGGCCGAACGCGAGATCGCGTCCGAGAAGGCGCGCGTCGAGGCGCTCTCGATGGGCTTGCGCCGCAAGGACGGCGCGGGCGCGCTGCTCGGCGCTTCGCACGAGCTGCCCGGGCTGCTCGGTTCGGTGGCCGCGCTGCTCACCGTCGAGGCCGGCCACGAGGTCGCGCTGGCCGCGGCGCTCGGCCCGGTCGCCGACGCGGTCGCGGTCACTGGCGGCGCCGACGCGCTCGCCGCGCTGAAGTTCTTGAAGGACAACGACTCCGGCCGTGCGGGCATCCTGCTCGGTGGGCTGGAGTCCGTTGTGGACACCAGTGCCTGGCCCTCGCTGCCCGAGGGTGCGCGCTGGGCGCGTGAAGTGGTTTCGGCGCCGTCCGCGCTGCGGTCCGCGGTCGAGCACGCGCTCGACCGGGTGGCCATTGTGGACGGTCTGGAATCCGCGCGCCGGCTCGTCGAGGTGTACCCCGAGGTCAGCACGGTCACGCGCGAGGGCGACGTCTTCGGTGCCCGCTGGGCCGTCGGCGGTTCGTCCCGCAGCGAGAGCGTCATCGAGGTGCAGGCCGCCGTCGACGAGGCCGGCGACCGGCTGCGCACCGCCGAGCGCGCGCTCGAACGCGCCGCCGCGGAACTCGAAGGCGCCCGCGCCGAGCAGCAGGCCCGCCGCGAAGAAGTCGGCCAGGCCAAGGAAGCGCTCGGCGACGCGAAGGTCCGCAAGGCCCGGTCTTCCGAACGGCTGAACCGGATGCAGCAGGCCGCGCGTGCCGCGCAGGCCGAGATGGAGCGGCTGAGCAACCAGCGCGCCAAGGTCGAGCAGAGTCGTGAACAGGCGCTGGAGCAGCTCGCCGAACTCGAAGAACGGCTGTCCGCGGTCGCCGACCAGGAGGTCGACGAGGATCCGGACACCGCCGAACGCGACCAGGCCGCCGAAGACCTCGGCACCGTTCGCCAGGAGGAGATGGAGTCCCGGCTCGCGCTGCGCACCGCCGAGGAGCGTGCGCGGAGCATCCAGGGCAAGGCCGAATCGCTGCGCCGGGCCGCGTACGCCGAGCGGCAGTCCCGCGAACGCGCCGAAAAGGCCCGTGCGGCAAGGAAACGCGGTGCCGAGATCGCCAACGCCGTCGTCAACGGTGGTGAGATCGCGCTGGAGCGGATCGAGGTTTCCGTACAGCGCGCCGCCCACGAGCGGGACCAGGCGCAGGCACAGCGGCAGTCGCGTGAGACCGCGCTGACGCAGGTGCGCAGCAAGGTCCGCGAGCTGACCGGCGAACTGGAGAAGCTCACCGACGCCGTCCACCGCGACGAGGTGCTGCGCGCCGAACAGCGGCTGCGGCTGGAACAGCTCGAAACCAAGATCGCCGAGGACTTCGGTATCGGCCTCGAAGACCTCGTCGCCGAGTACGGCCCGGAGAACCCGGTGCCGCCGAGCGCGGGGGAGATGGCCGAGTACGAGGCGGCCAAGGAGCGCGGTGAGGACGTCACCCAGCCGCCGCCCATGCCGTACGACCGCGACACCCAGGCTCGCCGGGCGAAGCGCGCGGAGAAGGACCTGAGCCTGCTGGGCAAGGTCAACCCGCTGGCGTTGGAGGAGTTCGCGGCGCTGGAGGAGCGCTACAAGTTCCTCTCGACCCAGCTCGAAGACCTCAAGGACACCCGCAAGGACCTCGAAGCCGTCATCAAGCAGGTCGACGAAAAGATCCTCGAGGTCTTCGCGTCCGCGTACGAGGACGTCGCGCGCGAGTTCGAGACCGTGTTCAGCGTGCTGTTCCCAGGCGGCGAGGGCCGCATGGTGCTCACCCAGCCCAACGATCTGCTTTCCACCGGCGTCGACGTCGAAGCGCGCCCGCCGGGTAAGAAGGTCAAGCGCCTTTCGCTGCTCTCCGGTGGCGAGAAGTCGCTGGTCGCCGTCGGCATGCTGGTGGCGATCTTCCGCGCCCGGCCTTCGCCCTTCTACGTCATGGACGAGGTCGAGGCCGCGCTCGACGACACCAACATGCGACGGCTGATCGGGCTGCTGGAGCAGCTGCGCGATTCTTCGCAGCTGATCATCATCACCCACCAGAAGCCGACCATGGAGATCGCCGACGCCCTGTACGGCGTGTCCATGCAGGGCGACGGCATCACCAAGGTGATCTCACAGCGGCTCCGGACCGCCGAAGAGGATCCGGTTCCGGCCTAGTGGCCTACTTCGCGGCCCAGAAGGCGTAGTCGGCCGAGTACTGGACGGCCGTCTGCGCTCCGGCCGCGCAGGTGCCCGCCGGGGCGACCCCACCGCGGGTCTTGAGCCGTTGCACGTAGGTGATCTTGCCGAAGATCCCGTCGCCGCTGTTCAGGTTCGCCTTCAGCAGCAGTTCCGGCACCGCGTCCGGCCGGGGGCTGGACGCGCCGGGAACGGCCGCCGCGCCCACCGTGCTGCCGTCCACAGTGGACGTCCACACCGGACCCTTGCTGTGCAGTGCGATCGTCCGGCCGCGGTGGCTCAGCGTCGCGGCGGGCTGGATGAGGCTCCAAGCGCCGTTCGTGCAGCCGTAGATCTGCACGCCCTCGCCCCGGTATGTGGCGACGCGCTGGTTGCCGTCCGGCACCTTGATCGCGGCGGGCACGACGGTGTCGGTCGTCGCATACGCGGTGGCGCCGCCGCCGAGTAGCAGTGCGCCGACCGCGATGGACACGGTTGCTCGCTTCATCGTTCTCTCCCTCTCCTCGCCCGCCGTCTCCAGGCGGGTCCCGCAGCCGACACGGAAGAGAGGGAGAGAACGTTCAGAAAAGTGACCCAGGTCACACTGATGAAGATTCCTTCACGTCCTCGGCGAGCGGGTCCGCGCTGCTGTGCCGGAGTGACAACAGCCCACCGACGACGAGCGTGATCACCACGCCGCACAGCGTGTACCAGGGCCACGCCAGCGCCACCGTGTTCCCGGACGCCTTGGTGAAGTCGATCCCGATCAGGGTGCCGTCGGGTTTGTTGAACTTGACGCCGAGGATGACGAACGCCATCACGACCACCGTCGTCACGAAGGCCACGATCGCGTCCGCCTGCTTGGCGCGCTTGAACAACAGACCCAGCAGGAACGCGCCGAGCAGCGCTCCGTAGGTGTAGCCGGTGATGCCGAGTGCCTGCACCACGATCGGGTCGGCCGAGGTCTTGTTGGAGGAGGCGAAGAACCCCGCGCACAGGATCAGCGCACCCGCCCAGACGACCGTCCAGATCCGGCCGTGCTTCAGCCTGTCGGCCTCCGGCAGCTGCCTGCCGATCACCCGTTCGTAGACGTCGGTCACCGTGGACGAGGCCAGCGCGCCGAGCGACGAACTCAGTGCGGCGGCGAGGATCCCGGCGATCACGAAGCCCGAAAGCCCGCTCGGCAGGTCGTTCACGATGAAGTTCGCGAACAGTTCGTCCTTGTTCGCCAGCCCGAGGCCTTCCGGCTTCGGCTTGGTCGGCGCCAGGCCGTTGTACAGCGCCCACAGCAGCACGCCGATGAACAGGAACAGCGCGAACTGGATGAACACCACGAAACCGCTGGCGACCAAGGCCTTCCGCGCGGCGCGCAGGTCGTTGGTGGCCTGGAGGCGCTGCACGATCAGCTGGTCCGAGCCGTGCGACGCCATCGAGAGCACCGCGCCACCGATGACGGCGGTGAAGAACGCGTACTGCCCGGTGAGCATGTTCGAGGAGAAGTCGAAGATCTGGAACTTGTTGGCGTCGACGGCCTTGCCGAACCAGCCGTCCGGCAGCCTGCCGGAGATCGCCCAGATCACCACGATCGCGCCGAGGATGTACCAGAGCATCTGGATCGCGTCGACCCAGACGACCGCGCGGACCCCGCCGAAGAAGCTGTAGAGCACCATCGCGATGCCGAGCCCGACGACGATGGTCCAGTACGAGACGTTCAGGCCGTAGGCCGCCATCACCACCTTGATCGGGATCGCGGTGGCGAACAGCCGGATGCCGTCGGCCAGGGTGCGGGTGAGCAGGAACGTCACCGACGCGGTGCCCTGCAGTCCGCTGCCGAATCGTTTGCCCAGGAAGGCGTACGCGGTGACCAGGTTGCCGGCGACATAGCGCGGCAACAGCACCATCGACACGACGATCCGGCCGGCGATGTACCCGATCGCCAGCGCGAGGTACGTCATCCCGCCTTCGCCCGGGGTGGCGATGTAGGCCACCGTCGGCACGGAAAGCACGGTGAGGGTGGACGTCTCCGCGGAGACCACCGAGAGGCAGGCCACCCACCAGGAGATCTTGCCTTCACCGACGAAGTAGTCGGAGCCGGATTTCTGCTTGCCGCCGATCCAGACGCCCAGCAAGGGCATACCGACCAGAAAAAGCCCGATGATCGCGAGGTCAAGTGCGCGCATCCATATCTCCTATCGCTCGCCGGTCGTCGCCGCTACCCGTAACCGGGTCACGGTTGAGGCATGGGGGGCGGGAAGCCGCAGGGGACCCGCGCCGGGGGTGATGCTGCCGAGCAGCCGGTCGCCCCGCGCACCGGTCGCCGACGGGAGGTTCCCCGGGACGCCGGACCAGGTCAGCCAGCCGAGCAGAATGGTCAGATATGCCTCTTTGCCCGCGCGTGGCAGCCCGTGGTCGTCGCTGGTCTTCAGCGCCGTACCGGGCAGGTTCTTGGCGAGCGAGGCCATCAGCGCCGGATTGTCGGCGCCGCCGCCGGAGACGATCAGCGTGGCGATGCCGTGGCGACGGCACTCCGCGGCGATCGTCACCGCGGTGAGTTCGGTCAGCGTCGCCAAGAGATCCTCGTCCGAGATCGGCGGAAGGCCGCCGAGCGCGGCGTCGAGGTAGCCGGCGTGGAACAGTTCCTTGCCCGTCGACTTCGGCGGCGCGGCCGGGTAATACGGGTCGAGCAGGAGTTTCGCCAGCAGATCGGGCCGGACGTTCCCGCGGATGGCGAGCGCTCCGTCGATGTCGGCGCGCTGTCCGGTGGCGCGGTGCGCGGCGATGTCCATCAGGGCGTTGCCGGGCCCGGTGTCGTAAGCCAGGACTTCGCCGTCGGCGGGGACCACGGTGATGTTCGCGATACCGCCGATGTTCACCGCGGCGACCGGGCCGAACGCCGTCATGTCCCGCAGCCACAACGCGTCCAGCGTGCTGGCCAGCGGCGCGCCGTGCCCGCCCGCCGCGACGTCGCGCACACGCAGGTCGGCCACCACCGGCAGGCCGGTGCGTTCGGCGATCCACGCCGGATTCCCCAGTTGCAGCGTGCCGCGAGCGGCGCCGTCTTCGACCCAGTGGAACACCGTCTGGCCCAGTGAGGCGACGACGTCGGCCTTGCCACCGGCCAGTTCGTCGACGCCGCGCGCGGCCGCCTCGGCGAAGGTCTGGCCCACCAGGGTGTCGAGTTTCGTGAGTTGTTCGGCGCTGCAGGGGTTCGGCGGCAGCGCGTCGAGCAGGTCTTGCCGGAGCGCTTCGGGATAAGGGACTTCGAGCCGGCCGAGCGGGACGAGTTCCACGGTGTCGCCGTGGGCGCGCAGTTCGGCGGCCGCCACGTCGATCCCGTCGATCGATGTGCCGGAGATGAGTCCGATCACCCGGACCCCAGTGCCGGAAGAAACCGTCATTCTTCAGTGGTCTAGCCCTCTTTCCCGAGGCTGCGCAAGCGGACACGTTTCTTCTTGTCCGAAATGAGTCTTATCCAGTGGGTACTTGACAGGATCCGCTTCCTCCCTGTGGGGCGGCGGAGCCGGGCCGGGTGCGGATGCGAAGATGACGCCGTGTCGAGCACCCCCTGGTTCTGGATCGTTGTCGTTGCCGTCGTGGTCCTGGTCGCCGTATTGGTGGCCGGGCTGCTCATCGCGCGCCGCCGCCGGATCAGCCTGGACGAGTCCAAGGCTGCCGAGGCCGTCGAGCGCGCGAAGCCGAAGGGTGGCGGCTACACCGCGACCGGCGGGATCGCGCTCGCTCCGGGCGGTGAGAAGACCGAAGAAGCCGAAGAGCCCGAGCATCCGGTCGAGGACCGGCCCGAGGTCGACGGCCAGCCCGCGGTCGGGGACGACGCGGCGGTCCCGCGGGATTCCGCGCAGCGCACCGTGCGCGACGTCGAACTTCCCGAGCCTGCCGAAGTCACCGAAGAGCCCGCACCGGCCCCCGCTGAGGACATCGAGCCGGCGGCCGGACGGCTGGAGCGGCTGCGCGGCAGGCTCGGCAAGTCGCGTTCGGTGTTCGGGCAGAGCCTGCTCGGTCTGCTGGGCGCGGGCGACCTGGACGAAGACTCCTGGCAGGACGTCGAAGACACGCTGCTCATGGCGGATCTGGGCGCCGCGACGACCACCGAGATCGTCGAGCGCCTGCGTGACGAGCTGAAGCGCCGTGCCGTGCGGACGTCCGAGGAGGCGCGCGCGGTTCTGCAGGAAGTGCTCACGGCCGCCCTGTCGACCGACGCGGTCCGCTCCGTTCGCGCGCTGCCGCACATCGTCGACGGCGTGAAGCAGCCCGCCGTCGTGCTGGTCGCCGGGGTCAACGGCACCGGCAAGACCACCACCACCGGCAAACTCGCCCGCGTGCTCGTCGCGCAGGGGAGCACCGTCATCCTCGGCGCGGCCGACACCTTCCGCGCCGCCGCCGCCGACCAGCTGCAGACCTGGGCCGAGCGCGTGGGCGCGGAGGTCGTACGCGGCAAGGAAGGCGCGGACCCGGCGGCCGTCGCGTTCGACGCCGTCAAACGCGGCACCGAGGCGGGCGTGGACGCGGTCCTGGTCGACACCGCCGGCCGACTGCACACCAAGACCGGCCTGATGGACGAGCTCGGCAAGGTCAAGCGAGTCGTCGAGAAGCAGGCGAAGGTCGACGAGGTGCTGCTGGTCCTCGACGCCACCACCGGACAGAACGGGCTCATGCAGGCCCGCGTGTTCTCGGAGGTCATCGACGTCACCGGCATCGTCCTGACGAAGCTGGACGGCACCGCGAAGGGCGGCATCGTCTTCCAGGTGCAGCGCGAACTCGGCGTGCCGGTCAAGCTGGTCGGCCTCGGCGAGGGACCGGACGACCTGGCCCCGTTCGAGCCGGGCGCCTTCGTGGAGGCTCTGCTCAGCAACTAGTCACGTGCAATGAATGGCCCGTTACTTGCAAAATTTGCAAGTAACGGGCCGTTCATTGCACGCGGTCAGACCGTGACAGGGACGTTCTCGTCGGTCGCGACCGGAGCGGTCTTCTTGTCCCGCATCACCAGGAAGGCGACCACCGCCGCGGCCAGCACGCCCACCGCGCTCACCAGGAACGTCGTCGACATCGCCGAGGTGAACGACTCGCGGGCCGCGGTGATCAGGCCCCCGTCACCGGTGGCGAAGGCGTCGCCGATCGAGAGCCGTGCCTGCGCCGGGGCGGATTCGGGCATCTGCGAGGTGAACAGGGTGGAGACGACGCTGCCCAGGATCGCGATGCCGAGCGCGGCGCCCAGCTGCTGGATGGTGTCGTTGAGCGCCGAGCCGACGCCGGCCTGCTCCTCGGGGACCTCGCCCATCAGCGCCGCGATCGCCGCCGGCATCGCCAGCCCGCCGCCGGCGCCGAGCAGGAACAGCGCGATCGCGGGCAGGAGGAAGCCTTCGTTCGTCGACAGTGTCGCGAGCATCCCGAATCCGGCCGCCATCACCGCCATGCCGAACGTGGCCAGCGTGCGGTTGCCGATCTTCTGGCCCAGCGTGGCGCCGAGTGTGTTGCAGAGCAGCGAAGCGATCGCCATCGGGATGAACGCCAGACCTGCCTGGGTCGGCGTGTAGCCGAGGACGAACTGCAGGTACTGGGTCAGGAGCAGCAGCAGACCGCCGTTGCCGACCTGCACCAGCGTGAGCGACAGGCTGCCGCCGCTGAAGTTGCGCTTGCGGAACAGCTTCAGCGGGACCATCGGCGACGGCGTGTGCCGCTCCCAGGACACGAAACCGGCCAGGCTCACAACGGCGATCGTCAGGGGGATCAGCGTCCCCGCCTCGGTGATGCCGTGCTTGGGCAGTTCGATGATCGTCCAGACCAGTGCGGTCATGCCGGTGGCGGAAAGGATCGCGCCGAGCGGGTCCGGCTTCTGCCAGGGGCCCCGGGACTCAGGCATCAGCGTGAGCGCCGCGATCACCGCGACGACGACGATCGGCACGTTGATCAGGAACACCGCGCCCCACCAGAACCAGGCGATCAGCACGCCGCCCAGCACCGGGCCGCCGATCATGCCGAGCATCGCGACCGCGCTCCACGCCGCCATCGCCTTGCGGCGCTCTTCGTCGTCGAAGACGGTGATCAGGATCGACAGGGTGCTCGGCATGATCAGGGCGCCGCCGACGCCCATCACCGCGCGGGCCAGGATCAGTTCGAGCGGGTTCGCGGCGAACGCGGCCACCAGTGACGCCACCCCGAACAGGGCGAGTCCGATGATCATCACCTTCCGGCGCCCGAAGCGGTCGCCGAGGCTTCCCGAAGTGAGCAGCAGGCCGGCGAACACCAGGATGTAGGAGTCCAGCACCCACTGCGTGTCCTGGGCGCTCGCCCCGAGGTCTTCGGCCAGCGGCGGCACGGCGACCGTCAGCACCATGTTGTCCACGACCAGCACGAGCGTGCTCAGGCAAAGGACGATCAGAATCCACCAGCGGCGCGGGTCGCGCCCTTGTGTCGAGTTCATCGGATACCCCCGGAGAAGTAGTTGCGTACATTGTTCCGCTGTTGCGCACACTGTACGCAGAAGCTCGCAGCGTGCGCAAGGGGGCACGTCGTGCGCTAAAATGAGGGCATGTCAGTCGAGGAGCAGCCGATCCAGTCGGTGTGGACCCGTCCCCGCCGGAAGCGTGACCAGCCCGCGTTGAGTCAGGCGCAGATCGTCGCCGAGGCCGTCCGGCTCTTGGACGTCGAAGGCGTCGACGCGCTGAGCATGCGCAGGCTGGGGACCGCGCTGAACGCGGGCGCGACGTCGCTCTACCGGCACGTGGCCAACCGTGACGAGCTGATCGAGCTGGTCGTCGACGAGGTCTACGGCGAGATCACCGTGCCGGACGGCGACGACCCGGCACGGTGGCGCGAAGGCGCCATTGTCGGTGCGCAGAGCGTGCGGGCGATGATCCTGCGGCACCCGTGGATCGCCTCGTTGCTCGGCTCGGTCGGCCTGTCGTACCTCGGACCGAACGTCATGCGGCTCAACGAGCGGCTGCTGGCCGTCTTCGTGAGCGCGGGATTCCCCGGCGACGAGGCGGAACAGGCGATCAGCGCCGTCATCTCCTATGTCATCGGCATGGGGACGAGCGAGGCGGCCTGGCTCACGACGATCGCGAAAAGCGGTCGAAGCGAGCGTGAATGGGCGAAGGAACTGCGTCCCGCCGTCGAGGAGGCGGCGCGGGACCATCCGCACCAGCGGGCACGCCTCGTCCACGACGACGTCGAGGCCGACCCGGAGCTGCTCCGGGACGAGAAGTTCCGCTATGGGCTGGACAGGATGCTCGACGGGTTGGAGACCAGGCTCAAACGGTGACCCCGTCACGCGTGAGGGTGGAACCGAGCGAGGTCGCGATCCGCTGCACCGCGGGCGCGATCCGCTCGACGGCCTCCATCGTCAGCCGTCCCGAAGGTCCGGACACCGAAACCGCGGCCGGCACCGGCGCGCCCGGGACCGCGACGGCCACGCAGCGGACGCCGAGTTCCTGTTCGGCCTCGTCGAGCGCGTAGCCCTGCTGGGCGATCTTCGCCAGCTCACGCAGCAGCGCGTCCTGGTCGGTGAAGGTGTGCTCGGTGTACGAAGGCATGCCCGTCCGCGAGAGCAGCGCCGTGACGTCGTCGGACGGCAGATGCGCGAGCATCGCCTTCCCGACACCGGTGCCGTGCGGCAGGAGACGCCGTCCGACCTCGGTGAACATCCGCATCGAGTGCTTCGACGGCACCTGGGCGACGTAGACGACCTCGTCCCGCTCCAGCACCGCGAGGTTCGCCGTCTCGCCGACCTCGTCGACCAGTTCCGCGAGCAGTGGCCGTGCCCACGAGCCGAACTGCATGCTGGCGTTCTCGCCCAGCCGGATGAGCCGGGCACCCAGCGCGTACCGGCGGTTGGTGTTCTGCCGGACGTACCCCAGATCCACCAGCGTCCTGATCAGGCGATGGATGGTCGGCATCGGCAGCCCCGACAGGGTGGCCAGCTCCGAAAGACTGGCCTCGCCCCCGGTGTCCGCGAGATGCTCGAGGAGCTCGAAGGCCCGTTGCAGGGACTGGACGCCGCCGTCGCGTCCGTTCTTCTCCGCCGCCACGTGGCCCTCCTTACGTCGGCGTTGATGTTCCGCTATGCAGAAACTATAGTCCGTCATGTAAAACCGTAGGGACGTCTTGTATTAAGGATGTCACTGTCTATAGCCGATCTTTTCCGACGCGGGGTGTTTCACATGTCTGACCAGATCTCAGCCCAGGTGCTCGGTGCGCCCGTCGAGCGTGGAGGCGAGATCCTCACGCCGGAGGCACTCGCCTTCCTCGCCGGCCTGCACGAAGCCTTCGCCTCCCGCCGCGACGAGTTGTTGCAGGCCCGGAGCAAGCGCCGCGAAGAGGCCCGGACCACCGGCAAACTCGACTTCCTGCCCGAGACCAAGGAGATCCGCGAGGGCGACTGGCGGGTGGCCGAGGCCCCGCCCGCGCTGCGCGATCGCCGCGTCGAGATCACCGGTCCGACCGACCGCAAGATGACCATCAACGCGCTGAACTCCGGCGCCAAGGTCTGGCTCGCCGACCTCGAGGACGCCAACACGCCGCACTGGGCGAACGTCGTCTCCGGCCAGGTCAACCTGTACGACGCCATCCGCGAGAACATCACGCTGGAGAGCGGCGGCAAGAGCTACGCGCTGAAGGACGACGTCGAGCACGCGACCATCGTCGTCCGCCCGCGTGGCTGGCACCTCGACGAGCGCGGCCTCTCCTTCGGCGGGCGCCAGGCCGTCGGCGCGCTGGTCGACTTCGGCCTGCACTTCTTCCACAACGCGCAGGAACTGCTCAACCGCGGTAAGGGCCCGTACTACTACCTGCCGAAGATGGAGAGCCACCTCGAAGCCCGGCTCTGGAACGACGTCTTCACCCACTCGGAGAAGACACTCGGCATCGAGCACGGCACCGTCCGCGCGACCGTGCTGATCGAGACCATCCCGGCCGCGTTCGAGATGGAGGAGATCCTCTACGAACTGCGCGAGCACGCCTCCGGCCTGAACGCCGGCCGCTGGGACTACCTGTTCAGCGTCATCAAGTACTTCCGCGACGCGGGCGAGAAGTTCGTGCTGCCGGACCGCAACTCGGTCACCATGACCGCGCCGTTCATGCGCGCCTACACCGAACTGCTGGTGCGCACCTGCCACAAGCGCGGCGCGTTCGCGATCGGCGGCATGGCCGCGTTCATCCCGAACCGCAAGGACCCCGAGGTCACCGCGGCCGCGCTCGACAAGGTCCGCGCGGACAAGAGCCGTGAGGCCGGCGACGGTTTCGACGGTTCTTGGGTCGCGCACCCCGGCATGGTCGACATCTGCCGCGAGGAGTTCGACAAGGTCCTCGGCGACAAGCCGAACCAGCTCGACCGCACCCGCGACGAGGTCTCCGTGACCGCGGACCAGCTGCTCGACGCGGCCTCGACTCCGGGGAGCGCGACCGCCGCCGGTCTGCGTGCGGCCGTCGACGTCGGCATCCGCTACATCGCCTCCTGGCTGGGCGGCAACGGCGCGGCGGCGATCCACAACCTGATGGAGGACGCGGCCACCGCGGAGATCTCGCGTTCGCAGGTCTGGCAGTGGGTGCGCAACGGCACGCAGCTCGACACCGGCGACAAGGTGACCGAGGAACTGGTGCGTGGCGTGCTGGCCGAGGTCCGCGGCGAACTGGCCGCCGAGATCAAGCCGGAGCTGCTGGAACCCGCCGTCGAGCTGTTCGAGCAGGTCGCGCTCGCCGACGAGTTCCCGGACTTCCTGA
Organism: Amycolatopsis pittospori; assembly: GCF_013870525.1. Lineage (GTDB taxonomy): Bacteria > Actinomycetota > Actinomycetes > Mycobacteriales > Pseudonocardiaceae > Amycolatopsis > Amycolatopsis pittospori. The sequence goes on from NZ_JACBXD010000054.1 coordinate 14,024, forward strand.
CGCTGCCCGCCTACGAGCGGATCAAGTAGAGCGATGGGGAACGGGCGGCTCACCGAGGACGTCTACACCACCGCTGACGCGCGCCTCGCAGAGGCGGACGCGCGCGTCGCGGCCAAGTACCCCGGCGAGCCGCCCGGCCGCCAGCCCGTGCACACCGTGTACGTGCCCGCGTCGCGGTACAAGACGCGGCTCGTGGCGGACTGGGGCAAGCAGGCGCTGCGGGTCTTCGGCGAGCACGCCGACGAACTCGGGCTGGACGCGGACGTCGCCGACCGTGTCCGCACCAAACTGCTGACCGAGCCGATCGAGGATCTGCGGATCGATTTCGAGGACGGCTACGGCAAACCGGGTGACGACGAGGAGGACGCCACCGCGCTCGCCGCGGGGCGGACCCTCGCCGTCACGGGCGGCACGCCGTTCGTCGGCATCCGGTTCAAGAGCTTCGAAGCGGCGACCCGGCGTCGCGGCATCCGCACGCTGGATCTCTTTTTGGCCGGGCTGCTGGAAAGCGGTCCGCTGCCCGACGGCTTCGTCGTCACGCTGCCGAAGGTGACCGCCGTCGAGCAGGTCGAAGTCGCGGCGGATGTCCTGGAGCGCCTCGAATCCGCGTACGGCCTGCCCGAGGGCGCGCTGCGGTTCGAAGTCCAGATCGAGACCGCCCAGTCCATTGTGGACGTCGATGGTACGGCGGCCGTGCCGCGGATCATCCAAGCCGCACGCGGCCGGTGCTCGGGCTTGCACTACGGGACTTACGACTACAGCGCGGGTCTCGGCATCAGCGCCGAGTATCAGAGCATGGAGCATCCGGCCGCCGATTTCGCCAAGCAGTTCATGCAGGTTTCCGCCGCGGGCACCGGTGTCCGGCTCTCCGACGGCTCGACGAACAAGCTGCCCGTCGGTGACGCGATCCTCCCGGCCTGGCGTGAGCACCTGCGACTGGTCCGGCGTTCGCTGGAGCGCGGTTTCTACCAGGGCTGGGATCTGCATCCGCATCAGCTTCCGACGCGGTTCGCCGCGACGTACGCGTTCTTCCGTCAAGGTCTTCCCGCGGCGCTGGGACGGTTGCGGGACTACGCGGACCAAACCGATCGTGGCGTGCTGGACGAGCCGGCGACGGCGCAGGCTTTGGCGAGTTTCCTGGTGCGAGGCCTGGATTGTGGCGCCGTCGACGAAGGTGAACTCTCGTTCTCGCGGTCCGAATTGGACAAGTACGCACGACGCGTGGTGTGAGCAGCGGCTGAGGGAGCGTCTCTCGTGGCAGGCGTTCCCTCAGCCGCTGCTCGGCCCGTGCCGACTCAGTTCGCCGGCCGCGGGTCGGTTTCTTCCCGGTGGTGGACGGATCTCGCGACGAGCGCCAGCATGGCGAGCTGACCTGCGATCGTTCCGGCCGTCGCCCACGTCGGGAAGGTGGCCGGAACCACCTGCAACGTCAGCGCCGGACCGAGAACGGCTCCGAACACCACCAGCGTGTCGAGGATCGTGGTGAGCAGCCGGTGTGTCTGGCTCGCCGGCACCGCCGCTTCCGCCTTCAACTCCGACGTCTCGATCCTGACGCGCGCGAGCCGGGTCGGTGTTCCTTCCCAGCTCATCATCATTTCGTCGGGCGTGTCGTCCACGCCCTCGATTTCAGCACCCATGCGTTGTGCCCCTTTCTTGCCCAGTCAGGCGAGCCGGGGTCGGCGCGTCAAGCTGGGGACCACACTGGGGACAGTCGAGCCCGTTGCTCGGCTGTGAAGGCGACCAATCAACTCCCCCGACTTGGCCGGTCGCCTTCTCCCCTTCGGGAGCCCTCGTGCGTGAAAGCTGTGGTCGCGCTTTCGTGGTGGTACCCGCCGCATGGTGACGGGCCTGCATGAGGGTTGCTGTCGTGGCGCTTACTGTAGCGCCGGTCACAGTGCCTCGACAACCCATTCCACACAGATTCGGTGTCGAAAATGTGGTGAACAAGAACCTTCTGTGCCATGATTACGTGCGCGGCGCTCTGGGCCGCAGGGGAAAGGAGCGGGTATGCCATCGGTTGAAGAGACCGCGACCGGCCGTCCCGCGGTGGTCGATCGCGTCAATGTCGCGCTGATCGCCGAGGCGGTCGACGCCCTGGGCAAACTGCAGGAGCGCACGGGCTTGAAGAAGGTCGACCTGGTCAACCGGGCGTTGCTGATCTACGAGTTCGTGGACGCCGAACTCCGCGCGGGCAAGCAGGTCGTGCTGCGCGATCCGGACGGGCAGGACCAGCTGGTGAAGATCTTTCTCTGAGTAACACCGGTGGAACATTCACCGCTTAGGTTCCGCACATGTCGAAACCTGGTGGGCGCTGGTACAAGTCGCTCTTCGTGCAACTGCTGGTCGCGGTCGTCGCCGGTGTCCTGATCGGACACCTCTGGCCGGGCCTCGGCGCCGGCCTGAAACCGGTCGGCGACGGCTTCATCCGGCTGATCAAAATGATCATCGCGCCGCTGATCTTCTGTGTCGTGGTCACCGGGATCGCCGCCGTCGGCGACCTGAAATCCGTTGGCCGGATCGGGCTGAAGGCGCTCCTGTACTTCGAGATCGTCACGACGTTCGCGCTCGTGTTCGGGCTCCTGATCGCCAACGTGTTCCGGCCGGGCGACGGGCTCGACATCGATCCCGCGACGCTCGATCCGAACGCGGTGGAGAAGAAGACCGCAGGCGGCCAGCTGCCGTCGATCGGCGACTTCCTGCTGCACACGATCCCGGACAGCGTCATCAACGCCTTCGCCGAGAACCAGCTACTGCAGGTGCTGGTGTTCGCCGTGTTCTTCGGTCTCGCGCTCGCCGCGATCGGCCGGGAACGCGCGCCGCTGGTACTCGGGTTCGTCGATCAGGTCCAGCAGATCATCTTCAAGGTGATGGGCTGGATCATGCGCGTCGCGCCACTCGGTGCGTTCGGCGCGATGGCTTTCATCATCGGCCAATACGGGATCTCGACGCTCGGGACCTACGCGAAACTCATCGCCGCCTGCTACGGCGCCGGACTGCTGTTCGTCCTGATCCTGGCCGCGATCGCCCGGTTCTACGCGGGTGTCTCGGTCTGGCGCTTCCTTCGCTACGCCCGCGAGGAATTCCTGCTGGCCCTCGGCACGGCCTCGACCGAGTCCGTGATGCCGCGGATCATGACGAAACTGACCGACGCCGGTTGCTCCCGAGCGGCAACCGGACTCGTCGTACCGACCGGCTACTCCTTCAACCTCGACGGCGCGACGATCTACCTTTCGATCTGCACCGTCTTCCTGGCGCAGGCGTTCGGTGTCGACATGTCGCTCGGCCAGCAGCTACTGGCCGTCGGGATCCTGATGCTGACTTCGAAGGGAATGGCCGGCGTGCCCGGCTCGTCGTTCCTCGCCCTGTCCGCGACCGCCGCCGCGATCGGCGCGTTCCCGGTGGCCGGGGTGGCTCTGCTGCTGGGCGCGGACCGGCTGATGGACTCGATGCGCGTTTTCGTGAACCTGCTGGGGAACTGCGTGGCGACGTTCGTGGTCGCGAAGTCGGAGAAACAGCTGGACCGGGAGAAGATGGTGGCGGTGCTGGAAAAGCGGGAACCGGCGGCCGCGGGTGGTGGGCTGGTGTCGTGAGGGGTGCGCGAGATCCGTCTCTAAGCACGCGAGTCGCGCCTTCGCCCCGACCGCCACATCAGGGACGCCTCGCCCATCATCGGCCCAGCTCCCGACCACGACAGGCCGGTCAAGTGTTCACGATGTCCTGAACTCGGGCATCGCGTTCTAACGTCACTGCCACTCGTTACCCACATGACATGGTGCGGTCGGGTGGGCATGCCGAAGGGCCCGTCGCCGGTGCGGCAGACAGGCTCTTCGGGTCGTGCGGGGTCAGGCTGCGGTGCGGTGGAGGGTGTTGCGCCGGGGTAGTCGGAGCGGGTCCCGGTATTGGGGTGGGATGAACTCGGGTAGCCCGTCGGCGGCCATGCGGACTTCCCATTCGCCGTGGTGGATCAGGCGGTGGTGGAAGCTGCAGAGTAGGACGAGGTTGCGGAGGTCGGTCCGTCCGCCGTCTGCCCAGTGGTGGATGTGGTGTGCGTGACAGCCTTTCGGCCGCCGGTGACAGCCCGGGAAGGCGCAACCGCCATCCCGGATGTTCAGGGCACGGCGTTGGCCCGGGGTGACGAACCGTCTGAGCCGTCCCACATCGAGAGGCTCACCGGCCGCGTTGAGCACCACGGGCAGCATCAGGCAGTCGCAGGCGGCCATGCGGGCGTCGCGGGCGGTCATCTCCCCGACGAAATCCAGGCACGCGGTCCCAAGCCCGGTCTTGAGCTCCTTGAGACCGATGGTGACGTGCACCAGGGTCCGGTAGCCGTTGGTGCCGGGCTGGTCCGGGCAGGCGATCGCGAGATCCAGGAGGTCCGCGAACGCGTCACCTTGACGTTCGGGCTTGGTACGCCAATCGGCCTCGCCGAACTCGTCGACCGGGCGGGGTTTGGAGTAGGCCTCGATGAACGCTGCTGTGCGGGCGCCCAGCTCGTCATCTAGAAGACCCTTGAGGTTCCAGAAGCCGTCTTTGCGGCGCTCCACAGTGAGTTCACGGCGCGGCTGGGCAGGTTCGGGATCCTTCGGCTCTTTGCCGTCGGGGTCGAGCCATGCCAGCATCTGCTTCGCACATTTCGCGATCTCCGAAGGCCCGGCATCACGGCCAAGATTCGCGAGCTGATTCTCCGCACACGCCCGATCCTCGGGTGAAGTCTCGGCCGGGATCTGCTGCAGTGCCCTCAGAATCTGATCGATCCGCTCGTCACCGACCAGCCCTTCGGCGGCGACAGCGGCGGTGGCGGGAGCGAATGGCGGGACTTCGGTGCCATCAAGCGCACGCGTCGGATTCAACGCGACCGCACGCTTCACCACATCCCCCGCCTCACCACGGGTCAGACCCGCAAGATCGGCGAACCACGCCTCCGTAGTCCCATAACCGTACAAATCCTTGGCGCCCCGAGACTCGATCTCCGCCAAGAACCGCCCCAGTCCGGCGGCGGCGATCCGCATCATTTGCAGGAAGTGTTGCGCCCCATGGGCAAGCTCCAGCTTCCCGGCACGCCACAACTCCTGCGGCAGCTCAGGAAGAACGGGAACCTCGGTCTCGGACACCCCTCAAGAATACCACGTCTTAATCGAACACGTGTTCGTAATTTTACGCAACCGGGAAATGGTGCGGATACCACTGAAGGGTGATCCGGTCATCGCGAGTCGACTACCGTACGAAGGCATCGCATTTAGTCGACTAAATGCGCCAGGCTGGGTCCGGCCAGGTCAGCGATGCCTTTCGCAAGGAAACGCTACGCAGGAGATTTCGCATTTAGTCGACTAAATGCGAAATCAAGTGATGTGAGACGCGTCAAGCGAGTACCTTCACATAACGTTGACAGGGAACGGAAATCGGGCCATCGGGGCCCGATGCCTGATACTCGAACCCGCCCTCGTCGGCCCAGCCGCACCGTTCATAGAACCGCCGCGCCCGTGCGTTCCCCGGCGCCACGGCCAGCCAGGCGAGCGAATGTCCCTTCGCCACGACAAGCCGTTCGGCTTCGGTGAGCAGAGTGGAAGCCACGCCACTTCCGCGATGGTCGGCCGACACGTACACCTGCTCGACCTCGTCACCGACGACCATCACGAACCCGGCCACCTCGCCCCGCGCCACGGCGACCGTCGTGTCGCCGACTCGTTCGGAAGCACGTTCCGAAAAGGACTCGCGCGTGCGGACCTGGAGAAGTGCGTCGGGTACGTGGCCGAGATGGCCGTCTCGCCAGCCGTGATACCAGATCTCCGCGATCGCCGGAGCGTCCACGGCGACGGCGGTGCGCAGGGTCGGATCCACCATGCCTCGGAGTCTAGGTGGGCAAGCTCTCCTCTGCGGACGAAACGGTTCTGCTCTCGAGCGCGATGACCGGTACCGGATACATGCCCTGCCGCCATTTGCCGTATTCGAACATGACGACCATCCAGGCTTCGAGCAGTCGCTGTCCCTCCTTGTGCCCGGCGCGGTAGGTCGACCCGGCCGAACGCAGGTCGATCGTGCTCCCGTCGCCGAACCGGACCGTGATCAGGGCCTCCTCGGCGGGCCTGCCTTCGGGGCGTCGGATGATGATCGATTTCGTGGCGTGCCAACCGGTTCGCCGGACCGCGCGATACCTTCGTGCCCAGTTTCTGCTCGCGGCCGAGCTCATCGGGATCGCGAACGCGGCCACCAGTACGGCGACGAGGTGCAATCCCGCTTGGAAGCCGTTGAACACGCCGAGGCCGGTGGTCAGACTCGAAACCGCGAGAAGAAAGACCACGACCCAGAACGCGGCGAAGAATCCGGCGTTGCGGCTCAGGGTGCGCAGCTTCAGGGTCTGCGGTTCGAGGGGTACCCCTTTCTCGTCGCTCAGCCAGGTGGTCGCCGGAAAACCATGCATCCGGCGACCCTGCCGGGCGGTGGCGACGCCGGCGGTCACCCCCAAGACGGCCATCGCCGACGAGAGGGTCACGTCCGTCACGAACTCGGGTCCGCCCACCCACGGGCGGCCGTGTTCGTTAAGGCCGGCGAAGAGCATCACGCCGAAGACGAGGGAGCTCAACCCGCCCAACGCGGTCACCAGGGCCAGCCGGCGACGGCGATCCATCAGGGCGTTGACGGGGTGAGGAGCGGTCATGGCGGCCTCCGGGCTCGGCGAATTCCGTGCCGACCAGACTTCCCGGCGCTCCTGACCGACAGAGTACCGCCCCGGTCAGCCGTACGGGTCGCACGCGCCGATCATCGGGACGGTTTCAGCGGTAAATGAAACCCCGGCCTTCTGCATATTCCCAGATTTACGCTCCTTACCATGCGCAAATCACTGTTCCGCTTCTTTCTTGTACTGGCGGCGCTGATGGCGCCGCTGATGTCGGCTCAGCCCGCGCTGGCGGGTCAGCTGGGCCACGAAACGGCTTTCTGTGAGGTAGTGGACAAACCCACTTACCTGTGCACGGCATACGTCTACAACTTCCCCGGTGGCACGATGTCCATCGACGCGGACACCTGCTGCAGCGTGGGGACATCTCACTGGTATCTCTTCGAGAAGAGCTGGCGTCGATGTGAGCAGGAGTTCCGGACCGAAGCGCCCGCCCAATCCTGGACCTGCAGCAATCTGCCCGCGAACAACTACAAACTGCAGGCGCTGATCACCCAGCCCACTCAACATGCCGACAACAAATGGGTCAGCATCGGCCTTCGCTGGTAACCGGAAGAATCGGGGCGGGGACGCCTAGCGGAGCCGGGGGAGGGCGTCCCGGGAGAAATGGCTCAGGGTCCGCATGTCCTGGGTGAACTGCTCCCGATGGTCCGCGGGCAGCGGGTCGAGGAAGAACCGCTGGATGTTCTCGACGTGCACCCGCGCCGCCCGCACGGTCGTTTCTTCGCCCGTCTCAGTCAGCCGTACGAGCTGCACGCGGCGATCGCCGGGATCGGAGGCGCGCACCACCAGCCCGAGGGTCGTCATCCGGTCGACCAGCCGGGTCGCGCCGCCGGTGGTCAGCACCTGCTCCTGGGCGATCGCGCGCATGCTCATTCCGGCGTCGCCGGACCTCCCGACGATCAGCAGGACCTCGAACATCAGGTGCGAGATCCCGCATTCGGTCTCCAGCGCCCGCCCGAGGAGGTATTCGAGCCGGTTCGCCGCGCCCATCAGTCGCCCGAACGCGACCACGCGCGGGTCGTAGGCGGCTTCCTTCGCCGTGGTGATGCCCATTTCAGCTCCCTGCCGACAAGGCCAAATAGACGTCGAGCTGTTCGGTGAACTCGGTCAGATCGGCGCCGAGCAGCTCGCTCGCCCGCCCGATCCGGTACCGCAAGGTGTTGACGTGGACGTGCAGCGCCCGGGCCGCTCGCGTGGGCGAACCGGAGCATTCGAGGAAGACGCGCAGGGTGTGCACCAGATCGGTGCCCTGCTCCGCGTCGTAGGTCAGCAGCGGGCCCAGCACCCGCCGCCGCAAGGCCGCCCGCAGATCGTCGGGAGCGCCCGCCAGCAGCAGCCGGTGCATGCCGATGTCGCCGCCGGGGACGATCTCGATCGTGCCGGGCCGTTCCGCCGCCACCGCGAGCGCGTACCGGGCGACCTCTTTCGCGCCGCGCAGGACGGAGACCGGGGAACGGTCGCTGATCCCGATCAGCACACGTCGGCACGGCAGGAGGGATTCCATTCCCGCCAAGGCCGCCGACGTCGTGGCCGGCCAGTCTTCCGGCCATTCGCCGTTGTCCTCGGCCAGTGCCCACGTCACTTCTCCGGCGGGTCCGACGAGTGCCCCCGCGGGCAGTAGCTCGGTCAGGATCCCGCGTGCCGCGGCGGATCCCTCGGTGCGGGCCACGACGACGCGCAGATCGCCGCGCAGCCCGGTCGCGGTGAGCGCGGCGTGCGGGTCGCTTCCTTCGTCGAGTGCCGCCAGCAGCGGCTCGACGACGCGGTCGGTGACGGCGCGGACCTCGTCGGCCCGGGTGCGTGCGAGCCCGATCAGCCCGGCCAGTTCCTCGGCGATCTCCGCCTGCGCGGCGGTCAGCGCGCCGCCGATCGCGAGGAGCCACGGGATGGTGTGCCTCCCGCCGACCGGCCGGATCGAGACGTCGTCCGCCTCGACGGCGCGCCCGCCCGCGGCGACGAACCGCGGCACCAGCTCGGACGGTTCGGTGGCGGGTACGACCCGGCAGGGGAAGCCGATCTCCGCTCGCGCCCGCTCCAGCAGCGTCTCCACCGACGCGTCTTCGGTGGCCGCTGAAAGCAAACGCTTGCGCGCGCCTTCCGCGGCTCCGGCCAAGGCCAGTACGACACGTTCGGTGACGACCGAGAACGACAGGTCGGCCGGCACCTCCAGCAGCGGAATCCCGTGTCGCGTGCAGGCTTCGACGAGGTCTTCGGGGATGCCGTCGGAATCCGCTCCGGATGCCGCCAGCGCCGCGGCCCCCGCCTTCGCCAACGCGGCGACGAAGGCTTCGGAGTCACCCGGCCCGCGCCACCACAGCAACCCGCTCAGGACGAGTTCGCCCGCCGAGACGTACCGCCCGGGGTCGGGCAGTTCGGTGACGTAGATCCGGGACACCGGACGGTCGAGCAAGGCCGATCCGGCGCGGACGCGCAAGCGCAACCCGGGAAGCGCGAGCAGAGTTTTCACGGTCGTCATCAGGTTTGTAGGAAAGCACAAAACGACCCGGCCGTGCAGGGGAGATTTCATGCTTCGGCACCGTTGCCGCCGTATGGGCGAAGGGCGTCTACTGAGTCAGCCGTCACAAGCCCGCCGCCGAACCGAGGAGCCCGAGAGTGGATTTCCTGCGCCCCAGCTCGCTGACCGAGGCGCTCGCCGTCAAGGCCGAGCGACCCGACGCGGTGCCCATCGCGGGTGGTACGGACGTCATGGTGGAGCTCAACTTCGACCACCGCCGCCCCGGCGCTCTGCTCGATCTCAACCGCGTCACCGAACTCGCCGAGTGGACCGAGACCGACGGCCGGATCCGCCTCGGCGCGTCCGTGCCCTACGTCCGGGTGATCGCTGAGCTGGGTGAAGTTCTGCCCGCGTTGGCGATGGCCTCACGCACCGTCGGCTCTCCGCAGATCCGCAACCGAGGCACTGTCGGAGGCAACCTCGGGGCCGCTTCGCCCGCCGGTGACACGCATCCCGTGCTGCTCGTGCTCGGTGCCGAAGTCGAGGTCGCGTCCGTCCGCGGCACGCGGCTGATCCCGGCGGAGGAGTTCTACCTCGGCGTCAAGCGCAACGCCCTCGAACAGGACGAGCTGATCACCGCCGTGCACCTGCCCGCCGCCGCGGGGCCGCAGCAGTTCGCCAAGGTCGGGACCCGCAACGCGATGGTCATCGCGGTCTGCTCGTTCGCGGTCGCCCTGCACCTCGACACCCGTGAGATCCGCGCCGCCGTCGGTTCGGCGGCACCGACCCCGCGCCGCGCGACGGCGGCGGAAGAATTCCTCACCACCGAACTTCCCTGGTCCACCAAGGCTTCGATCGCGGACTCGGTCAAACGCCGGTTCGGTGAGCTGGTCTCCCGAGCGGCGTCGCCGATCGACGACGTCCGGGGCAGCGCCGACTATCGCAAGCACGCGCTGTCCGTCCTGGCGCGACGCACGCTGACCTGGGCGTGGAACGACTTCCAGAAGGGTGAACGCGAGTGCGCGTGAACGTGACGATCAACGGCGAATCCCGTCAGGCCGACGACGTCTGGGAGGGTGAAAGCCTGCTCTACGTGCTTCGTGAGCGGCTCGGCCTCCCGGGTTCGAAGAACGCCTGTGAGCAGGGTGAATGCGGTTCGTGCACGGTCTACCTGGACGAGGTCCCGGTGTGTTCGTGCCTGGTCGCGGCCGGTCAGGTCGAGGGCCGCGAGGTCCGCACGGTCGAAGGGCTCGCCGACGGCGACGAGCTCGACCCGGTCCAGCAGTCCTTTGTGGACGCGGGTGCCGTCCAATGCGGCTTCTGCACGCCCGGTCTGGTCGTGGCCGCGCACGATCTGCTCAACCGCGTCGAGAAGCCGAGCGACGAGGAGATCCGCGAGGCGCTGGCGGGGAACCTGTGCCGGTGCACCGGATACGAGAAGATCCTCGACGCCGTCCGGATGGCCGCGGCCAAGGGGGAGACCGCGTGAAGACCGTCATCGAGAACGCCGCGATCGCCACCGTCGACGGCGCGGGCACCGAGCACGCCTCGGGCCACGTCGTCATCGAGAACGACCGCATCGCGGCGGTCGGCGCGGGCAGGGCGCCCGACGGCGAGTACGACGAGCGGATCGACGGCTCCGGGTACCTCGTCACGCCCGGCCTGATCAACACCCACCATCACCTCTACCAGTGGGCGACGCGCGGTCTCGCCGCCGACCACACGTTGTTCGAGTGGCTCGTCGCGCTGTACCCGATCTGGGGGAGGCTCGACGCCGACATCACGCACGCGGCGGCCACCGCCGGCCTCACGCGGCTGGCGACCACCGGCTGCACCACCGTCGCGGATCACCACTACGTCTTCCCGCGCGACGGTGGCGACCAGGTCGAAGCCCTTGCCGCCGCCCGGATCCGCGTCGGTGTCCGGCTGCACGTCGTCCGCGGCTCGATGGACCGCGGCGTGTCCCAGGGCGGGCTGCCGCCGGACAACCTCGTCGAGGAGACCGAGGCCGCGCTGCTCGGTACCGAGGCCGCGATCAACCGGTTCCACGACGACTCCGCGGGCGCGCATCTGCAGATCGCGGCCGGACCGTGCTCGCCGTTCTCGGTGAGCGAGCGGCTGATGACCGGCGCCGCGGAATTGGCGCGGCGCAAGGGGGTCCGGCTCCACACGCACCTCGCCGAGACCATCGACGAGGAGAAGCAGTGCCTCGCCGAAGCCGGCTGCACGCCCGCCGAGTACGCCGACAAACTCGGCTGGCTCGGTGACGACGTCTGGCTCGCGCACTCGATCCACCTCGCGCCGGAAGCGATCCGGCGGATGGGCGCCACGGGCACCGGAGCGGCGCACTGCCCGACGTCGAACGGGCGAATCGGCGCCGGGATCGCCCCGGTCCGGCAACTGCTCGACGCCGGCGTCCCGGTCGGGCTGGGTGTCGACGGCGCCGCGTCCAACGAATCCGGCGGCCTCGGCGAGGAACTGCACCAGTCGCTGCTGCAGGCCCGCCAGCGCGGTGGACCGCGGGCGCTGACCACGCGCGAGGCGTTGTGGATGGGCACGATGGGCGGCGCACGCTGCCTCGGCCGGGAGAACGACCTCGGCTCGATCGAGACCGGCAAACTCGCCGACCTCGCGGTCTGGAACCTCAACGGCCTGAACCACGCCGGGATCACCGACCCGGTCGCCGCACTGGTGCTCGGCGCGACCCCGCCGATCGCGCGCCTGTTCGTCGGCGGCGCGACCGTGGTGAACGACGGGACACCGCGCGAGGAATCCGAAGACGAGATCGCCCGCGAGCTGGCCGTGGCCAGTGCCCGGCTGAGGGAGACGCTTTGACTTCCACCGATACCTCCACGCGGACCGCCACCGCGACGGCCACCGGCAACGGCGTGGGCGCGAGCCCCCGGCGGCCCGACGGCACGGTCAAGGTACGCGGCGAATTCGCCTACTCCTCGGACCTGTGGCACGAGGACATGCTGTGGGGCGCGACGCTGCGCAGCCCGCATCCGTACGCGCGCATCACCGGCATCGACATCACCGACGCCCTCGCCGTTCAAGGGGTCTACGCGGTGTTGACCCACGAAGACGTGCCAGGCGTGAACAAGTACGGCCTGGAGCACTCGGACCAGCCGGTACTCGCCGTCGACGTCGTGCGCTATCAGGGCGAGCCCGTCGCGCTCGTCGCCGCGGACCATCCCGAGACCGCGCGCCGCGCGATGAAGCGGATCAAGGTCTCCTACGAGGTCTTGGAGCCGGTGACGGACTCCGAGAAGGCCGCCGCCGGCGAGGGCGCCGAACTGCATCCCGGCGGGAACGTGGTGCGGTACGCCAAGATCCGCCATGGCGACCAGTCGGTGAAGGCCGACGTCGTGGTGTCCGGTGTCTACGAGGTCGGTATGCAGGACCAGGCCTTCCTCGGGCCGGAGTCCGGGATGGCGATTCCCGACACCGAGGGCGGCGTCGACCTTTACGTGGCCACGCAATGGCTGCACGTCGACCAGCAGCAGATCGTCGCCGCGCTGGGCCTGCCGAAGGACAAGGTGCGGCTGACGCTCGGCGGGGTCGGTGGCGCGTTCGGTGGCCGCGAAGACCTCTCGATCCAGGTCCACGCGTGTCTGCTGGCGCTGCACACCGGCAAGCCGGTCAAGATGGTCTACAACCGCGAGGAATCCTTCTACGGCCACGTGCACCGCCATCCGGCGAAGATGTACTACGAGCACGGCGCGGACAAGGACGGCAACCTGGTCTACGTCAAGGCGAAGCTGTACTTGGACGGTGGCGCTTACGCCTCGTCCACCGGTGCGGTGGTCGCGAACGCCGCCACACTCGGCGTCGGTCCGTACAATGTGGACAGCGCGTCGGTCGACTGCTGGGGCGTCTACACCAACAATCCACCGTGCGGCGCGATGCGGGGGTTCGGCGCGGTGCAGGCCGGCTTCGCCTACGAGTCCCAAATGGACAAACTCGCCGAAGCCTGCGGCGTCGACCCGGTCGACATCCGGATCCTGAACGCGATGGAGGAAGGCAGTCTCATGCCGACCGGTCAGGTGGTCGATTCCGCCGCGCCGGTCGCCGAGCTGCTGGAACGCCTGCGTGCCAAGCCGTTGCCGGCCGAGCACGAGGAACTGGACCTGCGACGGATGCCCGGCGGCGTCTCGAACACCACACACGGTGAGGGCGTCGTCCGCGGTATCGGGTACGCGGTCGGGATCAAGAACATCTGCTTCTCCGAAGGCTTCGACGACTACTCGACGGCCCGCGTGCGGCTGCAACTCGTCGGCGGCGAACCCGCGGCGACCGTGCACACCGCGGCCTGCGAGGTCGGCCAGGGCCTGGTGACGATCATGCAGCAGATCGTCCGGACCGAACTCGGCATCGAGCAGGTGACGATCCTGCCGATGGACACCAACATCGGCAACGGCGGTTCGACGTCGGCGTCCCGGCAGAGTTACGTCACGGGCGGCGCGGTCCAGGCCGCTTGCGTCGCGGTGCGATCCGGGTTGCGCAAGTACCTCGCGGGCGAACTCGACGCCGCCGGGAAGCTGAACGTCGTCGGCGGCAAGGTCGTCTCCGCCGACGGCAGCGTGCTCGCCGACCTCGCCGATGTGCTCGGCGACGAGGTCTTCGACGAGGTCGTGGAATGGCGTCACCGTCCGACAACGCCCATCGATCCCGAGACAGGGCAAGGAAACGCGCACGTCCAATACGGTTTCGCGGCCCACCGCGCCGTCGTGGACGTCGACACCGAACTCGGGCTGATCAAGGTCGTCGCGCTCGACTGCGCGCAGGACGTCGGCAAGGCGCTCAACCCGCAGGCCGTCCTCGGCCAGATCCAGGGCGGCTCCGCGCAGGGCCTCGGGCTCGCGGTGATGGAGGAGATCCAGACCGTCGACGGGAAGATCCGCAACCCGTCGTTCACCGACTACCTGATCCCGACCGTGCTGGACATGCCGCCGATGGACATCGACGTCCTGGAACGCCCGGACCCCAACGCGCCGTATGGTCTGCGCGGGGTCGGCGAACCGCCGACGATCTCGTCCACCCCGGCTATCGTCGCGGCCATCCGCGCGGCCACCGGGCTCGCGCTGCCCCGCGTCCCGGTGCGCCCCGAACACCTCACCGGCACCTGAGAAACCCGTACTTTTTCGAGCTAGGAGTCCATCCGTGGGTACCCGTCTGTCCATTTCGGAATCCGACGAGCAGAAATGGCTCGCCGAAGCCGTCGAACTGGCCACCGCGAACGTCGGACGCGGCGGCGGCCCGTTCGGCGCGATGATCGTCCGGGACGGTTCGGTGCTGGCCACCGGGACCAACCAGGTGACGCCGACGCTGGACCCGACCGCGCACGCCGAGGTGGTCGCGATCCGCGCCGCCTGCCAGGCGATCGGCGACTACAAACTCGACGGTTGCGTCCTCGTGACCTCCTGCGAGCCTTGTCCGCTCTGTCTTTCCGCCGCGCTCTGGGCGCGTGTCGGCAAGGTCGTCTATGCCGCGGACCGCCACGACGCGGCCGAGGCGGGCTTCGACGACCGCGAGTTCTACGACCTCTTTTCCCGTCCGCGCGAGACCTGGTCACTACCCGTCGGCCAACTGTCCCTTCCGGACTCTTTCGCGCCCTTCCAGGCCTGGCTGTCGAAACCCGACAAGAAGGCCTACTGATCTTCTTCCCGCCCCACAACGTTGTGGAGTAGGCATGACCCAATTAGGTACAGAGCGTCCCCATCTGCCCTCGCCCGAGCCGAGGCGGCTGTCCGGGCTCGACCGCTGGTTCAAGATCTCCCATCGTGGCAGCACGATCGGCCGGGAGGTGCGCGGCGGGATCACCACGTTCGTCGCGATGTGTTACATCGTTCTGCTCAACCCGCTCATCCTCGGCGCGTCGGCCGACATCACCGGCGCCCGGCTGACCACGGAGGCGATCACCACCGCGACCGCGCTGGCGGCGGGCGTCACCACGATCCTGATGGGATTCGTGGGCAACGCGCCGCTCGCGCTCGCCGCGGGTCTCGGCGTCAACGGTGTCGTCGCCTTCCAGATGGCGCCGACCATGACGTGGGCGCAGGCCTTCGGGCTCGTCGTCCTCGAAGGCGTCTGCATCGTGTTCATGGCCGTTTCCGGTATCCGGGAACGGATCATCAACGCGATCCCGATGGCGCTCAAGGTCGCCATCACCGTCGGCATCGGGCTCTACATCGCGCTGGTCGGCCTCGTGAGCGCCGGATTCGTGACGCGGACGCCGGACTCCGCGCAGTCGACGGTGCCGGTACGGATGGGCATCGCGGGCCACCTCGAAGGCTGGCCGATCGCGATCTTCTGCCTCGGCCTGCTGCTGATGATCGTGCTGGTGAGCCGCGGGGTGCCGGGCGCGGTGCTGATCAGCATCGCCGTCGCGACCGGGCTCGCGGTCCTGGTCAACAGCGTGTTCCACGTCGAGGGCTGGGGACTGGTCGAGCCCAAGGTGCCGGATCAGGTGGTGGCGCACCCCGATTTCAGCCTGCTGGGCGATATCGATCTCTTCGGCGGATTCGGTTCGGCGGGCGCGGTGACGGCCGCGGTGTTCCTGTTCACGCTGGTGCTTTCCGGGTTCTTCGACGCGATGGGCACGATCACCTCCGTCTCCGAGGAGGCCGGGCTGGTCAAGGACGGCAAGGTCGAGGGGATGGGCCGCATCCTGCTGGTCGACGGCGCCGGCGCGCTCGCGGGCGGTGTCACCGGATCGGCGCCGAACACGGTGTTCCTGGAGTCGGCCGCGGGCGTCGGTGAAGGCGCGCGGACCGGACTGGCGAGCATCGTCACCGGCGGGCTGTTCACCGCGACGCTGTTCTTGACGCCGATCGCGGCCGTCGTCCCGGCGCAGGCGGCGGCACCCGCGCTGGTGGTCATCGGCGGCATGATGATGGCCCAGTGCGCACGGATCCCTTGGCGGGACCTGGATTTCGCGATCCCGGTGTTCCTCACCATCGCGCTGATCCCGTTCACCTACTCGATCACCAACGGCATCGGCGCCGGACTGGTCGCCTACGTGCTGATCAAGATCTGCAAGGGCAAGATCCGCGAGGTCGGCTGGATCCTCGGGATCCTCGCCGCCGTGTTCGCCGTGTACTTCGGTATCGAAGGGATCATGTCGTGGTTCTGATGTTCCTCAACGGCGGCGGGATGCGGGGCGGTCCGCTGCACGAGCAGTTGCAGGGCGCGCCGCTGTGCTGCGTGGCCCGATCCGCGCCGAAGTACCACTACTTCTCGGTGGGGGACCGGTTCCCGGCGATGTACGAGGGCGGTTCCGGGTCCGTGGTCGGTGAGGTCTACGACCTGCCGCTGATCGTGCTGCGGGACCATCTCGTCCCGGCGGAACCGCCGGAACTGGAACTCGGCGTCATCGAACTGGAGAACGGCGCCGCCTGCCTCGCCACCGTCCTCCGTTCGTCCTATGTGGACTCTCCTGAGCTGGCCGACATCACGTCGTTCGGGGACTGGCGGGCCTACCTCGCGACTCGCTAGCCGTCCGTGAAGGCCTCCTTCCCTACTCTGAGGGTAGGGAAGGAGGCCTTCACGGCAGGTCAGGGGAGCAGCGTCCGCGCCAAGGCGACCGACGAAGCCCCGGCGACCTCGAGTGCTTCGGTGTTACGCAGCGATCGGCTCAGGACGAACGCGCCTTCGAGACTGTTGATCAGCGCGATCGTGAGCTGTCGTGCCCCCGTGGGTTCGAGGCCGTATTCGCCCAGCTTCTCGGTCCCGGTCTCGATCCACGCCGTGAAGACGTCGGCGGTCGCGATGCGCAGCTTCTCGTTCGTGCTGGCGACCTCGAGCGCGACGGTCGCGATGGGGCACGCGTCGGCATAATCCGTCGCGCGGAGGGTCTCGGCCGCGCTGGCGAAGCACGCCTCGATACCGTGGACCAGGTCCGGCTCTTCGGCGAAGAAGATCTCGAACAGCGCGAGGTACAGCATCCCGGAGGTGCGGATGACCTCCTCGCCGAGTTGCTCCTTGCCGCCGGGAAAGAAGTGGTACAGCGAGCCGAAGGGCGCCTTCGCGGCCTCGACGATCTGCTTCACCCCGGTGCCGGTGTACCCGTTCCGCCGGAGCAGCTCGGCGCCGGCGTTGACGATGCGTTCCCGCGTTCCAGTCACTTCACCATGATAGAGCGTTCTATCAAGTGTCTGTCTCACCCCTGAAACGTGAAAGATACTCACTTCTATTGTGGGCGGAGGTGGGTTGTTGTCAGGATCGGCCGGTAGTCCAACGACGGATCACGAGGTCGCCCATGCGCCGCACCGCCCGCCTTGCCATCGCCACCCTCCTGGCAGTCGTCTCGCTAGCGAGTTTCGGCACGCCGGCGAGCGCCGCCGGACCACCGGCTTTCCGCAAGTACGTCGCCCTCGGCGACTCGTACACCGCGGGGCCGCTGATCCCGTGGCAGCAGGCGAGCTGGTGCTTCCGGTCGAACAACAACTATCCGGCCTGGCTGGCCACGAAGCTCGGGCTCTACTACAAGTCCGGCGCCTTCACCGACGTCAGCTGCTCGTCGGCGGACACCACGAACATGACCAGCCCGCAGACGGTGCCCTCGCCAAGCCTCGCGCTGGGATCCGTGCCGCCGCAGTTCGACGCGCTGACCCTGGACACCGACCTGGTGACCATCGGCATCGGCGGCAACGACTACAGCGTCTTCGGCAGCCTGATCTACACCTGCCCGGGACTGCGCGACGACGATCCGACCGGGTCGCCGTGCAAGGACCACTTCACGATCAACGGCAAGGACACCCTGCTGGCCGCGCTCAAGAACACCCAGCGGAACCTCGAACGCGTGATCAAGGGTGTGCGGGAACGTTCGCCGGCCGCCACCATCGTGCTGGTCGGCTATCCGAGGATCGTGCCGTCGAAGGGCTACTGCCCGAGCGTCCTCCCGTTCGCCGACGGCGACTACGCCTGGGCCGATCAGGTCGAGCGAGCGCTCAACAAGGCGGTGTCCACGGCGGCCCGCAAGCAGGGAGCCCGCTACGTCGACACCTACGGGCCCAGCCTCGGTCACGACGCCTGCTCCGGCGACGCGGCCTGGGTGAGCGGTAAGGACACCAACCTCTTCCGCGCGGTGGCCTACCACCCGTACGAGGCGGGGATGAAGGCCGAAGCGAACCTGATCTTCAAGGCGCTGGGCGGTACGGCCACGGCGTCCACGAAGGCACCGGACGCGCGTCACGCCACCACGGCGGACGAGCTCCAGCGCAAGGCCGCCGTGGCGGGGCTTGTGCCGAGGACCTAGCCGTCCCTTGTTCCTTGGTTCACCTTTCGGCGCTACCTGCGGTCGATGTTCGCGCAGTGTGCCCGGCCCTAGCGTCGGGAGCCGTTGGGAAACCGAGGAAGAAGGGGGAAACAGATGAAACGGCTACTGGCCGCCGGGCTGGTCCCGGTGGTGCTGGGCGGACTGCTCGCCGGAGCCGTACCGGCTTCGGCGAGCGCTCCGGGGGTCCCGGCCCACTACACAGGCCAGAAACTGGATTGGCATCCCTGTGCGGAAGAGGAACTGATCACGCTGCCGCCGGGCACCGACATCAGCGGCCTCGAATGCGCGACCTACCGGACGCCCCGGGACTGGGACCGGCCGACCGAGCGGCAGGACCTGACCATCGCGGTCAGCAGGCTGAAGTCGACCGGACCGTCGACGGCGTCGGTGCTCACCAACCCGGGCGGTCCGGGCGGGGCAGGCCGCTGGTTCCCGGTCACCTTCCGCGGGCAGGAGAAGCTGCGCGAACACCAGGACGTCATCGGCATCGACGTCCGCGGGACCGGCAAGAGCACCAACGTCACCTGCCGCGGCACCGCCGACCTGATCCGCAAGCTGGATCCGCGTGACCGCGATCCGCGTAACCTGAACCAGATCCTGGCCAACGCGGAACATGTGGCGAAGTCCTGCCAGAACGCCAATGGCGACCTCGGGCCGCTGATCACCACCTATCAGACGATCAAGGACTTCGACCTGCTCCGGGCGCTGCTCGGCCGGGAGAAGATCAACTGGGTCGGCTACTCGGGCGGCACCTGGCTGGGCGCGCACTACGCGCAGCAGTTCCCCCAGCGAACGGGACGATTCGTGCTGGACTCGTCGACGGAGTTCACCACGACCTGGCAGAACTCGTTCAACCGGCAGCCGGTCGGCTTCGAACGACGCTGGCGGCAGGACTTCCTGCCGTGGATGGCGCGTTACGACGCCAAATACCACTTCGGCACCAGCGGCGAGCAAGCCCGGCAGGCCTACGAGCGCCTCCGGTACGCCTTGTCGCGTAGCCCGCTCAACGGGAACGGGCCGATGGAACTCGAGTACGCGATGGTCTACATGCTCTACAAGAAGGCGTCCTTCCCGGCACTGGCCGATCTTCTGGTGAAGGTCCGGGCGGGGGTGGAGAACGGGGCGCCTGAGCAGGCGAAGGAAGATGCCCTCGCCGCGGTCAAGGACGCGGGTGACTTCCCCGACGCGCAGGACGCCACGTTCTGGAACACCCTGTGCGGGGAAGGCCGGTTCACCGGCACCCGCGAGTCGCTGATCCGCGATTCGCAGCGGAACCTCGACCGCGGACTGCTCATGGCGGGCGGCGGCGTGCTGAACGCCTCGGTCTGCCTGTTCTGGGACAAACAGCCTCGTCCGCTGCCGAAGTTGGACGGCAAGGGCGTCCCGCCGGTGCTGATCGTGCAGTCCGAACACGACCCGGCGACACCGATCGAAGGAGCCAGGAAAGCGCACGCGGCTTTCGCGAACTCCCGGATGCTGACGGTGACCGGCGAGGGTGACCACGGGCTCTACGCGACCGGCAACGCCGGCGTGGACAAGGTCGTGGACGCCTACCTGGTCGACGGGGTCGTCCCCGCCGACCAGAGCGTTCCCGGGATGCCGCTGCCGGTGCCCTAGCCCTAGCGTTGGTCGTGAGTGGCGATTCGGGTTAGAACCCGAATCGCCACTCACGACCCGGCTCAGAAAGCGGCGAGGGTGTGCCAGGCCAGACCCGGGTCCTCCGCGTCGTCGCGGAGGACCACGCCCTCGATCAGGCCGTAAGGACGATCGGCGGCGTAGAAGACCTCGTTGTCGTTCTTCAACCCGAACGGCGACAGGTCCACCAGGAAGTGGTGCTTGTTCGGCAGTGACAGCCGGACTTCTGCGACCTCTTCGCGTTCCTCGAGCACAGCCTCTCCCATCGCGTACAGCGTCTGCTGCAGGGAGAGGCTGTGCTTGTCCGCGAAGGTCTCCAGCAGGATCCGCCGGGTCTCGGCGTGGCTCGCCGCCCAGTCGATCCCGTCGCCCTGGTAGCGCCAGCGGGCGGTGACGGCGGTCGCGAGGATCCGGTCGTTCGTCTCGGCCAGCGTCGTGTACTCGTCACGGGGGAAGCCGTGGAACTCCGAACCGGTGGACTTGAGTACGACGAGACCGTCCAAACCGGACACGACCCAGGCTTGGCCGTCCTGAATGGTCACCGCGGTCGTGCGCTTTTCGCTGCCCGCCCCGGAGAACGCGTGATCGTGGCCGGAGATGCGGTTCCAGCCGTGTTCGTCGATCAGGATCCGGGCGCCGGAGATGTGCTCGAACGAGTCGACGAAGTGCCGTCCGAGCCGCAACGCGAAGTCCTCGATCTCGCCGACCGGGGCCTCCTTGGCGAAGGCGTAGACGGTGTTCTTCTGCGTGTCGGTCGCGACGACGTCGGCGTTGTCGCCGGTGAGGTGGGTGGCCGCGAGGTCACCGCGCAGCGACGTCGAAACGGTCAGGTCCTTGATGTGGTGGACGGTGCCTTCGCGCTGCACGGTGACCAGCCGGACTTCGGCCTTGCCGTACTGGTTGGGGCCCAGGGTGATGGCCACGGGCGATCAGCTCCCTCGATAGGTGGAATAGGCGAACGGGCTCAGCAGCAACGGCACGTGGTGGTGCTCGGTCCCGTCGGCGATGCGGAAGGTCAGGGTGACTTCGGGGAAGAAGGAGTCCGGGCCGAGGTAGGCGCCGGTGTCGAAGACCAGCCGGTACACCCCGGGTTCCAGGGTTTCCGGGCCGAGGTCGCGGATCCGGCCGTCGGCGTCGGTCCGGCCGCCGGCGACGGGTTCGCCCGTGCCGGATTCGAGGCGGACCGGTACGCCGGCGGCGGGGCGCCCGGCGGCGGTGTCGAGGATGTGGGTGGTCACCAGGCTCACGCCGTCACCGCCTTTTCCAGCCGCAGCGCGGCGATCTTGGCCAGTTCCTGGCCTGCCACTTCGAGCTCTTCTTCCGGGTCGTTCGACAGTCGCGAGCGGAGGTTCTCCAGCAGTTCGGCGCCGCTCCGGCCACTCGCGCAGACCAGGAAGACGTGTCCGAACAAGGCTTCGTACTCCGCGTTGGCCGCGGCGAACTCGCGTGCGGCGGAACCGTCCACACCGGACTGTTCCGACCGTGACCAGCCGGCCTCGGTGGTGGTACCGCCCGCTTTCTCCCCGATCCGGGGATGGGCGGCCATGGCCTGCCGCACCTCCTCGGGTCGCAAGGGGGTGAGCGCTTCGGACGCGGCGAGCAGTGTGGCCAGATCGCCGAACGGGCGCCTGGCCAGCAGGGTTTCCACCCAGCGGGGGACGTCGAGGCAGGCTGTCAGCACCGGCCTGACGTCTTGCGCGGGCGCCTGGTCGAACTCTCGAATGGTGAGCGGCACGGGAACCGACGGTACGGCGGCGAATCGACCGTCGTCAACATTTTGTTGAAACGCACTCTTCAGTCTTGGTCTCGGTTGAGGTAGTTGTAGACCGTGAACCTCGTGACCCCCAGTGCCTCGGCGACGGTCGATACCGACTTGCGGAGGCCGAACGCGCCGCGTTCCTTGAGTAGCCGCACCGCGCGCTGCTTGGCCGCGCGATCGAGGGTGTCGAGTTTGCCGCCGAGTTCGCGTTCGACGTCGCCGATGAGGCGGGCGAGCGCGCTGTGCAGTTCGACGGCGGGCTCGCCCGTGTCGTCGCCGACCTGCCGGAGCTGGAGGGTCACGCGGGTCGCGCCGCCGTCGAGGGCCGCCCTGGCGATGGCGGGGAGGGCGTCGAGCAGGGTGTCGGCGTCGCCGCGGACGAGGGTGCCGAGCGGGCCGAAATCGGCGGAGAGGCCCGCGCCTTCCGCCGTGTCGCGGGCTTTGACGGCATGTTCGGGTGGCGGACCCTCGCCGTGGAACGGTTCGCTGGTGAACTCGGCTTCTAACTGCACCCAGCGAAGGTAGCGCCGCCGGAGCTCATTGACGAGCAGAGTGGCCGGAGTTAATGTCGGAGTGCGAAACCTCGATTCCACTCAGTGGAAATTGGAGGCTTGAATGGATCTGGTGATCAAGGCGGCGAGAGCGATTACCGCCGCCGGCGAGGTGCCCGCGACGATCGGCGTCGAAGGCGGCCGCATCGTCGCGGTGGAACCCGCCGGAGCCGCGCTGGACGGCGATCGGGTGCTCGAACTCGGTGAGGACGTCGTCCTGCTGCCGGGTCTCGTGGACACCCACGTGCACGTCAACGACCCCGGCCGCACCGAATGGGAGGGGTTCGCTTCGGCGACCCGTGCGGCCGCGGCGGGCGGGGTCACCACGATCGTGGACATGCCGCTCAACAGCCTGCCGCCGACGGTCGACGTCGCGGCGCTGGAAGTGAAGCGGAAGACCGCGGAAGGCCGCGTGCACGTCGACGTCGGATTCTGGGGCGGCGCGATCCCCGGCAATCTCGCGGATCTGCGCGGGCTGCACGAGGCCGGGGTATTCGGCTTCAAATCGTTCCTGCTGCATTCCGGCGTCGACGAGTTCCCGCCGCTGGACGCGCGCGGGCTCGAAGAGGCGATGACCGAACTGCGGACCTTCGACGGCATGATCATCGTGCACGCGGAGGATTCCGACGCCATCGATCACGCGCCCGACCCGCACGGCGAGAAATACGACGACTTCCTGCGTTCCCGCCCGCGTGGCGCGGAGAACGTGGCGATCGCGCAGGTCATCGAGCTGGCCCGGCGGACCGGCGTCCGCGCGCACATCCTGCACCTGTCCTCTTCGGACGCTCTGCCGATGGTCGAGAGCGCACGGCGCGACGGCGTCCGGCTGACCGCCGAAACCTGCCCGCACTACCTGAGCTTCACCGCGGAGGAGATCGGTGACGGCGCCACGCAGTTCAAGTGCTGCCCGCCGATCCGTGAGGCGCGTAACCGCGAACTGCTGTGGCAGGGGCTCGCGGACGGCGTCATCGACTGCGTGGTGACCGACCATTCGCCGTGCACGCCCGAACTGAAACGCTTCGACAGCGGCGATTTCGGTCTCGCCTGGGGTGGGATCGCGGGACTGCAACTCGGCCTGCCCGCGGTCTGGACGCAGGCGCGGCAGCGCGGCTTCGGCCTCACCGACGTCGTCCGCTGGATGGCCGAACGTCCGGCCGCGCAGGCGGGCATGCGCCGCAAGGGCCACCTGGCGCCCGGCTACGACGCCGACTTCAGCGTGTTCGCGCCCGACGACGCGTTCGTCGTCGACGTCGCGAAACTGAAGCACCGCAACCCCGTGAGCGCGTACCACGGGCGGCCGCTCGCCGGCGTCGTGCGGAGCACCTGGTTGCGGGGCAAGGAGATCACCGGTGACGACCCGGCAGGCGTTCTGCTGACCCGGGGCGACTGCTGAGATGGGAGAGATCGTGAACGACCGTCCTGAATGGACAGCACTGCCCGACCTGGCCTCGCGCAAGTTCGGTGGGACCGTGATGTGGGCGACGGACGAGTTGTTCGCCGAGAAGGAGAACCTGGTCAACCCGTGGACTCCCGCCCATCAGACGGAGACCTTCGGCCCCAAGGGGCAGGTTTACGACGGCTGGGAGACCCGCCGTCACCGCGAGCCCGGCGACGACCAGGCCGTCGTCCGGCTCGGCCTCGCGGGCGCGATCACCGGTGTCGTCGTGGACACCGCGTTCTTCAAGGGGAACTACCCGCCGTTCGTCTCGGTCGAGGCCTGCGCCGTCGAGGGATATCCCGACGCCGCCGAACTCTCCACAGTGGACTGGGACGTGCTGGTGAAACGCGGCGCGGCCGGAGGACACCAGGAGAACTTCTTCGAGATCGGCGGGAGCAAGCGCTACACGCACGTCCGGCTGACCATGCATCCCGACGGCGGCGTCGCCCGGTTGCGCGTGCACGGCACGCCGATCCCGGATCCGCGTCTGCTGGACCCCGGCGCGCTCGACCTCGCGGCGCTGGAGAACGGCGCGGTGGTCACCGGCTGCAGCAATATGTTCTATTCCTCGCCCAACAACCTGTTCTCGCCCGGGCTCGCGGCGCATCAGGCCGAAGGCTGGGAGACGGCGCGGCGTCGTGACGACGGGAACGACTGGGTCACCGTCCGGCTGGCCGGTGCGGGCGTCGTCCGGTTCGCGGAGCTGGACAACAGCAACCTCAAGGGCAACGCGCCCGGCTGGGCGTCGCTGAGCGGACGGAACGGCGACGGCGAGTGGGTGGAGCTGCTGCCGAAGACACGTCTGCAGCCGGACACGCGGCACCGGTTCGCGCTCGCGGAGGGGCCCGAAGTGACCGAAGTGCGTCTCGACATCTACCCCGATGGCGGCATGGCGCGTCTACGCCTCTTCGGTGCGCTGAGCGACCGAGGCCGCGCAGACGTCACTTCACGCTTCGAGGGTTCTCAGGGCTGAGCGCCCGGCCGGTTCAGGTACGCGGAGAAGAGCGAGAGGACGATCCCGACCGAGAAGACGGCGGTGAGCCACCAGGCGCCGCTGATGGACAGGTTCCACACCAGGGCGCCCGCCATGAGCAGCGCCATGACGATGTTCCTGATCTGCAGCGGCGTCGGTTTGGCCATACCGCCACCTTCTCACGGGGCCGGGATTTTCCGGGCGGCGGGCAACCCCGGTGGGTGTGACATGCGTAACCGACATGTCAACACTTCACCCACTCTCAGGGGGAGATCGAAGTGCAAGCCAGAACCCGAAGAATCCCGCGGCGGAGCCTCGTGCTCGTCGCCGCGTGCCTGGCCGGGAGTGCCGTCCTGACGGCAGCGCCCGCGCAAGCGACATCGCCCGAAACCGTGGCGCGGTCGCAGAACAAGCAGGTCGAGATGCTCTCCGAGCGCACCGAGAACTCGGCCACCTTCGCCAATCCCGACGGTTCCCGCACCACCCAGGTGCACGGCGGCCCGGTCCACGTCCGCCGCGGCGGCGACTGGGTCCCGGTGGACCTGACGCTCGTGAAGGGCGCCGACGGCCTGATCCGGTCGAAGGCGCATCCGCGTGACCTCGTCCTCGCCGGCGCGGGTGGGAAGAACGGGGAGACCCGCGATCTCGCCACCGTCCAAAGCCCGGACGGCAAGGTCGCCCTGCAGTACCCGGGCGCGTTGCCCGAACCGGTCCTGGCCGGCGAGGTCGCGACGTATCCGGAGGTCCAGCCCGGCGTCGACCTGCAGGTCAAGGCCACGCGGACCGGGTTCGAGCAGTTCTTCGTCGTCAAGCGGCGACCCGATCACGCGTTGACGTTCGCCCTTCCGCTGCGGGCCACGGGGCTCACGCCCCGCACCGACGCGGACGGGAACACCCAGCTGGTCACGGCGTCCGGCGCAGTCGTCGGCAGCGTGCCCGCCGCCGAGATGTGGGACTCGCGGATCGACCGGCGCAGCGGTGACCCGGCCGCGAAGGTGAAGGTCGGAAAGGTGGTGAACGCGAAGGAGCGCGGGACCCTCGGCCTGAACGTGACACCGGACGCGGGGTACTTCGCCGATCCGGCGCTGGCCTATCCCGTCATCGTCGATCCCGGAGTCTCGGTGTGGACGAACTTCGACACGTTCACGCAGTCCAATGTCGCCACCATCGACCACTCGGGTGCCACCGAACTCCGCATCGGCACCTACGACGGCGGTGCCACGAAGGCCCGCTCCTATCTGCACTTCGACGTCGCGCGGTTCCGCGGCGCGGAGATCGAGTCGGCGACGTTGTCCCTGTGGGCCAACCATTCCTACTCGTGCTCGCCCCGTAACTGGGAGGTCTGGGACACCCGCACGGTCGATACGGGCACCCGGTGGGCGAACCAGCCGCCTCCCCTCACCCGGTGGGCGACGACGAACGCGACCCGCGGCTACAGCGCCGGCTGCGCGGCGGACTGGGTCCGGACCCCGATCGGGAACCTGATCGGTGCCTGGGCGGAAGCGGGGCTCCCGACCGGTTCGATGGTGCTGAAGGCGGAGAACGAGTCGGATTCGTTCGGCTGGAAGAAGTTCTCGTCCAATGAAGGCGGCAAGTCGCCGTACATCGAGGTGACGTACCGGAATCAGCGGCCGAACCCGGCCGCCGGGCACGACATCTCGGACCGCGTCGACTCCGGCGGTGTCACCTACACGAAGTCCCTCACTCCGACATTGCGCTTCACGCCGACGGACCCCGACGGCGGCAACGTCACCGCGGTCTTCTACGTCTACGAAGGCGAAACGCTGATCGGGGACTACTGGCAGTGGGACGTCCCGTCCGGCACCACGGCGACGTGGACGGCGCCACCGGGCTTGCTGCAGGAGGGGCACAGCTACCGGTTCCGTGCGACGACGTTCGATCCCGGCGGGGAGTTCGGGGACGACGCCTGGGTCTCGCTGCAAGCGGTTTCGAGCGGCCTCTACGCCGACGTCGCCGCGTGCGGCTGGAACAACGGGACCAAGGTGCAGCAATGGCCGTCGAACGGCGCGGACTGCCAGAAGTTCTTCCCGTGGGGCACCGGTGACGGCTACTACCAGTTCCGCGCCAAGCATTCGGGGCAGGTGCTGGACAACACCGGCTGCAGCACGGCCAGCGGGAACCCGGTGACCACCTACGACCGCGTCGCGGGCGCGTGTCAGAAGTGGAAGATCGAACCGCAGGGCGTCGGTCCCGGCGTCTACCGGTTCGCCGTCCAGAACGCGGGCAAGCTGCTGGACCAGGGCTGCACCGCGGCCCAGGGGTCCCCGCTGTTCATCTGGGACCGGATCCCCGGCCGTGGCTGCCAGAACTGGCGGATGCCGGTGTCGCCGTCGAACGGGGTCACCGTGCAGTGGCTTCCGTTCACGGTGAACACGGCGGCCGGATAGCGCTCAGGGGGCGGACTGGCGTCGTGAGCTGATCACGCCGGTGTTGAAACCGGCGAGGTGGAGCCCACCGGCGAACCGGGCGTGCTCGATCTTGACGCAGCGGTTCATCACGACGTCCAGTCCCGCTTCCTTGGCCCTGTCGGCGACGGGCTCGTGCCACAGGCCCAGCTGAAGCCAGAGCGTGCGCGCCCCGGCCTCGACGACCTCCTCGGCGACTCCGGGGAGGTCGTCGTGCTTGCGGAACACGCTGACCAGGTCGACCCCGCCGGGTACGTCGGCCAGCGACGGGTACACCGGCTGCCCGAGGAGTTCGTCGAGCCGCGGGTTCACGAAGTTGACCTGGTACTCGCTGGACGAGAGCAGGTATGTCGCGACGAAGTAACTCGGCCGCGCCGGGTTGTTCGACGCGCCGACGATGGTCACCGAGTTCGTGCGCGAGAGGAGGCGGCGGCGTTCGACCGCGCCGACGTCGTGACTCATCCGGCCACCGCCTTGCCGAGAGCCTGATCGAGATCCCACAGGATGTCGTCGACGTCCTCCAGGCCGATCGACAGGCGGATCAGGTCCGCGCCGACGCCGGCCGCGCGCAGCTGGTCGTCCGAAAGCTGCTGATGGGTGGTCGACGCCGGGTGGATGACCAGCGTCCGCGCGTCCCCGACGTTCGCCAGATGCGACAGGAGTTCCACGGAGTTCACGAACGTCTCCCCGGCCGCGCGTCCACCGTCGACACCGAAGGAGAACACCGCGCCCGGCCCGGCGGGCAGGTACTTCTTCGCGAGGTCGTGATGCGGGTGATCCGGCAGGCCCGCGTAGTTCACCCAGGCCACCCGTGGGTCCGCCGCGAGGTACTCCGCGACCGCCCGCGCGTTGGCGACGTGCGCGTCCATCCGCTGCGGCAGGGTCTCGACCCCTTGCAGCAGAAGGAAGGCCGAATGCGGGGAGAGCACCGCGCCGATGTCGCGCAGCTGCTCGGCGCGAAGCCGGGTGCAGAAGGCGTACTCGCCGAAGTTCTCCCAGTACTTCAAACCGCCGTAGCTTTCGACGACCTCGGTCATCCGGGGGAACTTTCCGTTGCCCCAGTCGAACTTCCCGGACTCGACGACCACTCCGCCCAATGTGGTGCCGTGCCCGCCGAGGAATTTCGTCGCCGAGTGCAGCACGATGTCCGCGCCGTGCTCGATCGGGCGGCACAGGTACGGCGTCGCGAGGGTCGCGTCCACGACCAGCGGGATGTCGTGGGAGTGGGCGAGTTCGGCCAGTCCGGCGATGTCCGCGATCCCGCCGCCCGGATTGCCGATGACCTCGGTGAAGATCAGCTTCGTCCGGTCGGTGACGGCGGCCGCGTAGTCCTCGATGCGATCTCCGCTGACGAACGTGGTCTCGATGCCGAAGCGGCGCAGCGTGCCGGTGAGCTGGGTGACCGTCCCGCCGTAGAGCCCGCCCGCGGAGACGATGTGGTCGCCGGCCTCGGCCAGCGCGGAGAAGGTCAGGAACTCCGCGGCCTGGCCACTGCTGGTGGCGACACCGCCGATCGCCCCTTCGAGGCTGGCCAAGCGTTCCTCAAAGGCCGCGACCGTCGGATTGCCGATGCGGCTGTAGATGTTCCCGTACTTCTGCAGCGCGAACAGGTTCGCCGCGTCGGCCGCGTCCTCGAAGACGAAGCTCGTGGTCTGGTAGATGGGCACCGCGCGGGCGCCGGTCGCCGGGTCGGGTGTCCCGCCCGCGTGCAGGGCGCGGGTGCGGAAGCCCCAGGTACGTTCACTCATCGCACCCGACGCTACCTCGCGTCCCACCCCGTGGCCATCGTTCCCACGACGTGACCGCCCCTCCCGCGTTTAGTCCTCTGGATGCGGTCCTTGCGTGTGCAAGTACCGCATCCAGAGGACTAAACGCGGGAGGGCTCAACCGAGCGCGGCGCGAAGACGCCGGTCTCGCTCTTCCGGGGTCTGCCGGGGGCAACTGGTGCACTTCGGGTTTCCGGCTTCGTAGATGAGACAACAGGAAGCCCTGCGCACGACGGTGTTCCGCCCGACACGGGAGAACCTCGGCTCCGGCATCCCGAGCCCGATCGCGGCCACGAGCGGCCCGGCCAGCGCGACCGCTCGTTCGGTGTCGCCGGTCCACAGCAGGCGGTTCCCGATCGAATCCGTCGCGATCGCGCCCAGCGCGCGCGGATTCGCGCCGGTGACGTCCGAGATCGTGCCGATCGCGGTGCCGAGTGCCCCGGCGAACGCCTTGCCGAGTTCGCCGAGACCGCCGGAGAGGACCCGTGACGAACGGGCCCCGGTGAACCGGCCGTCCGGGACGAGGTCGATGGTGACGGCGTCGAGCGACGGGTCCAGCGGTTCGCCCCGCACCAGCGACTCGACGGAAGGCGCGACGAGCACCGACGAAAGCGAGTACCACCAGATCGTGCCGAGCACCTCGGGTCGTGAGCAGCCGTAGAGCTTCGCGGCGCCGCCGACGCGGGCGCTGACCCAGGCGGCGTCGGCGAGCAGGGTCGCGGGCGCTTCCATCAGGGCACCGGCCGATAGAGCGTGACGCTGAACGACGTGGTGACGTCCACCGGGTCGGTGATCGCGTCCAGCCGCTCGCGACGCCCGTCGCGATGGAGGTGGTGCGCGCTGGGGCCCATCTCGACGACTTGGCGGATCTGACCGGGCGACAGCTTCACCTTCCGGGTGACCTCGCGTCGGTCGACGCGGGCGAAACGCTCACCGAGCGTCTCCTCCAGCCGCGCGTCCTTGCTCTCGTCCACCGAGATCACCAGATCGTCCAGCTCCCGGAGATGTCCGGGATTCGGCGTCGCGACGACCAGGAGCCCGTCCGCGGTCAGGACCCGGTGGAACTGCGGGGCGTTGCGGGGCGCGAAGACGTTGAGGATCAGTGACGCGCTCGAGTCCGCCACCGGCCAGGGCTCCCACAGATTCCACACGGCCGCGCCCGCGCGCGCGTGTGCGCGAGCGGCCCGGCGCAGGGCGACGGCGGAGACGTCGAGCGCGAGTCCGTGCGCGCCGGGGACGGCGTCGAGCACGTGCGCGAGGTAGTACCCCGTGCCCGCGCCGGCGTCGACGATCAGGCCGTCCCGGATGTGTTCCGAAGCGACCTTCGCGAGCTCGTCCGCGAGAGGCCGATACGCGCCCGAAGCGAGGAGGTCGACGCGGGCCGCGACCATCGGGCCGGTGTCCGCCGTGCCGGCCGGGATGCGTGCGTGCAGAAGGTTGACGTAACCCTGCTTCGCTACGTCGAACGAGTGGCCCCGCCCACAACGCACCGTGCGGTCTGTTGACCCGACCGGGTCACCGCAGACCGAGCACCGCAGCGACCGGACGATCTCCGGTGGCAGTGGGTCATTGCCGCGCTCTCGACTGGTCATGGGGATATTCGACCACGACGTTTCGCAACCGGACAGAACGCACCGGGTAACCGGAAACCTGGCCGTAACAACGCCGCACCGACAGTTCACGCGGGTGAAACCTGAATCGCCGCCCGAGGAAACACCGCCGTCCAAAAATTCCTGCGCAGTACACCCCAGGCACGGGAGGAAGATTGTGCTGAACGCAGGAGACACCGCATGGGTATTGATCAGCGCCGCGCTGGTCATGCTCATGACACCGGGACTGGCGTTCTTCTACGGCGGCATGGTCCGCGCGAAGAGCGTTTTGAACATGT
Source organism: Amycolatopsis pittospori (assembly GCF_013870525.1). Lineage (GTDB taxonomy): Bacteria > Actinomycetota > Actinomycetes > Mycobacteriales > Pseudonocardiaceae > Amycolatopsis > Amycolatopsis pittospori. The sequence continues at coordinate 44,871 of NZ_JACBXD010000054.1, forward strand.
TGATGATGAACTTCATCGCGCTGGCCGTGGTCGGGGTCCTTTGGACGCTGTACGGCTTCACGATGGCGTTCGGCAACGACGTGGGCGGCGGTCTGCTCGGTAACTTCGATTTCGCCGGACTCTCGGACATCTCCGGCAAGCTCGCCGGGTTCGCGACCGCCGCGACCGACACCGCGCCCGAGGTCGCCTGGCCCGGCGCCGACGGTCTGCCGTTGTTCGCCTTCGTGATGTTCCAGCTGATGTTCGCGATCATCACGCCCGCGCTGATCTCCGGTGCCATCGCCGATCGCGCCAAGTTCTGGGGCTGGACCCTGTTCGTCGCGGTCTGGGTGACCATCGTGTACTTCCCGGTCGCGCACTGGGTGTTCTCGTTCAACGGCTTCATCGGCCCCGACTCGGTCGGCGGCTGGATCGCCAACCAGCTCAAGGCGCTCGACTTCGCCGGTGGTACCGCGGTCCACATCAACGCCGGTGCGGCCGGTCTCGCGCTGGCGATCGTGCTCGGCAAGCGCAAGGGCTGGCCGAAGAACACCGGTCGCCCGCACAACGTCCCGTTCGTGCTCCTGGGTGCCTCGCTCCTCTGGTTCGGCTGGTACGGCTTCAACGCCGGTTCGGCGCTGGCCGCCAACGACCTCGCCGCCGTGGCGTTCACCAACACCACCGTCGCGACCGCGGCCGCCGTGCTCGGCTGGCTGATCGTCGAGCAGATCAAGGTCGGCAAGCCGACCACCCTCGGCGCCGCTTCGGGTGCCGTCGCCGGTCTCGTCGCGATCACCCCGGCCGCCGGTTTCGTCAGCCCGCTGGGCGCCATCGCCATCGGTCTCGTCGCCGGTGTCCTGTGCGCCCTGGCGATCAGCCTCAAGTTCCGCTTCGGGCTGGACGACTCCCTCGACGTCGTCGGCGTCCACCTCGTGGGTGGTCTCGTCGGTACGCTGCTCATCGGTCTCTTCGGCACCAAGAGCGTCAACTCGCTCGGCGTCGACGGTCTCTTCTACGGCGGTGGTATCGGCCAGCTCGGCATCCAGGCCGCCGCGGCGGGCGCCGTGCTCGCCTACTCGTTCGTGCTGACCTTCATCATCGGCTGGGTGATCAAGAAGCTCGGCGGGTTCCGCGTCAGCGCGGAGGACGAGGTCAGTGGTATCGATGAGGCCCAGCACGCGGAAAGCGCCTACGACTTCACCGGTTCGGGCGGCGGCCTCGGCCAGCCGACCACCATCCCGGTCAAGGCGCCCACCGGCAAGGCGGCCACGAAACTCGAGGAGACGAAGGCATGAAGCTGATCACCGCGATCGTCAAGCCGTTCACGCTCGACGACGTCCGCTCCGCGCTGGAGCAGCTGGGCGTGCTCGGCATGACGGTCAGCGAGGTGCAGGGCTACGGCAGGCAGAAGGGCCACACCGAGGTCTACCGGGGTGCGGAGTACTCCGTGGACTTCGTGGCGAAGCTGCGGGTCGAGGTCGTCACCGACGACTCCAACGTCGAGAAGGTCCTCGACGCGATCACCACGGCCGCCCACACGGGCAAGATCGGCGACGGCAAGATCTGGGTGACGCCGGTCGAGACGGTGATCCGGGTACGGACCGGCGAACGCGGCTCGGACGCCCTATAGGCGTCACGGATGGCCGACGGGGGTGAACTGGTCAAGGCCACCGAGCGACTGCTCGAGGGCAGGCACGGGAGGCTAGGGGCGGCCGCGTTGCGGGCGGCCCTGGTCGACCTCTACGAATTCTGGTTGGGCAAGGGCGCTTCGGCGGCCGGCGTCGACACCGCCGAACCCGGTGTCGCGCTGGCCGCCGTCGGCGGCCTGGGGCGCAGCGAACTGGTGCCCTTCTCCGACCTCGACCTGCTGTTGCTGCACAACGGCAACGGCAAGGTCGGCGAGATCGCCGACGCGATCTGGTACCCGTTGTGGGACGCCAAGATCGGCCTCGACCACTCGGTCCGCACGCCGGGTGAGGCGCTGAAGGTGGCGTCCGAGGACCTGCGGACCGCGATGGGACTGCTCGACATCCGGCATATCGCCGGGGACGCCGAGATCACCACCAGGCTGGCGGCCGCGGCGCGGGATCAGTGGCGGCGGACGACCCGGAAACGGGTCGGCGAGCTGTCGGACGCGGTGCGTCAGCGCTGGGACCGCAGTGGCGAGATCGCACAGTCGGCCGAGCCGGATCTCAAACACGGCCGAGGCGGGCTTCGGGACTTCGCCGTCCTGGAAGCACTCGCGGCGGCGCAGCTGACCGCGAGGCCGGGCGAAGAACTCCTGACGGCCAAGGGATTGCTCCTCGACGTCCGGACCGAACTGCGCCGGGAACTGCGTCGCGAACGTGACGTCCTCAGCGCTCCGGAGGCCGAGACGGTCGCCGAAGAGCTCGGGTTCGGCGACCGGTTCACCTTGGCACGCAAGCTTTCCGGTGCCGGGCGGACGATCGCCTACGCGGTCGACGTCGCGCTCCGGTCCACTGTGGAGCCGCCCAAGGCGCGGTTCGGGCGGCGGCCGGTGCGGACACCGCTCGACGAAGGTGTCGTCCTGCACGGGAACGAGGTCGCGCTGGCGCGGGACGCGGTGCCCGCCAAGGATCCGGCGTTGCTGCTGCGGGTCGCCGCGGCGTCGGCCCGGATCCGGAAACCCATTTCGCACGGGACCCTGCGGGCACTCGCCGAGACCGCGCCGGAACTGCGCGCGCCTTGGCCCGCCGACGCCCTCAAGGCGCTGGTGGAACTGCTGGGCGCGGGCGAGGGCCTGGTCGACGCCGTCGAGGCGCTCGACCGCACGGGCCTGTGGGCGCGGTTGTTCCCCGAATGGGGTGCGGTGCGGGACCTCCCGCCGAGGTCACCGGTGCATTCGTGGACCGTGGACCGGCATCTCGTACGGGCCGCGGTGGAGGCGTCGAAACTGACGACCACGGTTTCGCGGCCGGACCTGCTGCTGATCGGCGCGCTGCTGCACGACATCGGCAAGGGCCGCGACGCGGACCACTCCGAACTCGGCGCGAAGATCAGTGCCCAGGTGGCGGCCCGGCTCGGGCTGCCGGAAGCCGACGTGGCGCTGGTGTCGGCGATGGTGCGGCACCATCTGCTGCTGCCGCATACGGCGACGCGGCGGGACATCAGCGATCCGGCCACGATCCAGCGGGTGACGAAGACGCTGGACGAGAACCTGGTCCTGCTGGAGTTGCTGCACGCACTGACGACAGCCGATTCGCTGGCCACCGGACCGGGCGTGTGGACGGACTGGAAGGCTCGGCTGCTCGCCGAACTCGTGTCCGGTTGCGAGGAGGCGTTGCACGGCAAGGGTTTCGTTCCACCGGAGCCGATGGGCGCCGAACAACGGGGACTCGTCGCCGAAGCCGTCGCCTCCGGACGCGGCGAGGTGCGGATCTCGGCCGTCGGCAAGGTCGTCACCGTGGTGCTCGCGGTCCCGGCGCGCGCGGAACTCCTGGCGCCCGCCGCCGGGGTCCTCGCGCTCAACTCCCTGGAGGTCCACGCGGCGGTGCTGCGCGGGCACGACGGGGGACGGGCGGGCGTGTTCACGGCGTCGCCGAAGTTCGGCTCGCTGCCGGACGTCACCTTGCTGCGCGAGCAGTTCGCGCGGGCGGTGGCCGGGACGCTGCCGCTCACGCAGCGGCTCGCGGCGAAGGAACGGGACTACGGCGAGACTCCCTCCGCGAACGTGAAGGTGATCTGGTTCGACGACGAGACCAGCGGACAGGACACGGTCGTGGTCGAACTCCGGGCCGCGAACCGGATCGGCCTGCTGTACCGGGTCGCGGGCGCACTGCGGCGGTGCGAGGCCGAAGTGCGCTGGGCGAAGGTGGCCACACTCGGCGGCGCCGTCGTCGACTCGTTCGCCGTCGCGCCGCGGACCGGCCGGGTCGACGCGGCCTGGCGGTCGAAGATCGAGGCCGCCCTGCGGGCCGCCGCTTCCTGACTTCCTGAGGAGTGCGGCTCGGTACGGACTTGCGAGGCCGGCGTCCCGGGGTGTCGCGCGGATGGCGGAGGGTAGCGGTGGCAGGATGTTCGCCGTCGAGACCCGAAGGATCCGGAGGGCGGTGAGCGAGTGCTGGGGCACGAGCAGAACCCGCCCGGACCACAGCGGCTCACGTTGCCGCCGACCGTCGTCGCCTCCCACCTCCGGAGCTGCGCGGAAGACCTCGCCACCTCGCTGACCGCGCCGGGCACCGCCGCGACCGTCCCCGAACTGCTCCAGGTGGTCGAACAGCTCGTCGACGGCCAGCGGGCACTGGCCGTCGCGCTCGAAGGCATGGCCCTCCGCGTCGAAGGTGGTGGCGACGGTGCGTTGGCGGCCGCTCCCGCCGTCGATGTCGAGGTCGTCGCCGAGGTACTCCGAGCGGCCGCCACCGCTGTGGGCTGTTCGGCCGACGCACTCGGCGAATCGGGTCCGTCATTCGAATGTGTGAGCGAATCAGTCGCCCCTGACACCCGTTTGTAGCTGTCCCGCCGCTTCGGCGCGTGGATACGCTGACCAGGCGGAGGTGGGCCATGCGCGCGGTGTGGAAAGGCACGATCGGATTCGGGACCTACGCCATTCCGGTCAAGGCGTACAGCGCGACCGAGGAGCACAACATCCCCCTCCATCAGGTGCACGAGCCGGACGGCGGCCGAGTGCGGGTGAAGTGGGTCTGCGAGGTCGACGGCGCCGAAGTGCCCGCCCACGAGATCGCCAAGGGACATCCTGTCCCAGGCGGCGACGTCGTCCTGCTGACCAGCCGGGACTTCGCGTCGTTGCTCGCCCCGACCACCCAGTCGATGGACGTCCTCGGCTTCACCCCGGCCGAGCAGGTCGACTCGACGTACTTCGCGCGCAGCTACTACCTCGAACCGGAGCCGACGGGCACCAAGCCGTACGTGCTGCTGAGCGAGGCGCTGCAGCAGTCCGGGCGGATCGCGATCGTGAAGGTGACGCTGCGGCAGCGGGAGACGCTGGGCGCGCTGCGCGTGCGGGACCAGGTGCTCGTCCTCGAGACGATGCTGTGGCCCGACGAGATCCGGCGCCCCGACTTCCCGTTCCTGCACGAGGACGTCGACCTGCGGCGCGGCGAGCTGCGAAACGCGGTCTCGCTCATCGAAGACCTCACTCAGGACTTCGAGCCTTCGCGCTACACCGATCGCTACCGTGAAGCGCTTGAGGCGCTCATCCAGGCGAAGGTGGACGGCGACGACGTCCTCCAGCCGACTGCCGCGGAGCAGGCCGAAGGCGTAACGCGGTTGCTGGCGGCTTTGCAGCAAAACGCCGTCGAAGCCGACGACGCCGCTGTCACTCGCGCGAAGGCTGCCACAGGGAAGGCGCGAGAGGCGCGTACGCGGGCGAAGAGGGCGTCGTCGGCCAAGTCACGCGCGAAGACGACTTGAGTAGTTCTACCCAGGGGTAGTTGGGGGTCTTCACGCTGCCGTGACCCGGCGGTGACCGGGCATTGTTATGCCATCGCGCGGAGAGAGCGCGGGATGCGAATCGCCTGGTACTGGGGGTCCGGCGAGCCGACATTCCGCGGAACTCGCCAAGTGCTTACGGTCGGCTCGCGGGGAGGCGAGCCTTCCGTAGGGGCTCCGATACCGGCTTGCGAGGGGCGGCCGGTCTCGGAGCCCTCTTTTGCGCTCTGCCCGTTTCAGAGCCGCTTGGCCGCGCGGAAAGCCTTGGCGTAGGTGCCTTCGCCGTCGATCAGCGACACACCGCCGGCGTCGCCGAACGTCGGCCCGTTGGCGACCTTGCGACTGGACAGCACCCGTCGCTTCCCGTCGCTGTCGATGCCGAGATAGATCCCGGTGTGCGAGACCTGCGGCCCGAGATGCGGCTCCAGATTGAAGAAGAGGATGTCGCCGGGCTGCAGCGCCGAGTAGTTCGTGGCCTGCTTCTTGGTGTCCGCGATCACCGGTGTTCCCGGCCCGAGTTCGGACATCGCCCAGGCGCGCCGCGGCAGGCCCGGCCCCTTCGTGTTGGTGCCGAGCATCGGATAGCCCGCGCGGTAGCCGTAGACCATCCGCACGAAACCGGAGCAGTCGAGCGAGCCGAAGCGCGCCGGTTCCGCGTTCTCGTGCTTGTCGGGGAAATCCCAGCCGATGCCGAGGAAGTCGTAGAAGTCCGACTTCTCTTGCCGTCCTTCGGCGCTGTCGGGGCCGAAGGAGGCATCGCCCGCTACCCGGAGCTTCTTGGCTGTCTGAGGCGCCGAGCCGTCGGTGTACTGCAGTGCGAAGGCGAGGAGGTCCGGCGAGGTATCGCCGACGGCCTTGGGCAGCCAGTCGCCGAACCACGCCTCCTTCTCCCCGCCTTCCTTCCATGCCTGCGGCGCGAATCTGATCCAGGCCGACGAGGTGACGGTGACCTTGGTGAACTTCGGTTCGGTGAAGGTCCGGCTCCGGCCCGTCAGCATGACCGTGCGACTGCCATCCGTGAACGACGCCAGCTGCGTGCCGGCGGAATCCCGGACGATGGTCCTGGCCGGGGCATCGAGCCGTTCGTACGAGTACCCGCCCGCCGCCGCGGCACCCGGCGTGGCCGCGGTCGCCGACATGGCGGTGATGCCCGGCTTCTCCTCCTTCGCCACGTAGACCGCGGCCGTACCGGACACAACGATCACCGCGACGAGCACACCGATCCGGATCGCCTTGCGCATTGCCGACCTCACACCGTGGGGACCAGCCCGACCAGCACTCCGCTGATCAGGATCGCGTAACAGCCCAGGCTGACTCCCGCGGTGGCGAAAATGGTCGCCGCCGGAGGCTGCCGGACCAATTGGTAGGCCACCAGACCGGGCACCACGAACCCCAGGGTCTGGTGGACGAACAACAGCGGGAAGTCGGCCTGGAGGACGAGTAGCAAGGTCGTCTGCAGCACGACTCCCAGCAGGACGACCGCTGCGAACAACCGCTTGCCGTAGAGGATCACCACGCGCTGCATCAGCTTCGTGCCCGCGTAGGTCAGCGCCGTCATCAGCACGATGATGGCCGCTCGCCGGAAATCCTCGACGATGGTCAAGGCGATCCAGCCGGGCGTGATCATGCCGCCGGGGGACAGATTCGTGGTCAGGTAGCAGACCAGCGACAACAGCAGCCCGATGGCGAGTCCGATGGTCGCGACCTCGGGGGTGAGTGACGTGGTGAGCATCAGGGGCCGATCGCTTCCAGTTTGGCGAGTTCGTCGATGAGCAGTTCGCCCTGTCCGTGGATGTTGCCGATGGCGACCAGCGACGCCTGACGGTCGATGCCGCCGATGATCTTGCGCATGAGGAATTCCGGGGGGCGTGCGCCGCCGAGGTCGACGACGCGGTCGTGCCATTCGGTCGGGATCGCGGCCCGCGCGCTGCGTGTCGGGTCGCCGATCAGCACCACGCGTTCCGGGGCGATACGCGGGATCAGCGCGCCCATCTGGCCGTTGCGCTCGACCCGGTCGGGGCGGCAGTTGATGATCACGTGCAGCGGATCGGCGATCGCGCCCTGTTTGCGGAGCTGGTCGATGTTCATCAGTGTCGATTCGGGGTCGTTCGCGGCGAAGACGTTCGCGAAGCGGAGCCTGCGCCGCCCCGCGCGGTAGTGGTGGACCTGCAGAACGCCGGGATCCGGCGGAGCCGCCCACATACCTTCGAGCGCCAGCCGACGGTTGACCTTGAGCAGATCGGCCACGGCCAGCGCGATCGCGACGTTCTCTTTGAACGTGATCCAGCCGAACCCGCGCATCTCCTCGTCGGTGACCGTCTCGGGGTCGACCGCGATCAGACGGCAGTTCCGCTTGTCCGCTTCTTCCTGGAGGATCGCGAGCCGGTCCTTCTCCGCCGTGAGACAGATCCCGCCGATCGGCATCGACCGGCTCAGCGAGCGCGCCACGTCGTCCAGCGTCGGGCCCATTTCGGCGAGGTGATCCTCGCGGACGTTGCAGAGCACGCCGATGGTGGAACGGATCAGCTTGCTCTGGTTGATCTCCTGGAGGTCCGGCATCACCGCCATGCATTCGATCACCAGCGCGTCCGGCCGGTACGCGGCCGCGCGGCGGACGATGCCGATCTGCTCGACGACGTTGGCGATGCCGAACTTGCGGTAGACCGGCTCTTCGCTCCCGTCTGGGTGGATGAAGCGGGCCGCGGTGCCCGTGGTCTTCGCCGTCGTCACCAGGCCGCCGCCGCGCAGCGCGCCCGCGCAGAGCCGGGTGATCGACGATTTGCCCCGGATGCCGTTGACGAGCACCCGCGTCGGGATGCTGTGCAGGTTCCGGTAGTGGTTGCGTTGCTCGAAGATCCCGGCGGCCAGCATCGCCGCCGACGAGGTGAGCAAGACGAAGTAGAGGAACGTCACTTCGGGTTCCGGCCCCGTTCGGCCAGCTGAGGCCGCCGTGGCGCGCGCGGCGGTTCCGGCCGGAGTTCGTCGCGAGGCGCCCGGGGGACCTCGCGGCGCGGTCGTGCCGGACGCCGGGGTGCGAGACGTGCTTCCGGGCGTCGATCGGGAGCCGGCCGCCGACCGGATTCGAGGGGGACGTCCTTGACGCGCTGGAGCAGCGCGGTCTCGTCGGTCGCCGCGCCGGCCGGTCGCCGGACCTCGCCGAGGCGTACCTTGCCGTCGACCAGCGCCTGGCGGCAGATTTCGACGCAGGAGGCGATGCTGCCGATCTCGTCCTGACGTTGCGGGTACACCACGGCACCCATCCCGACGCCCTTGGAGATCGGCACGGCGGCTTCGGCGACACGGCGCAGCGGCCGGATGACGACCAGCAGATGCCAGGCGAACAGCATCAGCGCGACGACGGCGGTGAGGAGCGCGGCCACGCGCGCACCCGCCCGCACGGTGTTGTCCGCGACACCGAGCGAGCCGATCGGCTGTTCGGCGACGACGACCCACTTCAGCTCGGCCGCGCTGCCGTCGTCGGCCAGGCGCTCGGCCGCGACCAGGGTCGTCGCGGTGGTTTCACGGGCGTCCTCGCCGGTCTGCGCGGTGGTGAAGTTCTTGAGCAAGGTGGGGTCGGTGAGTTCGGAGAAGGCGAAATAGCCCTCGGTGTCGGCGATGGTGCGCTTGCCCTCGTCGACCACCCGGACGCGGCCGCCCGCCGAGTCGAGCAGCGAAGCCATCCGGGGCACGTCGTATTCGCCGACCAGGACGCCGCCCGAGTTCGGCAGAGGTGTGAAGGCGTAGACCACGGGCACCCGGCCGGTGGTGTTGTGCTGGCGCAGGCCGGCGCCGTCGGGCAGCTTGCCCGGATCGCGCAGCGCCTCGCGCCCGGCCAGTTCGAGCACTCCGCCGTCGGCATCGGTGACGTAGACGCTGCGGAACCGGCTTTCGTCCGTCACGAGCCGCTCGAGCATGCCGCGCAGCTGGTCCGGCCGCTTGTCCGCGCCGAGCCGGGCGATGGCACGCAGGTCGCCGAGGCCCTGGGAGAGGCTCCGGCGCAGGGTGTCGGCCGAATGCGCGACTCGGCCGCCGTATTCGCTCAGCATGGTGGGCGAGACGGCGGCGGACTGGCGCCCGAGTGTCGCCGCGACGGTGACCGACCAGCCGAGCAGTGCCAGGGAGACGAGTGCGACGACGGCCTGGGCGGACAGGAACGGCTTGACCACGGCGCCGGCCTTGCGCCGTCTGAGCTTCGACCGGGAGCGCTCGACGGCGCGGGTGAGCCGGTTCACCTCGTGGACGCGGGACTGGCG
>NZ_JACBXD010000055.1 GCF_013870525.1 Amycolatopsis pittospori
GGCTTGAGGTCCCCCGGGTAGAGGAACTCGGGAGCCGGTTTGGCCTCGTCCCGGGTCAATGGCCGGGGCCGGATCCCGCCGCCGGGCTGACCGAGGCGGAACGCATGGTGGCGGCTCTCGCCGCGCGAGGCCACACCAACCGTCAGATCGCGGATACCCTGGTGATCACGATCAGCACCGTCGAACAGCACCTGACCAGGATCTACCGCAAGCTCCGCGTCCAGCGGCGTGCGGAGCTGAAACCGTTGCTGTGGGCCGAACCCGCCTTGGCCGACGAACGATGAGCGCCCGCGGTCAGCCGGCGGCGGGGACCTGGTCCTCCACCTTGGCGGCGAACTCCTTCCAGCGTTCGGCGCAGTCGCGGGCCAGCCCGGCGACGATCCGGCTGACATGTGGCGGGACGTGCCCGATGATCGTTTCCCAGTCCTCCGGCCGGATCGTGTGGAGGTTCAGCAGCGTGAGCAGGCTCCGTCCGGTTTCGTTGAACCGCAGCGCCGGATCGGCCTTCAACCGCTCCACCACGGCGGCGTGGTCCTCGATCCCGGTGGCGGGACGTGGCTGCGGCCGTCCGCCGGTGCGCTGTCGCGGGATCGGGTCCTCGCCCCGGTTCAACCGGTTGCGGACGTCGCGCGCGGTCTCCGGCGAGATCCCCGCCAGTTGCGCGATCCGGCGCAGCGAAAGACCCGGGTTCTCGGTGATCAGCGCGCTCGCCGCACGTCTTCCCTCGGTGCCGTCGACCGGATGGAGCCGCCCGTCCTGCCCGATCCTCGCCCGTGCCGGGCTCCCCGGGGTCCGTTTGCGGATCTCCGCGACGGTGCCGGCCGCGATTCCGGTCGCCGACGCGACCATCCGGTCCGACCACAGCGGATGCGAAACGACAACGCGTTCCGCCGCGCGTTTCCGATCCGAAAGCGACAACGGCAGCCCGTGCGCGATATTCGCCTTGACGCCGAGCACGAACGCGTCCGCCTCGGAGCCGTCGAAGAATCGGACGGCGATCGTCCGTTGCCCGCGCAACCGCGCCACCCGCACCCGGTGCGCGCCGTCGATGACCCGGCGGGTCGTCCGGTGCACGAGAATGGGCGGCAGTTCCTCCCTCGCGCCGGCCAGCACTTCGATGTGTTCTTCGCTTTCTCCCCCCGATCTCGGTGATTCTCCCGCCGACAGTGTGTCGATTTCGACACGCACCACCGGTTCCCCCGTCACCCGTCTTCGTTCGAGATCCACCCCGGACTCCCTCGCCCTCGCCCCGTGCCGAAAAGAGAACTCCCCTATTACGGAAAACGACGCTAACAACGGGGTTCCGGACGCCGGTACCCCTGCATCGCCCCTATTGGCCGCCCCGCGTCCCCATGTGACGGAACGAGGCTGAGCAGGCACGATAGGTTTCGCCGGAAAGGGACCTACGGCCCTTGCCGTCACCATTTCCGGCCGATCCGGAAGTAGTGATTCCCCACGAAGAAAGCGATGCGGGTAAGTTACCGTCGTGCCCGTCCTGAGCGTGATCACCCCGGTCCACCCGCCGAGCCTGCCGTATCTGACCGAGGCTTACGAATCCCTGGCCGCGCAAGAACTCCCGGCGGGCTGGACGTGGGAATGGCTGGTACAGGAGGACGGCGAGACCGGCCTGCTCGACGGCGTCCTCCCCGCCGACGCCCGAGTGCTGCCGGGCTCGGGCCGCCGTGGCGGACCCGGCGTCGCACGGATGATGGCGATGTCCCGTGCCTCCGGGGAACTGATCAAGGCACTGGACGCCGACGACCTCCTCGCGCCGGGCGCGCTCGCGCGGGACATCGCGGCGCTCGCGGACCCCGCGATCGGCTGGACCACGTGCCGGGTCCTCGATCTCCTCCCGGACGGGACCACTCTCGGCTTCGCCGGCGACCCCGACGAGGGCCCCATCGAACGCGGCGCGATCCTGCGGCACTGGCAACGGAACGATCACGTGTCCTCCGTGGTGGCCGGAACGTTGTGCATCCGCCGCGAACTGCTGCTGGACCTCGGCGGCTGGATGGCGCTGCCCGCGTCGGAGGACACCGGCCTGGTCCTCGCCGCGAACGCCTCCTCCGACGGCTACTTCCTGGCCACCTGCGGGATGTTCTACCGGAAGTGGCCCGGGCAGGTCACCCGATCGGCGGCGCACAACGACGACGCCGAACGGCTCGCACGGATGAGGCTGATCGGGGAACGCGCCGAGATCATGCTGACGCGGACCGCGCGGGTGCGCTGACGCCTACAGTTCGATGTCGACGTCCGGTGACGCGGCCACGATGTCGAGCAGCGCCTTGGCGCACAGGTCGCGGGTCTGGTCCCTGCTCAGCCTGCGGTACTTGAGCCAGTCGAGGCAGACCGCGACGACGAAGGCCAGCCAGCCGCGGACGGTCACCCGCAGCGTCTCCGGCGGATCTCCGTCCGGGCAGAGGACATCGAGGATCCTGCGGCCCTGTTCGGCGAAGTTGTTGTCCAGGACGTCCCGGACGTCGTCGACCGCGATCGCCGTGCCCGCGTGCAGCGCCCGGTAGCCGTCCTCGTTCGCCTCGACGTAGCGGAGGTACGCGTCGAGACCAGCCATCAACTGCTCCGCGACCGGCAGCGTGGGATCGGTCCTGGTCATGTCGAGCAGCCGCTCGCCCTCGGCCTTGATGACCTCGGTGACGAAGTCCCGTTTCGTCGGGAAGTAGTGGTACAGCAGCCCCCGGGACACCTCCGCGATGTCCGCGACCTGCTCGATCCACACGTCGTCGTACGGCCGTTCCGCGAACAGGCGGGCACCGATCCGCAGCAGCTGTTCCCGCCGCTCGGCGGTGCTCAGCCTGCTGCGGGGCCTTCCGGTAGCACTCGGCGCCATCCGGTCATCGTACTTACTTGACACGAGTTCAGTAACGGGCCACCCTCGCTATTGGATGCCGATTCAACAGCGCTCACCTGGAGGGGCCCGATGGCCACCGCACTCCCCCACCCCCCGCGCCGGATCCCGCTGATCGGCGACGTACTCGGCGTATCACCGAAGACCCCGGTACAGGACTCGATGCGGCACGCCGCCGAACTCGGCCCCCTCTTCGAGCGCAAGGTGTTCGGCCGCGGGATCGTCTTCGTCCACGGCGCGGACATGGTCGCCGACCTCTCCGACGAGAAGCGCTTCGCGAAGCACGTCACGCCGGCGATCTCGAACCTGCGCCCACTCGGCGGCGACGGACTGTTCACCGCGCACAACGAGGAGCCGAACTGGCGCCGCGCGCACGAGATCCTCGCCCCCGCCTTCAGCCGCAACGCCATGCAGCGCTACCACCCGACGATGCTGGCGATCACCCGTGAACTGCTCGACGCGTGGGACCGCGGCGGCCGGGTCGACGTCACGGACGACATGACCAAACTGACCTTGGAGACCATCGGGCGGACCGGATTCGGCTACAGCTTCTCGTCGTTCGAGCGGACCGAGCCGCATCCGTTCGTCGCCGCGATGGTCCGGACGCTGCGGCACGCGCAGCGGACGGCGATCCAGCCACCGGTGATCGGCCCGCTCCTCAGCAGGAAGGCGAACCAGCGCAACGAAGCCGATCTCGCCTTCCTTCGCTCCGTCGTCGACGAGGTCGTCGAGGCCCGCCGCAACGACACGAGCACCGACGACCTGCTCGGGCTCATGCTGAACACCACGCAGCCGAGCACCGGCGAGGCGCTGGACGAGGTCAACATCCGGAACCAGATCATCACCTTCCTCGTCGCCGGGCACGAGACGACGTCGGGCGCGCTGTCGTTCGCGCTGTATTACCTGGCGAGGAATCCGGACGTCCTCGCCCGCGCACAGTCCGAAGTGGACAAGGTCTGGGGTGAGAACCCGGATCCGTCCTACGAAGAGGTCGCCAAGCTCCGCTACGTCCGGCGCGTATTAGACGAGGCGCTGCGGCTCTGGCCGACGGCGCCCGCGTTCGCCCGCCAGGCGCAGGTGGACACCGTCGTCGGTGGCACCTACCCGATGAAGAAGGGACAGTGGGCGCTCGTCCTCATCCCGGCGCTGCACCGCGATCCCGTCTGGGGAGACGACCCCGAGTCGTTCGATCCCGACCGGTTCGCCCCGGACCGCAACCGCGCCCGGCCCGGCCACGTCTACAAGCCGTTCGGCACCGGGGAACGGGCCTGTATCGGGCGGCAGTTCGCCCTGCACGAGGCGACGCTCGTGCTCGGCATGCTGCTGAGCCGCTACGACCTGCGTGGCGACCCCGCCTACCGGCTGAAGGTGCAGGAACTGCTCACGCTGAAGCCGGAGGGCTTCCGGCTCGACGTCTCGCGCCGTGAGCGCACGACGGCATCCGTGACCGGCGTCGCTCCAGAAGGAGTATCGGAAACCGCTTAGCCCACGCGGGGTTTGAGGAGTCCGCCGACCAGGGTGTCGAGAGTGGCGTGAGGTCGTGCCCTGGTAGTGATCCCTTTAGACTTTCCGCAAGGAGGTCTCATGGCGCTCGAACCCACCTTCACGGCGGAAGTGTTCCAAAAGGCCGCTTCGCTGCCGGAAGTGCCGCCACGGCTGGCGCGTGCCGCCGACGCCGTTCGCGACGGCAAGTTCACCTGGGAAGACGTCGCTGCGGGAAGCTGCGAGCATCCGCTCGCGCTCGCGTTGTTCGCGCCCAAAGCCAAGGAGACCCTCTGGCCGACGCTCATCGCCGTCCAGACCGAACTCGCGTCCGGCGGCGAGCCCGAGCCGGCACCGCCGCCACGTCCACGACGAGCGGCCGTCTCGGACGACGATTTCAGCGAGATCACCTACCTCGAAGACCTCGCCGAACCGCCAGGTCACCCGAGCTGGCCGGGCAGGCCCTGACCCGGCCTCACCTGGCCTGCCCCAGCTCCACACAGCACTCCGCCGCGCCGGGAGCGAGGACCGCTTCCACGTTCCCGGCGCGCAGGCCGGTCAGCAAACCGGCCAGGAAGGCGTGGTTGATCCGGCAGACCAGCTCCGGCGCCTCGGCGGCCAGCGGATGGAACGGGCAGTTCCGGAGCCGGACGCAGGTCCCGGTCTCCCGGCTGGGCTCGAAGCCGTAGCGGCCGAGCATCCCTTCGGCGACGGTGAGCGCGCGTTCCACGCCGAGCCTCCCGGGCCGTGACCTCGCCCGTTCCTCCGCTCCCGCGGCGACACCGCGCTCCCCCGCAACCCGCAGCACCGCGTCCCGCGCGGTCTCCCCGGTTCCTTCGGCGAGCACCGCTTCGGCGAGGATGCCGGCCAGGATCTCGTGTCGCCGCACGGGAAGCTGGACCTGGATGGCCTCGGCGACGGGTTCGTAGACCTTCGGTTTGCGCCCCACTCTCCGCACCGGGCCGGCGGCGAAACCGAATCTGAGCAAGCCTGCCGCCACCAGCTTGTCCAGGTGGAACGCCGCGAGCTTGCGGGAGATCCCCACCGCGGCCGCCGCCTCGTCCCGCGTCACCGGACGCCGCGCGCGCCGGGCATAGGCGTACATGCCGCGGCGGAGGTCGTCGTCGAGTGCCGCCACCGCGGCGATGGAAGGGGCGTCGAGGCCGTCCGGCTCGGACACTGTCACGTACGCCACGATATCGCCTATCCCAGCTGGCGGAACGTCCTGAACTGCGGATCTACCATGTACGCTGAACCGGCAGGCGGTAAAACGCCCAAGAATCTTAGTCCAATAGCTGTGGGGATCGCGTTCATCCTAGGAGGCCGTATGTCCACTCCCGCCTTGCGCGTCGTCCCCGAAAGCGGGCCTGGGCCGGACCTCGAAGCCGCCGAAGCCGCGGCCGCGGATCTCCTCACCGCGCTGGGCATCTCGCTGGACTCCGAGAGCCTGCGCGGCACCCCGGGCCGGATGGCACGCGCGTACGCCGAGCTGTTCACCCCGCGCGCCTTCGACCTCACGACCTTCCCCAACGACGAGGGTTACGACGAACTCGTCCTCGCCAGGGGAATCCCGGTCCGGTCCGTCTGCGAACACCACCTGCTGCCGTTCGTCGGCGTGGCGCACGTCGGCTACCTGCCCGGCGAACGAATCCTCGGCCTGTCCAAGCTGGCCAGGATCGTCGAGCACTTCGCCTGCCGTCCGCAGGTTCAGGAGCGGCTCACGAAACAGGTCGCCGACTGGCTCGACGAGCAACTCGAACCGCGCGGAGTCGGCGTGGTGATCGAGGCCGAGCACTCGTGCATGACCCTGCGCGGCGTCCAGGCGGCCGGTTCGAGCACCGTCACCTCCACCCTGCTCGGCACACTGCGCGAAGACGCCCGCTCGCGCCAGGAGTTCTTCGCCCTCACCGGCATCAACGGCTGACGCCGGCCCACTAGACTGTCCCTTCCGTTCGTCCTTGGGGAGGGAACACGGATGGTCGCCCACAGTCCTGCTCGGGTATTCATCTCCTACTCGCACGACTCGTCCGGGCATACCGAGACCGTTCGACGGTTCGCCACCTTCCTCGCCTCCGAAATCGGGCTCGACGTCGTTCTGGACCAGTGGCTGGAGACCACCCGGCGCGACTGGGCGGCGTGGGCGAACGAGCAGATCGACAAGGCCGACTTCCTCCTGGTCGTCGTCTCGCCCGAGTACAGGCGTCTTGCCGACAGCCGGGACCTCTTAGCCCTGCCGCGAGTGAACGAGGTGCTCTTGCGCCGCTCGGACACCCAGCGGATCTTGCCGGTCGTGTTACCTGGACAATCGCGGGAGTACATCCCCGAATTCCTTGTCCCCTATGCCAAGACCTGGTTCCAGGTAAGCGAGTTCACCAGGGACGGGGCGGCGGCCCTGCTGACCACGATCACCGGAGGCGGGCACACTCGCCCCGAGAGCATCGAACCGGAACCTGATCCCTTCTCCGCCCACCTCGCCGATTACCGGCCCGACACCGACGACGGCGTCGACGAGCTCGGCATCGGCCCCGACGTCCGCATGCTCGCCGACCTGGTGGTCTCGCGGATGATCACCCCTCCCCTGTCGATCGGCCTGTTCGGCAGCTGGGGATCGGGGAAGAGCTTCTTCATGCGCCAGATGCAATCACGCGTCCGCGAACTCGCCGATTCCGCGCGGGAAGCCGAATCCGCCGCCGGGGCGCACGGGAAGTCCGTCTCCTCCTACTGTTCGAGCGTCCGCCAGATCAGTTTCAACGCCTGGCACTACAGCGAGGCGAACCTTCTCGCCAGCCTCGCCACCCACATCTTCGACAACCTCGCCGCGAGCGGCGCCGAGAACGACCTCCAGCGCCAGGCCGACGCGCTCGCGGAACGCCGCAAGACGGAGCAGACCCTTCTCGGCAGGCTCAGCACCGTCCGCCTCGAACGCCGAACCCTGACCAAACAACAGAAACAGGCGAAACGCCGCCGTCGCAAGCCGCGCGAGTACGTGCGTGCTGTCTTCGACGGTCTCACCGAAGCCGACAAGGCGTGGATCGCCTCGCGCCTCGGCGTCGACCAACCGACGGCCGAGGATCTCGAACGCCTCGCGCAGGAAACCGGCGGCCTGCACTCGGACGTCGCCGAATTCTGGCGACGGCTGCGCCAGGATCCGGTACCGCTGCTGATCTTGATCGGCGGGCTGGTGACGGTCCTGGTCGTCACGCTGCTCGTCGGCCGGTCCCAGATCTCCGGTGTACTCGGCGGGCTCACCCTGGTGAGTTCCGCGCTGACCGTCGTCCTGCGGATGCGGGCCAGCGCGGGCCGCATCCACGACGCGCTCGACAAACTCGGCGGCCCGTCCGAAGAGGACGCCGAGACCGAGCGGCGCCTGGCCGATCTGGACGCGGAGACCGAACGGCTGGAGAAGGCCGTCGCGGAGCTCGCGCCCGGGCTGGACCTCGTGTCGTTCGCCGAGTCGCGGGTCTCGGACTACGTCGAGCATCTCGGCGTGGTCTCGTTGCTGCGCAAGGATCTCGAAACGTTCGCGACCATGCTCGCCGAAGTGCCGCACGGGCACGGCAAGATCGAACGGACCGTGCTCTACATCGACGACCTCGATCGCTGCCCGCCCAAGGTCGTGGTCCAGGTCCTCGAAGCGATTCATCTCCTGCTGGCGCTTCCGGTGTTCGTCGCCGTCGTGGGCGTCGACTCCCGATGGCTGAAGAAGGCCGTCGAACAACACTACGAGGAGATGCTCGGCGACGAACCGGAGGTGTTCGCCGAGCACTACCTGGAGAAGATCTTCCAGGTCCCGTTCCGGTTGTCCCTCATGGACGAACCAGGTTTCGCGGGGCTCGTCCGCGGGCTCGCCGCCACGGAGGGCCTGGAAGCCATCCCGGCGACCACCCCCGATCGGCAGGCCGAGACCGCCACCGCCGCTCCCCCGGCGGCGTTCGAATCGGCTCTGCCTCACGCGGCAGCACCGGAACCGTCGTCCGAATCGTCCACAATAGACCTTCGACCTCCTCGGCTGGTGATCTCCGCGGCGGAGCTGGAATTCCTCGCCACCCTGGCCCCTCTCGCCCGCTCGCCGCGGTCCGCGAAACGGCTGCTGAACCTGTACCGCTTGCTGCGGGCGCGTTTCGCCGGCGAAGAACTGGCCGAGTTCCTCGCCGACGGAACGCGCGAGGCGCCCTTCCGTGCCGTGCTGGTACTGCTCTCGGTACTCGTCGGCCATCCCGAAGCCATCGCCCGGTTCTTCGCCTCGATCGCGGGGACGGATCCCGAGGACAGCGCCTTCGAGATCATCTCGTCCCTCAACGACCACGAACTGCGGCCCAAGCTGGAACGCGGCCTGTCCGGTGGATCGTGGCCGGAACTGGCCGCGTCCTATCAGCGCTGGTTGCCGCTGGTGAACCGATTCTCGTTCGCCCGCGACGACTGAGTGCGGGAGCGCTCGATGTCGGGCCCCCGGTAGAGCCGTTCGGGGATCCGCGCCAGCGTCGAGGGGTGGACCTGCGGACCGAGGCCGTAGAGCTTCTGGAAGCTCATGATCAGCGGCCGCCACCGGTCCGGGTCGATCCGGTCTTCGGTACCCGGCATCCGCACGGAGTCGTGGACGTGGACGCGCTGCACGCGGACCTCGAACACGAGCACGCCGCCACGCTGGGCTTCGTCGTCCTCGGCGAGCCGGTGGACGGCCTCGACGACGGCCTCCATCGTCACCGGGCATTCCGCCACACGCGGCGGCGAGACCGTCTCCGAATCGACCGGGGTGAGCCCGGCGCGGCCGAACTTGTCGGCCTCGTGCCGGTAGCCGCGCTCGTACTTGCGAGCCGGGACGGGGTCCGATCCGGTGGTCAGGGCGAGCCTGTCGACGGCGGCCGCCAGATCGTCGGAAGGGAGATTCAGAACACATTCACGGGTACGCATGAGATTCTGCGCGGTCTTGGATTTCGCGCCCAGTCCGAGCATGCCCCGCCAGCCGAGCCAGAACGCCGACGACATCGGAGCCAGGTTCGGGGAGCCCGCCTGGTCGACCGTCGAGAGCAGCACCACGGGGGTGCCGAAGTAGAGGATGCCGGGCTCAATACGGGTGTGCGCGGTCTCGGCCGCTGACGTAGTAACTGTCACGTTCGTCAGCTTCGCCGCACAGCGTGACGGAGGCTGGCGTGAATCGGACGTCGCGATCAACCCTGTCGGCGGGCCGCTTCCCGGGCCGGGAGCGCCTACCATTTCGAGGACGGTTCCCTTGGGCGGGCACGAACCCGGCGTCGTTCGGAGTATTGCGTTCGGCCGATTGCTGGTAGGTTCGCCGGACTTGAACGATGGAGGAGGCGCCGGCAGCGGCCCGGTCGACACCCGAACGCGCGTGGTGAGGCGAATCGCATGCGAGACGATGTGGTCCAGGCGAGCTCGATTCTCGGGCACTCCCCCGGCCAGGTTTGGGAAGTGATCGGCGATCCCGAGTCCTACTCGAGGTTCGTCGCGGAGATCAGCTGGTGCGAGGTCAATCGACCGGCCGAACGCGGCCGCGGTCCGAAGTGCCTGATCCGTCTGGAACCGCGGGCGGGCAAACTCGTCGTCGGCGAGATCGAAGCCCGGGTCTGGCGGCCCGGTGAGCACGTCGTCTGGTGCGGTGTCGAGGACGACGGCAACTGGGTGTCCATCGAGCTGCGCCCGGGTCCCGACAACGGGACGGAACTCGTCGCGCAGTTGATGCTTCCCGCGCAGCATTCGCATCTGGTGTCCGCCGCTTCGTTCAAACGTTCCGTGCGCGCGGTGACCCGGCGGATCGACCTGCACCTTTCGGGCCGGGCGGCGCCACCGCAGGAGGAGCCCGCGCACACCAAGGCCACCACGCTGCACACGGCGAGCACGCTGATCAAGGCCGGCGTGCTCGCGGCCGCGCGACCGGACAAGATCGCCCGGCAGCTCACCTCGCTGTCACAGTGGGGCGCCACCGTCGCCGGCGGCTATTCGGCCAACGCCGCCCGTGTGCCCGAAGAAGTCGCGCTGCACGACGAACGCAACGTCCGGACGTTCAAGCAGGCGTCGGACCGCAGCAACCAGCTCGCGAACGCGCTGGCGCAGCGCGGAGTCAAGTCCCGCGACCGGATCGCCCTGCTGTGCCGCAACCACGCGGCGATGGTCGAAACGCTGATCGCCTGCAGCAAACTCGGTGTCGACGCGATCCTGCTCAACACCGGGCTCTCCGCGGGCGCGGTCGCGAACGTCGTCGCCCTGCACAAGCCGGTCGCGGTGTTCGCCGACGACGAGTTCACCCGCATCATCGCCGACATCCCCGGCGACTTCATGCGCTTCAGCACCTGGCCGGAGAGCGAAGACGGCTATCCGACGATCGATCAGCTGATCGCCGGGATCCCGACCACCAAACTCAAACCGGTGGACCGGATCGGCAGACTCGTCGTGCTGACGTCCGGGACCACCGGAACCCCCAAGGGCGCGCGACGTCCGACGCCGAAGGGACTCGCGACCTCGGCCGCGATGCTGGACCGCATCCCGCTCCACTCCGGCGACCGGTTCGTGGTGGCCGCGCCCCTCTTCCACAGCTGGGGCCTCGCCGGGATGCAGATCGGCATGGCCGTGCGCGCGTCGCTGTCGCTGATCCGCCGGTTCGACGCGGAAGAGATCCTCAGGACGATCGCCGAACACCGGTGCGGCGTACTGTTCGCCGTCCCGATCATGTTGCAGCGCATCCTCGACCTCCCCGAGCGGGTCCGCACCCGGTACGACCTGTCGTCACTGCGGATCGTGGCCAGCAGCGGATCGGCGATGCCCGGCACGATCGTCACCGAATTCATGGACACCTTCGGCGACGTCCTCTACAACTTCTACGGCTCGACAGAGGTTTCGTGGGCGAGCATCGCCACGCCCGAAGACCTCCGCGCCGCCCCCACCACCGCCGGTCGGTGCCCGCCCGGCACCCGCGTCGCCATCCTCGACGACGACCACAACCGCGTCCCGCCCGGCTGGGAGGGACAGATCTTCGTCGGCAACGACATGCTGTTCGAGGGCTACACCGACGGCGCCAGCGTGCCACGGGCCGAAGAACTGATGGCGACCGGCGACGTCGGCTACCAGGACGCCTCCGGACGCCTCTTCGTCACCGGCCGGGCGGACGAGATGATCGTCTCCGGCGGGGAGAACGTGTCCCCTCGCCCGGTCGAAGAGGCCATCGCGGCCCTGCCCGGCGTCCACGAAGCAGCCGTCATCGGCGTCCCGGATCGCGAGTTCGGACAACGGTTCGCGGCCTACATCGTCCCGAAACGCGGAGCCCGGATGAACGCGGAAGACGTCCGCGCCTACATCCACCGGCGCCTGGCCCGATTCGCGGTGCCGCGGGATGTGTACTTCGTGGAGGAGCTGCCGCGGAACGCCACCGGGAAGGTGCTGAAGCGGTTGCTGCGGGACGATACCTGGCCCATCGACCAGTAGTCCTATGTGGACTGTCACCCGCCCGCGGACGCCGCCCTCCGTGGTCGGCCGACCGTATCGAAATCACCCTCCAGTGTTATTCGCACCATTTCCCGGTTGCGTAAAATTACGAACGCATGTTCGACAGGTTTCGGGTATTATTGTGGGGTGTCCGAGACCGAGGTTCCCGTTCTTCCCGAGCTGCCGCAGGAGTTGTGGCGTGCCGGGAAGCTGGAGCTTGCCCATGGGGCGCGACACTTCCTGCAAGTGATGCGGATCGCCGCCGCCGGACTGGGGCGATTCTTGGCGGAGATCGAGTCTCGGGGCGCGAAAGACTTGTACGGCTACGGGACTACCGAGGCGTGGTTCGCCGATCTCGCCGGTCTCACCCGTGGCGAGGCGGGGGATGTGGTGCAGCGTGCGATCGCGCTGAACCCCACCCGCACTCTTGATGGCACCGAAGTCCCACCATTCGCGCCTGCCACCGCCGCCGTTGCCGCCGAGGGCCTGGTCGGTGACGAGCGGATCGATCAGATTCTGAAGGCACTGCAGCAGATCCCTGCCGAGACCTCACCCGAGGATCGGGCGTGTGCGGAGAACCAGCTCGCGAACCTCGGCCGGGACGCCGGGCCCTCGGAGATCGCGAAATGCGCGAAGCAGATGCTGGCATGGCTCGACCCCGACGGCAAAGAACCCAAAGATCCCGAACCCACCCAGCCCCGCCGCGAACTCACTGTGGAGCGCCGCAAAGACGGCTTCTGGAACCTCAAAGGCCTGTTGGACGACGAACTCGGCGCCCGCACAGCAGCGTTCATCGAGGCCTACTCCAAACCCCGCCCGGTCGACGAGTTCGGCCAAGCCGACTTCCGAAGCAAAGCGGAACGCCAAGGCGATGCCTTCGCCGACCTCCTCGATCTGGCCATCGCCGCCCCCGACCAGCCTGGCACCAACGGCTACCGGACTCTGGTGCACGTCACCGTCGGTCTCGAGGAGCTCAAAACCGGGCTTGGGACCGCGTGCCTCGATTTCGTCGGGGAGATGACCGCCCGCGACGCCCGCATGGCCGCCTGCGACTGCCTCATGCTGCCCGTCGTCCTCAACGCCGCCGGAGAACCACTCGATGTAGGACGGCTCAGACGCTTCGTCACCCCCGGCCAACGACGTGCCCTGAACATCCGCGACGGCGGCTGCGCCTTCCCGGGGTGTCACCGGCGGCCGAAAGGCTGTCACGCACACCACATCCATCACTGGGCAGACGGCGGCCTGACCGACCTGCGCAACCTCGTCCTGCTGTGCTCCTTCCACCACCGCCTGATCCACCACGGCGAATGGGAAGTCCGCATGGCCGCTGACGGGCTACCCGAGTTCATTCCGCCTCAGTATCGGGACCCGCTCCGACTACCCCGGCGCAACACCCTCCACCACGCCACCGCCTGACCGTCAGGAGCCCGCCACCGAACCGGCGACGGGCCCTTCGGCGCGCCCACCGGACTGCGGTAGGTCAAATGACTGATGCCCCCAATGTCGCATTGGGGACACTGAGCGTCTCCAATGCGACATTGGGGGCGATGATCTTGTGAAGGCACACCTGGAAATAGCTCACGGCAGCGGAGCGACCGACACGATGCAGTACTTGTCGTTGCCTTCCCGCCGGACCTCCATCGTCGTGGTGAACTCGGACTCGTAGTTCAGCGTCCCGCTCATCGTCACCGAGATCAGATCCGGGCTGGCCTGCTTCGGGTCTTTCGCCGTGAGCGACGCGTTCTTCTGCCCCAATGCCTTCGCCGCGGCCCGGACCTTGTCCTTGGAGTCCGCGCAGGCCGACTCGGCGGCCTTGTCGTCCTCGTCGCCGTAGACCGCGAGCATGAACTTGCCCGCCAGGACCGGCCCCCAGTCGAGGCTGAGCGGGGTCTGTGTCGCGTTCGCCGCCGACGTGGAGGACTTGCTGTCACTCAGGAGGAACCCGGGCGCCACGAACGCGAGGATCACGAAGACGACCAACACGAGCCCGCCACCGCCGGCGATGAGACCGATCATCATGCCGTTGCCCTTTTTCGGGGGCGGCTGCTGGCCGGGGAAGCCGCCGTACCCGGGCGGCGGATAACCCTGCTGCGGCGGGTACTGCTGGGGGTAGCCCTGTTGTGGCGGGTAAGGCTGCTGCCCCGGATGCGGCTGACCCCACTGTGGCCCCTGTGGACACTGCGGCCCTTGAGGACCGTGTGGCCCCTGTGGATACGACATCGATGTTTCCTTCCCCCGGACGGCTCATTTCGAAGAAAACGAATCTACCGTCCTCATCGGACTCTAGACTTCCGGCCATGAAACGGCTGGTCGTCGTGATCTTCAACGGGGCTTCACTCGGTGCGATGTCGTTCGCGTTCGGCGTGTTCGACATGGCCTCACAGTTCGGGGAGCTTCCCGACGTCGAGATCGAGATCGTCGGCGGCGAGCCGGGGGCCGCGTTGCGGGGTGGTGGTCTGACCGTCCCGGTGCCCGAGGATCTCGACGCGATCAGGCGCGCGGATCTGGTGCTGGTCCCGAACTGGCGATCGCCGATGGAGGATCCGCCCGAGGCCGCGTTGGAGGCGCTTCGGACGGCGCACGAACGGGGTGCCCGCGTGGCGGGGTTGTGCAGTGGCGCCTTCGTGCTGGCCTCCGCGGGGCTGCTCGACGGCCGCCCGGCGACCACTCACTGGGCGATGGCGCCACTGCTCGCGAGCCGTTTCCCGGCGGTCCGGCTGGACGAGTCGGTCCTCTACATCGACGACGGCGACGTCCTGACTTCGGGCGGCGGCGCGGCCGGGATGGATCTCGGCCTGTATCTGATCCGGTCGTGGTGCGGCGCCGACGTGGCGAACCGGCTGGCCAAGGGCATGGTCGTCCCGCCGCACCGGCCCGGCGGGCAGGCGCAGTACATCGAGTCGCCGATGCCCGAACTCGACGACGGCGACCCGGTCTCGGAGACGATGGCGTGGGCGCTCACCCGGCTCGACACCGCGCTCCCGGTGGACGAGCTGGCCAGGCGGGCGCATATGAGCCGGCGCAACTACGACCGCCGGTTCCGCGAGATCACCGGCGCCGCGCCCGGTACGTGGCTCACCCACCAGCGCGTCATCCGGGCGCAGCAGCTGCTCGAATCCACCGACCTCCCGGTCGACGAGATCGCCCGGTACTGCGGGTTCTCCTCGTCCGCCGCGCTCCGGCCGCATTTCCGTCGGCAGGTCGGTGTCACCCCGGTCGCCTACCGCGAGACGTTCGGGCCGAGGCCGACCGTCCCCGAACTCATGCTGTCCTGAAACCGACGCCGGTTGGCGAAATCACCGCTCACGGTCGAGCCGCCGCAGGGTCCAGGATCAAGGTATGACCGACGACAGCCGCTCCTTCCTCAACCGCCGATCCATGCTCACCCTCGGTGCGGGGGCCGCGGCCGCGCTGGTGGCCTCGACCGGCACCGCCGCCGCGGGACAGCCGAACGCGCCCGGCGACGCGGAACTCGCCCGTTCCCTGCCCGGCGGGTTCCGCAGCGCGTACGCCCAGGTCAACGGCGTACGTCTGCATTACGTCGCCGGCGGCCGGGGTGAACCGCTCATCCTGCTGCCGGGCTGGCCGGAGACCTGGTGGCAGTACCGCAGAATCATGCCCACCCTGGCGAAGCGGTACCGCGTGATCGCCGTCGACCTGCGCGGTATGGGCGGCTCGGGCAAGCCGCAGGGCGGGTACGACAAGAAGACGATGGCCCGCGACATCTTCGAACTCGTCCGCTCGCTCGGCTACCAGCGGGCGCATATCGCCGGGCACGACATCGGCGCGATGGTCGCGTTCAGCTTCGCCGCCAACCATCCGGATGCGACGAAGACCCTCACGCTCATGGACGTCTCGCACCCCGACGAGAGCCTGTACCAGATCCCGATGCTGGCCCCGCCCGGACAGCCGTTCAACGTCTGGTGGTTCGCCTTCAACCAGGTCGCGACGCTGCCCGAACAGTTGCTGGCCGGACGGTCGAGGTTCCTCGTGGACTGGATGTTCGACCATCTGCTGGCCGATCCGGCCTCGATCGGCGGCCGGGACCGGGCGATCTACGCCGCCGCTTACGACCGTCCGGACGCGATCCGCGCCGGGAACGGCTGGTACCAGGCGTTCGGCCAGGACATCGAGGACCAGAAGGCGTACGCGAAGATCTCCGCGCCGATGCTGGGCCTGGCGTCGGAGATGAACTACGACTACTTCACGGCCGTCCTGCCGACCAAGGCGGTGGACGTCCGGGTGCGGAAGGTCTCCGGTTCCGGCCATTTTGTCGCCGAGGAACAGCCACAGACGGTCATCGACGAACTCCAGGCCTTCCTCGGGTGAGGCTTATACCCCGAATGGGTCAAGGACACGGGCCGAACCGCCTAATTCACTCGGTCAGGTGAAAGACGCGGCCAGCCGTCATTGTTGCGACAGCATCCCCTCTTCTCTGGTGTGTCGGTACCGGCCGGGCAGCCCCCCGAACGGCCGGTACCGACACGGAAGTACAGGTTCAACCGTCAAAACCAGCGGGCCTTGTAAATCCACGCGCCGTGCAGCGCCAGCTCGGCGCGTGGAAAGGCCAGTTGGACGGCGTCCGTGCACCAGGTGCACAGATGCCCCTCCTGCACCGAGGCCGTCAGGATCTGCCCGGTGCGGGGATTGGTCGTCACGCTCTTCACGTCCGGCCGGTCGATCTCCCGCGCTCCCGCGTAGCGCCGGCTGAACGTCTCGCTCGTCTTCCCGAACTGGTACACGGCCGACTCCGTGGTCACCCACAGCAGGTCGGGCCGGTGCGGAACCGGCTGGAGGTCGTGGCCGCCCTTGCTCGGCAGAGGCACGGACCGCTGTTCGGTGAGCACCGGCGCGGCGGGCGTCCCGCCGATGGTCAGCGCCACCAGCGCGTCGGTGCCCAAGGCCCACAGCAGGTTCCGGCCGGCGTCCCACACCACGCCGTGCGCCCCCACCAGCGGATACTCGGCGTAAGAGGTCGAGCGCTGCCCCTGCGAAGCGGTGTAGATCCGGATCCAGCCGCCGGTGCTGGCCGCGACCGCGACATTCCCGTCGGGCAGCAGTTCGATGCTGTGCGGGTTGGCCGGCCCGCCTACGTTGGCCGCCCAGTAGGCCCGGTCTCCGGCCGGGTAGGGCACGACGGCCGCGAAACCACCGGACGCCGACGTGAGCAGGAACTTCTCGCCGCCCCGCTCGGCGAGCTTCGCGTCGCTCGGGTTGCTCCACGATCCGGCCAGGTCCGCCAGCCCGTTGGCGGCGTTCGGCGCCCACGCCCAGCTGATCTTCCGGTTCTGCCAGGACGCGCGGTCGGCGGGCAGCACCAGGATCCGCTTGGACGCCTGTTCGGTGATGACGATCGATCCGCGATCGCGTGCACTCGCGTCCGCCACCGCCGCCACCGGCGCGGACGCCGCGACCGAAAGACCGGCGATGAGCACCGCCACGAAGGATTTCCGCATGATCTTCATACGGAGACTGAATCCGTCCCGGATGACCGGTGTGTGGCGGCGACCGGAAACCCTGGTGTCGACGAGATGACCCGGACGTCAGAGCAGTGCCCCGGACCGCCGGACCAGCACCTCCTCGATCGGACGGCGTGCGGTCATCGGCATCGGACGGCCGTAGCCCAGCCGCAGCAGCGTGTGCGGACGGCCGAGGTCGGCGAAGATCCGGTCCATCGCGCCGCGCGTCTCCGGCGTTTCGAAGGGTCTCCCGACGAACGCGGTCGCGAGCCCCGCCCCCGTCGCGGTCAGCAGGACCCGCTGCAGCGCCATCCCCGCCCGCAGTTCCGCCGACGGCCCGCCGTCGGCGGTGAGGACGGCGCCCAGCACCGGCTCACCGCCTTCGGCCCTGCCCTGTCCGAAGATCCCGTCCGGTGCGTGCGGCTCCCGCCGGGTCCACAGGGCGATCTCGGCCTGGAAGGCGCCGTTGCGTGACTGCGCGGCTTCGGCCCGGTGCAGTACACGCTCGATCGCGTTCGACCGGTCACCGCGGCCGAACAGTTCCAGCAGGCCGCCTTCCACCAGCGCGGCCGCACGTAACGTCGTCCGCGGTCCGGGTGGGACCGGTCTGCTCAGGAAGGTCCGGCGGTTCGTGTGACGGCGGAAGACGGCTTGCGCCAGATTCCGTTCCACCGGCGAGGAGAACCGGTCACCGCCGATCCGGATGTCGGCGAGCAACGCGGGCTCCTCCCGCGACGGCAGCACCCGCAGGGACAACGTCTTCCCGTTGGAGCGCAGGGAAACGATCAGGTTGAACACGGCGGCGCCGCAGGACAGCCGTGCTTCCCGCGCGTCCGGGTCGGCGATGCGCAGCACCCTCGCGCGGTCGAGCCACACCTCGATCCGGTCCCGGTCGACGACGAACCGCCAGGGCTGCGTGTTGAGCGGGGACGGGGCACGCACGGCGGCCGCCACCGCTTGATCGACGTAGGTGGGTAACGGGACCTTCATCGCGGACTCCCGTGGGAAGGGGGTTGATCCACCCTCCTCCGGGGTATCCGGCGACCGCAGCGGCCGCCGGTCACGAATCCCGAGGACTTTCGCCCCCGAACGGGACGAACGAGGACTTAGGACCCTGTGCCGCGGCGGACGCCGATGAAAGCCTCGATGACCGGAACGGAGCCGAAGATGACTGACGACACCGGCAAATGGACCATTGACGTCGCCTTGCAGCATGGGCCGTACCGGGTACGCGCGGAAGCGTTGCTCCGTCTCGATGACGGGGGTGAGTTCGTCGGTGTCGGGATGGCGCACATCGGGCTCAGAGAGAGTTCGATCTCCCAGGTCGGTTCGTACCTCGCGGTGGCGCGAGCGCTCTCGGACCTCACCGCGGAACTCCTGGAGACCGTCGCTTCCGACGTCGACGCCGAGGTCTCCCGGGCCGTCGAGGTCGACGGGATCCTCACCGCGCAGTCCACGAACTGAGCACGATCACCGCAAGGGGGCGGACCACTCGACCCGGGTTCCGCCCTCTTCCCTTGCCAGCATCTGGAAAGCGCCGCCCGACTTCACCGCGCGATCGCGGAGGTTCCGCAACCCGCCGAGGATCGCGGATCCCCCGTCGATCCCGGCACCGTCGTCGGCGACCACGATCCGCAGGACGTCGTCCTTCACCGCGACACTCACCCAGACGCTGCTCGCCCCCGCGTGCCGGACGACGTTGCCGACCATCTCCCGCACCACCGCCTCGGCGTGTTCGGCGAACGGCAACGGGATCGAGTCGAGTGGCCCGGACAGGCTGACCGTCGGATGCGTCGCGGTGTCGTCGGTGAGCTCGGTGATCGAGTCGTAGAGGCGATGCCGCAAGCGCACCCCTTGCTGGCCCGCCTCACCGCCGTGGAGGTCGAAGATCGCCGTGCGGATCTCGTGGACGATCTCGTGCATCTGGTCGATGCTCTCGCCGAGCCGCCGTCGCATTTCCGGTGAAGGCGCCCGGCGATGGGTGCTCTGCAGCGCGAGGCCGACCGCGAACAGGCGCTGGATCACGTGGTCGTGCAGATCCCTGGCGATCCGGTCCCGGTCGGCCAGCACGTCGAGTTCCCTGGCGGTGCGCTGCTGCGCGGCCAGCTGGAGGGCGAGCGCGGCCTGGTCGGCGAACGACGCCACCACCGGGAGCTGGGCGAGTTCGAACGGGGTCGCACCCGGATTCCGCACCGCCATCAGGACGCCCGACGTCCGTTCGCGCGCCCGCAACGGCACCACCAAAGTCGGGCCGAGCCGTGCTCCTCCTTCGTCGCCCAGCACCAGTTCCGGCACGCTGCGCGGCGTCCGGTCGCGATAGACCGCTCCCGGCAGCGAGGCGGCGACGCTGATCCGCATGCCGGTCAGTTCCTCCGACCGGGCCCCGGCGCAGACCGCGATGGTCAGTTCGTCGACCTCGTCCTCGACATCCGAGCTGACGTCGAGACGGCCCGAGCCGGGTAAGGCGAGCAGCGTGATGTCGGAGCCGGTGAGTTCCAAGGCCCGGCCGGCGATCAGGTTGAGCGCGTCGACCGGGTCGGTGCCGCCCAGCAGTTCCGTGGTCACCTCGCTGTTCGCGGCCTGCCATTGCTGGCGGATCCGGGACTGCTCGTAGAGGTGGGCGTTCTCGATCGCGATACCGGCCGCCGCGGCGAGCGCCTGGACGACGACCTCGTCGTCGTCGGTGAAGCTCTCCCCCCGTTTCTCGGTGAGATAGAGATTTCCGAAGACCTCCTCGCGCACCCGGATGGGCACCCCGAGGAACGACCGCATCGGCGGATGGCACGGCGGGAATCCGACGGAAGCCGGATGCCGCGAGATGTCGGCCAGCCGCACCGGTTTCGCCTCGTCGATGACGAATCCCAGCAGCCCGTGGCCCTTCGGCAGATTCCCGATCCGCTGTTCGGTCTCGCCGTCGATGCCGAGATAGACGAATTCCGCGAGTGAGCCGTCGTCCGCGATGACCCCGAGAGCGCCGTAGGAGGCCTCGGCGAGGTCGATGGCCGCCTGCACGATGCGACGCAGCGTCGTGTCGAGTTCCAGTCCGGACGCGACGGCGAGCACCGCCTCCAGCAGGCCGTCCATCTTGTCGCGGGTACCGATGAGCCGTTCGATGCGGTCCTGCAGATCCCGCAACACCTCGCGAACCCTCAGCTGGGACAACGCGCCGGTGATCCGGTCGTCGCTTCCGCCGAGCCGGTCCTGAGCCGACATCGTGCTCCGCCTCCGAAGATCGGGACGACTCGCGGCCGTGGGGACTTTCTCCTCTTTCGGCACCGCACCGCAGGCGGGACCGTCTCACCGAGACACCTGAATCGCTTGGCGCCGCAGCGGGGGAAACCATGACCTTACAAGTCACCAGGGTCGGGCGTTTGAACTCCGATCAGGTGAATTCAGTGCTCCGCTCGGCCATGCTGGCCCCGTCGATTCACAACACCCAGCCGTGGCTCTTCCGGTGCACCGGCTCCGGGATCGAACTCCACGCCGATCCGCGCCGTATCCTACCGGTCACGGATCCGGACGGGCGGGAACTCGTCCTTTCGTGCGGCGCGGCCCTTTTCACGCTCCGGACGGCGATTCACGCACTGGGTTTCCATCCGGCGACCACCCTGATGCCGAGCCGTGCCGACCCCGATCTGCTGGCCGTGGTCCGCCCGCTCGCCGATCGCACCCCGGATCCGAAGGTCACCCGGCTCGCGCGCGCCATCCCCCGGCGCCGCACCAATCGAAGACCGTTCCTCCCCACCCCCATCCCCCGGTCCACCCTCACCACTCTGCGCCACGCCACCGAACTCGAACACGCCTGGATGCCGAGTCTCGACGCCGAACAGTGTCTTCTCCTGCGGGATCTCACCGCCCGCGCGCATCTGGACCAGTTGGCCGATCCCGCCTTCGTCGCCGAACTCGTCCGCTGGACGCGTCTGGGCGGCCATGTCCGCGCCGGCGTCCCCGCCTACGCCACCGATGGCTCCCCCGCCGACGAAAGCTGGCTCCTCGAAGAGTTCGGCACCCCCGGCGACCGCGCACGACCGCTCCCGCTGGTGGTCGCGATCGGCTCGTTCTCCGACGGCAGACTCGACAGGCTGCAGGCGGGCCAAGCACTCCAACGCGTTCTGCTCACGGCGACCAGCGCGGGACTCGACACGTCGTTCATC
Source organism: Amycolatopsis pittospori (assembly GCF_013870525.1). Taxonomy (GTDB): domain Bacteria; phylum Actinomycetota; class Actinomycetes; order Mycobacteriales; family Pseudonocardiaceae; genus Amycolatopsis; species Amycolatopsis pittospori. Next base: position 21,399 of record NZ_JACBXD010000055.1, read on the forward strand.
TCGCCGCCGGTCCGGGTCCCGTCGGCGCGCGCCGAATTCCGCCGCCTCCTCGGTTGCGGCGTATGGCCGCAAGTCCTGCTCCGCGTCGGCTACGGCTCGCCCCTGCCGTGGACGCCGCGCCGCCCGCTCGAAGACGTCCTGCTCGACACACTCGTTTCCGCGTGAGCGATCAAGGACGACGCAGTTCGGTGGCCAGCACGGCCGCCTGGGTACGCCGCTGCATCCCGAGTTTCGTCAGCAGGCGGGACACGTAGTTCTTGACCGTCTTCTCCGCCAGGAACATCCGCTCGGCGATCTGCCGGTTGGTCAGCCCCTCACCGATGAGCTCCAGCAGCGTCCGCTCCTGCTCGGAAAGCCCGGCGAGCGGCCCCTTCTTCACGGCGTCGTCGCGGAACTTCGCCATCAGCGTCGCGGCGGCGCGCGCGTCCAGCAGCGACCGGCCGACGCCGACCTCCTTGACCGCGGCCACCAGGTCCATCCCCCGGATGTCCTTGATGACGTAGCCGCTCGCGCCCGCCATGATCGCGTCCAGCATCGCCTGCTCGTCGGTATAGGACGTGAGCATCAGGCATTTCAGCTCGGGCATCCTGGAACGCAGTTCGCGCGCGAGTTCGACGCCGTTGCCGTCCGGGAGCCGCACGTCGAGCACCGCGACATCCGGGCGCAGCGCCGGGATCCGTGCCAGCGCCTGGGAAAACGTCGCCGCCTGACCGACCACGCACAGACCGGCGTCCTCCTCCAGCATATCCGCGACCCCTCGGCGGACCACCTCGTGATCGTCGACCAGAAACACCCGGAGCATTCCGACCTCCACGCTTTCCCTCCTCGGATGAGAGCGTACGGCGCACGACCGGTCACTGCGACCGGCCAAAGGGCCCTGTTTGCCGCCCGTTCGAGTGCCCGCCGTCGGTGGGACCAGGTTCATTTGCATCATCCGAGTCAGGACGTTTTGTTCTTCCCGGGGTTCGCCGCCGCTGCGACGATCACCCCATGTCCGAGACCACGCTTTCGCCGGCTCCCTCGTCCGGCACCCCAGACCCGGCCGACGAGCTCGTCGCCATGCGCAATCGCGTCCGTTTCTACCGGGCCAGGGCCGAGCAGCTCCAGTACGCCTTGGACCACCGGCTTCCGATCGAACAGGCGAAGGGGGTTCTCGCCGAGCGTTACCAGATCGACATCGCTTCGGCCTTCGAACTGCTGCGCTCGTTCTGCCGCAACAACAACATGAAGATCCATGACGTCGCCAGGACGCTCGTCGAGCAAACGAGCGAGGGTGCCCGACGAGTCTCTTGATGAGTCACGCCATGCTCGGCGGGGGGCCCGCGACCACCTCCGGCGCCGAAGACATCGCGGGCACGGACTGGGTCATGAACCGAACGCCGCCCCCCAGACTTCGGGTGCTCGTCGCGGACGACAACCCGGTCATCGGTGATGCCCTGCGCGCCCTTCTGGAGACCGAACCCGACATCGAGGTGGTGGGCATCGCGGTGAACGCGGGCGAGGCGGTCGCGTTGGCGGAACTGCTTTCGCCGGAAGTCGCCGTCCTGGACGTCCGGATTCCCGGCGGGGGCGGCGCCTGGATCGCCAGGGAGATCCGCAAACGCGTACCCCGCACGCGGCTGATGGCGTTCTCGGCGCACAGCGACACCCGGTCCATCGCCCAGATGGCCTCCGCCGGTGTCACCGAATACCTGGTCAAGGGCAGCCCGAACACCGAGATCGTCGCCGCCATCCGCCGTCTGTGCGCGAACAGCGCCAACGGGACGGAGTAGGCGGGCTCAATCCGAGAGCCAGCGTTCCATGCAGGCCAGCAATTCCGCCGAGTCCACGGGTTTCGTGACGTAGTCGCTCGCCCCGGCGGCGAGACTTTTCTCGCGGTCCCCTTCCATCGCCTTCGCGGTCACCGTGATGATCGGCAGCCCGGCGAACTTCGGCATCTCGCGGATGGCCGCCGTCGTCGCGTAGCCGTCCATCTCCGGCATCATCACGTCCATCAGGATCAGGTCGATGCCGTCGTCGGACAGCAGTTCCTCGATCCCCTTGCGCCCGTTGGGGGCGTGCACCACCGACAGCCCGTGCAATTCCAGCATCCCGGCGATTGCGAACACGTTGCGGGCGTCGTCGTCGACGAGCAGGACCTTGCGTCCTTCCAACCTCCGTGGTTCGACCGGCCGGGCGGCGACCGTCGCCGACGGTTCGGTGGACGCCGGTGGCATTTCGGGCTGATGCATCAGCGGCAGGATGCCTTCGAGTTCACTGGCCGAGATGTGCAGCATGATGCGTTCCCGCAACATGTCCAGCGACGGCAGCAGCTCGACCGGATGCACCCGCGCGTGTCCTTGCAGCAGCCGGTCCTGCGCGGCGCTGAGCTTGCGGCTCGCGTGCGCCAGCACCGGGACTTCGACAGGATCCGGCCCTTCGACGAGACGTTTGAGGAAGGTCAGCGCGCTCGTGCCCGGGATGCTGGTGTCGAGTACGACGCAGCGGTAGCTGTCACGTTTCAGTTCCTCGTAGGCCTCGGCCGGGTTGGCCACCGCCCGCACCTGCACCGAGCCGTGGCTGTCCGCGACGTCGGCGGCGACCCCGCGGGCGAGCAGGGTCAGCAGGCTGTTCTGCTCGCTCTCCACGACCAGGACCCGCCGCTCCGACCCACTTATGTCCACAATGGACTCACCCTGGCTCGTGGCGGCCGTGAAGCGGGCCACGGGCAGGTACAGGGTGAACGTGCTGCCGGTGCCCAGCAGGCTGTCGGCCCGGATCTCGCCGCCGAGCAGGTAGGCGACCTCGCGGCTGATCGACAGGCCGAGCCCGGTCCCGCCGTACTTGCGGCTGGTGGTGCCGTCGGCCTGCTGGAAGGCTCCGAAGATCGACTCCAGGTTCTCCTCGGCGATCCCGATACCGGTGTCGATGACGCTGAACGCGACCAAGGACTCGTGCCCATCAGACGTCGGCGAAACGATCGTGTCGACCAGTTTCACCCGGAGTTCGACGCTGCCGTCCTCGGTGAACTTGACCGCGTTCGACAGCAGGTTCCGCAGCACCTGCCGCAGCCGCTGCTCGTCGGTGAAGAGCAGCTCGGGCACGTTGGGCTCCACCACCACCTGGAAATCGAGCCCCTTCTCCGCGGTCAGCGGGCGGAACGTCGTGCCGACGTAGTCCAGCAGCTGGCGCAGCGGGAACGGCTCGTGATGGATGTCCATCTTGCCGGCCTCGACCTTCGACAGGTCGAGGATGTCGTTGATGAGCTGCAGCAGATCCGTGCCCGCGGACTGGATCACCTTGGCGAACTCGACCTGTTTCGGCGTCAGGTTCTGGGTCGAGTTCTGCGACAGCACGCCGGCGAGGATCAGCAGGCTGGTCAACGGGGTCCGGAGTTCGTGCGACATGTTGGCGAGGAACTCGGACTTGTACTTCGACGCCAGCGCCAGCTGCTGTGCGCGTTCTTCGATCTCCTGGCGCGCCTGCTCGATTTCGAAGTTCTTCACCTCGATGTCGCGGTTCTGCTGTGCCAGAAGTTCGGCCTTCTCCTCCAATTCAGCGTTGGAGACCTGGAGTTTCGCCTGCTGCGCCTGGAGTTCCTCCGAGCGGGCCTGCAGCTCCTCGGCCAGCCGCTGGGATTCCTCCAGCAGGGAGTCGGTCCTCGAGTTGGCGATGATCGTGTTGACGTTGACGCCGATGGTCTCCATCAGCTGTTCCAGGAAATCCCGGCGGACGGCGGTGAATTCGCCGAACGACGCCAGTTCGATCACGCCGAGCACCTGGTCCTCGAAGATGATCGGCAGGACGATCAGGTTCACCGGCGGGGAGGAACCGAGGCTGGACGAGATCTTCACGAAGCCCGGCGGCGTCCGGTCGACGACGATCGCCTTCTTGGTATGCGCCGCCTGCCCGATGAGCGACTGGCCCATCGCGAACTCCGACGGCACGTCCAAGGCCTCGCTGTGCCCGTAGCTGGTGATCAGCCTCAGTTTGGTCCCGGTCTCGCCCGCCTCGGTGAGGAAGAACGTCCCGTGCTGCGCGCCGACCAGCGGCGTCAGCTCGTTCATGATCAGCGATGCCACCACGCTCAGGTCCCGGTGCCCCTGCATGAGCCCGGAGATACGCGCCAGGTTGCTGTTGAGCCAATCCTGTTCCTCGTTCGCCCGCGTCGTCTCGCGCAGCGACTGGACCATCGCGTTGATGTTGTCCTTCAGCTCGGCGACCTCACCCTGTGCTTCGACGGAGATCGACCGGGTGAGGTCGCCGGTCGCCACCGCACTGGTCACCTCGGCGATCGCGCGTACCTGGCGGGTGAGGTTCCCGGCCAGCTCGTTGACGTTCTCGGTGAGCCGTTTCCACGTCCCCGAAACGCCTTCGACCTCGGCCTGGCCGCCGAGCCGCCCTTCGCTGCCGACCTCGCGCGCGACACGGGTGACCTCGGCGGCGAACGCGGACAGCTGGTCCACCATCGTGTTGATGGTGGTCTTGAGTTCGAGGATCTCACCCCGCGCGTCGACGTCGATCTTGCGGGACAGGTCGCCCTGCGCCACCGCGGTGGTCACCTGGGCGATGTTGCGGACCTGGCCGGTGAGGTTGTTCGCCATCGAGTTGACGTTGTCGGTGAGGTCCTTCCAGGTGCCGGCGACGTTCGGCACCCGCGCCTGGCCGCCGAGGATGCCTTCGGTGCCGACCTCTCGCGCCACCCGGGTGACCTCGTCCGCGAACGCCGAAAGCGTGTCGACCATCGTGTTGATCGTCTGGGCGAGCGCGGCGACCTCGCCCTTGGCCTCGACGGTGATCTTCTGTGACAGGTCGCCGCGGGCGACCGCGGTCGCGACCTGCGCGATGGAGCGGACCTGGTCGGTGAGGTTGTCGGCCATGACGTTCACCGACTCGGTCAAACCCTTCCAGGTCCCCGAAACACCCTTCACGTCGGCTTGGCCGCCCAGCCGCCCCTCCGTACCGACCTCCCGCGCCACCCGCGTGACCTCGTCCGCGAACGACGACAACTGGCCGACCATCGTGTTGATGGTGTCCTTGAGTTCGAGGATCTCGCCGCGGGCGTCGACGCGGATCTTCTGCGAGAGGTCGCCTTTGGCCACCGCGGTGGTGACTTCGGCGATCGAGCGGACCTGGTCGGTGAGGTTGTCGGCCATGACGTTCACCGACTCGGTCAAACCCTTCCAGGTCCCCGAAACACCCTTCACGTCGGCTTGGCCGCCCAGCCGGCCTTCGGTGCCGACCTCTCGGGCGACACGGGTGACCTCGTCGGCGAACGACGACAACTGATCCACCATCGTGTTGATCGTGTTCTTCAGTTCGAGGATCTCGCCGCGTGCGTCCACGGTGATCTTCTGCGACAAGTCGCCCTTCGCCACCGCCGTCGCCACCTGGGCGATCGACCGCACCTGCGCGGTGAGGTTGCCGGCCATGAAGTTCACCGACGTCGTCAAGTCCCGCCAAGTCCCGGCCACACCGGGAACCTGGGCCTGCCCGCCGAGCGCGCCTTCCGTGCCGACTTCGCGCGCGACGCGGGTGACCTCGTCCGCGAACGACGACAACTGATCCACCATCGTGTTGATCGTGTTCTTCAGTTCGAGGATCTCGCCGCGTGCGTCCACGGTGATCTTCTGCGACAGGTCGCCCTTCGCCACGGCGGTGGTGACTTCGGCGATCGAGCGGACCTGGTCCGTGAGGTTGCCGGCCATGAAGTTCACCGACGTCGTCAGATCCCGCCAAGTCCCGGCCACACCGGGAACCTCGGCCTGCCCGCCCAGCCGTCCCTCGCTGCCGACCTCGCGCGCGACGCGGGTGACCTCGTCCGCGAACGACGACAACTGATCCACCATCGTGTTGATCGTGTTCTTCAGTTCGAGCATCTCGCCTTTGACGTCGACGGTGATCTTCTGCGACAGATCACCCTTCGCCACCGCCGTCGCGACCTCGGCGATGTCGCGGACCTGGCCGGTCAGATTGCCCGCCATCGCGTTCACCGAGTCGGTGAGGTCCTTCCAGGTACCCGAAACCGAAGGCACCGCCGCCTGGCCGCCGAGTTTGCCGTCCGTCCCGACCTCGCGCGCGACACGCGTGACTTCGGACGTGAACAGGGCGAGCTGGTCGACCATCCCGTTGAACACCACCGCCATCTCGTCCATCAGGACGTCGTCCACCTGGGGCAGCCGGGTGCTGAAATCGCCGTCACGGACGGCTTTCAGCCCTTCCAGAAGCCGCTGGAGGCCTTCGTCGTTGAGCGCCCCGCCCGCTCGGACCGCGTCACGTTGAACACGCATGTTCCCCGGTTCCGGCATCGCGGTGTCTCCTCTGTTCGGGGTTCCCCGGGTCCGGGGGAACCGTCATCTCCGGGCGTTACCGGGCCCGGCGAGCGGGATCCAGAAGTCCAGCGACGTACCCATCCGAGGCCTGCTGGAGATCCGGAACCATCCTTGGGCCGCTTCCGCTCGTTCGCGCATCGATGCCATTCCGATGTGCTCGCCCACCATCACGTCGTGCGCTCTGTCGTCCACCTTCATGCCGTCGCCGTTGTCGACGACCTTCACCAGCAGCCCGCCGTCGTGTTCGGTCAGGGAGACCGCGACGGCGGAGGCGTTCGCGTGCTTGCGCACGTTCACCAGGGCCTCCTGGATGATCCGGAAGGCGGTGACGACGAGCTCCGGCGGTGGCAACGCGGTGAACTCGTGGTTCAGCGTGCAGTCCAGCCCCCAGCCGGTGACGACCTCGTCGAGGTAGTCGGCGACGGACGCGACGAGATCCTCGTCGTTCAAGGCCGGCGGCCGCAGCTGGGCGACCAGGATCCGCAACCGCCGGATAGCCCCTTGGATCGCATCGTCGAGTTGCATCAAAGCCGGATCGCGCCGTTGTGCGGCGAGCATCTGCAAGCGCATGCTCACCGCGATCATCGATTGAATGGAATCGTCGTGAACATCCCACGCGATACGACGACGTTCGGTTTCCTGCGCGCGGACCAAATGGGCGAAAGCCTGGCGCCTGCCACTTCTTTCCTCTTGCGTTCTCCGGCGTTCCGTGAGGTCGCGGGTCACTTTCCCGAAACCGACGAGGGTGCCCCGATCGTCCCGCAGGGCGGTGAGCACCGTATTGGCCCAGAACCGGTCCCCGCCCCGGCGGACACGCCAGCCTTCGACCTCGTGGCTGCCCATCTCCGCCGCGAACAGCAGTTCCGCGGCGGGCTTCCCGTGGGCGACGTCGTCCTCGGTGTAGAAGACCGAGAAAGAACGTCCGATGATCTCGTCTTCGGAATACCCCTTGATCCGTTCCGCGCCGGGGTTCCAGCTGATCACCTTGCCGTCGACGTCCAGCATGTAAATGGCGTAGTCGACGACGCTGTGCACGAACAACTCGAAAAGCACAGCATTGCGATGATCCGGTGCCGAGTCCGATGGCAGCTTGGCCATAAGGCAGCTTGGCACTCCGGCGTACTTCGGCGCTACGGCCGTTCGAGGAGGCCATTCTTACGGGCATGGGCGACGGCTTCGAGTTTCGAGTGGGTGCCCGTCTTCACCAGGATCCGCTGCACGTGATTCCGCACGGTGTTCCGCGCGAGCCGCAGTTCCTCGGCGATCCGGTCGGTGCCGGCACCTTCGGCGATCAGGCCGAGCACCTGGCGTTCCCGCAGGGTCAGCCCCGGTCCCATCGGACCGACCCGTCCGGCCAGCATGGCCAGCGCGCCGCTGAGCAGCTCCGGGTCGATGACGACGTCGCCCGCGGCCACGGTGCGGATCGCGGTGACGAGTTCGTCGAGGACGCCCGACTTCAGCAGCAGCCCGGCGCCGCCGACCTCCAGGATCCTCGCGGCGATGGCGCTGTTCGCGTCGCCGGTCAGCACCAGCACGCGGCTCGACGGCGAAACGTCGCGCAGACCGGCGATCGCCTCGATCCCGTCGCCGTCGGGCAACCGGCGGTCGAGCAGGACGATGTCGGGCCGGTGCGCGGCGGCCGCGACCATGCCGTCCGCGAGGGACTCCACCGAAGCGACCAGGTCGATCTCCGGGAACTCCTCGAAAGCCGCGCCGAGTGCTTCGGCCACCATCTTGTGGTCCTCGACGAGCAGCACCCGGATCGGGGCCGCGGCCGGGGACAGGGGCTGCGGGGTCGGGTTCGGCATGTACCTTCTCCGTAGATCGTGGTCTCGCCGGCCCATTGTCCGGCAGAATCCCGGGAATCAGGCCTGCCCGCGGCCGTATTCACCCTCGTGCCGATGCGGCACCAACGCGACCGGGCAGCGCGCCCTGCTCAGTAACGACTGCGCAGTACTCCCGAGCCCGGCGCCGGACGAGCCGATCACGATCAGGCCCGCGTTCGGGATCACCCGGATGAGCGCCCGCGCCACGTTGCGATCCCGGACGACTTCGAGCCGGACGCCGACGCCGGGGTACTTGTCGCGCCAGATCGTCATCCGGTCCTCCAGCGCGCGTTCCTCCGAGGCCTCGACACTCGCCAGATCCGCACCCGCTTCGAGCACGCTGTCATGCCAGGCGTGCACGACGACCAGTTCGGTGTTCCGTGCGGAAGCGGTGTCGAGCGCGAAGATCAGCGCCCGTTCGCTGTCGCCGGAAGGATCGACGCCGACCACGATCTCGCCGCGGCCGGATGAGGTCAGCCCGCGGACGACGACCACCGGGCACTCCGCGCGCCCGGCGACCTCGGCGGCGACCGAACCGATCGGGGCACCGCGCAGTGCGCCGAAACCGTGCGTTCCCAGCACCATCAGCGGTGCCGCCTTCGAGGCCTCGACGAGCTGTTCGGCGATCCCGCCGGATTTCACCTCTTGTTCGGTGGGGACACCGGGTTCGGCCTCCCAGGCGATCCCCGCGGCGGCGAGATTGTCCTGCTCCGACTCGGGTTCCCGGGCAGCGCCGTCGATGTGAAGGAGTTTCAGCGCACTGTCCCGCCTCGCGGCCTCACCCGCGGCCCAGCGCACCGCCGCCCGTGACGCCTGAGACGCGTCCACGCCGACGACGACGGCGGCAAGCCGCCGGCTCCCGGTCATCACCGGCCTCCCGTCCCGCCGCCGGAACCGGCGGACGTCCGCGGACAGCCTGCCCCTTCGGCACCATGCGGGCACAGGGTATGAAGTCCTTTTCCCGGAATGGGAGACGCGGCCATTATCCCCGTCCGCCACCCCGGTCCGTCGTTTCGACGCCAACCCGTGACACGGGGTACACATCCGGCGACTTAGTGGGGTCTTTGTGCTCTCGATGGCACTACCTTCGGCGGTGACCGGACCACCTTGCGATACCGCATCGTCGAAGAAGGCAATTGCCGGACCGTCGCACGGAAAGGGTGACCGGGACGTGACCACGAGGATCTGTGAGACCCACCGCCGTCCCGGCCCGGCCGTCGGCCGCGGCGGTGCCGCCCTCCGGACACGGCTCTCCGCCGAACTCGGGAGGCTGCCACAGGTGGCGGCGAAGACCGAGGGCATCTTCCCGCGGTGGGCGACCCGGGACCGCCGGGTCCAGCGGCTGCGCTGCTGGCTCGGCGGCGCGGCCGGCTGAACCCGGCGGAGGTGGTCAGACCGCCCGCCACCGGCCGATGTCGGCCTCCATCGGCAAGATCCGGGTCAGCGACGAGCGGATCTTCAGCTCCGTCGCCCGGTCACGGCCGCGGGTACCGCGCGGCGCGTACGGGTAGAAGGTGCCGCGCTCCCGGCGAAAGACCATGACCAGGGCCGGATGCCGCATGTCCCGCAGTTCGGCGAAACTGACCGTCGTGTGCAGCAGCCAGGAGGCGAACCCGGCCTGCGCCAGCCGGTCGTTGACGTCGACGAGGTCGTCGAGCAGCCAGCCGAGATCCCCGTTCTCCCGCCAGCAGCGCACGATCGTCCGCCCGTGCGCGTCGTGGGTGACCACGTTGCGGCGGACGGAGTCCCCGGCGAGCCCCGCGATGATCTCCGCCTCCGTCCCTTCACCCGGACGGCCCTCGGCGACGAAGCACACCGTCCCCACCCCCGTCGGCGCCAGCCCGTACCCGGACCGCAACGTCAACGCCGCCGACCTCAAGTCCAGCAGCGGCAGCAGACTCGGCCGTACCGAGCGGCTCCTCCCCAGCAGACTTCCCAGTAACGCCATCGCTTCACGCATCCTCTCGTCTGCGTGAAGCCTTTCCGAAAACGGCGCTCCACCCTAGGGCCGCTAGGTCGCGCGTTCACCGGGACAAGTCACCGCTTCGAGTGACAAACGACCCTACCGGCAACTGCCGCACCGCGATCGGCAGTTGTCATCGCCTACGCCGGCGAAGGAACTCCTCGGTATCCAAGGTCCCGTCGACGACGCCATGGGCGACGTCGGCGAGCTTCCGGTTGGTGCTGCGCGCGAAGGCCCGCATGCGCTGGAAGGCCGCGGTCACCCCGACTCCCGCGCGTTCGGCGAGCACGCCCTTCGCCTGCTCGATGATGATCCGGCTGTCGAGTGCCGTCTGCAACTGCTCGGAAAGCGTGCGGTAGTGACGCAGTTCCCGTTGCTGGAGAAGGCACCAGGTCGCGACGTCGGCCAGCGCCTGCCCCAATCGGCGATCCTCGCGGCTCAGAACAGCGGATCGCGTACTCAGAAACGTGATCGCACCAACGATTTCGTCTTCGGCGCGCATCGGAAGGGCCGAAACCGCCGCGAAACCCAAGCCCGCCATCCGGTCGACGTAACCGGGCCAGCGGGACATGGCGGCCGAGAGGTCGTCGACGGCGATGTCACGCCCGGTCTCGAACGACTCGAGCGCGGGACCTTCTTCCGTCACGGCCGGATATCGCTCGAGCTTCAGACCGGGGAGGAAGACCTCCATCGAATCGATCGGCAGCAGACGCACGCATTCGCCGGTCAGCGTGTCCACGACCCTGTCCGGCCCAGGATCCTCGGTCATACTGGCCGTCAAGCTCGCGAAAGCCGCGTACACTGCCGACTCGCGGTCCAGGCCGGCGACGAACTCCGTATCTCGTCCCATGGACGGCCTCACCGTTCCTTGACGGAAACTCGGAGCCCTGCGCCTCGTCTGGTGCGCCAGATGTTCACCAAGGAGATTCTGGTCCGCACGCAGGCACTGGGCAACGACCAGATGGAGGATCCTTTACAGGCCTTCCCGAGATACGACGACCGGGTGATCTCCGCGAAAAGGTGAAACGCCGGGTGTCATTGCCGCCGCAGGGAAATCGGCGGCACGGTGTTCCCTCGCAGTGTTTCTTCGTCCATAGTGGACTCCCCGAAGCCCGCTTTGCCGATCTTTTCCGCGACGAGCGCGCCGGGGTCGTCGAACCGGTCGGCACGGCCGCTCAGGAAAGCCCATTCATGCTCGTCGGAGCCGTAGTAGAGGACGGTTCCGAACGCCTCGGTGAACCGGCGCCACGACGAGATCAGGGTCTGGTTACGCCACATCGTCGGACAACCCGCCTGACAGCCGACCACTCCCCCGTCGGTCAGCAGGGCCGAGCAGCGGGTGAGGAAATCGCTGCCGTAAAGCCGGTTGTGCTGCGCTTCCGGATCATCGTTCTCGTCCGGCAGGTCGATGACGACGACGTCGTAGCGGTCGCCCCGCTCCCGCGCCTCGGCAAGGAACTCCCAGCCGTCGCGGTAGTGGACACGGATCTTGCCGTCCCCGCGCTCGGCGCGGGCCAGATCGTCGAGCGTGTAGCCGTAAGGAAGGTGTTCGGCGCAGACCCGGACCGCCTCGGCGTCGATGTCGATGTGGTCGACCACCTCGGCCCCCGCCGCGACGGCGAGCTCCGACGCGACCCCTTCGCTGGAGCCGATGATCAGCACCCGCTCGACGCGTTCGGCCAGCAGCAGCGAGGGGAGCATCAGCGCCTCGTGGTAGACGAGCTGGCTCAGTTCGGTGCTCTGCCGCTCGTCATCGCAGAACAGGGAGATCCCCTGCGTGGTCCGTCCGATGAGGACGTCCTGGAACGCGGTGCGGCCCTCGAACAGCACCTCCTCGACGTCCCAGACCCGGGTGAGGCCGGGCCCCATCGGCTCGACGATCCGTCGCTGCGCCATTCAGCCTTCTCCTCGTTCCACAGTGGACATCCGGACGGTGCCGGCGCCCAGCATCTTCGCCAGCAGGGCGACCGCGCGTTCCGGATCCGCCCGGTCCCCGCAGGTGAACACGTCCACGAACACCGAGCCGATCTCAGGATAGGTGTGCACGGACGCGTGCGATTCGGCGAGCAGCGCGAGCACCGTGACCCCTTGCGGGGCGAAAGAATGCGACACGACCTCGCAGACCGTCGCCCCCGCCTCGGTCACCGCGTCGGCAAGGGTCTTCTTCAGGAGGACGGGATCGTCGAGCAGCGAAGGCTCGATCCCTTCGAACTCCGCGAGCACATGGCGGCCGGCGAACCGGCCGACGAGTGGTACTTCACCCGGCATCGGCGAACCTCCCCACACAATAGGTGCGCAACGGCTCGATTCCGTTGAAGGCGATGGACGAATAGCTGGCGGTGTAGGCACCGGTGCCCGGGATGTCCAGCAGGTCGCCCGCCTTCAACGACACCGGCAACGCGCACGGCGTCCGCTGGTACAGCACGTCGTCACCATCGCAGGTCGGTCCCGCGAGGACCACCGGTCCTTCCGGACCCTTAACGCCGACGGGCTCGAGCCGATACGCGACGGCCTCGTTCTCGCACTCCGCCATTCCGTTGTACCGGCCGACGTCGAGGTAGACCCAGCGGCGTTCGTCGGCGGCGGCGCGCGTGGTCACCAGGACGACCTCCGTCCTGATGAGACCGGCGTCGCCGACGATCACACGACCCGGTTCCAAGAGCAGTTCCGGACGCGGCCCCGGCCAGTTCCGGTCCAGCGCGGCGTGGATCACCGCCGCGTAGCCCGTCAACGACGGCACGGGTTCCCGGTGCTCGGTGGCGAACCCGCCGCCGATGTTGAGCCGCGCCAAGGCGACCCCGGCGTCGGCGGCCACCTTGGCGGCGGTCGCGATCCCGATCTCCCAGGCGGCCGGATCCGGTTGCTGCGAACCGACGTGGAAGGCGATCCCCGGCCTCAGCCCGGAGTCCGCGGCCTGGCGGAGCAGATCGGCGGCGACCGGCGGCTCGCAGCCGAACTTGTGGCCGAACGGCGTGACCGAATCCGGACCATCGGGCAGCAACCGGACCGAGACCAGGGAACCTGGTGCGTACTCGGCGATATTCGCCAGATCTCCGGCGGAATCCGTGGTGAATTCACGAACTCCGCGCGCAGACGCGAACGCGATGTCCGCCGGTTTCTTGATCGTGTTGCCGTAGGCCAGTTCCGCTGCTTTCGCGCCACGGGACAGGCACAGCGCGATCTCTCCCGTACTCGCCACGTCGAACCCCGCGCCCGCCGAAAGCACCGCGTCGAGTACTTCAGGGACGGGATTCGCCTTGACCGCGTATCGGATCACCGCGTCCGGGAACGCCGCCGAGACCGCGGCCGCCCGCTCCGCGACCAGGTCGGTGTCCACGACCAGGCACGGTGTCGGCGGCTCGCGGTCCGCCAGGAAGGCGCGGATCCGGTTCAGGCTTGCGGTCACACACCCCAGGGTGTCAAAGGCCGATCACCGGGGCGGAACCCGGGGTCACGCCCGGGCGTCGTCCGAGGCCTGCGCCGGCAGTTCCACGCCGTGCTCGGCGGCCAGCCGCTCGAGGTTCGCCAGATCGGCGCCGACGGCCAGGGCGCGATCCTCGTCCGAGGCCTGCCTGGCGGTCCGGACGTCCTCCCTCGCCTGCCGTACCCGGTCCCGCAGATTCACCGCGAACTCGCTCATCGTGCACCCCCGATCTCCCGCACCTTGTCTGCCTTCACCCTAGGACCCTCCGAATTCGTCACCGACGTGATCTGCGTCATCACGGGCCGAGTGGTGTCCGGTCGTTCGTGTCGAGTGAAGCAGTATGACGGCAGCGCGGGCGTTTCGCAGATCAGTGGAGGCCGACTTTTTCAACGGGCTCCGACGCGGCCGTCCGGCGGCCGATCACCGCCAGCGGGACCAGGGCGCACACCCCGCCCGCGACGGCCACGAGCACGTATCCGCCCAGGCCGAAGAGCTGCCCGGCGAGCAGACTCGCCGCCGCGGAGGTCCCCCAGACGAACGCGTCGACCGTGCCCTGCGCCCTCGACCGCTGCTCCGCCGGGAGATCGCGGCTGAGCATGCTGCTGCCGCCCACGAACACCAGGTTCCAGCCGTAGCCGAGCAGGAACATCGCGGCCGGGATTCCCACGTGATGCGAATCGGGTGCGCCGATCGCGGTGACCGCCGCGACGGTGAGCGTCCCGATCCCGCCGAAGATGGTCGCGCGGCCGCCCCACCGGTCGGCGATCCAGCCGGAAAGCGGTGCCAGCGCGAACATCCCGATCAGATGCGCGCTCAGCACCCAGCCGACGACGTCGAGTCCCTGCCCGTGCTCGTGCAACTGGACCGGGGTCATCGTCATCACCGCCACCATGGCCAGTTGCGCGCCGACCATCGCCACCAGCGGACCGAGGATCAGCGGGTTACGGACCGACATCCGCTGCCGCCGGGAGACCCTTTCCGCCGGTGCGCCGAGCCCGCGCGGCAGAACGGCGACGGCGATCACCGCGATGGCCACGACGAGTGCCCCGGCCGCGATCGGCCCGGACAGGGCGGGGAGTTCGGCGGCCTCCGCGCGGGCCGCGGCGGGCGCGATCAGCGCTGGGCCGGCCACCGCACCGACCGTGCCCGCCCAGACCATTGTGGACAGTGCGAAACCCTTGCGGTGCTCCGGAGCCAGATCGGCGGCGGTGTACCGCGAGAGCTGCGCGCCGCTGTTACCGAAGCCGATCAACGGCATACCCGCCACCAGCGCGAGCACGGATCCGCCGAGTACGCCGGCGAACGAGATCAGCGCTCCCACCACCGCGGTGGCGTACATCAGCACCAGGACGAGCTTTCTGCCGAAGCGGGCGGACAGCGTTCCCGAGGAGAGCGAACCCGCGGCGGATCCGAGTACCAGCACGGCGTTCGGCAGCCCGCTCCACGCGGGCCCGGCGTGCTCCACCACGATCAACGCCGCCGTCGTGGACAGTCCGACGACGGCGGTGCTGAGGCAGGCGACACCCGTGAAGAGCGCGAACATCGGTTTCATGATTCAAACCTAGGGAACCCGCGCGTCCCGGCGAATAGGCTGACGAAGGCCTCGCGGGGGTGCGAGCCACATCATGAAAGGAATCCGGGTGCGATGACCTTACGATCGGAAAGGCCCCTGGACGACCTCGACTGGCGGCTCCTGGAGACGCTGCAGGGCGACGGGCGGCTTTCGTTCAAGGAACTGGGGCGCCGCGTCAACCTCTCCGCTCCCGCCGTCGCCGATCGCGTCCGGCGGCTGGAGGAGGCAGGCGTCATCACCGGGTACCGCGCGCAGGTCGACGCGCGCCGCGCCGGGTACGAACTGCAGGCCTTCGTCGAAATGCGCTGTTCGCTGGGCAGCTGCCTGCTGCGTACGAGCAAGTCCGACGACTACCCCGAGGTCGTCGAACTGCACCGCCTCAGCGGCGACCGCTGCACGATGCTGAAGGTGCGCGCCGTATCGCTCGAACACCTCGAAGGCCTCTTCGAACGGCTGGGCAAGCACGGCGAGATCAGATCGTCGGTGGTGCTTTCGACGCAATTCGAAGGCAGGCCGGTCGGCCCACCGGTCGAGGACTACCTGAAGGCCACGAAGAGTGACGGATGGAGCGTCTGAACACCGGCCGGGGAGACGGGTCAGGAATCGAGAAGCGGTGGCGGCCGGGATTCACCTAGCGTGATCATCGTCGCGGGCACACCGCACGCACGAAGAGGACGAACGGCTCGAAACTGGTTAGATCGAGCCCGGAGAGGCTGACGGACCGTACACGCGGCCCATATCAGGGATGGAGACACGATGCGCAAGACCACGAGGCCGCAGCCGCCCGAGGAACACCCCGCCGACAGCCATGACCTGATCCGGGTCCTGGGCGCGAACGAGAACAACCTCAAGAACGTCGCCGTCGAGCTTCCGAAGCGACGCCTGACGGTGTTCACCGGCGTCTCCGGCTCGGGCAAGAGCTCCCTCGTCTTCGACACCATCGCGGCCGAATCGCAGCGGCTGATCAACGAGACCTACAGCACCTTCGTGCAGGGCTTCATGCCGACGCTGGCCCGGCCCGAGGTCGACGTCCTCGACGGCCTGACCACCGCGATCATCGTCGACCAGCAGCGGATGGGCTCCGACCCGCGCTCGACGGTCGGCACCGCCACCGACGCCCACGCGATGCTGCGCATCCTGTTCAGCCGGATCGCGAAGCCGCACATCGGCTCTCCGCAGGCCTACTCCTTCAACGTCGCCTCGATCAGCGGGGCCGGCGCCGTGACCATGGAGAAGGGCGGGCGGACCACGAAGGAACGCCGCGAGTTCAGCGTCACCGGCGGCATGTGCTCGCGCTGCGAAGGCCGGGGCAAGATCAACGACATCGACCTCACCGCGCTGTACGACGACACCAAGTCGCTCAACGAGGGCGCGCTCTCGGTCCCCGGTTTCTCGATGGAGGGCTGGTTCGGCCGCATCCTCCGCGGCTGCGGGTTCTTCGACCCCGACAAGCCGATCAAGAAGTTCACCAAGAAGCAGATGGACGACCTGCTCTACCGGGAGCCGGTCAAACTCAAGATCGACGGTATCAACCTGACCTACTCGGGCTTGATCCCCACGATCCAGAAGTCGTTCCTGTCCAAGGACAGGGAGTCGATGCAGCCGCATATCCGCGCGTTCGTCGACCGCGCGGTCACCTTCACCACCTGCCCCGAATGCGACGGCACCCGGCTCAGCGAGCTCACGCGGTCTTCGAAGATCAAGCGGATCAACATCGCCGACGCCTGCTCGATGCAGATCAGCGACCTCGCCGACTGGGTCCGCGGGCTCAAGGAACCGTCGGTCGCGCCGCTGCTGGAGAAGCTTCTGCACACCCTCGACTCGTTCGTCGACATCGGGCTCGGCTACCTCTCGCTCGACCGGCCGTCCGGCACGCTCTCGGGTGGTGAGGCGCAGCGCACCAAGATGATCCGCCACCTCGGGTCGTCGCTCACCGACGTCACGTACGTCTTCGACGAGCCCACCATCGGTCTGCACCCGCACGACATCCAGCGGATGAACAACCTGCTGCTGCAGTTGCGGGACAAGGGCAACACGGTGCTGGTCGTCGAGCACAAACCGGAGACCATCGCCATCGCCGACCACGTCGTCGACCTCGGCCCCGGCGCCGGTACGGCGGGCGGCACGATCTGCTTCGAAGGCACCGTCGAGGACCTCCGCGAAAGCGACACCAGCACCGGCCGTCACCTCGACGACCGGGCGTCGCTCAAGGACAGCGTCCGCAAGCCGACCGGCAAACTGCAGATCCGCGGCGCGGACCGCCACAACCTGCGGAAGGTGAACGTCGACGTCCCACTCGGCGTCCTCTGCGTCGTCACCGGTGTCGCGGGCTCCGGAAAGAGCTCCCTGATCCACGGCTCCATCCCGGCCGACGAGGGTGTGGTGTCGGTCGACCAGACACCCATCCGCGGCTCGCGGCGCAGCAACCCGGCGACCTACACGAGCATGCTCGAACCGATCCGCAAGGCGTTCGCCAAGGCCAACGGCGTGAAGCCGGCCCTGTTCAGCGCCAACTCCGAAGGCGCCTGCCCGAACTGCAACGGCGCCGGCGTCATCTACACCGATCTCGGCATCATGGCGGGCACCGCGACCACCTGCGAGGAGTGCGACGGCAAGCGGTTCCAGGCGTCGGTGCTGGAGTACACCTTCGGCGGCAAGAACATCAGCGAAGTGCTGGAGATGCCGGTGTCCGAGGCCGAGGAGTTCTTCGGCGAGGGCGACGGCCGTATCCCCGCCGCGCACGCGATCCTCAGCAGGCTCAAGGACGTCGGACTCGGTTATCTCAGCCTCGGCCAGCCGCTCACCACGCTTTCCGGCGGCGAGCGGCAGCGGCTGAAGCTCGCCACGCATATGGGTGACAAGGGCGGCGTCTACGTCCTCGACGAGCCCACCACCGGCCTGCACCTCGCCGACGTCGAGAACCTGCTCGGCCTGCTGGACCGGCTCGTCGACGCCGGCAAGTCCGTGATCGTGATCGAGCACCACCAGGCGGTCATGGCGCACGCCGACTGGATCATCGACCTCGGCCCCGGTGCCGGCCACGACGGCGGCAAGATCGTCTTCGAGGGCACCCCCTCGGACCTCGTCGCCGCCGGCTCGACCCTCACCGGCGAACACCTGGCGGCCTACGTCGGCAAGTAACCCGCCCGCATTTAGTCCTCTAAATGCGGCCGGTCTCTAGGCGGTAAGTCCGTGAAGGCCTCCTTGCCTACCGTGAGGGTAGGGAAGGAGGCCTTCACGGCGTCCACCTGAGCCTGGCATGCCATTTTGTCTGGTCAGAGGCTGAAACCTGCGCGTTCCCCGTCGGCTGCTAAGGGCATTCCAGCTCTCGGAGCGGACTTGACCAGGTCATTTGGTGTTCTCGCGCGTTTCGTCGGAGCTAGAGCATCAGGCGGTACGAGCCCGCCACAGTAGTCACGAGCAGTGACCGCTTGCTTGCTGTTCGCTGTACGCTTGCGGGCATGATGGAGGGGGTTTCAGGAGGCGACGAGGCTGTCCTGGCCGCGTGCGCGCAGGCGGTCCGGTCGGGGAGACGAAGCATTGACGAGTTCGATCTGGTCTTTGCCCGAGCCACGGTGTGTGGCCGCCGGCCTGCTCGGCCAGGTGTCGAGGTGGTCGAGGTCGAAGGGCGCGGGACGTGGACGTTCGTGTTCTCCACTCCGCAACGGCTCGCCGCGCACTACGGAGACTGCGACCTGTACGCGACCACCGGCGCCGATCTTCTAGAACAGCTACCGGTCGGCGTCGGCGTGATGTTGGACCCAGACGACGACCACCGGACGCCCATTCTGACTCGGATGGTGCCGCCCAAGATTCTCGCAGCGGTCCGCCGCCGAAACGAGCACCACTCGAGTAAGGCAGGCGGACCGGACGCCGTCTCGCACACCGAACAGCAGGAGCGCGTGCGGTGAGCTTGGACGGACCAGGCTTCCACGTTGACATCGAGGTTCTTGAAGGCGCGGCGAAAGGCATCGCCCAAAGCGTCCACGACCAGCAATCCTTCGCACTGCGAGGTCTGTGTGGCGACGCTGCCCTCTATGGTCATTCCGGCGTGCACAGCGCTCTTGCGGACTACTGCGCGCGATGGAGTCAGGGACTCGACACGCTGACAGAGGATGCCGAAGTCATCGGCGACTGCCTGAAGCACGTCGCCGAGGCTTACCGCGGCACCGATGCGGCTGCGGCAGAGAAACTGCGCGTGGACCCCGGTGAGGCGGCGGTTGAGGACTGATGGCTGAACTTGGTGAGACATCGGATCCGCGTGCCCTGATACCGGGAGATCCGGACGCGATCGAAGAGAACTCTCGCGTCCTGCACGGGCGGCGCGAGGCAACCGGGCAGGTTGGTGACGGCCTCCGCCGGATCGATACCGGCTCGTGGACCGGTCCAGCGGCGAAGAAGTTCCACGACAAGTTCAGTTATGAGCCGCCTAAGTGGCTTTCCGCGTCCGATTCGTTCGTCGCTGTAGCTGAAGGGCTGTCTGCCTATGCTCAGACCTTGCGGTGGGCACAAGGGCAGGCCGGCGACGCTATCCGCATGTGGGACCAGGGTCAGGCAACGACTGCCGACGCGAAGGCCCAACATGACCGCAACGTCGCCAACGCCGACGCCCAGAACCAGCAACGTGCGGCGAATGGCGACCCGACACGCGTCGCCGTCGCACCGTTCTCCGATCCTGGCGAAGCAATCCGGCAAGCGGCACGGGACACCCTCGACCGCGCGCACCAGCAACTCACTGAAGCCGGAGATCGCGCGGCGGCGACCATCTCCGACGAGGCCGGCGGTGCGCCGACGGCCTCGGACTGGCTCGACGACGTAGGCGGTTTCGTCGCCGACTTCGGCGAGGGCGCCTGGAACGCCTTTTCAGGTTCTGCCGAGGGGATATGGAATCTCGTCTACGCCATAGGGGACCCCGGTAACCCCGATCATGACGGGATTACCGATATCGCCTCGGCGGCGTGGCACAACGTCACGCACCCGGTGGAGTTCGGCAAGCAACTCATCGGCTGGAACGACTGGACCGATCACCCGGGCAGGGCGACCGGCCAGATCGTCGGTGGCCTGCTCCTCGGTGGGGCGGCAGCCAAATTCCTCAAGAACGCCCGTGCCGGAGAGAAACCAGACGCGGGCGGGGCACCTCCTGTCAAGGCACAGCTATCCGAGTACTTCGACCCGAACGGTGCACCGCCGAAGGCGTCTGATCTGGCACGGTATGCCGATGCGCAGGGGTGGCAGAAGCAGCAAACCCCGACCGGACCGGCGAAGTATGTCGATGACAGCGGCATCGTCCGAATGACCATCAAGGAGGGCAGCGGCCGGACTCCGGGCAGCGAGAACCCCCACGTCGAGCTGCGCAACGAGGACGGGGTCCGCACCGACCCACACGGCAATCCGGTGAGCAGGAAGAGCCCCGGCAACCACACACCGATCACCTGGGACCAATGAGCGTATGAAGAACTACACCGACTTCGCCGATCTCGCACACGTCTTCCTCGAAGACAGCTACGTCCTCGCTATCGAAGAAGCCCCCGCCTCCCTGGCATTCACGCTGGACCTTGTCCTCACTCCCTCGCATCCGCGCTACCACGAGCCGCAGGCGGACGAACAGCACTGCTACGTGGACGCCGTGCTCACCATTTCCGACGCGACGAAAACCGAATGGATAACGCGGTCAACCCAGACCTACCGCGACGCCACCGGCGAGGAAGACCTCGGAAACATCGACAGCTTCCAATACCACGACGGCTACTACGAAATCTCCGGCGACTGGGGTCACGTTCGGATTTTCTCCACGGCCGAACCCCGGCTCAGTTTTAAAGCCTGACAAGTCGGACTGCGCGACCACGGGTTGCAGAAAGACCCTCGGCGTGACGATGGACAAGACGCGGTGGCCTTCTCACTGCCTGCGCCCATGCTCTGGCGACGACATCCGGGGGCGCCACGCGTGATGAGACGGGAAACCGGTGATCGTCATCAGGGTCGACCATCAGGCCGATGCCCGGCGGTACGAGTTCCAGCAAATCGGCTCCAGTCGTGGACAAGGCACCGCCGAAGACGTCCGTCAGGTCTCCCGGCCCCGCTTGCCGCTACTCACGTCCTGTGCGACGACCGCCAGCCTCGTCTCCGCTGTCGTTTGACGGCCCGCCCGCATTTAGTCCTCTGAATGCGGGCGGGAGGTCAGGCCTCGGCGTCGAGGCCGTCGCGGTCGGCCCACTCCAGGAGTGTGTCGAGGGAGTACGCCGTGTCGTCGATGCCCGCGTGCAGGTCGCCGAGGTCGGCGAAGCGCGCGGGCACGGTGGCGATGGTGAATTCGCGCGGCTCGACGTCGTCGATCTCGGCCCAGGTGATCGGGGTCGAGACGACGGCTTCAGGGACGCCGCGGACCGAGTACGCGCTGGCGATGGTGTGGTCGCGGGCGTTCTGGTTGTAGTCCACGAACAGCTTCGACGGGTCGCGGTCCTTGCGCCACCAGGTGGTGGTGACCTCGTCGGGCATCCGGCGCTCGACCTCGCGCGCGAAGGCGAGTGCCGCCCGGCGCACCTCCTGGAAGCCCCACCTCGGCTCGATCCGGACGTAGACGTGCAGGCCGTGGCCGCCGGAGGTCTTCGGCCAGCCGGTGATGCCGAGCTCGTCCAGGATCTCCTGGACCGTCCGCGCCACCTTCCGGACCGTCGAGAAAGGACAGTCCGGCATCGGGTCGAGGTCGATCCGCCATTCGTCGGGCCGTTCGGTGTCGGCGCGGCGGGAGTTCCACGGGTGGAATTCGACCGTCGACATCTGCACCGCCCAGATCACGTCGGCGGGATGGGTGACGCACACTTCGTAGGCGTGCCTTCCCGAGGGGAAGTCGACGCGGACCGTCTGCAGCCAGTCCGGGGCGCCGTTCGGGACGCGCTTCTGGTGGACCTTCTCCCCCGCGACGCCGGACGGGAACCGGTGCAGCATGCACGGCCGTTCTCGCAGTGCCCGCACGATCCCGTCGCCGACGGCGAGGTAGTAGTTCACGAGGTCGAGCTTGGTCTCGCCTCGCGCCGGGAAGTAGACGCGATCCGGGTTCGAGACGCGCACCGTCCGGTCGCCGACCTCGATCTCCACCGCCGAGCTTTTCGCCATGCAGCGAAAATAGCCCGAAAGTCGCCCGTGCGCGCCGGGGCGATCAGCTCTTCCGGCGCCGGGCCTTGTGGATCGCCGCGATCGCGAGGGCGAAGACCGCACCGAGGAAGGTCACGTCCACCACAGGCACCCACCGCACGTCGCCGCCCTTGACGACGAACGCGCCGACCGGCCGCGCCCCCAGCATGAAGCCGCCGCCCTCGCCTTCCTTGCCCTGTTCGGTGCCGTGTCCGCCGCCCCCGCCGCCGATCACGCTCGCGGCCGGGATCACCACGACGCCGTCGCGCTCGACCGCCTCCCCGTAGACGCGTCTCGCGGCGAGGTTGTCGCGCATGGCGCCGACCACTTTTTCGAGTCCCATCCGGGTCCCCTTCCCGTCCGGTCCATCATGGCCCGTCCAGCTCCAGCGCGATGGCCCCGCCGAGAAGTTCCCGCACTCTCGCCAATTCCAGAGAACCCGAGAGCCACCGCTCGCTGAGCCCTTCGACGAGGCCGGTGAGTCGTTCCGCGGCGGCGAAGGCGTCCGCCTCGGGGCCGGCGCGCCGGATCACCGCGGCGACCTCGCCGACCCAGATCCGGGTCGCCTCGCCCAGCGGCTCGCGCAGTTCGGGGGTGAAGACGGCGCTGGCCCGCAGTTCTCCCCAGGCGGTGCTGTTCTCGCGCACCGTCCGGGTGTCCTGGAGTTCGCCGAACAGCAGGAGTTCCAGTTCGGCACGCGGATCCTCGGCCCCGGCGGCCGCTTCCTCCGTGTAGGCCGCGGCGCGATCGCTGACGAACTCCAGCGTCTTGCGCAGCAGTCCGGCGCGGTTGCCGAAGTGGTAGTAGATCAGCGAGGTGGAGATCCCGGCCTCGGCCGCGATCTTCTCGACACGCAGGCCCCGCACCCCGCTGTGCGCGATCACCCGCACGGCCGCTTCCAAGATCTTCTGCTGACGTTCGACCACGGGGATTCACCCTAGCGATAGCATCCTGACTGAATTTTCAGTCAGGATGCTATCCTGACTCCACCGCCCGATCCAAGGAGTCATCCGTGTTCGATTCGTTCCTTCCACGCCGCACGGCCCTGCGCGCCCTGATGGGGATCGGCGCGGCCACTGTTTCGAGTGCGGCGTGCTCTGGGAACCCAGCCGCGCCCGCACCCGTCGCTCCGGCACAGCTCGCCACCACTCGCAGGCTGGGCGCGGAATGGGAAAGCCACGCGCGCACTTTCCTGTCCTGGCCGGCTTCGACGTCGATCTGGGCGGAGGATCTGCCCGCCGTCCGCGAAGAGATCGCCGGCCTGGCGCGCGCGATCGCCGGCTACGAACCGGTCGTCCTGCTCGCCCGCCCCGAGCACGCCGACGCGGCGCAGGAGGCTTGCGGCGACGCCGTCGAGGTCGTCCCGATCCCGGTAGACGATCTGTGGGCACGCGACACCGTGCCGGTGTTCGTCGAGGAAGCGGGCAAGGTCGCGGGTGTCGACTTCAACTTCAGCGGCTGGGGCGGCAAGCAGAAGCCGCACGACAAGGACGCCGCCGTCGCCCGCGCGGTACTCGGCAGGTACGGCCTGTCCCGCACCGAGACCTGGATCACGGCCGAGGGCGGCTCGTTCGAGACCGACGGCGTGGGCACGCTGATGGTCACCGAAAGCTCGCTGGTCAACGACAATCGCAACAAGGGCAAGAGCCGCCAGGAGATCGAAGACGAGCTGAAGAAGGCGCTCGGCGTCCAGAAGGTGATCTGGTTCGCCGGCGTACGCGGCGAGGACATCACCGACGCCCACGTCGACTGCCTCGCGCGGTTCACCGCTCCCGGGGTCGTCCTCCTCGACAAGGCCGCGCCCGGCACTCCGCCCGACTCATGGTCGCGTGCGGCGGATCAGGCCCGGGAGGTGCTCGCGAACGCCACCGGCGCCGACGGCAAGCCGATCCAGGTCATCGACCTCGTTCAGCCGGATCCCGACGCGGTCGAAGGCTACGGCGAGGACAGCGTCATCTCGTACGCCAATTTCTACGTCGCCAACAAATCCGTGTTCGTCCCGAAATTCGGCGACGCGGCGGCGGACGACCGCGCGCGGCAGATCCTGCGCGAACAGTTCCCGGGCCGCGAGATCGTGCCGGTGAAGATCGCGACCATCGCCTCGGGCGGCGGCGGCATCCACTGCTCGACGCACGACCAGCCGGGTCAGCCCTCCTGAGGCAGCGCCGACATCACCTCGGACACCGGGCGCAAATGCTGCTCCAGCAACCGTGACGCCTCTTTCACGTCGTGGGCGTCGAGGGCCGCGACCAGCGCCCGGTGTTCGTCGTTGATCACCGTCAGCCGTTCCGGCCTCGCCTCCAGCGCGCGCACGGTGACGCGTTGCTGGCGCGAACGGAGCGTGTCGTACAACTCGGTCAGGACGGTGTTGCCCGCGGCGTTCACGATGGCGCGGTGGAAGCGCCGGTCGAACCCCGAGACGCCGAACCAGTCGCGGTCGGCTCCGGCGCGCACCATCCCGTCGATCAGTTCCGGCAGTTCGGCGGGCGCTCCTGCGTGGTTCGCGCACAGGGTCGCGATGGCGTGCCCCTCGATGAGCCGCCTGCTCTGGTAGACCTCTTCCAGTTCCCGCGCGGTGACGGTGCGCACCTGGGCGCCCTTGCGCGGCAGCAGGCTGATGAACCGTTCGGCGGCCAGCCGGTGGAAGGCCTCGCGTACCGGCGTCCTCGACACGCCCACGACACCGGAAACCCACATCTCGTCGAGGAAACGGCCGCCTTCCAGCTCTCCCGAGATGATCCCGTCGCGCAGCCACGTATAGACCCGCTCGCGCGCCGGGCCGCCCCCTTCGGCGGTCACAGTCATCTCGATCCCCCTCTATGCCGTTACTTTCCGCGACCGAGCCTACACCTGGACCAGCCAAGTATCCATCATGTATACAAGAGTTCCACGTATCGGAAGGGGTCCCATGGTGCACGTCGCGGTGGCGCAGTTCGCGCCCGGCAACGACAAACAGGCCAACCTCGCACGCGTCGCCTCCCTCGTCGGTGAAGCGGCCGACCGCGGCGCGCGGGTCGTCGTGCTGCCCGAATACTCACTGTTCACCGTACCGACGATGAGCCGGGAATTCGTGACCTCGGCGGAAGAGCTCGACGGCCCGTTCGTCACCGAACTGCGCGGGCTCGCCAAAGACCGCCAGATCACCGTCGTCGCAGGCATCAACGAGGCGCTCCCCGGCGGCGAACGGATCTCGAACACGCTCGTCGCGGCCGGTCCCGACGGCGCGATCGCCGCGCTCTACCGCAAGCTGCACCTGTACGACGCCTTCGGTTTCCGCGAATCGGAATTGGTCCGCCCTGGCGACATCGAAGCGCCGGAGACGTTCGAGGCCGACGGGATCGTCTTCGGTCTCCAGACCTGTTACGACCTGAGGTTCCCGGAGGTCACCCGCCGCCTGGTCGACGCGGGTGCGGACGCGGTGCTGCTGCCCGCCGAGTGGATGCCCGGCCCGCTCAAGGAGGACCACTGGACGACACTGGTCCGGGCGCGGGCGATCGAGAACACGATCTATCTGGTCGCGGCCGGCCAGGCGGCGCCCGCGGGTTCGGGACACAGCATGATCGTCGACCCGATGGGGGTCGTGCTCGCCTCGCTCGGCGAACGCACGGGGACCGCCGTCGGTGAACTCACCGCCGAGCGGATCTCCGAGGTGCGGGCCAAGAACCCGGCGCTGGAACTGCGCCGGTTCGCCGTGACGCCGAGGTCCTGAGTATCTTCGGTCGCGGAGGTCCGTTCGTGAAGACACGCTCTCGGGCGTGGTGACGCGGCTTCCGTTCGCCTGGGTGCCGGGTGGCCGCCCGGCACCCAGGCTCTTTCACGGAATCAGCAGTCCCCAGTGGACGGCCCACGGAACGAACAGGACGACGCCGGCCAGGAGCACTCCGACCCGGACTCCCCCGCCGCCGTCGTTCCGCCGTCGCCACCACGAAACAGCGGTCAGCACACCGGCCACGACGACGCCGACCGCGATCAGCTGCAACGCCAGCCACGGCAGCGTCCGTCCGAAGAGGACCGGCCCCGGCGCCTGAGCCGCACCCGTGGTCAAAGCGATGTAGTACACCAGGAATCCCGCCGTGCCGAGCAGACCGGCCGACGCCAGCCAGCGCGCGGGCCGGGCGAGCGGCACGTCCTTTCGACGGCGGAACATCGCCGTCACCGGATAGGCCGCGAACGCCAGCAAGGCCAACGCCCACACGCCGATCTGCAGCCACGGCGCCTCGTACCAGGACAGCGGGGCCGGCGCGACACTCTCACTGACCTGCTTCGGTGGCGGATCCGAGAACGGCCGGACCGGTCCGTCCTTCAGCCCGGTGACCCACGTCCCGACCAGATCGAGATAGCCGGGCGCGAAGCCGTCGAGCTTGTCGAAACCGTCGGTGGTCCGCCGGAGTCCGTGCTGGGCCTGCGGGAACACCTTCAGCGTGTACTGCCGGTTTCCCGTTCGCTCCAGCGTTTCCCGGAAGATCCGCACGGCTTCGCCGGGTGGGGTGAGCCGGTCGAGTTCTCCCCACAACCCGAGCACCGGTTGCCGCACCTTCTCCAAGGTCGGCACCGGATCGTATCCGGCCTCGGGAAACGCGCCGGCGCCCACGAGGGTCCGCATGTTCGTCGACGCGACCATGTCGACCATCGACCCGGTGACACCGCCTCGCCGCAGATAGGTCTCGAACGCCCACGCCTGCTGGCGATCCGGTGAGACCCCGTTGGCGCCGACGGTGACCACGAACGCGACGTCCTTCGACTTCGACGCGGCCAACGGCGCCACCCAGCCGCCCTCGCTCAGTCCCCACACCCCGACCCGGGCGGGATCCACCCCGGGATGCGAACGCAGGGCCTGGACCGCGGCGAGCGCGTCGTCGGCGAGGACCGCGTAGTCCCGTTCGAACAGCGAATAGCCTTCGGTCCGCTTGTCGTAGATCAGCGTCGCGATCCCCGCTTTGGCGAAGGCCTCGGCTTCGACGCGGTAGTCGTCCCGGTCGTGTTCGCCCGAACCGTGCACCATGACGATCCCGGGTGCGGGGCCGCCGCCTTCGGGGGCGACCACCGTTCCGTGCAAGGTCACACCGTGACTGGTGAACGACACCTCCCCGGCCGGCGCCGCGGCGGGGGCGGGTGACGAGACCGCCATGACGGCCGCGAGCAGCACGCCGATCATCGCCTGCTCACCCGGACCACCTCGAGCGACGGCGACGCGAGGATGTCCTTCTCGCAGTACCGTTCGGTGACCCATTGCTTGCGCGAGTACAGCTTGGTCTGGTCACTGTAGTGCGCCGATTTCGGGTTCGCGGACTGCGAGTAGGTCAGCAACGTCGTCGTGTCCGGGCAGCCCGTCCCGTCGAACGCCACGACATGCAGGTACGTCCCGCCGTGGAGGAACTCCGTGTACCCGGCCGCCGGATCCCAAGCCCCGCCGAGGGAGTCGTAGACACCACGCCCGGCCGTTCCCCCGCCGAGCGGGATCTTCTCGCCGTTGCGGACGACGAAGTGATTGTCGCCGTACGGCGCGTCGAGCGGGATCTTCGCCGCGGCCAACTCCGCCACCGCGTCGGTGAGCGCCTTCCTGATGGCCGCGTTCCCGACGTCGAGGGTGTTCGGCGTGTTGACGGGATCCTTGACGTCGAAGGGAACCTTCCACACCTCTGGGCCCATCCGGTCCACTGTGGACCAGAACCGGTCGAACAGCAGCGCGCCCCGGCTGTCGGCGTCGGAACGCCCGTCCCAGCCCGCCAGCGCGGCGCATGCGGCGTCCAAGCCCGGCATGGTGCGGCACATCCCGACGACGTCGGTCCGCACGAGTTCGGCCGCGTGGTCGCGGTGCGAGAACATCAGGTCCCGCATCGCTTGTCCGGTGAAGCCACCCTTCGCCAGCTGGTCGGCGATCTCGGTGAAGCCGCCACGCGTCCGCAAGTTCTGTTCGTTGCGAACCGGACCCACGATCCGGGGGAAGCCGGTCTGCGGCTTCGCCGGGTTGAAGAGCCAATAGCTGTCGTTCGAGTTCGCGAGGTAGTCGTCGCGATTCAGGGTCGGCAGGCTCGACGGCCCGAAGACGCCGGACCGCAGCGCGTCCCGGTCACGACCCCAAGCGCACGCCGTCCTGGAGCCGTCGAGTACGGCGAGTCCGTCGGCCTCGAACAGTTCCTTGCCCAGCACGGTGTTGCAGCGCGCCGCCTTCTCGTCGGTGACGTGCGGGACCCCGTGGATCTGGCTGAACGCCGCCCGGCCGCGATCGTCGGTGGCGACGATGTTCATCCACGGCAGGCCCTGGGTCCTGCGGACCGCGTCGATCATCTCCCCCGCGGTCCGGCCGCGCGCGATCTCGAACATCGAGTTCATCATCGCGAGGTTCCCGGCGTTGGCGTCCGCGATCGCGTAGGCGCTCGACGCCGTCCACGGCAGTTCCCGTTCCCCGAGCCGCGTTGTCACCGGCCCGTATCTCGTTGTCCACTGTGGACGAACGATCCGCTCCAGCGAGCCGTCTGCCTTACGCGACTGGACACTCACGTCCTTTCGCCGCATCTGCTCCGGCTTCCCGTCGACGAGGTACGTCGTCGGCGAGCCGGGCACGAGCTTCAGGTCGAACAGTGTGTACGTCCGGGTCGTGTCGGTGGCCGTGCCACTCCAGGCGGCGGTTTCGTTGTGCCCCAGCCACATCAGCGGGATGCCGGGAATACCGGCCCCGCTGACGTTCAGTTTGCCGGGCACGCTCACCTGCGACTGCCACAGCCGGGTCCCGCTCATCTGCCACGGCAGATGAGGGTTGGCCAGCGAGATGCCGCGTCCGTTCGCCGACGCGGCCGAACCGATCGCGATGGCGTTGCTGCCGATACCGGTCTGTCCGAGCATCTGCTCCCGGCCCGGCCCCGCCGGTGGGGCAACCGGCAGCGACGCGGTGATCGAATCCGCGACCCCGCCCTGTCCGAAGACCATCCCCACGGCGTGGGCGTGCCGGTAGACGTCGAGTTCGGTGATCGGTTTCAGCCAGCCCGCACCGCGACAAGCCGGATCGGCGTTCTCGCCGGTGCGCAGGTACTTGTTGACGCCCTCGACATAGCCGCGGATCAGTTCGCGGACCTCGCGGTACGGCCCTCGCGGCGCGGACTCGGCGATCATCCGGTCGATGGCGCCGCTTTCGTTGAGACCTTGGAAGTACAGGTCGCTGGCGAGGTTGGTGCTCGCCTGGCTCACCCCGCTCGTCGGCGGCGCGTCCGGGCCGAGCCAGCGCGACCGCTCGGCCCGCGTGGTGACGGCGACGTCGGCGATGACGCAGAGGTTGTCCTTGGCCGCCGCGTATCCCTGTCCGAAGCCCAGGTTCACGTAGTCGTTCGCGACGATATGCGGGATGCCGTACTCGGTATAGCGGATCGTGGCGTCCGACCGGGATACCCCGTCCGGCGGTTGTGCGGCCGTCGCGGTCCCCGCCGCGAGCAGGCTCATCGCGGCGCCGAAGGCCGCGACTCGTTTCCAGAGCAGCATGCTGCTCCCCCTTGTCCGTGGAGTCGTTCGTGAAGACACGCCGTCCGGCGTGGTGACGCGATACCGGTGGTCGAGTGGCCGCTCTCCCACCGGGTTTCCCCGTTCAGTTCCCCCTTTCGCCCTCCCCATCCGGATCCGGGAACGCCGTCCAGCGGACGAACACCTTCCGCGCGTCCGGGCCGGGTTCCGGCCGCCAGTAGCGGCGCAGCAGGTCCAGGTACTCCTCCCAGAACTGCTTGAGTTCCGCCAGGTTCAAGGTCACCGCGCCACGGGAGAACACGAGCGCGTCGCCCCATTCCCCCAGTTCGTCGCGTCGCGCCAGGAAGCGCGCCATCTGCTCGAGGTCCTCGGTGAAGGCGGCGCGCTGCGCCTCGTCGAACACCGCGCGCATCTCGTCGCTCTGCTCGCTGTGCCTCGGCCACCGGATGTCGCGCTGTCTGGCCCGCCACCAGCGCTCCTTGCCGTGCGCGAGTTCCGGTGCCTCGTCGACGAAGTTGTACTTCGCCAGTTCTCGCAGGTGATAGCTGGTCGCGCCCGAACTCTCCCCCAGTTCCTTCGCCAGCTTCGTCGCCGTCGCGGGCCCTCGCCCCAGCGCCTCCATGATCCGTCGGCGCAACGGATGCATCACCGCCTTGAGCACGGCGGCATCGGTGATCTCTTCGGGCGGCGGCGGACCGGTCATGGCACCAAGGTACCGCGTGCAAAGGTGATTGTGCAAAGGCGTCTTTGCACGCGGTTCAGACCACGCCCCGAGGCGGCCGACGATTCTGCTGTCGCTTCGGTGAACTCAGCGTGAAATTGACAACTTCACTACCAAGGTCTTGTGCCAGGAGGACGAAATCCCGGCCGGTTCACAGGTTTTTCGTTGCGCCTTCCCCGAAATTCGGTTGTATCGGATAGTTTTGCCCGGAGTCGACCTAGCGGGAGAGAACATGCCGAAGCACCGCCCTCGACAGACGGACAGGCTGTCCGCCCGGCACCGGACGGCCTTCGCGCTCGCCGGTGGCGCGCTCGCCGTCCTGCCCGCGGTCACCGCGTCGGCGGGTCCCGACACCCCGATCGCCGCGGCGAAGGACACCACCGCGCCGCAGAATCAGGCCGCGCCCTGGCAGCCGCCCGCCGGTACGGTTCCGGAGATCGCGGTCGACGGCAGTCTCCCCGAACCGCCCAACCCGGATCCGCTGATCGTCCCGGGCGGCACCGGCAACGTCGGCGGCTCGTTCGCGCCGTCGGGCGCGCTCGGCATCCCCGCCAGCATGATGAAGGCCTACCGCAACGCGGCCGACATCCTCGCGAAGGAACTTCCCGGCTGCCACATCGACTGGGCGCTGATCGCCAGCATCGGGCGGATCGAGTCGAACCACGCGCGCGGCGGTTATGTGGACGCCAAGGGCAACACCCTGGAGCCGATCCTCGGCCCGCAGCTCAACGGCGCCGGACCGTTCGCCGCCATCTCGGACACCGACGGCGGCAAGTTCGACGGCGACACGGTGTGGGATCGCGCCGTCGGGCCGACGCAGTTCATCCCGTCGACGTGGAAGGGCTACGCCTCCGACGGCAACGGGGACGGCGAGTCGAACCCCAACAACATCTACGACGCGACGCTGGGCTCCGGCCGCTACCTGTGCTCCGGCGGCGTCGACCTGACGTCCGAGCAGACCCAGCGCGTCGCCGTCTACCGCTACAACCACTCTTTGTCCTATGTGGACACCGTGATCCGGTGGGCCGTCTCCTACCGCGGCGGCGTCGCGACGCTGCCCGACAGCCAGGTCCCGGTCGGC
>NZ_JACBXD010000056.1 GCF_013870525.1 Amycolatopsis pittospori
TCGACGTCCCGGGTGTCGTCCCGGGCCTGCCGTCGGTCCCCGCCGTCTCCGACGTGACCGACGTGTCGAACGCCGCCGCCGGCGTGACCGCCCTCGCGCAGAACACCGTCGGCAGCTTCGGGCTGACCGATGACCTTTCGCGTGGCCTCGACTCCGCTTCCGTCGGCCAGGCCGGTGGCCTCGCCAACGGCGCCGTCGACACCGCGACCGACCTCGTCCACGACGTCCCCGCCGTGGACGCCGTGCAGATCCCGGCCGTCGACGCCGTTCCGGCCGTCGGTGACCTGACCAGCGACCTGCCGCGTGTCGACGGTGTCACCGGCGGTGCCCCGAACTTCCTCTCCGAGGTCGGCGACCTGACCACCACCATCGGGAACGTGAACGTCTCCGACGTCACCACCAAGGTGCACGAGGTCGCGAACAACTACGCGAACGGTGACATCGCCAACAACCATGGCGACATCGCCGGCAACGTGGCCAACGAGGTCGCCAACGTCGCGAACGGCGCGGGCGTTTCCGACGTCCACGACGTCGTCTCCGAGGTCGGCAACAACATCGGCCACAACGTCGGCAACATCGGCGACGTCCACCTCGGTGCGGGCGACATCGCCTCGAACAACGACATCCACATCGGCTGAGCTGAACATCTTTCATCTCTTGCCGGGTGAACGGGCCCCGCGACCGGTCGTGGTCGCGGGGCCCTCACCGCATGTTGGCCCATGCCACATTGATTCCGCGCTTGGTTAAGGGAACACTGCATCCCCGTGACAGCCCCAGCCTGGCTCGACGTGCTCAACGAGACCTTGGACGCCTGTGCCGCCCACGGTCGCGCCGACCTGGCCGAACGCCTCCGGCGGAGACGTGACCAGCAGGCCCCGGGCACCCGGATCGCGGTGGTCGGTTTTCCCAAGCAGGGCAAGGGTTACCTGCTCAACGCGCTGCTGAACGCCCCGGTCTGCGCGGTCGGCGACGCGAGTACGCCCGCGGTCCCCACCGAAATCGGGTACGCCCCCGATCCCGCCGCCACCCTGGTCGGGCACGCCCGTGAACGCGTACCGGTCGACAATCTGGCCAAGGAACTCGAGGTCCGGCCGCCGGGCTCGCTGCGCCGGGTCGAAGTCGGCCTGCCGCGCGAACTCCTCGGCACCGGACTGGTGCTGGTGGACACCCCTGCGATAGGGGATCCGCGGTCGCCGCGCACGGCGGCCACCCTCGACGTCCTCGCCGACGCGCACGCGGTGATCCTCGTCTCCGACGCGACGCAGGAACTGCAACCGGCCGAACTCGCTCTGGCCCGGCATATCCGGACGTGGTGCCCGGCCCTGGTGCTGGCGATGACGAAGATCGACGTCAGCCCCGACTGGCGTGAACTCGCCGCGCGCAACCGTGCCGCGCTTTCGGACACCGGGGTCGTCGCCGACGTCTTCCCTGTCTCCGCGACAGTGCGCCAGGCCGCCGCGAAGGCCGGTGACACCGGACTCAATGGACGGTCCGGTTTCCCGGATCTCCTGACCTGGGTGGGGGAACAGGCCGCACGGCCGATCGAGAAGACCCGCGCGCTGGCCGCCGCGGTGAGCGTCCGCGCGGCGGCGGTCGAACTGGTCGAAACCCTCCAGACCCGCCTCAACGCCTTCTCCCAGGACAGCGGGATCGACCAGGTCACCCTGCTGCACCAGGCACAACGGCGCGCCGAGGAACTGCGGCGGCAGAACGTCCGCTGGCAGAACCTGTTGTCGGACGAGATCACCGACCTGGTCTCCGACGCCGAATACGACCTGCGCGAGCGGACCAGGGTGATCGTGCGGCATATCGACCGCACCTTCGACGAGGGCGATCCGGTGCAGATCTGGCCGGATTTCCAGACCTGGCTGGAAGAGAACCTCGCCGAGGCCGTCGAGACCAACTACAACTGGGTGTCCGACCGGTCGACGTGGATCGCGCACGCGGTCGCGACCGGTTTCGGCGCACGCTACGGACAGGCGCCGGATCTGCCGCTGACCGGTTCCGGAGCGGACTCGATCCCCGAAGTCGGCACGCCGAAGATCGAACGGTTCAAGATCGGGCAGAAACTCTTCACCGGATTGCGCGGTTCCTATGGTGGCGTGCTGATGTTCGGTCTGGTCACCAGCCTCGCCGGCCTGCCGCTGATCAACCCGGTCTCGCTCGGTGCCGGTGTCGCGTTCGCCACCAAGAGCGTGCGCGACGAAGGCGGGATGCGGCTGCAGCGGCGCCAGGCACTGGCGAAGGCCGCGGCCCAGCGACACGTCGACGACGTGTTCATCCGGTTCAGCAAGGAGATCAAGGACGAGGTCCGGCAGGTCCAGCGGCGACTGCGGGATCACTTCACCGCGCTTTCGGACGAACTCGCGGAAGAGCTGACCCGCCAACGGGAACTGATCATCGCCGGATCCGCCGAACGGGACCGGCGCACGCAACGGGTCAAACGGGAGATCGACCGGTTGGCGGGGCTGCACCGGAAGGCCGGCGCGCTGGGCAGCGGCGCCGCGCCACGCCGGGAGCTTTCCGCGTGAGCTCCGCCCTGGACGTCCGCGAACTGCTGAGCGACGCCGCGGCGCTCTACCGTGACCACCCGCCCGCGCAGGCGATGCTGCAGGAATGTCTGGAGCGGCTGGAAGAACCGCTGCGCGTCGGGTTCGTCGGCACACCGGGAACCGGTAAGTCCACTTTGGTCTCCGCGCTGGCGGAATGGCCGACGCGTGCGCTGCGCGAACTGGATCTGTTCGACACGCCGGCGCTCGCCGAGCACGTCGACGCGACAGTGCGTTTGGTGCGGCATCTCGAACCCGACGAACTCGCGGGTGCCCGTCCGGCGGGTGGTTCGGCGTTCGCACGGCAGAGCGCGGTGAACTCGGTGCTGGTGCTCGGCCGGGCCGACGAGGTCGGCGCGGGCCGGATCGACGCGCTGCTCACCGCGAAGCAGCTGGCGCGCCGCGCTTGGCGGGAAGACCCGAACTGCGCGGGATTCCAGGGGGTCATCGCGGTCGCGGGACAACTCGGGTACGGCGGGCGCGCGCTGCGGGACGACGAATTCGAGGTCCTGCGCGCGCTGGCTTCCGTCTCGCGCCCGGACCTGGAACGGTATCTCCTGTCCGTCGATTCCTTTGTGGACGATCCGTTCCCGGTGCGGATCCCGCCGCAGTCGAGGAAACACCTGGTGTCGCGGTTCGGGCTCTACGGTGTCCGGCTGGCGATCACGCTCATCCGGACCGGCTGCGAGAGCAGGCTGAAACTCTCGGCGGAACTCGTGCACCGCAGCGGACTCGGCGATCTGCGCGACACCTTGGCCGGCTGCTTCGTCGCCAGGGCCGAGGCCCTGAAGGCGCGGACGGCCGTGCTGCGCCTGGAAAACCTGCTCGTCGCCGAACCTCGTCCACACGGCGACCGGCTGGCCGCGCGGGTGGAACGCTTCGCCGCGGCCGCGCACGACTTCCGCGAGTTGCGGCTCATCGCCGACATCCGCGGTGGCCGGACGGCGTTGTCCGGAGAGGTCGCCGAGGAGGCCGCCCGGTTGCTCGGCGTCCAGGGTGTCGCGCCGACCGAGCGGCTCGGACTCGAATCCGACGCGGATCCGGTGGAGATCCACGCGGGCGCCGAGAGCGCGCTCGTCCGCTGGCGGCACGAAGCCGAGCGGGCGGACGCCGCATACGCCGAACGCGCCGCCGCGCGGGTGATCGTGCGTTCGGCGGAGGGCCTGCTCAGCCTCTTCGTGGCTTGACGCGGGCCGACACCCGGGTCGAGACGGTCGGGAAGGTGGTCGCGGACCTGATCGCCGACCGCGGGTTCACCGACCTCGGCGAGTTCACCCGGCTGGGTCGAGGGGCAAGGCGAACGTGGTGCCTGCCGATGGACGACCCGGTTATTTAGTAGTTAGTAACTGGTAACTTAGCCGTATGGCCCGACGGGTGAGTGGAACCGAACGACGTACCCAGGTGCTGGCCATCGCGGCGGACGAGTTCGCGGAGCACGGGTTGCACGGGGCGTCGACGGAGACGATCGCGAGACAGGCCGGGATCACGCAGGCGTACGTCTTCCGGATGTTCGGGACGAAGAAGGCCCTGTTCCTGGAGCTGGTCCGGGCGGCGTTCGAGCGGGTCAGCGGGGGGATGCGGGAGGCGGGCGAGGGGAAGACCGGCCTCGACGCGCTCTCGGCGATGGGCGCCCAGTACTTCGACCTGCTGGCCGACAGGACCGGGTTGTTGTTGCAGCTTCAGGGTTTCGCCGCGTGTGGCGACCCGGAGGTGCGGGACGCGGTGAGGGAGTGTTTCGCGGCGATGTGGGGCGCGGCGGAGGACGGCACCGGACTCGAACCGGTGACCGTGAAGACGTTCCTCGCCTACGGGATGCTGCTCAACGCCGGTGCCGCACTCGATGTCGGGCAGGTCGACGAGGCCTGGGCCGAGGGCGTCCGCACCCGGATCAAGCCGGGCTTGTTCGCTCATCTCACGACGGAGACGAACCGGTGAGCGCCCGCGGCGACGTCTCCGTGCGGCGGGACGGCCGCCTGAGTGGCGCGCTGGTGAGCACCGCGTTGGCGGGAGCGGTGGTCGGCAGCGTCGGCGCACCTCTCATCACCCCGGTCGCCACCGGGATGCACGTGTCCCTCGACGCCGCGCAGTGGACCCTGACGGTGCCCTTGTTCACCGGCGCGATCGCGGGTCCGGTGCTGGGCAGGCTCGGCGGCGGCCCGTACCGCCGGGTCACGATCCTGGCCACCCTGGCCCTGGTCACGGTGGGCGGGTTGCTGACGGTTCTTCCGCTTCCGTTCGCGGCGTTGCTGATCGGCCGCGGTTTGCAAGGGTTGGCGGTGGCGGTCGGGGCGCTGTTGATGAGCGTCGCCCGAGCGCACCTGTCACCGGAGCGCTCGACGTCGACCATCGCCGCGGTGTCGGTCGCGTCGACCGTCGGCATCGGGGTCGGCTACCCGGCGGTCAGCCTCATCGACCAGCTCGCGGGACTGCGCGCCGCGTACGGACTCGGTCTCGTCCTGTCCGCCGCCGCGTTGGTCATCGCCTGGCGGATGCTGCCCGCCGAGGCACCGGGGGAGCGACCCCGGATCGACGTCGCCGGTGCGCTGCTCCTCGCTACCGGAACCCTCGGGCTCCTCCTCGTCATCGCCGAACCCTCGATCTGGGCGACTCCCTGGCTCGCCTCCGGCGCCCTCGCCGGTGTCGCCGCGACCCTGGCCGTGTGGGCCTTCTTCGAACTGCGCACCACCGAGCCCTTGGTGAATCTCCGGCTGCTCGGCCAAGGGCCCATCCTGCGCGCGAACGTGGCGATCCTCATCGCAGGAGTGGGTTTGTATCTGCTGTTCAGCCTGTTCACCCGGTATGTGCAGACCCCCGACGGCGTCCACTACGGATTCGCTCTCCCCGGTGTCGCCGCCGGTGCGGCCTTGATCCCGTTCTCGCTGCTCGGGTTCGTCGCGGGAAGAACGGTGCCCCGGCTCATCGCGGGTATCACCGAACGGTGGACGTATACGCTCTCGGCCGCGATCGCCGCTGCCGGTGCCCTGCTGTTCGCCGTCGGCAATCAGTCCCTGATCGCCGTCCTCACCGCTATCGCCTTGCTCGGCTTCGCCGTCGGAGGTGTCTTCGCGGTGATGCCCAAGCTCGTCCTCGTCGGTGTGTCCCCAGGGGAAACGGCCAGCGTGCTCTCGATCAACCAGATCGCCCGCAGTATGGGAATGAGCATCGGCAGCGCACTCGCCGGCTTCCTGCTCTCGGCCGCCACCCCGGACGGCGGGGAGGTGCCCGGCCAAGACGGCTACGTCACCGCGGCGTTCTGGGCGCTGCCCCTGCTCGCCGTCAGCGCGCTCGTCATCGCCGCGCGCCGCCCGATCGCCCGTTAGGCGTTGCCGAGCACCTTGGACACGGCGATCTCGATGACCACGCGTTCCGGGTTCGGCTTCGGCTGCCGATAGCGGACTGCGTAGCGGTTCTCGGCGTCGCGCACCGACTCCGCGTCCTCGACGAGGACAGCGCGTCCCTCCAAAGTGGACCATCGCGGTCCGTCGATCTGGCAGGCTGCGACCGGAATGCCCTTTTCGCCCGCTTCCTTGAGCATGCGGGCCTTCTTGGACGAGCGGAACGTGATCACCCGGGCGATCCCGGTTTCGAAGTCCACTGTGACGCCGACGGCGACGACGTGCGGGGTCCCGTCGGGCCGGACCGTGGTCAGGGTGGCGAGGTGCCGCTCGGTCCAGAAGTCCCGGAAGGTCTCGCCGCGTGCGCTCAGGTCGATCGTCATGGTGTCCACGCTAGGACACCGTTCATGTAGGCGTCATTTGAGGTAATAGTAAGGAAACTTTCTTAACTCTCTTGTTTTTGGATTGCCCGGATGTCACTCTCGAAACGCGCCGCCGCCATCAACGACGTTCCGGAGGAGCCATGAGAAAGACCGTACGGACAGTGCTGGCCGCGGCCGCGCTGACCGCCGGGCTGGTCGCGTCGACCGCCCCCGCCATCGCGGCGACCACTCAGGGAACCCCTTACCAGCCTGGAGTTCTGCGGCCGTCGGTGTCGCAGGCGACGCAGGACGCGGCACTCGCGAAGTACTACGACTTCTGGAAGAAGAACTTCCTCACCACCAAATGCGGCTCCGGCACGTACGCGGTGAAGGCGCCGGACGCCGACCACGCCTTCGTCGCCGAGGGTCAGGGCTACGGTATGACCATCGCGGCCATGATGGCCGGCAAGGACTCGCAGGCGCGCACTATCTTCGACGGCATCCTGAAGTTCGTGAAGGCGCACCCCTCGTCGATCGACAAGGATCTGCACGCGGCCGAACAGAACGAAAGCTGCAAGAGCGTCAACGGCGTCGACGCGGCGACCGACGGCGACCTCGAGATCGCGTACGGCCTGCTCATCGCCGACAAGGTCTGGGGCAGCGGTGGTTCGGTGAACTACAAGTCCGAGGCGCTGCGGATCATCAAGGCCATCAAGCGCAGCGAAGTACACCCCACCACCAAGTTCATGCGGCTGGCCGACTGGGCGGACAGCGGCAAGTACATCAACAGCTCCCGCTCCTCCGACTGGATGCCGGGCCACCTGCGCGCTTTCGAGAAGGCCACCGGCGACTCCTTCTGGGGCCAGGTCCGGACCCGGCAGGAGCAGGCCGTCACCCAGCTTCAGCAGCAGTACTCGCCCAAGACCGGGCTGATCCCGGACTTCGTCGTCAACACCAACTCCACCCCGAAGCCGGCCCCGGACGGTTTCCTCGAAGACAACGACCCGCACTACGCCTACAACGCCTGTCGTGACCCTTGGCGCCTCGGCGTCGACGGCATCACCGCGGCGGGCAGCCCGGCGCAGGGCCAGGTGCGGAAGATGAACACCTGGATCCAGCAGAACACCGGCGGCGACCCGGCCAAGATCACCACCGGCTACACGCTCTCGGGCTCGAAGCTCCCCGGTGAGTCGGGGCAGCACCCGTGCTTCACCGC
This sequence comes from Amycolatopsis pittospori, assembly GCF_013870525.1. Taxonomy (GTDB): domain Bacteria; phylum Actinomycetota; class Actinomycetes; order Mycobacteriales; family Pseudonocardiaceae; genus Amycolatopsis; species Amycolatopsis pittospori. The sequence goes on from NZ_JACBXD010000056.1 coordinate 7,463, forward strand.
GTCGTTCGCCATCGCGGCGATGAACGACCCGGGTAGCCAGGCCTGGCTCGACAAGCTGTGGACGTCGGTCACCACGTGGTCGCCGGACGGCACCGACTACTACGGCACCGGCATCACCGTGCAGGTCCTGCTCATCCTCTCGGGGAACTACATCGCGGTCTGATCGAAGTACATGAAGGCCCCCTTCCTGCGCTTGGGCGCAAGGAAGGGGGCCTTCATGTGGTAAACGGACATCCACTGGACAGGATTTCAACTGTCAGTTGACCTCTTCAACAGCCAGTTGTAGCGTCGGCGACCATCCGAAGTCCCCTGTGGAGGTCCGTCATGCCGTCGACGCCGCTCACCCTGACCCGTACCTGGCGCTTGGCCGTGCTCACCGGCCTGGCCGCGCTCGTCACCGCGGCCTGCGGCGGCGGGCCCGATGGCGCCGGCGGCCAGGAGCCGGCCGCCCCGGGCGCGCCCGCCGCGATTCCCGACACCACCGCGCTGATCGGCGGGATCCAGAAGGACGCCGCCGTCGCCGGGACGTTGCCCGCGAAGTACGCGCAGGCCGGGATGTTGCACCTGGCGTCGAATCTGCAGTCCGCGCCCAACAACTTCTACGCCGCCGACGGCAAGACCCCGATCGGTTACGAGGTCGACCTCGCCAAGGCCGTCGGCGCGAAGCTCGGCGTCACCGTGCACCACCAGGACATGGCGTTCGGCTCGCTCATCACGAGCCTCCAGTCCGGCCGCGTCGACCTCACGATGGCGGCGATGAACGACACGAAGACCCGCCAGGCGCAGATCGACTTCGTCGACTACTTCTCCTCCGGCATCACGATCATGGTCCGCAAGGGCAACCCCGACCAGATCAGCGGTCCGGACACGTTGTGCGGCAAGAACGTCGCGGTCGTGCAGGGTACGAGTCACCAGAAGTTCGCCGAGGAACAGAACGGGAAATGCACGCAGGCGGGCAAGCCCGCGCTGACCGTCACCGCGACCGACAGCGACACGCAGAACCAGAACCAGCTCCGCACCGGCCGGGTCGCCGCCATCCTCAACGACCTGCCCAGTGCGGTCTACATCTCGCGGACCGCGGGCGAGGGCAAGTTCTTCGAGGTCGTCCCGGGTGAGCCGATCAACGGCGGGCCGTACGGGATCGGCGTCAACAAGGAGAACAAGCCCCTGGCCGAGTCCGTGCAGAAGGCGCTTCAGTCTCTGATCGCCGACGGCTCCTACGGCAAGATCCTGCAGGCCTGGGGCGTTGAGCAGGGCGCGGTCAAGGAGGCGAAGCTCAATGGCGGAAGCTAGTCGGCCGACCATCGAGCCGTTGCCGATCGTCCGGCTGAGGCATTGGGGCCGGTGGGTCAGCGCGGTCGTCATCCTCGCGCTGCTGGTCCTGCTCGGGATCGCCCTCGGAGGCGCCCAGATCCAGTGGGATTCGGTCCCGGAGTTCCTGTGGTACCGCGTGATGGCGGTCGGTCTGCTCAACACCGTGCTGCTCGCGGTGATCGCGCAGGGTTCGGCGATCGTCATCGGGATCGTGATCGCCTTGATGCGCCGCTCGGCCAACCCGGTGGCGCGCTGGTTCGCGGCGGGCTACATCTGGCTGTTCCGCGGGCTTCCGGTGCTCCTGCAGATCCTGATCTGGTACAACCTGGCGCTGGTCTTCGAGTTCATCTCGATCCCGCTGCCGTTCGGCGGCTACCTGCTGCACGAGCAGACCAACGTCCTGATCACCGCGTTCACCGCGGCGTTGCTCGGCTTGGCGCTCAACGAAAGCGCGTACATGGCGGAGATCGTCCGCGCCGGGTTGAACAGTGTCGACAGTGGACAGACCGAGGCGGCGAAGTCGATCGGGATGTCGCCGGGTGCGACGCTGCGCCGGGTGGTGCTGCCGCAGGCGATGCGCGTGATCATCCCGCCGACCGGCAACGACTTCATCAACATGCTCAAGGGTACGTCGATGGCGTCGGTGATCGGCGTGACCGAACTGATCCACGCCGCCAACAACATCTCGTCCAACAACCTGCTGGTGATGGAGACCCTGCTGGCCGCCGCGGTCTGGTACATGGTCGTGGTGACCGTCGCCGGTGTCGGGCAGCACTATCTGGAGCGGGCCTTCGATGCGGAGGAGCGGGTGAGCGGCCCGTTCTCCCGTGCCGCCAAGGCCTTGCGCACCGCGCCGCTGGTGAGGAGTGAACGTGTCTGAGCCCGATCCTGGAAAAGCACTGCTGAAGGCCGTCGGGGTCCGCAAGAGCTACGGGCACACCGAGGTGCTGAGCGGGATCGACCTCGAAGTCCACAAAGGACAAGTGGTCTGCCTGCTCGGTCCCTCCGGGGCCGGGAAGAGCACCTTCCTGCGCTGTATCAACCATCTGGAGACGATCGACGCCGGGCAGGTCTGGGTCGACGGCGAGCCGATCGGCTTCCGGCTGCGTAACGGCAGGCTCTACGAACTGAAGGAACGCGAAGTCGCCCGTCAGCGGCGCGACATCGGCATGGTGTTCCAGCGGTTCAACCTGTTCGGGCACCGTACGGCGCTGCAGAACGTCGTCGAGGGGCCGGTGCGGGTGCTCGGGGTCTCGGCGGAGGAGGCGCGCGTCCAGGCGCTCGACCTGCTCGACCGCGTCGGGCTCGCGCATCGCGCCGACGCCTACCCGGCGCAGCTCTCGGGCGGGCAGCAGCAGCGGGTGGCGATCGCCCGGTCGCTGGCGATGAAACCGAAGCTGATGTTGTTCGACGAGCCGACGTCGGCGCTCGATCCCGAACTCGTGGGCGAGGTGCTGGCGGTGATGGGTACGTTGGCCGCGGAGGGGATGACGATGGTCGTGGTGACGCATGAGATGGGGTTCGCGGCGGAGGCCGCGGACGAGGTGGTGTTCATGGCCGACGGCGCGGTCGTCGAGACCGGGCCGCCGGGGGAGATCCTGAGCGCCCCGAAGCATGAGCGGACCAAGCAGTTCCTGGCGCGGGTCCTCGCATGACGCGGATCTCCCCGCGGTACCTGCTGCAGTTCGACGAACCGGCCGGGTACCTCGACTTCGCGCGGTTCGGGCCGCCGTCGCACGCCGTGCTGGACACGACGGCGAGCCTGCTCGACTCCTCGACCAAGGCCGGTCCGTCCACTGTGGACGACCTGATGCGGCAGGAGACGCGGGCCAAGGCCGCCGCCGCACGCCTTTCCGGTAGCGACACCGACCACACGGTGCTGTTGCCGCACACCAGTCTCGGGCTCTTCCAGGCCGCGTTCAACGCTCCCGGTGGCGAGGCGCTGGTCTCGGCGTCGGAGTTCCCGGCCAACACCTACCCGTGGGCGCGCGCCGAACAGGCGGGACGGCTGACCGTGCGGCGGCTGCCGCTGGGGAACGTCACCGCGGACGGGATCAAGGCGGCGCTCACTCCGGAGACTTCGCTGGTCAGTGTGAGCGCGGTCGACTTCCGCACCGGGTATCGCGCCGATCTGGCGGCCATCCGGGAAGCGGTGGGAGACAGGCTGCTCGTCGTCGACGGGATCCAGGGCTTCGGTGTGACCGAAACACCGTGGGAGGTCGCGGACGTGCTCGTCGTCGGTGGCCAGAAATGGCTGCGGGCGGGCTGGGGCACCGGATTCGCCGTGCTCTCGGACCGCGCGCTGGAGCGGATGGAACCGATCCTGTCCGGCTGGACCGGCGCCCGCGACCCGGGGCTGTTCGACGACGAGATCCACCCGGCCGACGAGACCGCGGCCGCGTGGTCGATCTCGAACCTGAGCCCGATCACCTCGGGTGCGTTCGCCGCCGCCCTGGAACTGGTCGAAGAGGCGGGTGTAGCGGCCATCGCCGGCCGGATCGCCGAACGTGTCGGGGAACTCGAAGAGGTCGTGAAATCCGTGGGGGGAGAAGTGGTTTCGGCCGTCGAGCGCCGGGCCGGGATCCTTGCCTTCACCGTGCCGGGGCACGCCGCCGAACAGGTAGGCACCGCCCTGGCGAACGCCGGGATCGCCGCGACGGTCCGGCCCGAGCACGTCCGGCTGTCCCCGCACGCGTCGACTCCGGCGAGCGCGGCGGAACAGGTCCGGTCCGCTTTGGAACGCTTGAAGAAGCCGGTCACGGTCTCCTCCGGTGTTCCCGTGGTCGCGTCCGGGGCCTCGGCGGATCTGCTCACCGCGCTCGTCCCGGCGGTGCACGCGCTCGCCGCGATGCTGGGGCCGGGCAACGAGGTCCTGCTGCACGACCTGGGCAGGCTGCCGGACTCGATCGTCGCCATCGCCGGCGACCTCACCGGCCGCACCGTCGGCGGGCCGATGACGGATCTGCTGCTGGGCCTGGTCCGCCGCGGCACCACGCAGGACCTGACGAACTACGAGACACACGGTCCCGACGGCCGTGCGATCCGGTCTTCGACGCTGTTCCTGCGGGACGCCGACGGGGTCGCCATCGGCTGCCTGTGCGTGAATCGCCTGACCGACGGCGAAGTGCGCTCCAGCGGCCAGGAACCCGAGACGTTCCCACCGGACGTCGACAGCCTGCAGCGGTTCCTCGTCGGGCGCGCGGTCACGAAGGCAGGGATCCCGGTGGACCTGATGAAGAAGCGGCACAAGGCGGCCGTGGTCCGGGAACTGGACGAGGCCGGGTTCTTCCTCATCAAGGACTCGGTGGACCACCTCGCCGGGGAACTCGACGTCACCCGGTACACGATCTACAACTACCTGAACGAGATCCGGGCCACCTGACGCTCCCGCGCGCTATGAACGACCCGTTACTTGCAAAATTTGCCAGTAACGGGTCGTTCATAGCGTCCCGGGCGCTACCCGAGGAAGGACTCGACGGCGTCGGCCGCCCGCTCGATCCCGCCGTTCCCGCGCGTCTCCGCCCGCACCTCGGCCAGGCGAGCCGCGACCGAGGGCGACGAGGCCACCCGTTCGACAGCGGCCCGCAGCGTCGACGCCGTCACGTCCGAAGCCGCGAGTTCCTCGCCGACGCCCAGTTCCGCCAGCTTCGCCGCGTTCCCGAAACCGTCGGTGGCCAGCGGGATCGCCACGGTCGGCACGCCGTACCACAGCGATTCCGTGCTACCGCCCATTCCCGCGTGCGTGATGAACGCCGACGCGGCTTCCAGCACCGCCAGCTGCGGGACGAACGGGTGCACTTCGATGTGCTCCGGCAGCGGCCCGAGGTCGGCCGGATCGGTCTGCCCGATCGAGATGACCACATGCCAGTCGGAATCCCGGAATCCGTCCACGCAGGCGCGGAACAGGTCGATCTGGTCGGTGAACGCGGTACCGAGCGACATCAGCAGGACCTTCTTCCCGCTCGACGGCGGAGTCCAGCTTCGGTCGGCCAGCCGTTCCGGATCCAGTGCCGGGCCGACGAACCGGACCGTCGACGGAACCCTGTCGACGTTGGGCTGCATCGCCCTCGGCAGCAGGGCGAGGACCTGTCCCGGATGGGAGATCCAGTCCCAGGCGTCGGCCTCGATCCCGTTTTCTTCCAGCCACAGAGTGAAAGTGGCGAAATAGTCCTTTCCGGACGGTGAGCTGCGAAGCGCGTCCAGCATCTCGCCCAGATCCTCTTCGTAGCCGTCCCAAGCGACATACGTCGGGGACAGCTGCACGGCCGGGACGCCGTAGCGCCTGCCCAGGATCGGTGCCGGGAGCCCGCCGATGTCGTACAGCAGCAGGTCCGGCCGGTTCTTGTCGTAGAAATCGGTGAGCACCGGCATCGCCTGGATGCCCTCGTCGAGGAAGACCCGCATCTGGGACCCGGCGTCCTCCGGCCACGCCGACTGGTCGCCCAGCGGGAGGATCGAGGGATGCGAGACCACTTCGGCCCCGGTCGGTGCGATCAGGCCGGTGAGCGGCTCGCCCACGACGTAACTGACCCGATGCCCGCGAGCGACGAGCTCACGGATGATCGCCAGGGACGGGTAGATGTGGCTCGGTGCGGTGCAGCCGATCATCGCGATGTGTTGCTTCTGCATGATGTCCTGTCTGAATCCGTGAAGGAATGACGGACGGCGCGCAGAAAAGGGGCCACCCGGTGGCGGGCGGCCCTGCGGTCACGCCGTCTCAGGCGGTGCGCATGCGGATGTGGTAGGTCATGATCGAAATCCTAGCGGCATCGGACGGGGCGCCCAAACGCTTAACCGGTTGCCCGGTTTGCCGCGATCGGGACCCGCCGTTGGTAGGGACCTTCGCCGGAAGGGTTCCGCAGGTCACGCACGTGGATAGGGTTTGCTCGCTTTCACCTTTGGAGGGAAAGGGAGAATCCGTGAGACGTGTTCTCATCACCGCGCTGGCCGTGGCCACACTGGCTTCGGTCGCGGTGACCGCACCGGCTGTCGCCGCGGAAGACGCGCAGCCGGCCGAGACGATCACCTGGGGGGCCTGCACCGATCCGGCGCTCGTCACCGCGGGCGCCGAATGTGGCTACCTGTCCGTGCCGCTCGACTACTCGAGGCCGCGCGGCGAGAAGATCCAGCTAGCGCTCAGCCGCGTCAAGCACAAGACGCCGGAAGCGCGGTACCAGGGCGTCATGCTCACCAACCCGGGTGGCCCCGGCGGCTCCGGGCTGCTGCTCGCGACCCGCGGGCCGCGCGTGCCGAACCACGCCGGCGACGCCTACGACTGGGTGGGCTTCGACCCGCGCGGCGTCGGCGCCAGCAAACCGGCGCTCTCGTGCATCCCTGACTACATGGACTACAACCGGCCGAACTACACGCCGACCACGCCGCAGCTGGAGAAGACCTGGCTACAGCGCTCGAAGTCCTACGCCGACGCGTGCGCGAAGAACAACAGCCGCGCTCTGCTCGACAACATCAAGACGACTGACACGGTCAAGGACATGGAGAGCATCCGCAAGGCACTCGGCGCGGAGAAGCTGAACTTCTACGGGTACTCCTACGGCACCTACCTCGGCCAGGTCTACGGGACGCTGTTCCCGCAGCACGTCCGCCGGATGGTCCTCGATTCCACTGTGGACCCCCGCAACGTCTGGTACCAGGCCAACCTGAACCAGGACGTCGCGTTCGACGTCAACATCAACATCTGGTTCGGCTGGGTGGCGCAGCACGACGACGTCTACCACCTCGGCAAGACGCAGGCCGCGGTGAAGCAGGTGTTCGTCGAGCAGCTGAAGAAGCTGGCCGTGGTCCCGGCGGGCGGTTTCGTCGGTCCGGACGAGTTCCTCGACGTCTTCCAGCAGGCTTCGTACTACCAGCTGCGGTGGACACTGCTCGGCGACGCGCTCGCGAAGTTCGTCAACAACGGTGACTGGCAGACGATGAAGGGGCTGTTCGAGACCTTCGGCGGTCGCGGCGACGACAACGGGTACGCCGTCTATCTCGCCGTCCAGTGCACCGACGTCAAGTGGCCGCAGAGCTGGCAGCAGTGGAAGCACGACAACTGGCGTACCTATCAGAAGGCGCCGTTCTTCACCTGGCAGAACGCGTGGTTCAACGCGCCCTGCCTCTACTGGCCCGCGAAGCCCGGCCACCCGGTGAAGGTCGACGGCAAGAAGGTGCCGAGTGTGCTGATGATCGGTGAGACGCTCGACGCGGCGACGCCGTACGAAGGCAGCCTCGAGGTCCGTAGCCGGTTCCCCGGCGCTCGCCTGATCGGTGAGCCGGGTGGTACGAGCCACGCGATCACCCCGCGCGGCAACGCCTGCGTCGACAACCGGATCGCCGACTACCTGGCGACCGGGGCGCTGCCCGACCGCAAGCCGGGCCGGACGGCCGACGTCGAATGCGCGCCGTTGCCGCTCCCGGTGCCACCTCCGGCGCCGGCGGCCGCTTCGGCCCCTGAGGCGGCTACCTCCCGGGTGCCCGCCTAGCCGCTGTCCGTGAAGGCCTCCTTCCCTACCGTCAAAGTAGGGAAGGAGGCCTTCACGGCGTCATGGGTTTCCAGGACAGGGGACTTTGTGTTACAAAGTGCGTACCGACTTTGTATTTCAGAGTGCTCGAAGAGGGAGAGTCATGGTGGACGCGTTCAGCCTCGAAGGGCTGGTGAAGCGCTTCGGTGACGTCCTGGCCGTCGACGACGTCGGCGTGCGTGTCGCACCGGGCGAGGTGGTGGCGCTGCTCGGGCCGAACGGCGCGGGCAAATCGACCACGATCGACATGCTGCTGGGCCTGACCAGGCCGGACTCCGGACGGGTGCGGGTCGCCGGGCTCAGCCCGGTCGAGGCGATGGACCAGGGGCTGGTCGGCGCGATGGCGCAGAACGGGACGCTGCTCAGGGACGCGACGGTCGCCGAACTCGTCGGCCTCTTCGCTTCCCTGCACCAGAAGCCGCTGCCCGTGCGGGAGGTGTTGAAGCGCGCCGGCGTCACCGAGTACGCGAACCGCCGCTGCGGGAAGCTCTCCGGTGGTGAGCAGCAGCGGGTGCGATTCGCGCTCGCGCTGGTCGGCGACCCGGATCTGCTGGTGCTCGACGAGCCGACGGCGGCGATGGACGTCGACGGGCGGCGCCGGTTCTGGGCGTCGATGCGGGAGTACACGGAGACGGGCCGGACGGTCCTCTTCGCGACGCACTACCTGGCCGAAGCCGAGGACTACGCCGATCGCGTCGTGCTGATGAGGCACGGCAAGGTCGTCGCGGACGGACCGGTCGGGGAGGTCCGGGCCGCCGTCGCGGGGCGGGTGCTGCGCGCCGTCGTCCCGGATGCCACCGAAGCGGCCCTCGCCGCGCTGCCGGGGGTGTCGCGTGCGGTGCTGCGGGCCGGGCACGCGGAGCTGGGCTGCGCCGATTCGGACGCCGCGATCCGCGGCCTGCTGCGCGAGTTCCCGCTCGCCTCGGACATCGAAATCGCCGCTGTGGGGCTGGAAGAAGCCTTCATCGCGCTCACCGCCGATGAGGCTGAAGGAGCTTTGAGATGAACATGAACTACCTCGCGCTGGAGATCAAGCGCATCGTCCGCAGTCCGCAGTTCGCGTTCTTCACCATCGGGATGCCACTGGCGATGTTCCTGTTGTTCGGCGGGATCTTCGGTGCCCGCGAGCTCGCTCCCGGCGTCTCGACCGCCACCGTCACCATGGTGAACATGGCCGCGTACGGCGCCATGACGGCCGCGCTGTTCACCGGCACCCGGGTCGCCACCGAACGCACCGACGGGTGGCAGCGCACCTTGCGGCTGACTCCGATGCGGGCGCCCGGCTACCTGATGGTGAAGGTGTCGGCGGGTCTGTTCGTCGCGCTGCCGGTGCTGCTGGTGATCTTCGCGGCCGGGATGATCCGCGGCATCCGCCTCGAAACCGGCCAGTGGCTGACGATCTTCGGCGCCCTGTGGCTCGGCGCGCTGCCGTTCGCGGTGCTGGGTCTGATGATCGGGCTGTTCGGCAAGGGCGACACCGTGCAGGCGGTGACCGGTGCGCTGATGCTGCCGCTGGGCATGTTCGGCGGGCTCTGGATCCCGCTGCAGGTCCTGCCCGGCTGGATGAACACCGCCGGGCACCTCATGCCGACGTACTGGCTCGGCGAGATCGGCCGCGCGCCCGTGCTGGGCGGCTCGGGCATGCTGACCGCCGTCGGAGTGCTCGCGGGCTGGCTGGTCGTCCCCGCACTCGTGGTGATGGCGCGGTTCCGGCTGGACACGGCCAGGCTGTGACTTCGAAAGGAGCCGGTGAGCGCGTGTTAGTTTTCCGAGGTGGCGGAGGATGAGCGGGCCGTGCCCGAGCAGGACGACGACGCGCGGCCGATGACGCCCGAGGAGTCGCTCGCGCTCATCGCCCAGCAGTCGGAGGAGACCCGGCGGGAGATCGGGCCGAATCCGGCCGTACTGCTCGCGGTCTGGGGTCTGGTGTGGCTGTTCGGTTTCGGTCTCATCTTCCTGTCCGCGCCGCCGACCTCCTTGATGCCGCTGTGGGCGGCCTCGGCCGTCGCGGTCGTCGCCTTCGCCGGCGCCATCGCTTACTCGGCGATCTACGGCATCCGGACGAGCCGGGGCGTTCGCGGTCCGTCGCGGCTCGTCGGGGCGATGTACGGGTGGAGCTGGATGATCGCGTTCGGCGGGCTGACCGTCGTGAACACGGCCTTGATCCGTCAGGGGCTGGATCCCGAGCTGATCCCGCTGCTGTGGTCCGGGACCTCGCTGATGCTCACCGGCCTGATGTACCTGGCGGGCGGCATGCTGTGGCAGAGCAAACTGCAGTACGGCCTCGGCGTCTGGATCATCCTGTGCGGTGCGGCGAGCGTGCTGGCCGGGGGACCGCACAACTTCCTGGTGCTGAGCCTGGCGGGCGGAGGCGGATTCCTGGTGGCGTCGCTGGTCTTCCTGGTGCGGGCGCGATGAGCGAAGACGGGCTGCCGCAGCTCGATCCGGTGATCCACGCACAGGCGAGGCTGCGGGTCACCGTGGCGTTGTCGAGCCTGGGGCAGGGGGACAGCATCACGTTCCCCCGCTTGCAACAGCTTCTGGACATGACCCCGGGCAACCTCTCGACGCATCTGCGCAAACTCGAAGACGCCGGCTACGTCGAGATCACCAAGGCCTTCGAACACCGCACACCGGTGACGCTCGTCGAGCTGACCACCCGCGGCCGGGCGGCGTTCGAGGAGTACACGCGCGCGCTGCACCGGCTTCTCGAGGTGCCGGGCGATGGGCGGGCTTGACCGGTGGGTCATCCACCTCGACATGGACGCGTTCTACGCCTCCTGTGAACAGCTGACCCGGCCCACACTGGCCGAACGTCCGGTGCTGGTCGGCGGTGCGGGCCCGCGTGGCGTGGTCGCCGGCGCGAGTTATCAGGCGCGGGCGCACGGGATCCGCTCGGCGATGCCGATGTCGCAGGCCCGGCGGCTGCTGCCGCCCAACGGGGTCATCCTGCCGCCGCGGTTCAAACTGTACGAACTGCTGAGCACGCAGGTGTTCGACCTCGTCGCGCAGTACGCGCCCGTCCTGGAACGGATCTCGCTGGACGAGGCCTTCGCCGAACCGCCGTCGCTGGTGGGTGCCACCTCCGCCGAGGTGCACGAGTTCGGTTCCCTGGTGCGGGAACGGATCCGGGCCGAGGTCGGGCTGGTGGCGTCGATCGGGGCGGCGTCGGGGAAACAGGTCGCGAAGGTCGCTTCGGATCAGGCGAAGCCGGACGGGCTGCTCGTCGTCGACCAAGGCACCGAACGCGACTTCCTCGCGCCGCTGCCCACCCGGGTGCTGTGGGGTATCGGTCCGGTGGCGGAAGGGAAGCTGAGGGCGATCGGCGTCCGGACACTGGGGCAGCTGACCGCGCTCTCCGACGCCGACGCGGTGTCCACTTTGGGCAGTGTGGTCGGCCGGGACCTGCGGCGGCTGGCCACCGGCGTCGACGACCGGCCGGTGTCCGACCGCGCGGAACTCAAACAGGTCAGCGCGGAGACCACCTTCGACCGCGACCTGATCGACCTGGCGAGCCTGCGGCGCGAGGTCCGCGATCTCGCCGTCCACGCGCACAAACGGCTGGTGAACGCGGGGCGGGTGGCGCGGACGGTGGTGGTGAAGCTGCGGGACACCGCGTTCAGCACGGTGACCCGTTCGGAGACGATGGCCACGCCCACCGACGAATTCGACCAGCTCGCCTCGATGGCCGAGCGGTTGCTGATCGACCCGGCGGAGTTCGGCGGGGTCCGGCTGGCGGGCGTCGCCTTTTCCGGGCTTTCGGTGCCGCATCAGGATCCGTTGTTCACCTTGTCCGTCCCCGTTTCCGAAGCCTTGGAGACGTCGGTTTCGAAGGCGCCCGCTCCGGTCGTGTTCTCGGGCTGGCGTCCCGGGGACGACGTGGTGCACGAGGAGCACGGGAGCGGCTGGGTGCAGGGAGCCGGACACGGGCGGGTGACCGTGCGGTTCGAGACGCGGACCAGTGGGCCCGGAGTGGCGCGGACCTTCACACAGGAGGACCCGGCCCTGCGACGCGGCGACCCCGCGGATTGCCTTTCGTGACCTCGCATTTAGTCCTCTGAATGCGGTCCTTGCGCGTGCGACTACCGCATTCAGAGGACTGGATGCGTTGTTTCCAGCAACCGGCGGGCCGCGGATTCGGCGCCGTCGGCGTTCTTCCCGAGCACCATCGCGACGACGCGGGAGTGGGCGACCAGAACTTCGTCGCCGGGGACCTCTTCGAGCGCCGCCACCACCGGGATGTGCAACCGCGCGATCAGGGTGTTGCCGGACGCGCGCAGCAACGCCGCGTGGAAAGCGCGGTCGGCTTCCCGGAACGTCTGGACGTCGGCCGCGTCCGCCATCAGTCCGTAGGCCGCGACGAGGACCGCGAGTTCGTCCGGACGACGGTGCCACGCCGCCATCCTCGCCGCCTGCGGCTCGATCGCCTGCCGCAGTTCGAGCAGTTCGGCCAGCTGCTTCCCGCATTCGGGCCCGGCGACCCGCCAGGCGATGACGTCCGGGTCGATCGCGTCCCAGTGTTCCGGCGTCCGTGCCCAGGTGCCGACCCTCGGCCGCGCGGCGACCATGCCCTTGGATTCCAGTACCCGCAACGCTTCCCGCACCACCGTGCGCGAGGCGGAGAACCGGCGGCCGATGTCTTCGGGCACGATCGGCCCGCCGGTCCCGAACGTGCCGGCGACGATCAGTCTGCCCAGTTCGTCGACGATCCGGGCATGCCGGGTCATACGGGCAGGCCGACTCGGCGTTCCCCGCTGCGGACCTGCTGGAGCACGACGGCGACGACGAGCAGTGTCCCGGTGGCCATGTTCTGCCAGAACGGGTTGACGCCGAGTCCGGACATCCCGTTGTTGAGCACGCCCAGGATGATCACCGCCAGCACGGTGCTGATGATGGATCCCTTGCCGCCCTTGAGCATCGTGCCGCCGAGCGCGGCGCCGGTGACGGCGAGCAGTTCGAGCCCTTCGGAGCCGGACGTCGGCTGGCCGGATCCGGTGCGCGCGGTGATCAGCAGCCCCGCGATCGCCGCGACGACGCCGACGAGCGCGTAGACGCCGATGATGTAGCGGTTGATGTTGATCCCGGCGAGCCGGGCCGCGGTGTCGTTGCCGCCGATGGCGTAGATGTTGCGGCCGATGTCGGTGTAGCGGAGCAGGAAGTGCAGGACCGCCGCGACGATCAGGAACACCCACAGCAGTGTCGGCAGCCCGGCGATGGATCCCTTGGCCAGGAAGATGAACAGGTCGTCGGCGCCGGTGTAGCCCTGCGCTTTACCGTCGGAGATGACCTGCGCGATGCCTTTGTACGTCGCCAGCATCGCCAGGGTCGCGACCACGGGGTTGACCCGGCCGAAGATGATGATCATGCCGTTGACCAGGCCGCAGACGATGCCGACGCCGATCGCGGCGAGCAGGCCGACGGTGGAGCTTCCGGTGGAGGTGAACACCATCGCCGAGACCACGGACGCGAGCCCGGCCATGGAGCCGACGGAGATGTCCAGCGCGCCCAGGATGATCACCAGGGTCTGCACGAGCGACAACAGCCCCATGATCGTGATCGCACTGCCGATCAACAGCAGGTTGTTGGTGCGGAAGAAGTTCTCGTTCAGCGAGCTCATCAGGATCACGAGCGCGATCAGGGTGAGCAGCAGGCTGGAGTTCTGCACCCCGATCGCGGTCAGCACCCGCCGGGCGGGGGACACACGCGGGGTTTCGTCGACGGGCGAAGCTTTTTCCTGCGCTTCGCTGGAGCGCGTGGGCGTGCTCACGAGGCGATCTCCTCGGTGTCTTCGACGGCGGGTTCGGTGGCGGGGATGGCCAGGGTGAGGACGGCTTCCTCGCTGGCGTCGTCGCGGCCGATCTCGCCGGCGACGCGTCCCGCGCGCATGACGACGATCCGGTCGGCCAGGGTGAGTACTTCGGGTAGGTCGGAGGAGATCACCAGCAGCGCGATGCCTTCGGCGGCGAGGCCGTCGATGATCCGGTAGATCTCGGCCTTCGCGCCGACGTCGACACCGCGCGTCGGCTCGTCGAGGATCAGCAGTTTCGGTCGCCGCGCGAGCCAGCGCGCGAGGACGGTCTTCTGCTGATTACCGCCGGAGAGCTTACGGACCTCTTGTTCCATCGACGGCGTCCGGACGCGGAGTTCGCGCACGTATTCGTCGACGAGTTCGCGTTCCTTGGCACGGCGTACGACCCGGAAGCGGCGCAGCCGGTCCAGCACGGCGATGGAGACGTTGTCCCGCACGGAACGCTGCATCAGCAACGCGTCGGTCTTGCGTTCCTCCGGCGCGAACCCGATGCCCGCTTTGACGGCGTCGCCGGGAGTGCGGGCGCGCAACGGTTTCCCGTCGAGTTCGACGGTTCCCGAGCGCACCGGCAGGTCGCCGACGATCGCGTGCGCGAGTTCCGAGCGTCCGGCGCCGACCAGCCCGGCGAGGCAGACGACCTCGCCCGCGCGCACCTCCAGCGAGATGTCCGTGACGTCGTCGGTGGTGACCCCGTCGAGCCGCAGCACGACCCGGCCGGTCTCCTGCGTGCTCCGGCGTTCCAAAGCGGACAGGTCGCGGCCGATCATCATGCGTACCAACCGGTTCTCGTCGGTGGACGCCGCGTCCTCGACCCCGATCAGCTTGCCGTCGCGCAGCACCGCCACGCGGTCGGCGAGCTGGAAGATCTCCTTCATCCGGTGAGAGACGTAGACGACCGCGACGCCGCTGTCCCGTAGCCGCCGGATCAGCGCGAACAACGCGTCGACCTCGTGCTCGGACAGCGACGACGTCGGTTCGTCGAACGCGATCACCTTCGGCGGCGTGGCGGCGGTGAGCACCCGCAGGATCTCGACCAGTTGACGTTGCGCGGGCGAGAGCCTGCTCCCGAGCGTCGCGGGCTGTAGTACGCCCTCGAACCCGTACTCCCGCAACGCTTCCTGCGTCATCCGGTGCAGGGTCCGGCGGTTGACCAGACGTCCGCGCGACGGCAGCTCGCCGACGAAGACGTTCTCCGCCACCGAAACGTGCGGGATGATCTCCGGCTCCTGATAGATCACCCGGACACCGGCGGCCATCGCCGCCCGTGGCGAATCGAACGCCACGGGACGGCCTTCGGTCAGCAGGCGCCCGTCGTCGGGCCCCTGGTCGCCGGACAGCACCCTCAGGAGGGTGGACTTGCCGGCGCCGTTCTCGCCCATCAGCGCGAGTACTTCGCCGGGCCGGAATTCCAGGGAGACCCCGTCGAGCGCGGTCACCCCGGAGAACCGTTTGCTGATCCCTTCGGCGGTCAGCACCGCCGCGGGTTCTGTCGTGGCCATCGAAACGCCTCCGCGCGGATCAGATGCAGTTGACGCCGGCCTGCTTGTAGTTGTCCTTGGTGACGATCTGGGTCTTCGCGATCGTCTCCGGGGGCAGGTCCTTCGAGTTCTTCACCTTGTCCACCAGCAGCTGGATCGCGGTGCGGCCGACCTCGGCACCGGAGATGAACAACGCGGACTTGTTGCCGGTGTCCTTACCAGCGGCCCAGTCCTTACAGGTCAGGTAGGCACCGAGGCCGACGCCGATGATGTCGGCGGAAGCGACGCCCGAGTTCGCGAGCGCGGTGACGGCGCCGGTCTCGTTCTCGTCGTTGCAGCCCCACACCACCCAGTGCTTCACGCCCGGGTTCGAGCCGATCACCGCGCCGGTGCGGTTCTGCGCGTCCACCGGGGTGTTGTCGGTACCGACCTCGATCACCGGGACCTGCGCGCCACTGTCCTTGTCGAACGCGGCCTTCGCCGCAGTGACGCGGTCCGAGCACACGGTCAGGTCCTGCTTGTAGGCGCTGATGATCTTGGTGTCGGCCGCGGTCCAGCCAGCCGCCTTGAACAGCTTCGCGGCCTCCTTGCCGACGGAGTCGCCCATCTGCGAGCCGTTGAAGCCCACGAACGGCGACTTCGTCCCGCCGCCGTCCTTGATCACGTCGTCGGAGGCGATGATCGGGATCCCCGCGCTCTTGGCCTTGTCCAGCACCTGCGGGCCGATCGCCTGGTCCGGGACCACGATCGCGATCCCGTTCGCGCCCTGGGCCACCGCCGCGTCCAGCTCGGTGATCGCCTTGTTGGCGTCCTGCCCGAGGTTGACGACCTTGAGTTCGACGCCCAGTTCCTTCGCCTTCTCCTGCGCGCCCTGCGCCTGCTCGACGAAGTACTGCTGATCGCCCTGTTTCTGCAGGTAGAACAGGGTGACCTTGCCGGTCGCGGGCGCCTGCTGCTGCGGCGCCGCGGTCTCCTTGCCGGACGAACAACCGGCCAGTACCACTCCGGCAATCAAACAAGAACCAACAAGACGCCAGGGCAAGGACTTGTGCGAAGCTGTGTACATCGAGGGCTCCCAGGACGAAGCGAAAGAGTGTGACTCGTATTACTAAACACTCTTGAGGGTGACGTCAAGCCACGATTTGACCTACCCGGAGTGGGTCGTGGTCGTACTAATCGCCTGTTCTTCGACGTCGGACGCCGGTTCGGCGCCGGGTGATCCTGGGGAACTTGTCCGAACTTTGTCCGATCGTTCTTGTTGACTGTGGTTGAGTGTTGGACTCCGTTCGGAGTAAGGCAGGATGGGTAGGACTGTCACCCGAACGAGGGAACCGATGTTCAGCACCCGTGCCCGCCAAGCCTCCGTTCTCGTCGGCGCCGCCGTGCTGCTCGCCGCGTGCAGTGAGACTCCCGAGCAGACGCCTGCCGCGTCCGACGCTCCGGCGCCGCGGACGAGCCAGGCGCCCGACGGCTCCTTCACCGTGGTCGCGACCGGTGACGTGCTGATCCATCCGGCGCTCACCGAACAGGCCAAGGAGGACGGCAAGGGGAAGATCGACTACCGGCCGCTGCTGGCCGGGGTGAAGCCGTTGATCTCCGGCGCGGACCTCGGCATCTGCCATCTCGAAACCCCGCTCGCGCCGAAAGGCGGCCCGTACAGCGGGTATCCGTCGTTCAGCGCGCCGCCCGAGATCGTCGACGCGCTCAAGGACACCGGGTACGACAACTGCTCGACGGCGTCCAACCACACGATCGACCAGGGGGCGGAAGGCGCGACGCGGACCCTCGACAAACTCGACGAGGCCGGGATCAAGCACACCGGCTCGGCGCGCTCCGCCGAAGAAGCGAAGAAGCCGCTGATCGTCGACGTCAACGGCGTCAAGGTCGCCCAGATCTCCTACGCCTACGGGTTCAACGGGATCAAGGTGCCGTCCGGGAAACCCTGGCTGGTCAACCAGATCGACGCCGAGGACGTGATCGCCGAGGCCAAGGCCGCGCGCGAGGCCGGCGCGCAGGTCGTGCTCGCGAGCCTGCACTGGGGCACCGAGTACCAGCACGACGCGACCGCCGAACAGCGCTCCCTGGCGAAGAAACTGCTCGGCGACGACTCGATCGACCTGATCATCGGGCACCACGCGCACGTCGTGCAGCCCTTCGAGCAGATCAACGGCAAGTGGGTCGCGTACGGCCTCGGCAACAGCGTCGCCCGGCACTCGGAGCCGAAGGGCTCGACCGAACAGGGTGCGGCCGCGCGCTTCCGGTTCGTGCGCGACGGCGAACGCTGGAAGGTCGACAAGGCCGAGTACATCCCGACCCTGGTCCAGCTCGGTCCG
This sequence comes from Amycolatopsis pittospori, assembly GCF_013870525.1. Classification (GTDB taxonomy): domain Bacteria; phylum Actinomycetota; class Actinomycetes; order Mycobacteriales; family Pseudonocardiaceae; genus Amycolatopsis; species Amycolatopsis pittospori. The sequence continues at coordinate 24,918 of NZ_JACBXD010000056.1, forward strand.
CCGATCCGGTTGCTCGACCTGACCGCGGGCCAGAGTGGAAACGCGGGAGCCGAAGCGCTCAAGGCCACCGACGAAGTCGTTCTCAGCCGCGGCGCCGGTGACCAGGGCCTGACCCGCCCCGGTCGCTGATCCTCCGGCGTGCCGTCCCTCTGATCACGCCTGCCGTCCGTCTGATCACACGTGCCGTCCCTCTGATCACGGGTGTCGTCCGCCTGGTCACGTCTGCCTTCCCTCTGATCACGGCTGCGCGGTGGTCGCCACGGGACGCCACGTGTGATTGAACGGACGGCAGGCGTGATCAGACGGACGGCACGTGTGATTGAACGGACGGCACGGCCCTGGTGTACATGGGTGGTCCGGGCCCTTCCACCGGCCCGGGCCACCCACGCCCCCTCCGCGCCCGTCTCAGTACCGTCGCCGCACCACCAGTTTCGCGAGGGCCGCGAGCTCGGCGCCTGGGCGGGGCACCGGATCCGCGACGGCGAGATGATGCAGCGCGCCGGTCAGGAGCGCGTCGGCCTGCTCCTGACTCCACGCCCGGCCGCCCGCCCGTTCCACCAGCTCCGCCGCGTGGGGCAGTTCCGCGGCGTCGAGGGTTTCCCGGCGGTACAGGACGTCCAGCTCTCGACCGGCGTCCGTCCCGGAGTGGAGCGCGGCCACCACCGGCAGGGACTTCTTCCGGTTGGAGAGATCCGAGTGGACCGGTTTCCCGGTCACCGCCGGATCGCCCCAGATCCCGAGGAGATCGTCGATGTGCTGGAACGCCAGCCCGAGTGCCCTCCCGTACTCGGTCAGCCGGCCGACCTGATCCTCCCTCCCTTCCCCGGCGAGCGCCCCGAGCGTGCACGAGGCCCCGATCAGCGCGCCGGTCTTCCCTTCGGCCATCCGTACGCATTCGGCGGTGTCGACGTCACCGCGTTCTTCGAACTTCAGATCCGCGCTCTGCCCTTCGAGCAGGTCGATCACGGCCGTGCTCAGCACACGCAACGCGGTCTGCCCGAACGGCGACAGCACCTCGAACGCCTGCGTCAGCAGGGCGTCCCCGGCGAGGATCGCGGCACCGGTACCGAAGACGGTCCAAGCCGTCGGGCGGTGCCGCCGGGTGGTGTCCCGGTCCATCACGTCGTCGTGCAGCAGCGAGAAGTTGTGCACCATCTCGACCGCGACGCCCACCGGGACGGCGACTTCGGCGTCACCGCCGACAGCCTCGGCGGCCAGCATCGCGAGCGCGGGCCGCAGCGCCTTACCTCCGTCCGAAGTGGACGGACGGCCGTGTTCGTCCCACCAGCCGAAGTGGTAGCCGGCGATCAGCCGCATCGACTCGGGCAGTTTGGCGACGGCTTCCCGCAGCGCCGGGTCGAGCAGATTCCGGCTCCACGTCAGGACTTCACCGGCGGGCCGGGCACCGGTGCCGGTGCTGGTGTCAAGGGTCGTCATCGGAGGCGCCTCTCAGCCTTCGCGCCCGAGTTCGGCGTTTTCCAAGATGCCCAGCGCGTCGGGCACGAGCACCGCCGCCGAGTAGTACGCGCTCACCAGATAGGACAGGATCGCCTGCTCGCTGATCCCCATGAAGCGGACGTTCAGGCCCGGCTGGTATTCGTCGGGCAGTCCGACCTGGTGCAGGCCGACGACGCCCTGTGCCTCCTCGCCGGTCCGCATCAGGAGGATCGAACTGGTGCTGGTCTCGGTGACGGGGATCTTGTTGCACGGCAGGATCGGGATACCGCGCCAGGCGGGCACCTGGTGACCGTTCAGGTCGACGGCGTCCGGGTAGATGCCCCGTTTACTGCACTCGCGGCTGAACGCCGCGATCGCCTTCGGATGCGCGAGGAAGAATCCGGGGTCCTTCCACACCACGGCGAGCAGTTCGTCGAAGTCGTCCGGCGTCGGCGGGCCGGTGCGGGTGTGGATGCGCTTCGAGAGGTCGGCGTTGTGCAGCAGGCCGAAGTCGCTGTTGTTGATCATTTCGTGTTCCTGGCGCTCGCGCAGCGCCTCGATGGTCAGCCGCAACTGCTGTTCGACCTGGTCCATCGGCTGGTTGTAGAGATCCGCGACCCGGGTGTGGACCCGCAGCACGGTCTGCGCGACGCTCAGTTCGTACTCGCGCGGTTTGGTGTCGTAGTCGACGAACGTGCCGGGCAGGAGCGGCTCGCCGTCGTGGCCCGACGAGATGTCGATCAACGCCTCGCCGTGGTCATTGCTGGCCTGCGATCCGCCGGCCGAGAACGCGTCGATGTGCTCGCGCAGCGCGTCCGAGCGTTCCACGATGTCCGCGAAAGCGTTCCGGGGTAAGGAAAGCACCGTGCACGCGGTGACCGCCTTCGCGGTGAACTCCCAGATCGCGTCGTCCTCGACCAGTACCTGTGAGCCGAAGTGCTCGCCGTCGGCGAGGACGGCGAGCACGGTCTGGTCGCCGTACGCGCCGACGCCGATCTTGTTGATCTTCCCGTGGGCGATGAGGAAGACCTGGTCTGCCTGATGTCCGAATTCGACCAGCGCGTCACCGGGGGAGAGCTCCCGCTGGACGAACCGGCCGGCGAGTTCGGACAGCACTTCCTCGTCGTCGAATCCGCGCAGCGGCGGCAGTTCGCCCAGTTCCGGCGGGATCACCCGGACCTGGGAACCGGCGGTGGTGAAGGTGACCCGTCCGTCGCCGACGGAGTAGCTCAACCGGCGGTTGACCCGGTACGCGCCACCCGAGACCTGCACCCACGGCAGCAGCTTCAGCAGCCACCGCGACGAGATGCCCTGCATCTGCGGTACCGACTTGGTGGTCGTGGCCAGCGTGCGGGCGGCGGCCCTGCCCAGGCTCAGCTGTGCGTTTCCCGCGGCGGTGGCCGAGGTGTCCGGATCCGTGACAGTCACTGAGAAATCCACCCGTCTTCGTGTCGTGCAGGGGTCATCGGCCGGTATTCCCGCCCTGGTGAAGTGCAGTTCTCACAATTCGCGGATACCCATTCGAGTGGGGCAGGCGCAAAATCAACATAGCAAGCGGGAATGCCCGCACAAACACTCGATCGGGTCTCCGGGTACATTCACCTGTTTGCCGGATTGGCCGTCGGCGGGCCCGCTGACGGCGGCCGTTCGGGCGACGGAGCGGTGAGGAATGTCGGTATACGACGACGTCGGTGACGTGCGGTGTCGGGTGATCACCCGGTCGTGAAGCGGTCTTCCCTGAGCGGTGACGCCCCTTTTCGGCGTGTGTCGGAAATCGTTTCGCGGGCTGAGAAATTGGGCCGAGACGGTGATGATCGACTTCTTCTTCTCCGCCACCGGTATGAATTGATTCAACCGGGCTTTTCGCCGCGCCGAACGGTGAACTAGTTTCAGCAGTCTTCACGGGGTAAGGAGTCGAATGGGTATTTACCTGACCGGCATCGCCTGGGTCGTCGGCGCGGCGGCACTAGCGGGGTTCGTCGGCTACCTCGTCCGCAGATTCGGCTGGGACGAGGGGCGGCCGGACAACAACGACGCCGCCGGCCAGGTGTTCACCATCGTCGGCGGGCTGCACGCGGTGCTGGTGGCGTTCATCCTGATCTCCCTGTTCGACTCCACCAGTGCGGCACGCGAGGGCTCCTATCACGAGGCGGACAGCCTGGTCGCCGCCGTCTGGGCCGCGGACTCCCTGGGGCCGGAGGTCAAGGACGAGGTCCGGAAGCTGAGCGCGGCCTACATGATCACCGTCGAACAGGAGGAGTGGCCGCTGATGGCCGGGGGCGGTGAGACCGTGGGCGACACCGGCTGGAAGCAGCTCGACCAGCTGCGCAAGGCGGTCGACAAGGCGCCGTCGGACGACGACTGGGTCCGCGAGCGCAAGGCCGAGGCGGCCACCCAGCTCTGGCAGGTCTACGAGGCCAGGCAGGATCGGCTCAGCGCCGTCGAGGACGGCAAGGTCGGCGGCGTCGTCTGGTTCGCCCTCATCCTCGGCAGCCTGATCTCGGTGCTGCTGCCCAACCTGTTCGGCGGCACCCGGCTGGCCGCGCATCTGGTCATCGTGTCCACCCTGGCGGGCACGGTCACCCTGCTGCTGTTCGCGATCTACCAGCTGCAGAACCCGTTCGGCGGCGGGGTGCGGATCCCGCCGGACGCGTTCACGGACGCGCGGGCAAGGATCGCCTGATCCCATGGAGACCGTGACACGGGCAGCGGCGACGGTGGCCGTCGCCGGGCTGGTGGGCGCGTCCGCGCTGCTGGCCCCGATGGCCGCGCGCGCCGCCGAGTCCTGCCTGGTGGTGCAGGCCGAGACCGGGTCCTACGGGAAGTCGAAGCTGCGCTGGATCGACGTCGGCTCGGGCACGACGCTGAGGGTCGCCGATTCCGGGTACCGGCTCAACGCGCTCGGTTACTCCGCGACACGCGACCTGGTCTACGGCGTCGCCGAAGGGCTGAGCAGGGGCGCCCACGCGGTGACGATCGACCGGGACGGGCGCACCCGGGACCTCGGCCCGATCACGCGCGCGGGGAACCGGCCGCCGGTGTGGAGCCCGGTCGCCGGGGTGACCGCCGGCGCGATCGGCGGGAATTCCTGGTACCTGCTCAGGAACGGCACTCTGTACACAGTGGACTTGACGCCGGGGGCGCGGTACCTGCGGGTGATCCGGACGGTGTTCCTGCGGCCGATCACCCTCGCCCACGACGTCAACGACTTCGCGTATCACAATGGACTGCTCTACGGGGTTTCCACCACCTGGCGCGGAAAAGGTGCCGTGATCACCATCGACCCGGTGACCGGCAAGGTCTTCGAAGCCGACGGTTCCCGGTTCCCGCCAGCCGAGGTCTACGGTTCGGTCGTGCTGGCCCGGGACGGCGCGCTGTACGCCACGGCGAACCGGATCGGCGGGCGCAGCGTGCTCTACCGGCTCGACCGCGGCGGTCGCGTGACCGAGGTGCGCTCGGCGGCGCCGCTGGCGGGTTCGGACGCGGCGGGCTGTCTCACCGCTCCCGAGGTCCCCGAGCCCGAGCCACCGAAGCCGTCGCCGACCCCGGCACCCACTCCGACGCCTTCACCCACGCCGACACCTACGCCTACTCCTGTGCCGTCACCGACGCCTTCGTCGCCCAGTCCGACACCGACACCGACCGCGACGACCCCGACCCCCACGTCGTCGCCGAGTCCGACGCCGACGAGTGCGCCCGCGGTGGTCGCGCCTCGGATCACGCCCCCTCCCGCCGTACCGAAACCGAAGCGTTCGGCGGCGCCGCCCCGGGAACGCGAGGAGGCGGCGGAGACCGATCCGCACGCGCGCACCAAGGAGAAACGTCGGTGGGGGCTGACCGCGCTGGTGCTGATCCTCGGTGGCGGAGCCGCGGCGGGTGCCGTCCGGCGGGCCCGGTGAGTCAGTACTTGAACTGGTCGACGTTCTCGCGGGTGATCAGCAGCGGGTCGCCGAGCAGCACGGTCTTCGTGACCTCGTCGTACTTGATCGCCGGGAGTTCGAGGTTGACCTTGTTGGACGCGGCGAGCGGTTTGCCTTCGGCGATCTGCTTGCCCGCCCACGCGGTGAGGTAGCCGAGCGATTCGACGTTCCACAGCACGGAAAGCGAGGCCGAACCGTCCAGCAGGTACGGCTTGATCGCCTGCGGCGTTCCGACGCCGACGGTGAACACACGCCCGATCTTCTCCTGCGAACGGACCGCCTCGGCGACCCCCGGCGCGGACGTCGTGCACTCGCCGACCAGGCCGGTGAGGTCCGGGTACTTGACCATCAGCTGCTTGGCCAGCGTGGTGGCGGTGTCCTTGTCCTCGCCGGCGTAGACCGTCTCGACGAGTTGCGCATGGGGATACTGGGTAGCGGTATAGGCGCGCTGGACCGCGATCCACGCGTTGAGGTTCTCGGCGGTCTCACCACAGGAGACGATCGCGTACTTTCCGGTGCCGCCCATCTTGCGCATCAGCGCGTCGGTGAGCGCCTTGCCGATGCCGTCGGGGGTCGCCTGGTTGACGAAGAGTTCGCGATCGGTACCCGGCGCGTCGGTGTCCGAAGTGATCACATGGACGCCCTTGGCGCGCGCGTCGGTGATCACCGGCGCCATCGCCCGGGGGTCGTTCGGGGCGATCGCGATGACGTCGACCTGCTGGTCGACCAGGCCGCGCACGATCGAGACCTGCGCGGCGGGGTCCACCGTGGACGGGCCCTTCGAGGTCCATTCGACACCGAGTTGCTTGGCCGCGGCCATCCCGCCGGTGTTCATCGCCTCGAAGTAGGGGATGCCGGCGACCTTCGGCACGAACGCGATCCGGACCGGTTTGGCGGCCATCCCCGCCGGCTCCTTGCCGTCGCAGCCGGCCAGCCCGAACACCGCGCCCAAAACGAGCACGGTGGCCACAACGAGCGTCTTCGTCGGCCCTCGCATCTCCACCCCATAGTCACGGAACCACTTGAACCAGCCGATCGGTCTGCGCGCGGTGGAGACCTCCGGGCGAAACTAAGGTCTCCGGTTACCCCGGTCAACCGGATGAGCGCAAAGGGTTACGGAAGTGAGTTCATCGACCTGGTCCGATTACCGGGTCGGCCTACCGAGGTGACGGTCAGCGATCAGGAGACGCGGCTCACTCGACCAGGTATACGGGTGGGGGGTATATTGACCCGCATGAACGAAACGCGGCATGGAGCAAGCTGGTCGATGGCGGCGTCGGCGACCCTGCACTGCCTCACCGGCTGTGCGATCGGCGAGGTCCTCGGCATGGTCATCGGCACGGCGCTCGGCCTGCACAACGCGGCGACGATCGTGCTGTCGATCGCACTGGCCTTCGTCTTCGGCTACGCGCTGACGATGCGCGGCGTCCTGAAGTCGGGCCTCGCGTTCGGTGCCGCCCTCAAGGTCGCGCTGGCCGCCGACACCGTGTCGATCGCGGTCATGGAGATCGTCGACAACGGGATCATGGTCGTCGTGCCGGGTGCCATGGACGCCGGACTCGGGAGCTTCCTGTTCTGGGGCGCACTCGCGTTCGCGCTCGCCGTCGCGTTCGTGCTGACCGTGCCGGTGAACAAGTGGATGATCGGGCGAGGACTCGGGCACGCGAAGGTCCACGCGCACCACGGTCACTGAGCCTCGGATCGCCCCGCGCGCGTGCTATGAACGGCTCGTTACTTGCAAAATTTGCAAGTAACGAGCCGTTCATAGCGTCTCTGGGGGTGCGCTAGACGCTCGAGAGGTCGATCGCCTTGTCGATCTCCTTCGGCATCAGCACCCGGAGGATGCCCTCCAGCAGGTAGTAGTCGGCGTAGGGGAGCGACACTTCGACGCCGTCTTCGGACGGACGGTTGCGTGTGCCCCGCGCCACGATCGCTTCGGCGCGGGTGGACTTCGTGGTCAGGCAGGTGTCGCACAGCGCGGTGAGGATCCGGATCGCGGCTTCGCGGTACTGCGGCCGGTTCGCGACCTTCGCCAGGTCGAGGAGGCCGCACGCCATCACGGCGCCGGCGGAGGAGTCCTTGATGTCGTGCGGTGCCTGCGGGGCGAGGTAGTCCCACACCGGGACGCTGTCCGGCGTCAGTGAGCGGAGTGCGAAGTCGGCAAGGCGTTGCGCGGTCCGCAGGAACAGCGGGTCGCCGGTGCGCCGGTACATCGTGGTGAAGCCGTAGATCGCCCAAGCCTGCCCGCGCGACCAGCATGACGACGGGCCGTAGCCCTGCACGGAGTTCGGGCCGATGTCGGCGCCGGTGTCCGGGTCGAAGTCGAAGACGTGCGGGGTCGAACCGTCCGGTCGCAGGAAGACCCGCTCGGTGGTCTTCGCATGCGAGACGGCGACGTCGAGGTACTTCCGGTCGCCGGTCTGCTTGCTCGCGAAGGTCAGCAGGTCCAGGTTCATCATCGTGTCCACGATGACCCGGCCGGCGTTGCCCGGCGTGCCCAGGGCGCCCCAGGCCCGGATGAACCTGCCCTTTTCGTTGTACCGCTGGATGAGTGACGCGGCGGCGTTGAGCGCGCCGGTGCGCCATTTCTCGTCACCGGTCAGCCGCCAGCCGGTCACCCAGGACGGATAGAACAGGAATCCGAGATCGTGATCGCTGGTTTCGTACTGGCGTGGCGCGAGCTTTTCCGCGGACCTCGTCGCGAGGGTGCGGAATTGTGGATCGCCGCTGTAGATCGAAGCCAGCCACAACGTGCCCGGCCAGAATCCGCCGATCCAGCCGCCGTTGCGGGAATAGGTCCATTTCTCGAATCGGGTGATCTCCGGGAAGTCCGTCACGCGGGGCGCGACGGCTCGCAGTTTGGTCACCGCGTAGTCGGCCGCTTGGCGGAAAGTCCTTGCCCCGGCGGCTTCTTCCTCGGCCGCACTGGCAGTTGAGGTGATCGTCGTGGCCGCGACGGCGGCGCCGGCCGCGGTGGTCAACAGGGTTCGCCGGGATACGCTCACAAGGCCCGCCATTCGTCAGTGGGAAATGAGTCACGGGAGTTTCGCACGACGGTTACGCGCTTGTGAAGGCCATTCATAGGTGTGAATAAAGTGCCGATCATCGGGACGCGAAAAAGGGCGAAGGCCCGGCGTAATGGGGGCACGCCGGGCCTTCGCGATCAGGGGTAGGTCACGCGCACTTCGGCGCGACGGGCAGATCCGATCCGGTCTTCAGGTAGGTGTCGGAGACGTAGTGCCCCGGGCCGATCCGGTCCCAGATGTTGCTGGTGCCGAACTTGCCGGTGACGGTCTCGCCCTCGACGTAGCACTCGATGTTGACCTTCGCGTAGTTCGCCGCGAGGCCCTTGACCGACGCCGTGGTGCTCGCCGACGAGCGCACGTTCATCGGGTCGCCCGCGGTGCTGACCACGCCGGTCGGGCCGGAGCCGGTCCACAGGTAGGAGACGTTGACCCAACCGTTGTCGGACATCTTCAGGCCGTCCCAGAAGGTGCCGTCCGCGAGGTCGATACCCGCCGGGTTGGCCACCTTGCGGCCGAACTCGTCCTTGCCGCCGTTGTAGCCGTCCTGGTAGGCCGCCTGCGCTTCGGGCTTGCCCTGCGGCAGGTTCTTCCACATCTGGCGGGTGGCCGACGGGTTCCAGTAGTCGTCCTTGGTGTTCCACGGGCCGACGTCCCACACCGGCGCGTACTCGCAGCGGCTGTTGTCGGTGCGGCAGACGCGGACGGTGTAGTTGCCGGTGTTCTTGGGCGCCAGGCCGCGGCCGGAGGGGAGGGCGACGAAGTGGTCACGCGACTTGATCACGTGGCCGTTCGCGGTGGTGCCGCCGACGAGACCTTCACGGGTGCCGAAGACCTTGTAGGTCAACGGGGCCGCGGCGGCGCCGACGGCGTTGGTCCGCGGGCCGAGTTCGCCCCGCAGCACGACGTCGCTGACCTTCGCGGTCACGCCGTCGTTCGCGGTGCGGAGTCCGATGCGGACCTGGACCGTGGTGACCGAAGTGGACAGCAGGGCGGCGCCGTCCTCGGTGGGCGTCCACTCCGTCCAGTCGTTGGAGTTGAGCTTCCCGCGGACGTCGACCTCGATGGAGGTGCCCTTCGGCGCGTCGGCGGTCACCTCGGCGCTGACGCGGTTCACCGGCTTCCCGAGCTGCTGCTCGGCCAGCAGCAGGTAGCCCTGGCTCCCGATGGAATCCGGTTTTCTGTGCCAGGCGGCGTTTTCCAGGCTGAGCACACCGCCGTCGCTGCGGACGTTGACGTCATCGCCGTCTACAGTGGACAAATCGGCGCGCCAGATCCCTTCGGGTGCGGCGTTCGCGGGGCCGGCGGCCAGCGCGGTGACCGCCCCCATGGCCAGCACGGCCGCCATCACGCGGCGGGCCTTCACGGTCCGGACCATTCCGGTCTCCCTTCGAGCACTCTTGATTGCTACGAAGGGAGCTTCGCCGGACCTTGTACACGATCGATACAAAAGCACGTACTTATGCGGAAGCCGGCTTCCCGTAGGAGGCTTCGGCGGATTCCTGTAATCGTGAAGCGAGCGCGGATTCCTGTGGCCGCGCGGAAAGTTCGCGCCACAACGCCAGTGCACGTTCCGAGTACGTCCGTGACCGCTCGGGCTGGCTCAGTGCCTCGTGCAGTTCCCCGAGCAACTGCGACACCTCCGCCTCGGACCGCCGGTCGCCGTTGCGCCGGTGCACGCTCAGCGAGTTCACCAGCAGCAGTTGCGCGTGGGCCAGATCCCCGCTGTGCAGATAGAGCTCGCCGAGGTTCTGATTCGCGTACCCGACGCAATGGTCGTCGCCGAGTTCGTCGAAGATCGCGATCGCCCTGTCGACACGTTCCCGCGCGCCGGCGAGGTTGCCCTGGTGCTGGCGCAACATCGCGAGCCGCTTCAGCGCGTGCGCCTCCCGGTGCCGGTCGCCGATCGCCGCGGACTGGTCGAGCGCCTCGGTGAACCAGCGCTCCGCGTCGGCGAACCGGCGTCGCGCCAGCCACACCGCGCCGATCGCGATCCGCGCGACGGCTTCCCCGTGCGGATCCCCCGCCGCGGAGAACTGGTCCAGCGCCGCGTGACAATGCTCCAGCGCGACGGTGACGTCGCCTTTGATCCGCAGCACGGTGCCGAGTCCGGCCAGCGCGATCGCCGCCCCCCGAGTGTCACCGATCTTGTCGAACAGCAGCTGCGACTGCTCGAAAGCGACCTGCGCCTCGGCGTAGCTGTCCTGGTACAGCTGGATCTGTCCGAGGTTCCGCTGGATGATCGCCTCCCCGCGGACCTCGCCGGACCGGCGTGCGGCGGCCAGGGCGACGGCGTGCGTGTGCAGCCAATCGTCCTGGTGCCCGCGCTGGTCGAAGTACGGCGCGAGCGCGGCGGCGAGGCGCCAGGCGAGCGCGTCGAAGCCGAGTTCGGCCGCCAGCGAGACGGCGGCGACACAGGTGTGCCGTTCGGCGGCGAACCACGCGGCCGGATCCTCCACCAGATGTCCGGTCCCGGGCGGGAGAGCGGGCTGGGCGGCGGTGTCGTCCCGGTAGAGCCCGAAGAAGTGGATCGGCATCCTGTCCGCGGCTTCGACCGCGAGAGCGAGATACCCCTCCAGTACCCGCTTCGTGGCGTCATGGGCCTTCGCCGGGACGTCCTGCGCGCGGAGTTCGACGGCGTAGCACCGAAGCAGGTCGTGCAGCCGGTAGCGGGGCTCGCCGGTGCCGTCCGAGCCCAGGAGGTCGACCAGATGGGCGTCCACCAGCACGTCCAGGACATCGTCGGCGTACGGGCGGCCGAGCAGCGCCGCGACCACCCAGGCCGGGAACTGGACCGAGCCGAGACCGCCGAGACCGCGGAACGCGGTGGCCGCGGACATCGGGAGGAGGTCGTAGCTGAGGGTCACACTGGCCCGGACGGCCAGATCGCCGACGCGGAGTTCGTCCAATCTCCGTCTTTCGTCTCTCAAGCGGTCCGCCAGCACGCGCAGTGTCCAGCCAGGACGGTGGGTGAGCTTCGCCCCGGCGACGCGGAGCGCCAGCGGCAGGTAGCCGCAGTGACGCAGGATCGCGGTCGCGCTCTCCGGCTCGGCGGCGACCCGTTCTGTGCCGACGATGCCTTCGAGCAGCTTCGCGGCCTCGGATTCGGGCAGGAGATCGACGTCGAACGGGGTGGCCCCGGCCAGATCGGGCAGCCGCACCCGGCTGGTGATCAGCACCGCGCAGGCACCCGCCCCGGGCAGGAGCGGCCGGACCTGCGCCGCACTGCCGGCGTCGTCGAGGACGACGCACATCCGCGTCCCCGCGAGCCGGGACCGGAGCAGCGCCGCGCGTTCGGCGAGATCACGCGGCAGGCCCGCGTCCGGGACACCCAGCGCGCGGAGCAGCTCGGCGAGCACGGTCATCGGGGGCCGGGGCGAGGACGACGTCCCGGCGAGATCGACGTGCAACTGGCCGTCGGGGAAGTCCTCCCGCACCGCGTGCGCGACCCGGACGGCGACCGAGGACTTGCCGACCCCGGGCGCCCCCGAAAGCACCGCGATCGCGGGTTTCCCCTGCTCACGACGTTTGCGGAAGAGTCCGACGAGTTTGGCGACCACGACGTCGCGGCCGGTGAAGTCCGGTAGGTCCAGCGGCAGCTGGCAGACCGGCGCCGTCGGCCGGGAAACGGCGACCGCCACGGTTTCCTGGGACGCCGCCGGCGTGACGACCAGCGAGGCCCGCAGCTCCCTCAACCGCGGTCCCGGTTCCGTGCCGAGTTCGTCGGCCAGCACCTTCTCGGCCGTCTCGTAGGCCTCGATCGCGTCGGTCGTGCGGCCGTCGGCCCGCAGCGCGACGATCAGCTGCTGCCAGAGTTCCTCGCGCAGCGGATGTTCGGTGACCAGGCCGCGCAGCTCGGCGACCGCTTCGGCGGTGCGGCCGAGTTCGATCCTGGCCCGCAGCCGTTGTTCGGAGACCGCGAGCCGCAGTTCCGTCAGCCGGGCGACGGTCGCGCCCCAACCGTGGTCGTGGGGGAGTCCTTCCAGGACCTCCCCGCGCCACAACCCTTCGGCTTGATCCAGCAGGTCGAGTGCGGTTTCGGCGTCCCCGCGGCCGAGTGCGGCCTGCGCGCGGGCGGAGAGTTCGCCGAACCTGACGTGGTCGATCTCCTCCGGGCTCGCCTTGAGGATGTACCCGGACGCCCGGCTGCCGATCCGTTCCCCCAGTGCGGGGTCGCGATCGGCGAGGCGTTTGCGGAGCGAGTGGACGTAGGTGCGGATGTTCGCCGCCGCCGAACGCGGAGCCGACGAGGGCCAGAGGACCTCGATCAGCAGTTCCGTGGAGACGACGACATTGGGCTGGAGTAGCAGGGCAGCGAGCAGCAGGCGGGGTTTGGGGCCGCCGAGCGGCACCACTTGTCCGTCCACCGCCACTTCGAGCGGACCGAGAACGCGAAACCCGAGAATAGTCACCTAAACCGCCAATACGGCAGGAGCCCCATATCGGCCGATCGTATTACGGAGCGGCCATGGTTGGCTAGATCCATTCGCATGCATGTGCAGACAGTGCTCGCGGTTTGTACGGGATGTGTACGACGCCGGATGACGCTGGAAGCCATGAAGCGTTCAAGTATCCGGCGTCTGGCCGGTTTCTTTCTCGTGCTGGCGACGGCGGGTGCCTTGGGCCTAGCCGGTGCGACCCCCGCGCTCGCCGCGGCGACCGGGACCGTGAAGACCGCGGGTGACCCGCTGAACGTGCGCCGCGCGCCGAGCACCAGCTCGTCGGCGGTGCGCACGGTGGCCAACGGCGCCACGGTGACCATCGACTGCCAGACCATCGGGACCGAGGTCACCGGCCCCTTGGGCAAGACGACGTTGTGGGACTACGTTCCCGCGCTCGGGGGTTACATCTCGGACGGATATGTCTACACCGGCTCAGATCAGCGGATCGCGCCCGACTGCGGCGTCGGCTCCGGCAGCGCCGAATGTTCCACCGGTGTTTGCGCGGGCGAAGGACAGTTCCGTTCATCGGATGCTCATTTCCTGGTCTACGACAAGGACGCCGACGGCAAGTCCGCCGTGGTCGCCTACTGGCTGAAGGGCGGCGCCGGCCCGTTCTACGTCTGGGCTTCCGGCGGGAACGGCACGCACGTCGACAAGGCCGTGCCGGTCGCGAAGGGGTCGTGGGTCTACTACAAGGTCTGCGTCGCCGACGCGTCGGCGAATCCGACCCTCGAAGCCTGTAGTGGCGGCATCACCGATTACGCCGCGTGAAATTCCTCCCCGTTTCTTTCCCCACTTCGAAAGGTTGAATTCTCATGGGTCAGGTGAATCGGCGGGCGGTACTCCTCGGTGGAGCGGCGGTGTCGGCCGCGGCGTTGTCGTCGACGCTGCCCACGTGGGCGAACGCGAGAACGATGGCGGCGGCGCCCGCCATCCGTGACCCGTTCCAGCTCGGCGTCGCCTCGGGCGACCCGCTGCCGGACAGCGTCGTGCTCTGGACACGGCTCGCCCCCGCCCCGCTCAACCCCGACGGCTTCGGTGGCATGCCGGACGCTTCGTACACAGTGGACTGGGAGATCGCGAACGATCAGGCGTTCTCCTCGATCGCACAGAAGGGCGCCGCCACCGCGGTCCGCGCCTCCGGGCACAGCGTGCACATCGAACCGGCCGGGCTGGAGCCGGGACGCGAGTACTTCTACCGCTTCAAGGCCGGCGGCTACATCTCGCCGGTCGGCCGGACGCGGACCGCCCCCGCCGCCGGTGCCGCCGTCGACCGGCTGAAGTACTGCTTCTCGTCGTGCCAGCACTGGGAGGAGGGCTGGTACCACTCGTACAAGGGGATGCTCGCCGACGACCCGGATCTGGTGCTGTTCCTCGGCGACTACATGTACGAGAAGAAGTCCGGTCGCGTGGCCGCCGAACGCAACCCGCGCAAACTGGCCTTCACCGACGAGGTGAAGACGCTGGCGCAGTACCGCGCGCGGCACGCCCAGCACAAGACCGACGCCGACCTGCAGAACGCGCACGCGATGGCGCCGTGGATCGTGGTCTTCGACGACCACGAGGTGATGAACAACTGGAACGGCACCACGGCTCCGGCGACGGCGGAGCGCAAGACCGCCGGGTTCCAGGCGTTCTACGAGAACATGCCGATCAGGGCGACCGCCAAGCCGAGCGGCGCGACGATCCGACTGTACCGGCAGTTCGGCTGGGGGAACCTCGCCCGGTTCCACCTGCTCGACACCCGCCAGTACCGCAACGCGCAGGTCACCGACCCGTCCGGTTCGGCAGGCCCGGCGTGTACCGACATGCGGGCGACGTCGCGCAGCATCCTGGGCACGGCACAGGAGGCTTGGCTGCTGAAGGCGCTGGAGACGCATCCGGCGAAGTGGGACTTCCTGGGACAGCAGGTCTTCTTCGCCACCCGCGACGGCGACGGCAACAAGGCCACCTGTGAGAGCCCCGATTCCTGGCAGGGCTACGAGGCTTCGCGCGACCGGATCGCGAAGGGCATCGTGGACCGCAAGGTACCGAACCCGATCGTGCTGACCGGCGACGTCCACCGGCACTGGGCGGCGGATCTCCGCCGCGACTACTTCAACCACAGCGACCCGGTGTTCGGATCGGAACTGGTGACGACGTCGGTGACGAGCAACAGCGACACCGCGACCGATCCGTCGTCCACCTGGCTCTCGCACAACCCGCATATCAAGTACTGCCGAGGAAAACGCGGCTACGTGCGGGTGACGGCGTCGCAGGCGCAGATGCGGGCGGACTTCATGACGGTTTCGGACACCACCGAGTACGACTTCTCGAAGGTGACCTTGGCCGCGGACCGCAGCTACGTCGTCGAAGCGGGGAAGCCGGGCTTGCAGAAGGTCTAGGGGACCTTCAAGTCCTTCGGGAGCCCTTGTTGCGAAAGCCACTTTCGCAACCTTCAACGTTGCGAAAGTGGCTTTCGCAACATCGCCTCCTGCACGACGGCCGCCCCTCGATCCAGGGCGGTCCGCGGGAGACTCAGGAAAGCAGGTCGACCAGCGCGTCACCGCGAGGCGTCCGGACCACGAGGACGACCTGGCCCTCGCGGTGCCGCTGGATCAGGCCGGCCGAGACGAGTTGTTCACAGTGGTAGGTCGCGGTGCTCGCGGCACACGAAAGGAGGTTCGCGATCTCGCCCATCCGCGCGGGTTTTCCCAAGTGCCGCAACAGTTTCGCGCGGTGGGCGCCGACAACCAGGTCGAGTCCGTCGACGCCGGGGCGCGGTTCGGCCCGCCCGTTGTCGAGCAGGCCGTCCAGACCGGGCAGGGGATAGCCGATCCAGATGGCGTCCTCTTCGTCGAAGTTCGCGACCACCGACCGGCAGCCCGCGAGCATCGGGACGAGGATCAGTTTGCGGCCCCGCGTCGAGTACCGCGCCGGTTCGGCGTCGGGCAGCAAGAGTGAGCCGCCCTGGAACCGGAAATGCGGCCGCAGCAGGCCGAGTACGGCGTCCGTCCCGCCTCGGACGGAGGCGACGCCGATCCGCTCGATCTCACGGTCGAGCAGGGGGCGGGCCTTGGTCCACAGGTTCTCGGTGGCGAGCCTCGTCGCGGTGAAGGCGTCCGCGAGGGAGGCCGCCCACCGTCTCGGATGGTCGGCGGCCTGCCGCCAGTGCGCGGGCAGCCGCTCACCGAAGACCTCGTCCAGGCCCTTCAGGATGTCGGCCTCCGACAGGTCGCGCAGCACGTCCGCCTGGCTCGCGGCGGAGGCGTCCCGCGCGGGACTGATCGGCACGATGAAGTCCGGCTGCACGGAGGTGCCGCGGCGGGAGAGCGCGCTCGCGGCGCGGTAGCCCTGCTCGGGGATCGCCGAAGCCACCTGGCGGCGCCAGGCGGCGGGCAGGCCGCGGTCGTACCCGCCGACGACCTCGACCAGCATCGAAACGAGTGAGATATGCGGGGAAACCGCCACCCCGACGGGGATCGTGCCGGTATCGCCGAGTTCGAGCCGGGTATAAGAAGCCTGGGGCGGCGTCTCGCGCATCCGGTCGTCCCTCCTGGGATTGGGCGTCGCAGCACGCGATATTAGCGCCTCCGGTCAATACCCAGTACGACCCGATAAGGAACCGAAGGACGCTTTCCCCGGCTCTGACCTGGGAAAAGCGCCCTTCGGCCGGTGCGGCGACCTCAGAAGGCGAGTTGCTCATTCATGACGAGAAACGCACCGAGACCATGGAAATCGTTGGTGCCACGCCGGCGTGCGTAGTAATACGCCGTGTCTCCGACATTCGTGCCTTCGGAGATGTTCGCGATGTTCGTCAGTCCGTCGGGACCGGTCGAAACCTGGGAGAGCACACCGGTATGGCCCTTCGCGGCCACCGGTCCGTACTCCGAACCGACGTACCCGCGTTCCACCGCTCGCGAGAGCAGGAAGGTGTACATCGCCGAGGCCGAGGTCTCCAGCCAGTTGTCCGGGTCGCCGCCGCGGTCGACGATCTGGAACCAGCGGCCCGAAGCCGGGTCCTGCCAGCGCGTGTAGCCGGCCGCCAGGAACCGGACGATCTCGACGAGACGACGGCGCCTGGGGTGGCCTTCGGGGAGGATCTCGAGGAGGTCGATCGCCGCCATCCCGAGCCAGCCGATCGCGCGGGCCCAGTGGAACTTCGAATGCCGTCCGCCCCCCGAGGCCCACGGTTCCGAACCGTCCTCGTCGTAGGCGTGGTAGAGCAGGCCCTTCGCGGGTTCCTTCAACCGGTCGAAGTAGACGACGATGTTCTTCGCGGACTCTTCGTAGCAATAGCCGGAATCGCCGAAGGTCTTGCCGTACAAGGCGAGGAACGGCTGCGCCATGTAGACGCCGTCCGCCCACAGTTGCCCGGTCTTGCTCGTGGCGTGGAACATCCCGCCGTCGGACGTCCGGGGATAGGACGGGAACCGGCGGCGCAGCTGTTCGGCCGCGGTCTTGTACTTCGCCTGCCCGGTTTCGTCGTACAGCAAGGGGAACATCTGCCCGGAACGCATCGCGTCCAGATTGGTGAAGCCGTTGGAGATCCCGCTTTCGGTGACGAACCGGTCGTACCAGGCGAGGATGTGGTCGAGGTAGCGCTTCTCGCCGGTGCGGCGGTACACGAGGTACTGGCCGTAGAGGTAGAGACCGCGGGTGTAGCCCCAGCCGCCGAGGGTGGCGGGCGTGTAGCGCTTCATCGTCGAGTCGACGACCGCGCGGGACCAGTCCACCGGAGCGGCCGCGGCGGTCCCGGGCAGGACCAGCGCGCCGAGGGCACCCGCGCCGCCCGCCAGCACCGTCCGCCGGGAAAGGCGTGCCACGCGAAGAGGATCTGAGGACATTCGTGGCCCTTCCTGCGTCCGGAGCGTAGTGACCGGGATGCCGATCCGCCGTCCGTCGGCATCCCGGCCGGCTCCGGGGCGACCGGGTCGCCTGACGGAACTTCCTTGCGGGACAACGTCTACTCGCCACTTCGAGAGCGAGTCAAGAGAGATCCGATCTCTTCCTTCATATATCAGATATGCCACTCGAATGGGTGCTCCCGCTGCCCGGGACGGTCCCGATGGGCGGCACTTCCCCCGGGATCATCCGGCTCCGTACGATCGACCCGTGAACGAGCTGACCTTCCGCGGGCGACGTGTCGCCCGGGACCGCGCCCTGGTCATGGCGATCGTCAACCGCACCCCGGATTCCTTCTACGACAAGGGTGCGACCTTTTCCGATCCGGACGCGCTCGCGGCCGTCGCGCGGGCCGTGGAGGAGGGGGCCGACATCGTCGACATCGGCGGGGTGAAGGCCGGGCCCGGTGCGGAGGTCGACGTCGAGGAAGAGATCCGACGGGTGGTGCCGTTCGTCGAGCGGATCCGCGAACTGCACCCGGACCTGGTGATCAGTGTCGACACCTGGCGGCACGAGGTCGGCAGGCGGTCGGCCGAAGCGGGCGCGGATCTCATCAACGACACCTGGGCGGGGGCGGATCCACGGCTCGCGGAGGTCGCGGCGGAGTTCGGCACCGGCTACGTCTGTTCGCACACCGGCAACGCCGTCCCGCGCACCCGGCCGTTCCGGGTGCACTATCCGGATGTCGTCGCGGACGTCGTCGCGGAGACGACGGCGCACGCGGAAGCGGTGGTCGCGCTCGGCGTCCCCCGCGAGGGCGTCCTGATCGACCCGACCCACGACTTCGGCAAGAACACCTGGCACAGCCTGGCGCTGCTGCGGCACGCGCGGGAGCTGGCGGACACCGGCTGGCCGGTCCTGATGGCACTGTCCAATAAGGACTTCGTCGGCGAGACGCTCGGCGTGGAACTCGCGGAGCGGGTCGACGGGACCCTCGCGGCCACGGCCTGGGCGGTGGCCGAAGGGGCGAAGGTGTTCCGGGTGCACGAAGTGAAGCGGACCCGGCAGGTGCTGGAGATGGTCGCGTCGATCCAGGGGGTGCGGCCGCCCGCGCGTGCGATCCGCGGGCTGGCCTGACACCCCCTGGTGACAGCTGTCAGTCTTGGGGTTCGAGGTGAAGCGCGGTGATCCCGCATTCGAAGGTCTTCGACTTCACCAGCCGCAGTGCCTGATTGGAGCCGAGCGCCGGGAACACCGGCAGGCCGGCGCCGATCGCGGTCGGGTTGACGAACAGGTGGATCTCGTCGAGCAGGCCCAGTGCGATCAGGTCAGCGGCCAGTCTCGCGCCACCCGAGGTGATGATGTCGCCGCCCGGCTGGTCCTTGAGTTTGCCCACGATCTCCGCCAGGTCGCCGCCGGCGACGGTGGCGTTCTCCCACGGCGACTCCTTGAGGCTGTTCGAGATCACCACCTTGGGCGTGTTGTTCATCTTGTCGATCGTTTCCTGCGTCTCGCCCTCCATGCCGGACTGCCAGGCCGGGATGAAGCCCTCGGCGAGGTTGCGGCCGAGCACGATGGTGTCGACGGGGTCCCAGAGCGGGCCGACGTAGGCGTTGACGTCCTCGGTCCACGGCAGGGTCATCCAGTCCATCTCGCCTTCCGGACCGCCCATGTAGCCGTCGATGGTGGTCTGTACCTGCAGCTTGAACTTGCGCATGAGCGCTTCCTTCCCCAAAGGAGTTACCCGCGGACGCTGAAGTGTCCCCAGGAGAGCTATGTGTCCGCCGGACACATGGTGTACGTTAGACACATCCGAGACCGGATGACAAGCCCGAATTTTCGGAATTGGAGTGCGTGATGGCGACCTCGACAGGCGCCGGCCCGGAACCGGGTGCCGGCAGCATCGACCTGCTCTGGGGTCTTTCGCAGCGGGAGCCCAAACGCGCCCGCCCGGCCTTGACGATCGAGAGGATCGCCGAGGCCGCGACCGAGATCGCCGACGCGGACGGCATCGCGGGCGTCTCCATGCAGCTGGTGGCCGGCCGGCTCGACGTCACGAAGATGGCGCTGTACCGGCACGTCAAGAACAAGGCCGAACTGCTCGCGGTGATGACCGAGCTGGCCATCGGCCCCGCGCCGGATCTGCTGGCGCTGCCGGGCGACTGGCGCTCCCGGATCGAGGAGTGGACGCATCAGATGCGGATGACCTGGCGCAGGCATCCGTGGCTGCCGGACGCCACCGTCGGCGTCCGGGCGACCGGACCACGGGAGATCGGCTGGACCGAATCCGCGGTCGCCGCGCTGGCGGGCACCGGGCTCACCGGCGCCGAGCGGATGGACGCGGTCTTCCTGCTCAGCGGGCATCTGCGTAACACCCATTCGACGAACAACGCCGGAACCCAGCCGTGGGAAGGCGATCGCGGGCTGCGCGGGCACGTCGCCGCGAACCCGGAGATGTTCCCGGCGCTGCTGGAGGCGGCGGAGTCGGTCGACGGCGCGCCCGCCGACAGCGGGTACGAGTTCGGGCTGCAGCGGATCCTCGACGGGCTGGCCGCGCTCATCGCCCGGCGCGATTAGCCGTTCAGCGGGATGACGGCGGAAACCGTGGTGCCGGAGCCGGGTTCGCTGAAGACGGTCAATTCCCCGCCCAGCGCGCGGACGCGGTCGCGCAGTCCGTGCAGCCCGGAGCCGCCGTCGATGTCGGCCGTGCCGGTCCCGTCGTCGTGGACGTCCACGCGAAGACCATCCTTCTCGACTCCGATGCTCACGCGGACTTCGCGCGCCTGCGCGTGCTTCAGCGCGTTGGTGATCGCTTCGGTGACCACGAAGTACGCCGTCGCCTCGACGGCACCGCTGAGCCTGGGCACGTCCGCGCCCGCGAGGTCGACCGCGAGCGGGATCCGGTCGAGCAGCGACCGGACCGCGGGGATCAGCCCGGCCTCGGTGAGGATGGCGGGCCGCAGTCCCCGCGCGAGCTCGCGCAGCTCGGTGACGGTGGCCTGGAGCTCGTCGATGGTGCTGGTCAGCAGGGCCGCGACGGCCGGGGTCAGTTCGTCGCCGAGGCGCCGCTCGGCCATCCTCAGCAGCAGCACGACGCTCACCAGCCGTTGCTGCGCACCGTCGTGCAGATCCCGTTCGACGCGACGCCGCTCGTCGTCGGCCGCGGCCACGATCCGCGCGCGGGAGGCCTGCACCTCGGTGAGGCGTTCTTCCAGCTCAGCGGCGAGACGCTGGTTGTCCAGCACCAGTCCGGCGGCCGCGTTGAGCGCGTCGATCGACCGGCTGTCCTTCCACACCTCGTCGTCCTGCACGAGCGCCGCCAGCCCGGAGCCGTCGCGTTCCAGCAGGAGCCGGATCATCTCCGCGTTGCCGACCCGCGCCCGCAGAACCCCGATCAGGAACGCCAGCGGCCACAGGCAGAACGAGATCCGGTAGACGTCCAGCAGCGGTTCGGAGTACGGGTGCCCGGAGCCGAGCGCGCTGCCGACCGTCGTGCAGACCGCGCCCACCACGGCGATGGCGACGACGGGGGAGAGCAGCCGCCGTTGCGGAAGCCGTCCGGCGAGCCAGCGATAGAGCAGTACCACCACGACACCGGCGCCGATCACCGCGCCGATCAGTTCCAGCAGCCGTTTGACCAGTTGTTCGGCCTCCGGAGAGGCCGCGACGGCGGCGAGATTGCGCGGGTCGTCGTTGACCAGCAGCCCGAGAACGGCCGAGCCGAAGACCACGGCATAGGCGGAGAAGACGAGGACGCGTTCCCAGCGTGACCGGAGCTTCCCGTGCGGGAAGGCCAGCACGAGATGCGCGATCACCGGACTGGACGCGGCGGGCAGCGCGAGTCCGATGGTGTGCGCGAGCGGGTCTCCGGCGAACTGCAGGTCTTCGGCGAACAACGCGAGCCCGGCCACCGCGATGAGCAGGCCGATGGGATTCGAGGCGCGGCGCACCTGCGCGACGGCGCCGGCGAGCAGGAAGAGGAACCCGGTCGCGGTGGACAAGGTGGTGTCGAGCACGGTGTGCGTGCCGTCGGCGATCTTGAGCGTCATCGCCAGGACGCCCAAGCCGATCCCGGCGGTCAAGACGCCCGCCATCGCGACGGTCCGAGGGTGCTTCATCGCCACCTCGACCCCACCTGCCGTCTCCCCCTGGTGGTTCTTCACGTGCCCTGCCGGATGTCCGGTCGCGGTCAACCGTGATTCGCCCGTTCGGCCCGGACCGTTACACCGGGAGGACGCCCGATCGGGGGTAGTGGGTCTGGGACACGCGTCCTGGCATGTGGAACAACTGTTCCGCCTGGTGTCAAGGTTTCTCAGGATCTTTCCCGTCATGCGGATGGCGATGCAGGCACGTGGGTGAACATGCGACTCTCGCGGCCACCACCCGAGGCCGAGCTGTATCCCCCGAAAGGCGACCCTGCCGTGAGCACCCACCACAGAACGCGAATCCTGGCCGCGGCACTCGCCGCCCTGACCCTGGCCGGCGGGATCGCGGGGTGTTCACGTGCGGACAGCGGCGCGGCCCCGGCGGAGCAGAAGAGTCAGGGCGCGGCGGCCGAGGTGCGCGTCGGGTACTTCCCGAACGTGACGCACGCCCCCGCGCTGATCGGGGTGAAGAAGGAGTTCTTCGCCAAGGAGCTGGGCTCGACGAAGCTCACCACCCAGACGTTCAACGCCGGGCCCGAAGAGGTCAACGCGCTGCTCGGCAATTCGCTCGACATCGCCTTCATCGGCTCCGGCCCGGCGATCAACGCCTTCACCAAGTCCAAGGGCGCCATCCAGCTGGTCTCCGGTGCGGTCACCGGCGGTGCGCAGCTGGTGGTGAAGCCCGAGATCGCCACGCCCGAGCAGCTTTCGGGCAAGAACATCGCGACTCCGTCGCTGGCGAACACCCAGGACGTCGCGCTCAAGAAGTACATCGCCGAGAAGAAGCTCGCCGACGTCAAGATCACCAACCTCGACAACCCGAAGACCTTCGACGCCTTCAAGAAGGGCGAACTCGACGGTGGCTGGCTGCCGGAGCCGTGGTCGTCGCGGCTGGTGCTCGACGCCGGGGCGAAGGTCTTGCTGGACGAGAAGACCCTGTGGCCGGAAGGCAAGTTCCCGACCACGGTCGTGATCGTGCGCAGCGAGTTCCTGCAGCAGCACCCGGAAACCGTCACCGCCATCCTCAAGGGGGAACTCGCCGCCATCGACTGGGCGAAGACCAACCCCGCCGAGGCGAAGACTGTGGTCAACGGAGAACTCAAGGCGCTCGCGGGCAGCACACTGAGCGAGGCGGTCCTCGACCGGGCGTTCTCGGGCATCGAACTCGGCATCGACCCGGTCGCGTCGACCTTCACCCAGCTCGCGCAGGACTCGGTGACCGCGGGCGTGGTGAAGTCCGCGGTGGACCTGAAGGGGTTCGCCGATTTCGGCCCGCTCAACGCCGTGCTCTCCGAGCAGGGCAAGCCCGGCGTGAACGCGCCCGGGCTGACGAAGTGACCGGAGGGGATCAGCGATGACGACCACCTTGGAGCCCGGCCTGTCCACCGGTGTCGCCGTGCGCCTCGACGGGGTCCGGAAGGCGTTCGGCCCGACCGGCCGCGCCGTCGTGGCCCTCGACGGGATGGACCTGACGGTCGCCCCCGGCGAGTTCGTCTGCCTGCTCGGCGCGTCCGGCTGCGGCAAGAGCACCCTGCTGAACCTGGTCGCCGGCCTCGACCGGCCGACGTCCGGCTCGATCACGCTGGAGACGTCCCGCCCCGCGGTGATGTTCCAGGAGGCCGCCCTGATGCCGTGGCTGACCGCGGCCCGCAACGTGGAACTCCCGCTGCGCCTGGCCGGTTTCGGCCGGACCGAGCGTCGCGAGAAGGCCGCCGAACTGCTCGAACTGGTCCGCCTCGGCGGCGCGGGCGACAAGCGGCCGCACGAGCTTTCCGGCGGTATGCGGCAGCGGGTCGCGCTGGCCAGGGCGCTGGCCGCGACCCTGCGCGTCGGCGGCGACCAGGAGCAGGCGCTGCTGCTGATGGACGAGCCGTTCGCCGCGCTCGACGCCATCACCCGCGACGTCCTCCAGGGCGAACTGCTGCGCGTCTACCGCAGCACCGGGACCTCGGTGCTGTTCGTGACCCACGACGTCCGCGAGGCCGTCCGGCTCGGTCAGCGCGTCGTGCTGCTCTCGTCGCGGCCGGGCCGTGTCGTGCGGGAATGGCGCGACGTCCAGGCGTCCGACGCCGAAGAGCTGACCCTGGAGATCACCGGTCACCTCCGGGAGGTGATCAGTACCCATGCCGCGGCTTGACCGCCCTGACACGTCTGCCGCGGCTGTAGAGTCTTCGGAAGCGGATGAGGCCGTCGGAGCGGGGCTCGACTCACTCGACACCCCCACCGGGGAACGCCGGGAGAGCCGCGGGAAGCGGTTCGTGCGCTCCTTCGTGCCGCCGCTGGTCTTCCTGGCCCTGCTGGTCGCGCTGTGGCAGGGATTGTGGGCCGCCGCGTTCTGGTCCGAATCGATGCTGCCCGCGCCGATCGCGGTCTGGGACGAACTCGTCGGCATCACGACCGACGGCGACATCTTCGAATTCGTCTGGACGTCGGTGCACCGCGCCGCGCTCGGCTTCCTGATCGGGGTGATCATCGGGACCCCGCTCGGCCTGCTGGTGGCGAAGGTGCGGCTGGTCCGCGCGGCCGTCGGGCCGTTCCTGACCGGGTTGCAGAGTCTCCCGTCGGTGGCCTGGGTGCCGGCGGCGATCCTGTGGTTCGGGCTGAACGACGCCTCGATCTACTTCGTCGTGCTGCTGGGTTCGGTGCCGTCGATCGCGAACGGCCTGGTCTCGGGTATCGACCAGATCCCGCCGATCCTGCCGCGCGTCGGCCAGGTGATGGGGGCCGGCAGGTTGTCCTCGGCCCGGCACATCCTGTTGCCCGCCGCGTTGCCCGGTTTCCTCGCCGGACTCAAGCAGGGCTGGGCGTTCTCGTGGCGTTCGCTGATGGCGGCGGAACTGATCGCGCTGTCCCCGGCGCTCGGCAAGGGACTCGGCGCGTATCTGAACGAGGGCTCGTCGTTCAACAGCATGGAAGGCGTGATCTCGGCGATCTTCCTGATCCTGCTGGTCGGCGTCGGCATCGAGTTGCTGGTGTTCCGTCCGCTGGAGCGGTCGGTCCTGCGTGCCCGAGGTCTCACCGCGTCCCTTTAGGACTTTGGCCAGGCTAGCCTTACCCGCATGTCCGATTTCGGTGTGCGGGTCAAGGCGATCCTGACCGCGCTGATGATGTCCTTGCTGGTGGCCGGATGCGGGTCCGCGGAATCCGCGGACGGGGCGGAAGTCCCGCCGGAGTCCCAGGGCACCTTCCCGGTCAGTGTCCTGCACAAGTACGGGACGACGACGGTCGAGAAGCAGCCGTCGCGAATCGTCACGCTCGGCCTGTCCGACCACGATTCCGTGCTGGCACTGGGGATCCGGCCGGTCGGCGTCGTCGACTGGTTCAGGGAGCGTCCGTACGGGAAGTGGCCGTGGACGCAGGCCCGCTGGGGTGACAAGGCGCCGGAGATCGTCGGCGAACGCGACGAGTACAACTTCGAGAAGATCGCCGCGCTGAAACCGGATTTGATCCTCGCCCAGTACAGCGGGATGAAGAAGGAGCAGTACGACAAGCTCGTGCGGCTCGCGCCGGTCGTCGCGCAGCCGGGGGACTACGAGGACTACGCGGCGCCGTGGCAGCGGATGACCCGGCAGATCGGCAAGGCACTGGGACTCTCGCAGAAGACCGAAGACCTGATCTCGGACATCGACGCGCGATTCGCCAAGGCGCGAGCGGAGCACCCCGAGTTCGCGAAGCTGTCGATGGTCGTCGCCGACACCTTCGAAGCGGGCAAGTTCTCGGCGTTCACCACGACCGACCCGAAGATGATCTTCATGACGGAGCTGGGGTACCAGCCGTCCGGCCCGGTCGTGAAGGAGAGCAAGCCGGCCGACAACGTCGTCGAAGTCTCGTCGGAGCGCTTCGACCTCTTCGAAGCCGATCGCCTGGTGTGGCTGAACTCCGACGTCGGCGCGGAGGCGCGGGTGCGAGCGGATCCGGTGTATCGGAAGCTGAAGGTCAATCAGGAGAAGCGGGATCTGTTCATCACCTACGAGAACCCGCCGGTGGGCGCCGCGATCTCGTTCAACACCGTGCTGAGCATCCCGTATGCGCTGGAGCAGATGGTGCCGAAGCTCGCCGCGATGCCGGGCAAGTAGGCCTCGTGCCGGGGTGGTCGTGAGTGGCGATTCGGGTTAGAACCCGAATCGCCACTCACGACCTGCTTGCCGGTCACCCTTCCGCCACCGGCCGGTCATCGGTCCGTCAGCCGTGGAGGTGGCCTACCTACGGCACCGTAAGTTACGGTGTCGTAGGTAGGCGTTTCCGTTATCCCGGAAGGACGAAACGCATGACGGTCCCCGAAACCACCCGGCTGATGCTCGAACTCGAGGGGACGGTCGAGGAGAACCTCAACCGGCATCTCTCGATCGCCAAGGAATGGATGCCGCACGAGTACGTGCCGTGGAGCGAGGGCAAGAACTTCGCCGAACTCGGTGGCGAGCCGTGGGATCCGGAGCAGTCGCGGGTTTCGCCGATCGCGCGCACCTCGCTGGAGGTCAACCTCCTCACCGAGGACAACCTGCCGAGCTACCACCGCGAGATCGAGCGGGCCTTCGGGCGCGACGGCGCGTGGGGCACGTGGGTGCACCGCTGGACGGCGGAGGAGGGGCGGCACGGCATCTGCATCCGCGACTACCTGCTGGTGACGCGCGCGGTGGACCCGGTCGAGCTGGAGCGGGCACGGATGCAGACGATGCAGGCCGGGTACGACAGCGGCGACAAGCCGCTCTTGAACGTCTTCGCGTACGTGTCGTTCCAGGAGCTGGCGACGCGGCTTTCGCACCGCAACACCGGTAAGTACACGCAGGATCCGCTGTGCGAGAAGCTGCTCGCGCGGGTCGCGATGGACGAGAACCTGCACATGGTCTTCTACCGGAATCTGGTGCAGGCGTCGCTGGAGCTTTCACCCGACGCGATGATGCGCGCGATCACCGACGAGGTCGTCCAGTTCCAGATGCCGGGTGCGGTGATCCCGAGCTTCGTGCGGAAGGCCGCGCTGATCGCCAAGGCCGGCATCTACGACCTGCGGATCCATCACGACGAGGTGATCTGGCCGCTGCTGCGGCAGTGGAAGGTCTTCGAGCTCGAAGGACTCGGCGAGGTCGGCGAGAAGGCCCGCCACGAGCTCGACCAGTTCCTCAAGGGACTCGACACCCAGGCGTCACGATTCGAAGAGCGCCGGGCGGCCGCCGAAGCCCGCTCCGCCGCCCGCCGCGCGTGATCAGCCGGACGTCACCCGTGATCAGCCGGACGTCACCCGTGATCAGACGGACGTCGCGCTGACGTCCGGCTGATCACGCGTGGCGTCCATCGGGTCACGCGTGATCGGGCCGGATCAGCGGGAGCGGCGAGCGCCCGCGCGGGTTCCCGACGAGAAAGCGGCGGCACCGCCGCGGCGGGCCGGAGCCCCACCGGAGG
>NZ_JACBXD010000057.1 GCF_013870525.1 Amycolatopsis pittospori
CACACCAGCAGTCACGCCGACCGCGCGTGAAGGGCCAGGGTGCCGCGCCGTAGTCGGTCAAGGGGCTCGTGAGTGGTAAGGGCGGTTAGAACCGTCCTTACCACTCACGAGTTAGGGTCGCGTATGACCGCCACCTTGCACGCGCTCTGTTTCGACGCGAACGACCCGCGCGGTCTCGCGCGGTTCTGGGCGGGAATCCTCGGCTGGGAAACGGACGGCGCCGAACTGGTCCCGACCGACGGCACCGGTTTCCGGATCCGCTTCGTCGCCACCGAGGAACCGAAAGCGGGCAAGAACCACGCGCATTTCGACCTGACGAGCGAGTCAGGCGAAGACCAGCGGAACACCGTCGCGAAGGCGCTCGACCTCGGTGGCCGTCACATCGACATCGGGCAGAGTCCCGAGGAAGAACACGTGGTGCTCGCCGACCCCGAGGGCAACGAGTTCTGCGTTATCGAGCCGGGCAACGACTTCCTCGCCGAATGTGGCTTCGTCGGCGCCCTCGCCTGCGACGGTTCGCAGGAAGTCGGCTACTTCTGGAGTAAGACGCTCGGCTGGCCGCTGGTCTGGGACGAAGACCAGGAGACCGCGATCCGTTCACCGCACGGCGGCCCGAAGATCACCTGGGGTGGCCCGCCGTTCGACGCCAAGACCGGAAGACGCCGGGTGCGTTTCGCACTCGACGGAACACTGACGGAAGTGGAGCGCCTCGTCTCGCTCGGAGCGACGCGTCTCGGCGCGGAAGAGAACGGCAGCGTGGAAATGGCCGATCCCGACGGAAACGAGTTTTCTGTCGTGGTTTCTCGATAACCTCCGCCGTATGGACATGAGAGCCGCGGCCGAGACCTTGGCCGCCGGGGAACGTTTCAGCGCCTGGGATCTGGACGAGGCCGGCCCGGAGGATCTCGCCGAACTGCGCGAAATCCGGCGAACCGGAGGACCGGCGCTGCGCAACGCGGTACGAGCGCTGCTCTATGCCGTGGGTGGGCCGGAGGGGCTCGGCGCGTACGACCTCGCGCTCGTCCGCCGCCTGATCCGGAGCAAACTCGCCGACGACGTCCCGGTCCCGATGGACTGCTGCGAGGTCTGGTACGCCATCCCGACCACCGATCAGGCGGCGGTGCTCGACGCGTTCGGCCTCTCCGACGCGGAACCGGTGACCATGTCGCTCGGCACCGAGATCTGGGCACAGCACTATTCCGCCGTCGGGCACCAGCGGTGCGCCCAGGTCTACGTCAGCCCGGCCCTCGACGGCTGGACTCTCGTCTTCGGCTCCGCGTCACAGGATCAGCATCCTCCCGGCATCGTGCAAGAGCAGGCCTGGGACACCGAGCCCCGCGACATGTACGCGAACATCCTCGCGAACGAGGCCGTCTGGCGCCGGGTGACCCAGGAGCGATGCGTCGAACTGAGCCGCCGATTCGGGACGGCACATTTCTACTTCAACAGTCACGGCGACTCCAGGACGTCCTGGTGTATCGCGGAAAAGGGCGAGCCGGTCCGGTTCTACGACGTCTCCGTCCCCGAGGAATCGGTCGGCGAACTCGCGGCCGAGAACGGCTACCTGCTCCCCCATGAAGACACGCCGTTGCCCAAAGGGTGGGCCGACGACATCGAGCACACCGAAAATCCCCTGGACTGGCAACGGGAATGGCTCCGGCGGTACCGGCGGCTGACCACGGAACTCGGAATCCCGGAACACTGCGGCGCGGAAACGCTCGCCGAGGCGCTTTCGGTGTATCCCGGCAAGATCGGCCCGCACACCCGCGTCGAAGGGCACGGGGTCATAGCACTCACCGGATGTGGCCGGGAGTATGGCCATCCGCGAACCTTGTTGACCGGCCTCGCTTACACGCCGCCACCCGAACGGCCCTCGATCTTCGACGAGGACCAGACCTGACGAAGCGCAGGTACGCCCGGTCTTACGGCACCGGATGGAAATTGGTCTACACCTATTGACGCGCGCCTGGTGAGCGGCCAAAGCTGCTGGGACCGAGGGCCATCTTCCACTGTCGGAGGTTCGGCGTGCCAAGGAGAACCAGGAAACTACTCCCGCTGCTGGCGTCGCTCATCGCGCTGGCCGGACTCATGATCGTCGTCATCACCCCGTCCACGTCGAGCGCGGCAGGCCATGAGGACTGTCGCCCCGACGGGCTGTACCGGACACCCGGCGTCGATACCCCCTACTGCACCGTCTACGACACGAACGGCCGGGAATCACTGGGAGACGCGCATTCCCGCCGCGTGATCGGCTACTTCACCAGCTGGCGCACCGGAAAGAACGGCGCACCGGCCTATCTGGTCAACAACATCCCGTGGTCGAAGGTGACCCACCTCAACTACGCGTTCGCCCACATCGACGCGCAGAACAAGGTTTCGGTCGGCGAACCGGGCGCGAACAACGAGGCCATCGGCATGGAATGGCCGGGCGTGCCCGGCGCCGAGATGGATCCGTCGTTGCCCTACAAGGGACATTTCAATCTGCTGACCAAGTACAAGAAGCAGAACCCGAACGTGAAGTCGCTGATCTCGATCGGCGGCTGGGCCGAGACCGGCGGCTTCCTCAACCCGGACGGCACGCGCAACGCGTCGGGCGGGTTCTACAAGATGACGCAGAGCCAGGCGAGTATCGACGTCTTCGCGGATTCCGTCGTGAAGTTCCTGCGCGACTACGGATTCAACGGCGCCGACATCGACTACGAGTACGCGACCTCGGCCAGCTACGCCGGAAACCCGGACGACTACTGGATCGCGCAGGCCAACCGCGGCACCCTGTGGGCGGGCTACGAGAACCTGATGCGCACGCTGCGCGAGAAGATCGACCGGGCCGGTGCCGCCGACGGCAAGCACTACCTGCTGACCGCGGCGGTGCCCGCGTCCGGCTGGCTGCTGCGCGGCCAAGAGGTCTACGGCGTCACGCGGTATCTCGACTACGCCAACATGATGAGCTACGACCTGCACGGCGCGTGGAACCAGTTCGCCGGGCCGAACGCGGCGCTCTACGACGCCGGGAACGACGCGGAACTCGCGCACTGGCAGGTGTACACGACACCGCAGTACGACGGGCAGGGCTATCTCAACACCGACTGGGCCTATCACTACTTCCGAGGCGCGATGCAGGCCGGCCGGATCAACATCGGCGTCGGGTTCTACACCCGCGGCTGGCAAGGCGTTTCCGGTGGCACGAACGGGTTGTGGGGCAAGGCTCCCCTGCCGGACCAGAAACAGTGTCCACCGGGCACCGGATCCCAAGTCGGCTCGACGGTGCCGTGCGGTAACGGCGCGATCGGCATCGACAACCTCTGGCACGACCTCGGTCTGGCCGGCGGCGAGGTGCCCGCGGGCGCGAACCCGATGTGGCACGCCAAGAACCTCGAGAACGAGATCACCCCGGACTATCTGGAGGCGTACGGACTCACCCCCAAGACCGACCCGACGGACCGGGTTTCCGGTACCTACAACCGGCACTACGACAACACGATGGTGACACCGTGGCTGTGGAACAACGACAAGAAGGTGTTCCTGTCCACTGAGGACGAACAGTCGCTCGCCACGAAGGCCAAGTACGTGGCCGACAAGGGCATCGGCGGCGTCATGATCTGGGAGCTGGCCGGCGACTACGCCTTCGACGAGGCCAAGGGCCAGTACTTCATGGGCGACACGCTGATCACGAAGATCAACGACGGCCTGCGCGGTGCCGCCCCGTACGGCAACACCAAGTCGTCGCGTCCCGCACCGTCGTCGGTGCTGAACGCGAACGTCAACCTGACCGGATTCGCGCTGGGCGACGCGAACTACCCGATCACCCCGCGGATGCGCATCACCAACAATTCGACCACCACCATCCCCGGTGGGACGAAGATCGAGTTCGACTACGGCACGAGCGCACCCGGCAGCATGTCCGACCAGTCCGGCTTCGGCCTGACGGTCACGAGCAAGGGCCATAGCGGGCCCAACGTCGGCGGGATGAAGGGAGACTTCCAGCATGTCGCGGTGACCGTGCCGACCTGGCAGACCATCGCGCCGGGCGCCACGGTCGAGATCCGGCTGAACTACTACATGCCGATCGCGTCGCCGTCGAACTTCACGTTCACCTTCGGCGGGACGACCTACGCCATCGCGTCGGACTACCCGCGCGGCGGCGCCCCGCCGACGACCACCACCACACCCACCACCGGCACGACGACCACGACACCCACCACGACGACCAGTCCGACGACGACGCGGACGACGACCACCACGCCCACGACGACGACCACGGCGCCTTCGGACGCCTGGAAGCCGGACACCACCTACGCCACCGGCGCACGGGTGACCTACAACGGCACGGCCTACGTATGCCGTCAGGGTCACCGATCCCTGCCCGGCTGGGAGCCGCCGAACGTACCGGCTCTCTGGACACCCGCCTGACCGAAGGCGGTGCGGCCCTGGGTTCGTCCATGAAGGATTCAGGACACTCGACGTCCCAATTCCTTCATGGACGCGGGGCAGCGAACCGAGAACCCGGACAGCAAGCTCTCACGACCACCGCCGCAAGTCCGTGAAGGCCTCCTTGAGGGACCCAGAGTCCCTCAAGGAGGCCTTCACGGACTCGGGACACTCGGCTGCGGCCGCAGAAACTCGACCTTCCCCAGTACGCGGCACCGAGTGCGTCAAGCTGGTCGTGAGTGGCGATTCGGGTTCTAACCCGAATCGCCACTCACGACCCCGAGGCGTCAGCGGCGTCCGGCGGTCAGCGTGTCGAAGTCCGGGAAGTCGTCGGCGAGGGTGGCGCCGGTGAAGTTGCCGACCCAGCCGCCGTCGTCGTGGAAGAACCGGATCGACACGTAGTCGGGCCGCGTCCCCATGTCGAACCAGTGCGTGGTGTTCGCGGGCACGCTCAGCAGGTCGCCCGCCTCGCACAGCACGGCGTACACGCGCCCGCCGACGTGCAGGTAGAACACTCCGGAACCGCGGGCGAAGAAGCGGTCCTCATCGTCGTCGTGCGTGTGCTCGGCGAGGAACTTCTGCCGGGCTTCGGCGGCCTCGGCCGTCCAGCCGGGCTCGTCGGACGGCGTCATGCGGACGGCGTCCACGAAGGTGTAGCCCTCGGCCGCCGAGACCTTGCCGATCGGCTCTTCGTAAGCGGCCAGCACCTGCTCCGGCGTCACGTCGCGCGGCAAACCGGAGACGAGCTCCCACCGTTCGAACCGGACGCCGAGCCGCCCCAGTTCCGCGGCGATCACGGCCGCGTCCTCGGTCCTGAGCGCGATCTCGTCGGGCCGGTCGTCCGGCCACACCGTCAACAGGGTCATCGCACTCCCCTTTCTTCGCCCATCAGCGGAGTCTCGTCTCTACCCGGAACCGGAGCAACCACTCCAAACATTCCAGACGATGACGCGCGTGGCGCAGGTCATCGCCCCAGACGTAGATCCCGTGCCGCGCGACGATCACCGCCGGCGTGTCGGCCCGGAACCCGGCCTCGAACGCGTCGCCGAGCACGCGCATGTCCTGGCTGTTGGCGATCACCGGGATGGTCACCAGGTCGTCGTGCGCGGCGCGGCCGAAGCCCTTGAGCATCTCCAGGTCCCGCAGCTCGACGCCGTCCGGCCAGTGTTCGGCGGCCACCACCGGGGCGAGCGCGTGCACGTGGAGCACCGCGCCCGCACCCGACACCGCCGCGATCCGGGCGTGCAGCCCGGCCTCGGCCGACGGCACCTTGTCCGGATGCGGTTGCTCGGGCACGGCCAGCCCGTCCTCGCCGACCACCACGACGTCGTCGCTGGTCAGCTCACCCTTGTCCCGTCCGCTGACGGTGACGGCGACCCGCAGCGGATCGCGGCCGAGCACCACCGAGAGGTTGCCCGACGTCCCCCGCATCCAGCCCAGCCCGGCGAACCGAGCGGATTCCTCGGCGAGCGCGCGGCCGGCGAGTTCAAGGAGAGTCATCGAGGAACGACCTTCACCTCGTCGAACGTCCGGATCGCCCGATGTGTCCCGAAATCCGCGTCTCCGAACGGTTCGCCGTCGCGCGCGAGCCCGACGGTCTGCCAGCCGTCGGCGGCGGCCCCGTCGAGTTCGGCCGGGACGTCGGAGAAGAACACGACGTCTCCCGGCTCGGCCTCCAGCGCGGAAGCGATCGCGCGATACGACGGCGCCTCCCGCTTCGGCCCGGCGTTGACGGTGTCGAAATGCTTCTCGAACAGGCCGGTGACGTCGCCGTCGGTGGTCCGCGAGAACGACGCGACCTGCCCGGCGACCGAGCCGGACGAGAACACCGCGAGCCGCAGCCCCGATTCGTTCCAGGACCGCAGGGCCGGCGCGACGTCGGCGAAGAACTCCGTCGTGAGGTCACCCTCGGCGTACCCGCGCTGCCAGATGAGCCCCTGCAACGTCTTCAGCGGCGCGATCTTCTGGTCCGCGTCCATCCAGCCGTGCAGCACCCGCACGACGTCCACTGTGGACGCCGCCGCGGGAAGCCCGCCGAGCTCCTTGATCCGGGCGACGGCGTCGACGACCTCGGGGTCGTCCGGGTGTTCGTCGATCCACGGGCCGAGGCGCGGGCGCGCGTAGTCGTAGAGGGTCACGTGGACGTAGCTGGTGGCGGTCAGCGTGCCCTCGATGTCGAGGACCACCCAGCGGGCGGTCAGCGTTGCGGTCACTGGTTCGCTTCCCCTTCTGCGTAGTACTCGCGGAGCCGTCCGGGTTCGAAGGCCCCGCGATCGGTCACCACCGTGGTGACGAATCGCGGTGGTGTCACGTCGAAGGCCGGATAGTGCCCCCGGACGCGTTCGCCGGCGACGCGGTGGCCGAGCGCGCTCAGCACCTCGTCGCCGTCGCGGTATTCGATCGGCACGTCGGCGCCGGTCGGCGCGGCCTGGTCGGGTGCCTGGACCATCGCGTGGAACGGCACGCCGAACGCGTCCGCCGCCACCGCGAGCCCGAGGGTGCCGATCTTGTTGACGACGTGGCCGTCCATGGTGACCCGGTCGGCCGCGGTCACCAGCGCGGCGACCTCGCCGGAGGCCAGCACCGCGGCACCCATCCCGTCGGTGATCAGCCGGGTGTCGGCGCCCATCTCGGCGAGGGTTTCGGCGGTCAGCCGCGCACCCTGCAGATAGGGCCGGGTTTCCGTGCAGAAGAAGGAGAACTCCTTGCCCTGCCTTCGCGCGGCCAGCACCAGTTCGACCAGGTAGAGATCCGCCCAGCAATGCGTCAGGACGGTCGCCTTGTCCGGCACCAGCTCGGCCGCGTGGGTCCCCAGCGCACGGCTGCGCGAGCGGTACAACTCGTCGCCCGCTCGCGCGCCCGCCGTCGCGGCTTCGACCGGATCCCCTGCCGATTTGTCTACTTCGGACAGTACGGCGGCGACGGCCTTGCGCAGGTGGTTGTTCGTCCTGCGGGTCGCGATGATCCGCTCCCCCGCCCGCTCCAGATACGCGCGGGCCTCGGCGGGCGCGAGCCCGGACGCCTCGCGGGCGGCGAGCACCATCGCGCCCAGCGCGGCGAAATACGGACCGGACGACTGGGTGACCATATCCTCGATGGCCACCGCGACCTCTTCCGAAGTCCGGCACCGCACCCATTCCCGCGCGAACGGGAAGACACGGCGGTCGAGGATGTGCACTCCGTCGTCTTCGAGGCGGACGCTTTCGGCGAGGATGGGCAGCGTCATCAGCTGTACCCCGAAAGGCACGGCGGGATCCCGTTGAGGAAGTGGTCGCCGACCTCGCGTGCCTTGTAGCTCACGGGATCGTGCAGGGTCAGCGTGCGGGCGTTGCGCCAGAAGCGGTCGAAGCCGTACTTGGTCGCCGTGGCCCGAGCGCCGGTGAACTCGAAGACCTTGCTCGTGGTCTCGACGGCCGCCCGGCTCGCGACGATCTTCGCCGACGAAATGGCGATCGCCGCTTCGGCACGTTCGGCCGGGGCGAGGTCGAAACCGCGCTCGTCCGCCTCGCCGAGCGCGGCAACCGCCGCGTCGACGGCGAATCCGGCCGCTCGCGCCGTCGCGACCAGCTCACCGTATCCGGCCAGGATGTACGGATCCTGCGTCGCTTTGTCTACATCGGACAGTGTCCAGGCCCGCGCGGTCTCCCGCGTGTAGACCGCCGCGGCGTCGAGGGCGCCGGACGCGAGGCCGACGTAGACCTGCGCCAGCATGAGCTGAAACCCGATCGCCGCCAGGGAGATCCGGGGCACCTTCGGGTCCGCTTGATCCTCCGGCTGGACGCCGAGGACGTCGTCGTGCGCGATCCGGACGGCCTCGAACCGCACCGCGCCGCTCGCGGTCAGCCGCTGGCCGATGTTGTCCCAGTCACCGGGGAAGGTGATCCCGTCGGCTCGCGCGTCGACGACGAAGGTGAGCTTGTCGCCGTTGTCGGTCCTCGTCGCGCTGACCACCAGGCGATCGGCGACCGCCGCTCCGGTGGCGAAGGTCTTGGTGCCTTCGACGGTGAACCCGCCGTCCACCGGGGTCAGCAGCAGGGCGGCGTCGAGCGGATTGCTCACGCCCGCCCAGAACCAGCCCGGTTCACTCGCCGCTCGCGGCCCGAACAGCCCGGTACGCCACAGCTGTAGGTAGTGGTAGCCGAGCAGGTGCCCGACCGACGCGTCCGCGGCGGAGACGATCCGGGTGGCCTGGTTCGCGGCAGCCCAGCCCGCCGTGTCGAGCAGGGACAGCAGGCCGGATTCGCGCAGCAGACCGACCTCGGCGACCGGGAGACGTCCGGCGAGATCCCGCTCGGCCGCGTCAGCCGTCAGAGTGTTCGCCAGCTCGATCGCCGCTTTGCGCCACACTTCGGTCATTCCGCCCCTTCCGACTCCACCAGCGCGTCCAGCGCCACCCGGGTCGCCCTCGCCACCCCGGCGGCCACGACTTCGCGATGCGGGTCGTAGGCCGACGGATCGGGGTGCTCGGGCCGCGCGTCGCCGTCGATCACGAGCACACCACCGGCCCGCAGACCGCGCAATGCCGCGAACACCAGCAGCGTGGAGAGTTCCATCTCAATGGCGATCACCCGTGCGGCCAGGTAGTCGGCCATCGGGAGGGTGAGCACCAGCGGGCTGAACGCGGCCCGTGTCCACACCACGCCCCGGTGCGCTTCGGGAGCCGCGCGGCTCAGCGCCACGACGGCCTCCGGGGTGGCGAACGCCGGGTATTCGGGGTAGATCAGCTGCTGGGTGACACCGTCATCCCGGACCGCGGCCTCGGCGATGACGAGGTCGCCGTCGGTGATCCCGTCGGCCAGCGAGCCGGCGGTGCCGAGCCGGAGGAAGGTGCGGACGCCCGCTTCGGCCAGCTCGCCGAACTGGCACAGCGCGCCGGGACCGCCGACGCCGTGCGAGGACACGACGACCGGGACGCCCTTCCAGGTGCCGGTGTAGCTGCGGTACTCGCGGTTCTGCCCGACGAGGACGGAATCCTCCAGCGACTCGGCGACCGCGGTCGCGCGGTCCGGGTCGCCCACGACGAGGGCACGCGGCGGCAGTCCGTGCCGGGGGATCTTGGTGATGGGCAGGACGTCGCTCACGCGGGCTGTCCCTTCTTGCGTTTGAAATTGGACAGGAACAAGGCCACGAGCGTGACGACGTAAGGCGCGGCGTCGGTGGCCTGCTGCGGGAGGCCGATGCCCTGGAGCCGGAAGCCGAACGCTTCCGCGAGGCCGAACAGCAGCGCCGCGAGGAGCACCCCGAGCGGATGCGCGCGGCCGAGCATGACCGCCACGACGGCGATCCAGCCACGTCCGGCGGTCATGTTCTCGGCGAACAACGTCACCGAGCCGAGCGCCAGTTGCGCCCCACCGAGACCGCACAGCGCTCCCCCGGCGAGGATCACTCCGTAGCGGTACTTGGTCACGTCGACACCGAGACTGGACGCGGCCTCCGGTCGTTCGCCGACGCCGCGCAGCCGTAGTCCCCACGGGTGGCGGTAGAGCAGCACGGCGAGCGCGGGCACGGCCAGCCAGGACAGGTAGACCAGCGGCGACTGGCCAGGAATCGGGCCGAACTGTCCCAGGCCCTGGAGGGTGGGGTCGCTGAACGAGCCCTCGGTGCCGAAGACCGTACGGATGAGGAAGCTGGTCAGCCCGACCGCGAGCAGATTGCTCGCGACGCCCAGCACGATCGGGTCGCCGTCGAAGGTGATCGAGCCGATCGCGAGGATCAGCGAATACGCCGTCGCCGCGAGCACCGCCACGACGACGCCGATCCAGGCACTGCCGGTGTACCAGCTGCCCGCGACGGCGCCGAAGCAGCCGACCAGGAGCGAGCCTTCGAGGGAGATGTTGAAGACCCCGGCCCGCTGGCAGAGCGCGCCCGCGAGTGCGGCGAACAGGATGGGCGTCAGCGCGGTGAGCGCCGAGGAGAACAGGCTCGCGTCGATCATGCCCGCCTCGCCTTCCGCTTGAAGACCCCCGAGGTGGCCGCCAGGAAGATGATCAGCACCGCCTGCAGGACCGCGGTCAGTTCCCGCGGGACCTGGGTGGCGCGTTCCATCGCGAACCCGCCGCTGGTCAGCGCCGCGAAGAAGACCGCCGCGAGCAGCGTCCCGAGCGGGCTCGCCCCGGCGAGCAGCGCCGCGAGCAGGCCGATCCAGGTGTACTGCGGCGTGATCAGCGCGCCGTCGATGAACCGGTACGGGAAGCCGAGGACGGCGATCGCGCCGACCAGTCCGGCCGTCCCGCCCGAGAGGGCCAGCAGCCGCACCGTGAGCTTCGGCCGGTCGATGCCGGCGTAGGTGGCGAATCGTGGCGCCCAGCCGGTCACCTTGGTCTCGAACCCGGCGGGGGTGCGGGCGTCGATCACGGCGTAGACCGCGATCACCGCCACCACCAGGAAGATCCCGGTCGTCACGCCGTCCAGTTCGGGCAGTCGCGTGCCTTCGGGCAGTTGCGGGCTCTGCGGCAGGCTGGAACCGGCGTCCTTCAAGGGGAACCGCACCAGGTATCCGGCAAGTGACATCGCGGGGTAGCTCAGCAGCAACGTGCTGATCAGCAACGGAACGCCGAAGCGGTTCTCGCAGACCGCGGCCAGCGCGGCATACGCGGCTCCGGCGACGACACCCGCGAGCAACGCGAGGACGACCTTGACCGGCCCCGGGCCGGGGACGTACAGCCCGACGGCGAGCGCGCTGATCGCGCCGAGCACCAGTTGTCCCTCACCGCCGAGGTTCACCATGCCCGCGCGCAGCGGGATCGCGAGCGCGGTGGCCATCCCGGCGACGGGGACGGCGTAGGCGAGGGTGTCGCCGATGCCGTCCGGGCCGAACGCGCCCGAGACGATCGCACCGTACGCGGCCAGCGGGTCGGTTCCGGTGGCCAGCAACAAGATCGCGCCGAGTAGCAGCGCCGCGGCGACCGGGACGGCGACGAGGCGGACGCGGGTCATCCGGCACCTCCGGCCATCGCCAGGCCGACCGTGTGCCGATCGGCTTCGTCCTTGGTGAACTCCGCGACGATCCGGCCTTCGAACAGCACCAGCACGCGATCCGACAACGCGAGGACCTCGCTGAGTTCGGCGGAGATCAGCAGGACCGCGTGTCCGGCGTCGCGATGGGCGACCAGCCGCGCGTGGATGTTCTCGATCGCGCCGACGTCGACTCCGCGGGTGGGCTGCTCGACCAGCAGGAACGGGGCGTCGTGGGTGAGCTCGCGGCCGAAGATCGCCTTCTGCTGGTTACCACCGGACAGCGTGCCCATCGCGGCGGCGGGACCTGCCCCTCGGACGTCGTAATCCTGGATGATCGCCGACGCGTGGTCGTCGATCGCCTTACGCCGCAGGAATCCCTTGCGCACCAACGGCTGCTTGCGGTGGAAACCGACAGCCAGGTTCTCCCGGAGGCTCGCCGTGGGCGCCGAACCGACCTCGGCACGGTCTTCCGGGACATGCGCGAGCCCGGCGTCTCGTCGCGCGCGAACCGACAGCCCGTCGAGGCTCTGTCCCTTGAGGACGATATCGCCGTCCGTTTTCAGGAGACCGGTGATCGCGCCGGAAAGCTCGGCCTGGCCGTTGCCCGCGACCCCGGCGATGCCGACGATCTCCCCCGCGCGCACGGTCAAGGACACGTTGTCCAGCAAGGGTTTCCCTTCCACACCAGGCACGGTCAAGGCGCGGGCTTCGAGGACGGCGTCGCCGGGCGTCCCGGCCGGATGGATCCGGCCGAGGTCGATCTCACGTCCGGTCATCGCCGTGGCGAGCCCGGCGGCGGTCTGCTCCGCCGTGCGCCCGCGAGCACTGACGCGACCATCACGCAGCACCGTCACGTGGTCGCTGACGGCGAGGACTTCCTGGAGTTTGTGCGAGACCAGCAGGATCGTGCGGCCTTCCCCGGCGAGCGTGCGCAAGACGCCGAACAGCCGCTCGGTCTCGGGCGGGGTCAGCACGGCGGTGGGTTCGTCGAGAATGAGGACATCGGCCTCGCGGTACAGGAGTTTGAGGATCTCGACGCGTTGCCGGAGCCCGACGGGCAGGTCGCGGACGCGGTCGCCGGGACGCAGGCGCAGTTCGTGCCGTTCGATCAGCTCGGTGACGCGGGCGGTCGCCGCCTTGCGATCGAGCAGGCCGCGCCGGGTCGGCTCACTGCCGAACACGACGTTCTCGGTGACGGTGAGTTCGCCGAACAGCGCGAACCCCTGCTGCACCATGCCGACACCGGCGTCGATGGCCCGCGCGGGCGAACCGAAGGAGACTTCCTCGCCGTGCAAGGAGATCGTGCCCTCGTCGGGGCGGTGCAGGCCGTACAGCACGGACATCAGCGTCGACTTGCCCGCGCCGTTCTCACCCATCAACGCGTGGATCTCGCCCGCGCCGACGTCGAGGTCCACGTGGTCGTTCGCGAGCACTCCGGGGAACCGCTTGACGATCCCCCGGAGTGAGACGGCGTCAGGATTCGGCGGGGTCATCGACGACGATCGCGCCCGAGATGATCTGGTCCCGCAGTTCGCCGACCTTCGCCAGCACGTCGGGATGCTTCGCGACGACGCACTGCGATGTCGACGCGTCCGGTTCCAGCCCGGTCAGGGAGATGCCCTTTTCCTTGACGCCGTAGGACTTCGTCTCGCCGGCCTTGCCGCCGAGGATCGCCTCGACCCCGTCGCCGATGACTACGTTGGTGCGTTTGATGACGTTGTCCACGACCTGGCCCGGGCTGGCCGGGCACTGGTTGGCGTCGACGCCGAACGCGAAGAACCCGCCCTGCTTGGCCGCTTCGAAGACGCCGAGGTTGCCCGCCGCGGAGGCCGCGCCCATGACGTGGTCGACACCCTGGCCGGCGAGCGTGGCGGCCAGCGCCTTCGCGCGGGCCGGGTCGTTGAACGGGTTCGCGCCGCCGATGAACAGCGGGGCGAGCGTGGTGCCGGGCTTGGCCTTCTCCGCACCCTGTCCGAACGGGATCGAGTACCGGTGGAACTGGGGCGCGTCGAGCACGACGACCGCGCCGACCTTGCCGGACCTGCTCAGCAACCCGGCTTCGGCGCCGGCGAGGTAGGTGCCCTCGTGCTCGCGGAACACCGCGCAGGTGACGTTCGGGAACGGCTTGGTGGTGCAGGAGTCCACGAACAGGAACTTCTGCTCGGGATTGCGCTCGGCCTCGGCCGCGATCGCGTCGGCGAAGTTGAAGCCGACGGCGACGATCACGGCGGGCTTCTCGCGCACCGCGGCGGCGAGGTTCTGCTGGATCGACGCCGGATCGGTGCTCTGGAACACCTTCTGCGTCCCGTTGTGCTTCTTGGCCGAGTCCTCGATGCCCTGGACCGCGAGCTTGAGGAAGTCGTTGACCCCGACCGGACTCGGCGTGATCAGGACCAGCGCGGGCCCGGCGGCGTTCTGGGCGGCCGGATCCTTGGCCGAGGCGTTGCACGCGGCGAGGAGCGCGACGGCGGAAACGGCCATGACGGCCCGCAGGAGGGTTCTCGGCGACATGTCCCGGACCTTATGTCGGTCGTCCACGATATGGCACCGAGTCCCGCCCCTTGAGAAATGGCTGGCGGAAGCCAGAACCGGTAAGGGCCACAGCGTCCAGGCACCTACCGGCCGGCGGGTCGGGATCACAGGTCCGTGAAGGCCTCCTTCCCTACCTTGAGAGTAGGGAAGGAGGCCTTCACGGACTTCGAAACGCCACCTTGCCCCGGCCACGACGCGGTGACGTATAGGCCGTTATACGTCAGGCGTTGCGGGGTGAACCCGTCAGGGCTTGTCCGCGGCGGCGGCGGTGAAGATGTCCGTCTCCAGGAAGGTTCGCCACTGGGCGGGCGATCCGCTCTGCAGGGCACGGTAGGCCGCGGCCTGGACCTGGCTGCCGGACCTCGCCCTGTTCCGGATCTCCCGGATCAAGGCGTCTTCCTGGAGGTACTTGGCGTATCCGGCGTCGATACCGACGACGGCGGCGGCCCGCACCTTGATGGCGTTCACCTTGTCCTTCGCCGCGGCCTCGAAGATGCCGGTGTCGATGAAGGCCCGCCACTGTTCCGGCGTCCGGCTCAGGTACGCCTGGTACCACACCTCGGAGTCCTGAGGTGCGAGGCCGCCGGTCCAGATCTGCTCCACGAAGTACTCGTCCGTCAGGTACGCGGCCAGTGCCGGGTCCATGCCGACGACGGCGCCGGCCTTCACTCGCGCCTCGCGAAGCTTCTTTTCCGCGGCCTCCTTCTCCGCCGCCTCCTTCGCCGCGTCCAAGTCGCGCTGGTGCTCGACGAAGATGCCGCGAAGGATGAACTCCTTGTGCTCCACGGGCGTTCCGCTGTAAACGGTGCCCGCGGCGGCCTTGACGAACGAACCCTTGGCGGCCCGCTCCCACAGCGCGAAGACGAAGTTCTTGTCATCCTGGGCCAGCAGGATCGTGGTCAGCTCGAATCCGAGCAGTGTCGCGGCGGGCTGCCGCTCCCCACGCCGGACCTGGTAGACCGCTTCACGGTCCAGATCCCGCTGATGGGCCTCGTAGATCCAGGTGCTGAGGAACGACGAGGTCCTGCCGCTGTTGTAGGCGTCGAGCGCCTCGAACTGAACCTCCCGCGCGATATCGCCTTGCTGCTTCGCGGCCTGGTAGATCGCGTAGACGAAGTCGCGTTCACTGATCCGCAGCAGGTCCGGGGTGATCGTGAGCCCGACGACGGCGGCGGCGTTGGTGCGTAACTCTTCGGGCGTCTGCGCCGCGGAAGCCGAAGTCCCGGCCGGAGCAGCGGTCGCCACCGCCGGGGCGAGAACCCCGGTCATCACGGTCACCGCGGCAAGAACGGCGACGGAGGAGGACAACAGGTTGCGTACCTTGGAATTGACCATAGTCGTCATAGTTGAGGCTGTCAGTTTCGTGCTGCTCGCCGACGTGGTCGAGCACGAGGGACCCCCCACCCAGATCGACAACCCGGTGATCCCCCCGCCACCGGGGATATAGCCCCATGATCGACGAACGTTACCGATTTTCCCGGCGTTGCTCCGAACGCGAAACTAACGTTCCCCACGGACGGTTCGCCGCAGCTTCGGCACCCGCTCGTGCAAGGTGCGTTCCGCGCCTCGCTGCGTCGGTTCGTAGTAGTCCCGCCCGACCAGTTCGTCCGGCGGGTACTGTTGCGCCAGAACACCTTCCGGCACTTTTTGCGGATGCCGGTAACCCTTCGCGTTCCCGAGTTTCTCCGCACCCGCGTAGTGCCCGTCGCGTAGATGCGGTGGCACGGTCCCGATCCGCCCGGACCGGACATCGGACAGGGCCGCGTCGATCGAGGTGACGATGGCGTTCGACTTCGGCGCGGTCGCCAGGTGCACGGTCGCCTGCGCCAAGGCCAGTCGTCCCTCGGGCATCCCGATGAACTGCACCGCGTGCGCCGCGGCGATGGCGGACTGCAGCGCCGTCGGATCGGCCATCCCGATGTCCTCGCTCGCGTGCACGACCAGGCGCCGGGCCAGGAACCGCGGGTCCTCCCCCGCCTCGATCATCCGCGCCAGGTAATGCAGCGCGGCGTCCACATCGGACCCTCGGATCGATTTGATGAACGCGCTGATCACGTCGTAGTGCTGATCGCCGTCGCGGTCGTAACGCACCGCCGCTTTGTCCACTGTGGACTCGACGATGGCGAGGTCGATCGTCTTGTGCTCGGTCGCGCTCGCGGCGTCGGCGGCGGCTTCCAGCGCGGTGAGCGCGCGCCGGGCGTCGCCGGTGGCCAGCCGCACCAGATGCGCCCGCGCCTCTTCGGTCAGGGTGAGCTCACCGCCCAGACCGCGTTCGTCGGTCAGCGCGCGCTCGATCAGCGCGACGATGTCGTCGTCGGTCAGCGGCCGCAGCTGCAGCACCAGCGACCGCGAGAGCAGCGGGGCGACGACGGAGAACGACGGGTTCTCGGTGGTGGCCGCCACCAGCAGCACCGTGCGATCCTCGACCGCGCCGAGCAGGGCGTCCTGCTGGGTCTTGGAGAACCGGTGGACCTCGTCGATGAACAGGACGGTGTTCTCGGCGTTGTAGTTGCGGCGGCGCCGGGCCTCTTCGATGACCCCGCGCACCTCCTTCACGCCCGCCGACAACGCCGACATCGCCACGAACCGGCGTCCGGTCGCGGCCGAGACGAGGTTCGCGAGCGTGGTCTTGCCGGTCCCCGGCGG
Organism: Amycolatopsis pittospori; assembly: GCF_013870525.1. Classification (GTDB taxonomy): domain Bacteria; phylum Actinomycetota; class Actinomycetes; order Mycobacteriales; family Pseudonocardiaceae; genus Amycolatopsis; species Amycolatopsis pittospori. Next base: position 16,564 of record NZ_JACBXD010000057.1, read on the forward strand.
GCCGTAGAGCAGCACGGACGCGGGAGCGGCGCCCTCGACGAGCCGCCGCAGCGGCGCGCCCTCGCGCAGCAGGTGCTGCTGGCCGACGACCTCGCCGAGCGTCCGCGGCCGCATGCGCACGGCCAGCGGCGATCCCGCGGGTACGGCGGGCTCCCTCGGCTCGTCCGCTTCCGGAGGCGGCCCGAGATCGGGGTTCACGGTGAAGAGTTCGTCCTGTGCCACGGTGTCGACGGTAGCCGTAGCCACCGACGGTTCCGGCCACAGGTCAGCGCAGCCGCTCCCGGAACGAGTGCCACATGATGACGGCCGCGTACGGCAGGAACTCGCGGCCCCGCCGCCACACCCACGGGACGCCCTTCAGCACCAGCCAGCCGACGTGCCCGGCGGCGCTCGGCTCGACCCCGCCCGCGCAGGTCAGGCTGACCGGACGCGGCACCGCGAACCCGGCTTCGGCGAGCCGTTCGGTGAACCCGGTCGCCAGCATCCGGTGGCCGAGTTCCGACGGGTGCAGCCGGTCGACGCTCCACGCGGTGAGGTCGTAAGCGCCGGGCAGCAGCTCCAGGTCGAGACAGGGAACGCCCTCGCGTTCGACGACGCCGGCGACGGCCTCGTTCAGTTCGGCGACCCGGTCGCTCAGCGCCCGCCGCAGCGACCGCGGGAGCCGGAACACCTTGCCGTGGTCGTGGTAGCGCACCGGCACCACGGTGGTGCCGACGGCCGCCAGCGACCGGATCACCTCGGTGAGGTCCGCGGCGATCTTCTCGGCGCTGAAATCGGGGCGCAGTGTGTCGTTCATTCCCGCCACCAGCACCGCGACGTCCGGGCGATGCGCCACGGCCGCGGGAAGCTGCTTCGTCAGCACGCACCCCATGCGCGCCCCGGCGAACGACGGATTCAGGTAGCCGTCCGGTTCGACGCCGAGCGCGTCGGCGACGAGCGGGCCGACACCACGCCAGCCGCCCCGGCCCGGCAGCGGGTCGCCCAGGCCCACCGCCGTGGAATCGCCGAGAACGACCATTCTGCGAGCGAGCCGGGATGCGGCTGGAGCAGGAGGAAGGAGGGGTTCGGGACTCGGAGTGACTTCGACACTGATCACGGTCACGGTAGACACCATCGGCCACGCAGACTCACCTGCGGTGATGCCTGGGTAACGCGACGAGGACAGGCGAGCGAAAAGTCCGTGCGGCGGTTACCGGAACGCGGGATAGAACGCCAGGTCCGCGTGCGGCCCCAGCCGGGCACCCAGCGCCGCGGCGACTCGGGTGGCGTGCTCGGAGATATCCGTCAGGCGGGCCCGAAGCGAGTGTTTTGCCAGCTCACGCCACCAGGTCACCAACGCGGCCTCGCGGCTGATCGGCGTCGCGTGCCGGGTCAGGTCCAGCTCCGGAAGGATCTCCCAGGTGACGATCCACAACAGCAGCAACTGACCGTCCATCAGATGCTCGGCCAGCGCGTCCTCGTCCGAGAGCCCCGGCCAGACCGAAACCACCTCGGACCGCCAGGCCGCGATCATCGCCTCGCTCATTCCGGGCGGCAGCGCCAGCGCGTCCGCGCTGGAGGCGAACGGCAGCCGCAGGTACGCCGCGTCGACCAGCGCGCTGCGCACGCGGCCGCGTTCGAAATCGAGGAACCGGACTCCGCCGCTGGTCACGAGGTTGTTGTCCGGGGTGAGGTCGACCGGGCTGAACGCGCGGTACGACGGCGTCCCGGCCCGTTCGGCGACCTCCATGACCCGTTGCTGCACCGGCTCCGGCGTCTCGACGTCGAGCAGTTCTTCGAGCAGCCCGGGCAGTTGCGCGCAGACCGCGGGCAGCGGCGCGTCCTCGTTCTTGACCGGTCCGCCGAGACGGCGCAGCAGTGCGTTGAAATCGGCCTCGCGGCTCGCGGTGCTCGCGTGCAGCCTGCCCAGCGACCGCGCCCAGGACAGCAGTGCCCGTTCGGCGCCGCGGGCGTCGCGCGCGTGGAGTTTGTCGTGCAACGTCGGAACGCGGCCCAGGTCCTCGATCACGAGGACGCGGTCGCGGCCGTCGTGCGCGAGCAGTTCCGGGCACATCCGGTCTTCGGGCGCGAGCGCGGTGAACAGCTGGTAGCTGACCGCCTCCTGCGCGAACGGGTCGGCCCGGCCCGGCTCCGGTGGATCGGGGTAATGCTTGATGACGAGGGTGCGCGGCAGCGCGAACGGCGACGACGCCACCCGCGCCCGCACCACCGTCGCCGGACCACTGCCGGCGAGGTCTTCGGGGGCGACGAGGGTGATGGCGCTGCCGAATCGACGGGAAAGAACCGTCTCACCGGCAGCTACCGCCGCTGCGACGGCGAGGGTTTCGGCTCCAGCTCCGACTGTGGAATCGTCGGCAGAGGAGGTATCGACTGTCATTGCCACCGACCCTACTCGTGACTGAGCAACCATGACCACTGAGATCCGGGCAATCGCGCGCACTGACGCGATATGGGACTCATCCGCGTGAAAGCGGACGTTCCGTTACCCTCGTACGTTGCCCACGGCGGCGCAATGTCAACACAATGGCCGCAGCTGCAACGATTCCGATGAGATTGACCAGCAGCTGACCGGCGGAGTAGAGACACCGGTCCCACTGACCGGCAACGGCCGCGACCACGGCGTAACCCGCCGCGGGCACCGTCGTCACCGAGATGAAGACGCCCACGAGTGCGGCGGATTTGGCCGAAGTCATGGAAAGCATCCCCGCCGCGCCCGCGAGCAGTGCGACGATCAGCGACGCGATTCCCACCTGATAAACGAAATCGACCTCGTGGTTGTCCGCGAGTTTGCTGACCTCGAGGGTCCCGGTCGCGTTACCCACCAGCACCACACCGAGCGTGATCACCATGGCGATCGGGAATCCGCCGAGCAGCGCGATTCCGCCCTGCTTCACGAGATCTCCCCGCCGCAGCACCAGCCCGACCGCGATCGCCGCCAGCGGGCCGAATTCCGGCCCGACCACCATCGCGCCGACGATGGTGACGGACGAGTTCGTGATCACGCCGACCGAAGCCAGCAGGCACGCGATGGTCAGGAACGCCTGAAAGGTCCAGGTGAGCCGGGACTCCTCGCCGCTGCGGCCGACCAGTTCCTGCCACACCACCGCGTCCGCGGCCTCGCCCGGGGCGTTCTCCTCGGCCTCGTCCGCGGCGTCGGACACCGCGGTGTCGAGCGCCTCCAGCGTGATCCCGCCGGTGTGGTCGAGGTCGAGACCGCACAGCGACTCGATGATCTCGTCCGCCGCCTCGCGGGCGATGTCGGCTTCGAGCAGGTCGCCCTCGGGGGAGACCGCCACCCCGTGATGCACGACGAGGTGCGCGGTCCCGGCGTGTTCCCGCAGGATCCGGATCGCTTCCTCGGTCCGGTCCGGCGGGCACACGGCCCTGAGATGGAGCATCAGTTCTTCACGGGCGGCGCGGGCTTGGCGTCGATGCCCGCCTCCTTGCGCTGCTCCGGCGTGATCGGCGCCGGAGCCGCGGTCAGCGGGTCGAACCCGCCACCGGTCTTCGGGAACGCGATCACGTCACGCAGCGATTCGGCCTTGGCCAGCAGCATGACGATCCGGTCCCAGCCGAACGCGATACCGCCGTGCGGCGGCGGGCCGAAGGCGAAGGCGTCGAGCAGGAAGCCGAACTTCTCCTGCGCCTCCTCCTCGCCAAGGCCCATCAGCTCGAAGACCTGCTTCTGCAGTTCCTGCTGGTGGATACGGATCGAGCCGCCGCCGATCTCGTTGCCGTTGCAGACGATGTCGTAGGCGTAGGCCAGCGCGTTGCCGGGGTCGTCGGCGAGTTTGCCGATCCACTCCGGGGTCGGCGAGGTGAAGGCGTGGTGCAGGGCCTTCCACTTGCCGCCGCCGACGGCGACGTCGTCGGACTCGTCGGCCGAGATGAACATCGGGAAGTCGACGACCCACACGAACGACCAGGCGTTCTCGTCGATCAGGCCGAGACGGCTGCCGATCTCCAGCCGCGTCGCGCCGAGCAGCGAACGCGCGTCGGAGGGCTTGCCGGCGGCGAAGAAGACGCAGTCGCCGGGCTTGGCGCCGACGGCGTCGGCGACGGTCTCCCGCTCCTTCTCCGACAGGTTCTTCGCGACCGGCCCGCCGAGCGTGCCGTCCTCGTTGACCAGGATGTAGGCGAGACCGCGGTGACCGCGCTGCTTGGCGAAGTCCTGCCAGGCGTCGAGGGTGCGGCGCGGCTGGTCGGCCCCGCCCGCCATCACGACGGCACCGACGTAGGGCGCCTGGAACACGCGGAACGGCGTGTCGGCGAAGAACGCCGTCATATCCGTGAGTTCGAGGTCGAAGCGCAGGTCCGGCTTGTCCGAGCCGTACTTCTCCATCGCCTCGGCGTAGGTGATGCGGCGGAACGGCCGGGGGATCTCGGCGCCGATCAGCTTCCACAGCGCGGTGACGATGTCCTCGCCGAGGGCGATGACGTCGTCCTGTTCGACGAAGCTCATCTCGATGTCGAGCTGGGTGAACTCCGGCTGCCGGTCGGCGCGGAAGTCCTCGTCCCGGTAGCAGCGCGCGATCTGGTAGTACCGCTCGAGCCCGCCGACCATGAGCAGCTGCTTGAACAGCTGCGGCGACTGCGGGAGCGCGTACCAGGAGCCGGGCTTGAGCCGCGCCGGGACCACGAAGTCGCGGGCGCCCTCGGGGGTGGAGCGGGTCATGGTCGGGGTCTCGACCTCGACGAACTCCTGCGCGTGCAGCACCTCGCGGGCGGCGCGGTTGACGTCGCTGCGCAGGCGCATCGCGGCGGCGGGGCCGCTGCGGCGCAGGTCGAGGTAACGGTGCTTGAGGCGCACCTCTTCACCGACGTCGACGCGGTCGTCGATCGGGAACGGCAGCACGGCCGCCTCGGAGAGCACCTCGAGCTCGGTGGCCAGCACCTCGATCTCCCCGGTGGGGATCTCGGCGTTGGCGTTGCCGTCGGGACGCTTCGAGACCTCGCCGACGATGCGGAGGCAGTATTCGGAGCGCAGCTGGTGGGCGCGCTCGGCCATCTCGCCCTCGCGGAAGACGACCTGGCTCACGCCGCTGGCATCGCGCAGATCGATGAAGATGACGCCGCCGTGATCGCGCCGCCGAGCCACCCATCCGGTGAGGGTGACCGTCTGACCGGCGTGCTCGGCACGCAAGGTGCCGGCTTTGTGGGTGCGAAGCACTGCGGGTGCTCTCCTTCGGCATCACGTTCTGCGATTCGACGGCTTTTCGCCGACGTCAAAGGCTAACGAATCGCCACGGATGCCTCGCGACCAGGTGCGAGCCGCGTGTCGTCAGATCGTCGGCCATGCCTCCAGCGCGGCGACCATGCGCCGGGTGTGGGCCAGGTAATCGGGTACGGACAGCACCCGGCCGTCGATGTTCTCCAGCAGCCAGCCTGCCGCCGCCTCCTTGGAGGCGAAGAACTGGGTGCAGACCAGTGCCTCGACGTAATCCGCTCCGAGGGTGAGGTCGATGCCGGACAACCGCGACGCGGCGACGACGGCGTGCGGAGGATCGACGCTCAATACCCTGTCGCGGGTGAAGTGGACGCGGACGCGTGCTCCCGTCGCCGGGCAGGTCGAATCCGCGTGCACGGGTTCACCGGTCGCGATGGCCAGCAGGAACAGGTCGACGCGGTACCGGTCGGAACCGGCCCGGTCGGCCGTGCCGGGACGCGAGCCGCGGTCCATCAGGACGAGGCCGTCACGGATGACGAAGCCCATCAGGTCCATCAGCCGGTGCGCCTCGTCCGGGTTCATCCCGACGGTCGCGGCGAGTCTGCCGATGGCGATGGGGTGTCTGCCCGCTCTGGTCAGCTTGGTCGCCGCCCAGGCGATGCGAACAGCGGCGGTGCGATCCGTCCGGGTGGTCAACAGGCACCTCCTCGCCTTCCTCTTCTTTGAGATTAAGCACGAAACGGAATTCAGCCAAGTGACTGGGCCGAACGGCCGAATCCGTTGTTACGTAAGAAGATTCACAGTGCGCGGAGTGCATCGGCGAGGGATTTTCCGGAACCGCCCGAAAAGCGGCGGGCTTTCGGACGCGTGCGTCGAAAGTGGCGGGGTGAGGAGCGGACCGGCTGGTCGTGAGCGGGGATTCGGATGAGAACCCGAATCCCCGCTCACGACCAGGCCTTTCAGTGCCGGCGACTCACAACAACTTGAGTTGTTCCGCCGCCGGGACGACGGGCTCCCCGGTGCGCTGCACGGGCATCGTCACCTGCATTCGTTCGCCGTCATCCGCACGGGCGGCGAAACCGTGCCTGCGCAGCAGAGGACCGACGCGTGCACCCAACCGTCGGCGGTACGACTTCGGGAGATACGCACCGCGCGAATACAGCTCGCGGTACTTCGGCACCAGCTCCGGGTACTCCCGGCCGAGCCAGCGCGCGAACCATTCCCGCGCACCCGGCCGCAGATGCAGCGGCAGGACGGTGACCCGCGTGGCGCCCGCGTCGGCGAGCCGCGCGAACAGGGCGTCGAGCGCTTCCACCGAATCGGTCAGCCACGGCAGCACCGGCGCGACCAGTACCGAACACGGCAACCCGGCGTCGCGCGCCTTGCGGATCAGTTCGAGCCGGGCTCGCGGGCTCGGCGTCCCCGGTTCGAGGCGGCGCTGCAGATCCTCGTCGAGCAGCGCGAGCGAGATCGCGAGACCGGCGGGCACGTCCTTCGACACCGATTCCAGCAGCGGCAGATCCCGCGCCAGCACCGTCCCCTTGGTCAGGATGGACAGCGGAGTACCCGAGTCCGCGAGCGCGGTGATGATGCGCGGCATCAGCTTGTACCGGCCTTCGGCGCGCTGATACGGATCGGTGTTCGTGCCCATCGCGACGTGCTCCCGTGTCCAGCTCGGCCGCCGCAACTGCGCGGCCAGCACCTCGGGCGCGTTGACCTTCACGATCACCTGCGTGTCGAAGTCCCGCCCGGAATCGAGGTCCAGGTACGTGTGGGTGTTCCGCGCGAAGCAGTTGTGCGTGACCATCCCGTCGGCGATGAAGTCGCCGGTGCCGGTGGTGATGTCGAACAACGGCAGCTCGATCCCGAGCGGTTCGATGGCCGCGACCCGGCGCCGGGTCCGGCCGATCGCGAGGCCGTCGAGCGAGCGTTTCCAGCCGACGGCGGGATCGGCGAGATGGAAGAACCGCATCTCCTCCGACGGCCCGCCGAGCAGCTGAACCGTCCACAACGGACGGAACTTGACGTTTTCGGTCCGTACGTATCGGAAACCGAAATTGTCGAGCGCGGAGCAGAAGGTCGAGACGATGTCCTTCTCGTCGTGGGTGACGCGCAGCGCGCCATGCCGGTAGCTGCCCGCGAGGTCGAACAGTCCGGCGAGGAATCCGCGCTGCCAATGGGAATCCGGCGACGGCGGCACCTGGACGAAACCGACCGACGCGCCGAAGTCCGGCAGGTACTTGAGCGCGCGGTCCGCGGCGTCCTGCTCGGCCGAGAATCCGCCGGAACGCAACATTCCGCAGAGGAATCCGGCGCGATAGCCGATGGTGTCGTCCGGGGTGCGGGTGACCTTGCCGACGCCGACGAGTTCGGTGCCCCCGACCAGATGCGGCCGTTGTGCCGCGCCGAACCTGCTGCCGGTGACATGCTTCCAGCCGCGTCCGGTGAGGAACCGATGGTCGCCACTGGCCACGATGGACGTTCCGTCGTCCAGTGTCAGGCGGTAGGCGGGTTTGAGCGTCGACCAGTGCGCGAGAACGGTGGTGGGCACCAGCCTGCGCCCCGCGCCGCGCCCCCGGGTCCCGTAGATCGCGTCGCCGGGCGCCAGGTCGGCCAGCGGTTTCGTCCGGCCGTCGGCCATCAGGACCGGGGTCGCTCCCTCAAGGCAGTACGTGCACGCGTGGGAACAGCCGCGGTAGGGATTCACCGTCCAGCCGAACGGGACCCCCGATCCCTCGGGCACCTTGTTCAGTACCGATTTGGCGTGCACCTCGTGAAAGGTGACGCCGTCGAACTCGGGTGCGCGCACCGAACGCAGCACCCCGTCCAATCCGGGCAGCACCGGCTCGCCGCCGTCCGCCCGCTGTCGATCCCATCGCACCCGGCCAGTCGAACACACGTTCTAACCACGTGTCAAACAGGTGTTCGAACGAGGGTGATCTTTCCCGCATTTAGTCCTCTGGTTGCGGTAGTTGCACACGCAACTACCGCAACCAGAGGACTAAATGCAGAGGTCAGAGCTTGGTGATGTTCTCCGTGACGTACCCGGCGGGCTGGATCAGGCCGGAGCAGCGGCTCTCTCCGCGCGGCGTCGCCGACCGGCGGCGCACCGTCACGGAGTAGAAGTCCTCGCCGCCGCGCACGGTGACCACGCGCGCGTCGGATTCGAGCAGCGGCTCCTCCTGGACGGCGATCACGTCGTCCAGGCCGGACAGGTTCGTCTGCCGCCGGATCGCGATCTCGGCGAACTGCGACCACGCCGTCCGGGCCGACGTCCGGCCGCGGAGCTGATCCGGCTCGACCTGCCCGCGCAACGCGGATTTGGCGACGAGCGCCGCCTCGGCCGGGTTGAGCTGGCCGTGGAGGAAACCGTCGGGGACGACGAGGAGGTTGCCCGCCCAGCGATCGCCGCCGACGTGGCTGACCTCCCAGGATCGGCCCGGGTGGTTGGTGTTGAGCGCCGCGGCCAGCGGCCGGCCCAGTACCGCGCAGCACATGTCCTTGGTGCCGTGCGTGCAGACCAGGAACAGCGGCCCGAGCACGGGTTCGCCGAAGCCGCCGAGCCCGTCGGCGACGGCTTGGAGGTCCAGCTCGGCCAGTTCCGCGAGGTCGCGGATCTCCAGGCGTTCCAGCCAGCGGTTGCCCGGTTCGCCCCCGCCGACGTAGACGACGCGGGGACGGTCCGGGTCACGCTGATGCTTGCCGGGACGCCGGATCAGCAGCGGGCGGAGCCCATGGGACCGTCTCAGGTTCTCGAGCAGCTCGCGGCGCTCGGCGGGGAATGCCTCGTCGAGAATGTTTTCCAGCGCGTCCGCGGGCCAGGGGCCCGGCTGCTCGATCAGCAGCCAGCAGCGCATGTCGGCCGCGGTACCGGCGGGGCTCGCGCCCAGCATGCGCGCGACGGTCGCGCAGCCCGGCAACGCGGCGGGCGGCGCTTGCGTGTCCGAGAGCTGAGCGGTCATCGGCTGACCACTCCGGACTTGACCTTAGGCATGCCTTAGCTTACCCCGCCCGGTCTCCCTTCACACTCCTCGTCCCTTGTGACATTCAGCCGATCGAGAGAAGTCCCTGCGTGGCGAGCTCACCGAGAAGCGCGCGCACGGTCCCCCGATCGAGTCCGGACACCTCGGCGAGTCGCTTGACCGCCCGCGGAGTGCCGTCGAGCAACGCCTTCAGCACCGGGCTCGCGGCGTCCGCGAAGACGAACCGGTTCCCGGCCGCGAGCAGGGTCACCCGGCCATCGCCTTCTTCGAGCACCGCCCTCGGGACGAGGAACCGGACCTCGGTCTCGTCACCGTCCGGCAACAGGCCGGGAGTCGCCGCCCAAGGAAGTCCGACGCGCGGATGCGCCGGGGCCGAGGAGTCTCGATCGGCGAGGAACCTGGCGACGACGTCGGAGGTCAGTGCCGCGTCGAGTTCCTTCCGAAGCGCTTCGGACCGGGCTTCGCGCTCCGCGTCCGTCGCAAACCTCGGCAGGTCCTGGCGGAACGTGGCGCTCGCACGCAGCTTGTCGGCGAGCCAGGCCACCAGATCGACCCCGGTCGCCGGACTGAACCCGAGCGTGAGGTGCAGCGACATCTCCCCCACCGCCGTGACGTCGTGCCAGTGCCCTCGCGGGACATAGAGGACGTCGCCGTCTTCGAGGATGAAGTCGTCGATCGGCTCACCGGGCTGCTCCGGCTGTTCGACGTCGCGGTGCAGCGGAGCGGTCCTGGTCGGGCCGTGCATCCGCCAGCGTTTGCGGCCGGCCACCTGGATGATGAAGGCGTCGTGGTCGTCCCAGTGCACGTCGAAGCCGTGGGTCACGCCCCAGCCCGCGTACAGGTTGACCTGGACGCTCTCGCGGAGGTCGTGCTCCAGGCTCCGGGCGAGGTCTCCGATCGGGTCGCTGAGTTCCTGGATGGCGTCGAGCACCATGGTCGCGCCGCCTCGGAGGTGCTCCGTGAACGGAGCGGCCTGCAGACGGGGAACGGTGCCACTGCGGCGAGTGGGGACGAGGTCGGTGTAGCTCTCCATGGGCACCGGCTGCCCATCGAGTGCCAGGCGCAGCCGCGGGAACTCCAGGCGGTGCTGCCGGAGGATCGCGTTCAGCGCCGGCCACGGCAGCAGGTCGGCGAACCGGCCCGCGCCGCCTTCGAAACGGCGGTAGGTCTCGCCCTGGACGTCTTGGAAGAACTGGCTGACCCCGAGCGGAGCCACGAGGTCAGCCAGTGTCGGCGTTCCGGGCACTCAGCCGTCGTTGCCGTCGTTGTCGGCGGCGGCGCCGTTGGCCTTCCCGCGATCCGTCGCGGTCGGGATCTTCTCGACCTCCAGCAGCAAACCGCTGACGGGAGCCTGCGTACCTGACTGTTCCTGAGCCATCCTGCCACCTTCGGTTAGACGAGCGGACGGACCGAAAATCGGTCTGGAGCGTCGCCAAGCCTACGACACGTTTCGAGAAAATTCACCGCTCAGCAGGGAAAAACGGCCTTGTGAGCGATCTTCGACACCGTCGTCGGAGTTCACCCGGACAGCGGTTCTAAGCTGCTACCCATGGCTGAACCGGCATCCGTCCCCGCCACCCGGTGGGACGTCCTGGCGGCCATCGGCGCGGGCGGCGCGCTGGGCAGTCTGGCGCGCTACGGCCTCTCCGTCGCACTCCCCCATTCCCGGGGCCAGTTCGCGTTTTCCACCTTCGCCGCCAACGTTTCCGGCTGCCTGCTGATCGGCGTCCTGATGGCACTGCTGACCGCGGCGGCCGACCCGCACCGGTTGCTGCGGCCGTTCCTCGGGGTCGGGATCCTCGGCGGTTACACCACGTTTTCGACCTACGCGACGGACACACTCGATCTTGTGACGACGGGCCGTCCGTTCACCGGATTGTCGTACGCGCTCGGCACGGTGGCCTGCGCACTGTTGGCGACCTTCGTCGGACACGAAGTCACCCGCGCGGTGCGGAAATGACCGTTCTCTTCGTGGCTTTCGGTGGCGGCCTCGGTGCGATCCTGCGCTATCTGACCGACCTGCGCGTGCGGGAACGGCGAGGGTCCGCGTTCCCCTGGGGCACGGTGACGGTCAACATCGCCGGCTCGGCGATCCTCGGGGTCCTGACCGGCTGGGCGCTGCACGGCGGCCAGCCGGACGCGGTCCGCTCGCTGCTGGCGATCGGTTTCTGCGGCGGGCTCACGACGTTCTCGACGTTCGGGTACGAAACGCTGCGGCTGTTCACCGAAAAGGCGCGCCCGCGGGCCGTGCTGAACGTCGTCCTCACGGTGGTCGCCGGGCTGGCCGCGGCGACCGCCGGACTCCTGCTCGCCGCCGCCGTCTGGCACTGACTCAGTCTTCGGGCGCCATCCGCCACGCGGCCGCCGCGATCGCCTCCCGCTGTTCGACCGGGAGACCGGCCGCCATCTCCTCCAGCTTCTCGACGACGCCTTCGTGAGCGGCGTTCGCGAGCCGGAGCCCTTCCGCGGTCAGCGTGATCTTCAGCGCGCGGCGATCGCAGGAATCCGCGACGCGCTCGACGAGTTCCCGCCGCTGCACGCGGTCCACCAGGCCGGTGACGCTGGATTTCTCCAGGTTCAGCATCCGGCCGAGATCGGTCATCCCGACCCCGGTCTCGCCCTGCGCCAGCACGCAGAGCAGCTGCGCCTGCTGCGGCGTGAGGTCGTACGAGCGGCCGACGTCGATGAACGCGCGCTGCACGAGATGCGAAAGGCGTACCAGCGCGGTGGCGAACCCGAGGTCTTCGGCCGTGGTCATGACCGAAGTCTACTTGACGGTGGTTCGGAGTACGAACTAATGTAGTTCGCAGTACCAACATTCCGTACTACGAACTAGGGGGTACCATGACCACGACAGTGGCCGTCATCGGCGGGGGATACGGCGGCACGACCGTCGCGAAGGAACTGGACGCGTTCGCCGACGTCGTCCTCGTCGAGCCGCGCGAGGACTTCGTCCACCACGTCGCCGCGTTGCGCGGGCTCGTCGATCCCGAGTGGACGGACCGGCTCTTCTACCCGTACGCGCGGCTTCTCGACCGAGGCCGGGTGATCCGTGACCGCGCGGCGCGCGTGGACCAGGGCGGCGTCACCCTCGGCTCGGGTGAGCGGCTGACACCGGACTACACCGTGCTCGCGACCGGCTCGGCGTACCCGTTCCCGGCGAAGATCGATTTCGAGGACAGCGCCGCGGCGAAGGCCAAGATCCGTGCCACGCGAGAAGACCTGGCGAGCGCGGAGAAGGTGCTGCTACTCGGCGCGGGTCCGGTAGGGCTCGAACTGGCAGGCGAGATCAAAGCGGTGTGGCCGGAGAAGGGCGTGACGATCGTCGACCCGGCGACGGGAATCCTGCCCGGCTTCCCGGACGAGTTCCGTGCCGAAGTCCGCCGGCAGCTCGACGAATTGGGCGTCGAACTGCTGCTCGGGACCTCGCTGACCGAGTCGCCGGTCTCCGAACCGGGGCAGGCGAAGACGTTCACCGCTTCGTTGACCTCGGGCGGCGAGGTGACCGCCGACCTGTGGTTCCAGTGCTTCGGCGGCGCGCCGCACACGGCGTACCTCGACGGCGACCTGTCCGCCGCGCGCCGGCCGAACGGCCAGGTGGAGGTGACCGCCGAACTGCTGGTGCCCGGACAGCGGCGGGTGTTCGCGCTCGGCGACATCACCGCGCTGCCGGAGGCGAAACTGGCGAAGTCGGCCGGTGACCACGCGGAGGTCGTCGTGGCCAACATCCGGGCGCTGGCCGAGGGCGGCGAGCTGCGGACGTACACGCCGGGCGGGCCGATGATCTCGCTCCCGCTCGGGCCTTCCGGAGGCGCGACCTACGCGGAGGAGGTCGGCGTCCTGGACGCGGCGACGACGTCGGAGATCAAGGGGTCGCACATGATGGCTTCGCGGTACGAGGAGCTCTTCGGTCTCAAGTGAGTGCCGTCGCGCGTGCAATGAACGACCCGTTACTTGCAAATTTTGCGAGTAACGGGTCATTCATTGCACTTAGGGACGCGTCAGGAGCGCGGAGCCAGACCCCGAACGTGAGCGAAGGGATCCTCACCCGTCGGAAGCAACGCGATGATCGGCGTCGTCAGCCCGTTGTCCACATAGGACTGCACCTGCTCGCGGCACGAGTCGAGGCTGCCGTGGACGATCAGGTCGTCGACGACCTCGTCCGGGATCACCTGGTTGGCCTTCTGCCGGTCGCCCGCGGCCCACGCCTCGTGCATGGGGGCCAACACCTCGCCGCGGCCGAGCCAGTCGTGGAACGCCGCGTACACCGGGACGGTCAGGTAGCTCGAAATGAGCATCCGGCCGAGTCCGCGCGCGGCGGCCTTGTCTTCGGTGGGGCAGACGAAGATCCGCGCGGCCAGCTCCGTGTCCGGCCCGATCTCCTCGCGCACCTTGGGCACGTCGGAGGCGGCGAGCCAGTTGGTGATGGCGCCGTCGGCCTCCTTCGCGGCCAGCCGCAGCATGCCCGGCCGCAGCGCGGCGAGCATGATCGACGGCGGCGGGTCGGTGGGCCGCTCCAGCCGGAACTTGCTGACGGAGAACGACTCGTAGTCCTCGGTGACCTTCTCCCCCGCCAGCGCCGAACGCAGGAACCGCAGGGTGTCACGGGATCGCGCGAACGGGGCCTCGAACTCGGCGGCGTTCCAGTTCTTCACGATCACCGGCGACGACGCCCCGATGCCGAGGACGAACCGGCCGGGCGCGAGTTCCGCGACGGTCGCCGCGCTCATCGCCAGCAGACCGGGGCCACGCGTGTACACCGGCACGATCGCGGTGCCCAGCCGCAGCTGCGGCGCCCACTGCGAGGCCAGCACCAACGGGGTGAAGGCGTCGTTGCCCGCCGTCTCGGCCGACCAAGCGTCGGTGTAGCCGAGGTCGGGCAGCTGCTCGACCATCTCCTTGTGCGCCGCGAGCGGCACCCCGGTCAGCGGAATGGTGATGCCCCACCGTTTCATGCGTTCTCCTCGCTCTTCACCGCGTCACCGGACAGCTCACGCACGATCCAGTCCACCTGCGTGCGCATCAGGTTCTCCGCGACCTCTTCGGCTTGCGGCGTCATATGCGTCGCGCCGGCCAGCGGCAGGAACACATGCGTGCGTCCCTTGGCCAGCAGTGCCGACGACAGGCGCAACGAGTGGGCGACGAAAACGTTGTCGTCGGCCAGGCCGTGCACAATGAGCAGTGCCCTGGACAGGTCACCGGCGCCGGCGATCAGCGAGTTGTGCTCGTACGACGCGGTTTCCTCCTGCGGCAGCCCGAGGTAACGCTCGGTGTAGTGCGTGTCGTACAGCGACCAGTCGGTCACCGGCGCACCCGCGATACCGGCGTGGAAGACGTCGGGACGGCGCAGCACGGCCAGCGCGGACAGGTAACCGCCGTAGGACCAGCCGCGGATCGCGACCCGCTCGGTGTCGAGTTCCGGATGCAGCGCGGCGGCCGCCTGCAGGGCGTCGACCTGGTCGGCGAGGGTGACGTCGGCGAGTTTGCCCGCGATCTCCTTCTCCCACGCGGATCCGCGTCCCGGCGTCCCGCGCCCGTCGGCGACGAGCACCGCGAAGCCCTGGTCCGCGAGCCACTGCGGGGTCAGGAACGCGTTGCGGGTCTGCAGGACGCGCTGGGCGTGCGGGCCGCCGTACGGGTCGAGCAGCACCGGCAGTTTGCCTTCGCTCGCCTCGTACCCGGTCGGCAGCACCAGCGCCGCACGCAGGCCCCGCTCCCCCAGCGTCAGCCAGACGAGGTTCGGCACGACGTCGGGATCGACGGTGTGGGAACCGATACGCGCCACGGTCTTCTCGCCGGACACGACGGTCACCACCGGGCCGCTGCGCTCCAGGCTCCACGACGAAAGCACGGCCAGGGCGGCGTTTCCGGCGCCGACGTGCACGCCGTCCTCAGTGGACAGACGACGCAGTTCGCCGCCCTCGGTGCGGAAGACGTGGATCTGCGTCGGGTCGGCTTCCGACGCGCTGAACAGCACCTCGTCGCCGACGCTCAGGATCGAGCGCACCTGCAGGCCCGCAGGAGTGACCGCGACCCCGTCGACGACCAGGCGGTGATCGCCGTCGGCGGCGCTCTCGCGCACCAGGCGGCCGTCGGTGGTCCACGCCGGGACGCCCGCCGCGATCTCGACCCAGTGCTCGTCGGTCTCGGTGTGCAGGACCTCGACGGAACCGTCCGCCGGGTCGACGGCCTGGATCTCCAGGGTGCGCTGGTCCCGCGACTGCACGGACAGCAGCGGTTTGCCCGCCGCCGACCAGTGCACCGCGGCCAGGTACTCCCAGCCGGTCTTCACGACGTCGACCCGGGAGCCGTCGAGGCCGATGATCGCCAGCGTCACGTCGACGTTCTTCTCGCCCGCCGCCGGGTACGCGACGACGTTGGCCGGTGTCTGCGGGTTGGCCGGGTCGGCGATCGTCCAGCGCGGCACGGCGGCCTTGTCGGACCGTTCGACCAGCAGGCTCCGCCCGTCCGGCGCCCACCAGTAGCCCCGCGTGCGGCCCATCTCCTCGGCCGCGATGAACTCCGCGAGCCCCCAGGCGATGTCGTCACCCTCTTCTTCGACGACGACGCGGTCCTCGCCGGTGGCCCGGTCGATCACCCGCAGCCGCCGGTCGCGGACGTAGGCGACGCGGCCGCCGTCCGGGCTGGGCCTCGGGTCGATGACCGAGCCGTCGACCAGCACGGACACCGCACCGGTGGCCAGGTCGAGGGTGTGGAGCTTGCCCGACAGGGAGAACGTGGCGACGGTGAAGGCGTCGTCGACCGCGTAGCCCACGACACCGCCGCCGGTCTCCCGGCTGCGCTCGCGGCGAGCGCGCTCCTCGGGCGGCAGGTCCTCTTCGCCGGGCAGCAGCTCCGCGGCGTCGACCAGCTTCGTCTCCTCACCCGAAGCGACGTCGAACGACCACAGGCTGTGCCGGGGGTCCGTGCCGGACTCGGTCCGCAGGAAAAGGATGCGAGAGCCGTCGGGCGCGACCTTGAACTGTTTGGGCGCGCCGAGGGTGAAGCGCTGGGTGCGGGCCTGACGGCGGAGGAACGGGAGATCTTCGAGGCTGGTGTCGGTCACGTCCGCACTCTCTCAGACGGTCAATCGGGTACGCCAACGCCTTCCAGCTTCTTCAGTTCCGTCTCAGGATCGAAATCGGCCGCCGGGAACTTCGGGTCCATCCCCTCCAGGGTCTCGATCAGGAGCCGCGCGACCAGCCAGTTGCGGTACCACTTGTGGTCGGCCGGAACGGCGTGCCAGGGCGCCGTCCCGGTGGAGGTCTTGGCGAAGACGTCGGCGTAGGCCTTCTGGTAGTCGCTCCACTGGGCTCGCGCGTCGAGGTCGGCGGGGTTGTACTTCCACCACTTCGCCGGCGTCTCCAGCCTCGCCTTGAGCCGCCTCAGCTGCTCCTCCGGCGAGATGTCGAGGAACACCTTCACGATCGTCGTGCCGGCGTCGGTCAGTTCCTTCTCGAACGCGTTGATCTCGGCGTACCGCTTGCGCCACTCGGCGGCGGGGACGAGCTTCTGCACGCGCGGGACCAGGATGTCCTCGTAATGCGAGCGGTCGAAGACACCGATCTGCCCCGGTACCGGGAGCTGCTTGCGGATCCGCCACAGGTAGTGGTGACGTCGCTCGGTCGCGTTCGGCTTCTTGAACCCCGAGTAGCGCACGCCCATCGGGTTGACCAGGCCGAGGACATGCCCGACCGTGCCGCCCTTGCCGGAGGTGTCCATCCCCTGCAGGACCAGCAGGAGACTGCGGTTCCCGCCGCCGACGCCCTCCGCGTAGAGGGCCTCCTGCAGCTTCGCGAGCTTGCCGCTGGACTCGGCGAGTTCCTTGAGTGCTTTGGGCTTCTTGTGCGGCCCGACCGGGAAGGACCCCGGATCGTGCCGCTCGGTTCCCTTGCCGATCCTCAGCGCTTCGCGGACGGAGACGCGGTCCTTTTTCGCCATCCGGCGACGATAACCGCGGTCCGGGCGGAGCGCCTGCGGTGATCGAGTACCCCGATGCATGATTTCGCCACTCGAAGGAGTCGATACGCAACGAACAACGGGTCAAAGCAACGTTTCCCGGATGAAGTCCCTTGGATGGGCATCTAACCTGAACGCATGACGACCGCCGACTTCATCGCGCTCGACGAGCAGTGGAGCACGCACAACTACCACCCCCTGCCCGTGGTGATCGCCACCGCCGAAGGCGCCACGGTCACCGACGTCGAGGGCAAGACCTACCTCGACTTCCTCTCCGGGTATTCCGCGCTGAACTTCGGGCATCGCCACCCCGGCCTGATCGCCGCCGCGATCGAGCAGTTCGGCCGGGTCACGCTGACCTCGCGCGCGTTCCACCACGACCAGCTCGGCCTCTTCTGCCGGGAGCTGGCGGAGCTGACCGGCACCGAGATGACGCTGCCGATGAACTCCGGCGCCGAAGCCGTCGAATCCGCGGTGAAGATCGCCCGGAAATGGGCGTACCGGGTCAAGGGCGTGCCCGACGGGACCGCCGAGATCATCGTCGCCGGCTCGAACTTCCACGGCCGCACGACCACCATCGTGTCCTTCTCCACCGACGAGACCGCACGCGCCGACTTCGGCCCGTTCACGCCGGGCTTCGTCACCGTCAAGTACGGCGACGTCGACGCGCTGCGCGACGCCATCACCGAGCGGACCGCCGCGATCCTCCTGGAGCCGGTGCAGGGTGAGGCCGGCGTGATCGTGCCGCCCACGGGCTACTTCGCCGAGGCGCGGCGACTGTGCGACGAGCACGACGTCCTGCTGATCGCCGACGAGATCCAGTCCGGCCTCGCCCGCACGGGCACCGTCCTCGCGCTCGACCACGAGGGCGTCCGCGCCGACGTCTACACCCTCGGCAAGGCGCTCGGCGGCGGCATCATGCCGGTGTCGGCCGTCGTGGGCGGCAAGGACGTGCTCGGCGTGCTGCAGCCTGGCGAGCACGGGTCGACCTTCGGCGGGAACCCGGTGGCCTGCGCGATCGGACGGGCCGTGGTCGGGCTGCTGAAGACCGGCGAGTTCCAGGAGCGTTCCCGCGAACTGGGCGCCCACCTGCACGCCCGGCTCGGCGAACTGGTCGGCGACGGGCTGGCCGAGGTCCGCGGGCGAGGGCTCTGGGCGGGTATCGACATCGCGCCCGGCGGGCCGACCGGCCGGGAGGCGTCGACGGCGCTGGCCGAACGCGGCGTGCTCTGCAAGGAGACGCACGACCACACCCTGCGGATCGCGCCGCCGCTGGTGATCAGCCGTGAGGAACTCGACCGGGGTATCGACGCGATCACGGAGGTCGTCAAGACCCGGTGAACCTTTCGGACGGCCGGTACGTTGGCTGTCCATGGGAGACGAGCGGGAGTGGGTGGAGCGGCCTCTGGTCGGCGCCGAGACGGTGACGCCGGAGGACTGGTTCGCGAGGGGTAAGGCACTGCGGGACGAGGCGCCGACGTCCGCGCACGATCACGCGGCGGCGGGCGGGAAACGGCCCACCGTGGCGGAGTTCTTCGCGCGGACCAACGAAGGCCGCCTGCCGGAACTGGTGGAACTGCGGCGCGAGCGGATGCTCGCGTCGCCGTTCACCTTCTACCGCGGCGCCGCCGGGCTGATGGCCGCGGATCTGGCGGGCACGCCGGCGTCCGGGCTGACGGCGCAGCTCTGCGGGGACGCGCACGCCGCGAACTTCGGGCTGTACGGCACGCCCGAAGGCGGAATCGTCATGGACATCAACGATTTCGACGAGTCCGTGCCCGGCCCGTGGGAGTGGGACCTCAAGCGGCTCGCCGCGAGCCTCGTGCTCGCCGGACGCGAAGGCGGCATCGGCGAGTCAGGATGTCGCGAAGCCGCCGAAGACTCCGTGAAGTCCTACCGTCGCACGATCCGGGGACTCGCGGAGCTGCCGTTCCTGCGCTCGTGGAACGCGCTGCCGGACGCGTCGGTGCTGAGCAAGGTCAGGGCGCACGACCTGATCGACGACTTCGAAGAAGCGGCCGAGAAGGCGCGGAAGAACACCAGCGCCAAGGTCACCGCGAAGTGGACCCGGCGGATCGACGATCACGAGACCGGCCTCGAACGGCACCGTTTCGTCGAAGACCCGCCCGTGCTCACCCACGTCGACGACGCGACGGCGGACGCGGTGATCACCGGCCTGGTGTCCTATGTGGACACCTTGCGCGAATCGCGGCGGACCCTCATCTCGCGGTACCGGGTGTCCG
Source organism: Amycolatopsis pittospori (assembly GCF_013870525.1). Lineage (GTDB taxonomy): Bacteria > Actinomycetota > Actinomycetes > Mycobacteriales > Pseudonocardiaceae > Amycolatopsis > Amycolatopsis pittospori. Next base: position 35,916 of record NZ_JACBXD010000057.1, read on the forward strand.
ATGTGGCCTTCCGCGTGGTCGGCACCGGCAGCGTCGGACTCCGCAGCTATGTCGCGCTGCTGCACGGAAACAGCGGCGAAGACCTTGTGCTGCAAGTGAAACAGGCCAATCCTTCGGCACTCGCGCCCTACCTCGGCTTGGCTTCGCCCGAGCACGAAGGCCGCCGGATCGTCGAAGGCGCGCGGCTCGTGCAGGCCGAGTCGGACATCCTGCTGGGCTGGACGACCATCGACGGCGTCCCGTACATCGTGCGGCAGTTCCGGAACCTCAAGGGCGACATCGACCCCGCGGAGCTGAAGAAGGACCACCTCGACGACTACGGCCGTCTCGCGGGTGCCTTGCTGGCGCGGGCGCACGCGCGATCACTGCACCCGCAGATGCTCGCCGGGTACTTCGAGAACGACGAAGACCTCGACGAGGCCATCGGCGCCTACGCGCTGCGGTACGCGGATCAGACCGAAGCGGACTTCGCCGCCTTCGCGGCTCTGTAAACCCGCGCAAGTAGTCGACTAAATGCGGTGGGCCCCAGGAGCGTGCGTGGGGATTTCGGTTCGGGGCGTCCGGGCGATGGCGTTGCGAAAGCCACTTTCGCAACGTTGAAGGTTGCGAAAGTGGCTTTCGCAACGACTCGCCTTGGGCCCGGTCACCGAGAGACGGCACGATTGCCGTACCTCTCACTACGCAAGTAGTCGACTAAATGCGGTGGCCCAGGCGACCTAGCCGCCGTCCGCGAGACCGGCGACGTCCTCCGCGCACCCCCCAAGCCAGCGTGATCCCCGCGCCCCCGTGCCCGTAGCAGTGGATGACGTCCCCGTCGCGGTCCAGCCGGACCTCGGGCCGGAACGGCCGCAGGCCGACCTTCGACCCCAGCACCGCGGCACCGGCCAGCGCGGGTACGAGGTCCCGGCATCGCCGCACGATGTCCGCGGTGACACCGGGATCCGGCGTGACGTCGGTGCGGCCGGGCTCCTGGGTCCCGCCGCAGACGACGTGCCGCCCGTGCGGGATCACGTGGCTCAGCACCGGCGAAGCCCCGTCGACGATCCATTCGGTCAGCCCGGGGTCGGCGAGGTGGACGACCTGGCCGCCGACGGGCACCACGGTGCCGTCCCCCGCCAGCGGTCCGCCGCCGAGACCGGCCGCGTTCACGACGAGGTCCGCGTCGAGGTCGTCGAGCCGTGAGACAACACGGTATTCGGTGCGCGCGCCCAGTGCGGCGACCCGCTCGGCGAGCCAGGTGAGGTACGCCGGGGTGTCGACCACAGCGGTGGTGAAGGTGAGCCGTCCGGGTTCGTGGTCGAGGTCCGGCATCGAGAACGCCCAGGACGGCAGCGGCGCGTCGCGCGGGATGAGGAAGGTTCCGCGGAGCATGCGGACGCCGGGGGCATCGAGGGAGCGGTACTCCTCCACGCTCGTCGCGGTCCAGCGGTCGACGCGGTCCGAGTTCACCGTGAGCGGCGGGAACAGCACGCCGCCGGCGACCGCCGACGTGGTCTCGCCGGGTCGCGTGGCGGTGATCACCGTGACGTCGTGTCCGGCTTCGGTGAGGCGGCAGGCGCAGCTCAGCCCGATCACCCCACCGCCGACGACGCTGATCCGCATGAGAACCCCCTTCGCCACGATCCGTCTTCGCATGGTGACCGATCACCGTGCGCCGCGGCCAACCACCCGTCACGTAATCTCGCGCGGTGAGCACAAAAGGGCCGTACGCGCCGATCGCGGTGACCTGCGCGGTGATCATGATCGTGCTGGGCGTACTGGTGTCCGGCGAAGGGCTTTCCGGCCCCGACGCCCTCGCCGAGAGGTGGGTTCAGCGCACCTTCGGCGCCGACGCCGACCTGCTGCGGCTGCTCGTGCTCCCGACCGAGGCCTACGTCCTGATCCCGGTGGCGCTCATCGCCGCGGGCCTGTGCCTGCTGGCCCGCCGCCGTCCCGAAGCGGCGCTGACCATCGCGGGGCCGCTCATCGCGATTTTCGCCAACACGTGGGTGCTCAAACCGCTCTTCGACCGCTGGAAGAGCACCTGGCTCGCCTATCCCAGCGGACATACGGTCGCCCTCGTCGCGGTGCTGACCGTACTCGTGCTGCTGGCCCGCCCCGGCGTCGCGACGGCCGTCATCGCCGTCGTGGGCGCCGTGGTGCTCGTCGGTGTCACGATCGGCATGATCGGCCTGGGCTTCCACTACCTGACCGACGTCGTGGGCGGCACGCTGTTCGCCGTCTCGACCGTCTGCGCGACCTGGGTACCGCTCAGCTGGGCTGCACGGCGTCGCGCGCCAGCGCCGTCAGACGGCTGACGGCGCGCAGGTACTTCTTGCGGTAGCCGCCGTTCACCATCTCCTCGGTGAACAGCAGTGGCACCGGTTCGCCCGAGACCACCAGCGGGATCGCGCGGTCGTAGAGCCGGTCCGCGAAGGCGACCAGCCGCAGTCCGACGTTCTGGTCGGGTACCGGGTGGATGCCGCGCAGGTGCACCCGGCTCACGCCGTCGAGAAGCCTGCCGTAGCGCGAAGGATGCAGCCCCGCCAGGTGGTCGCACAGCGCGTCGAAATCGTCCACAGTGGACTCGGGATGCGCGGCGGCGGAGGCTTCGAGCTCCTCCGGGCTCGCGGGCGGTGGCGCGTCCGGGAGCCCGCGGTGACGGTAGTCCGGGCCGTCGACGCGGGCGACGCCGAAGCGGGACGAAAGCGACTGGATCTCGCGCAGGAAGTCTTCGGCGGCGAAGCGGCCTTCGCCGAGTTTGTCCGGCAGCGTATTGGAAGTCGCCGCCACGTAGACCCCGGCGTCGGTCAGCTCGCGCAGCAGCCGGGTGACGAGCATGGTGTCGCCCGGGTCGTCGAGTTCGAACTCGTCGATCGCCAGGAACCGGTGCTCGGAAAGACGCCGCACCGCTTCGGCGAACCCGAGCGCGCCCACCAGGTGGGTCAGCTCCACGAACGTGCCGTAAGCCTTGGGTGACGGCGTTTCGTGCCACGTCGAGGCGAGCAGGTGGGTCTTGCCGACGCCGAACCCGCCGTCGAGGTAGAGCCCCATCGGCCCGGCGGGCGCGTCGTCCCCGCCGCCGAACAACGCCCGCAGCTTCGACTTCGGCTTCCGGTTCGCCGCCTCCGAAACGCGCGCGGCGAAAGCGCCGCAGTCGACCACGGCCGCGGCCTGGCTCGGCTCGTCCGGGTTGGGCACGTAGGTGGAGAACCGGACCGCGTCGAACCGGGGCGGCGGGACGAGCGCGGTGATCAGCTCGTCGGCGGACAGCTCCGGACGGCGATCGATCAGGCGGGCGGGCATTCGCCGAGAGTAACGGCACCGGCGGCGGCCGTTCACCCTCCCTGAACGGGCGTATCCCCCGCTCAGCGGTGCCGTCGGCCCCGTGCTGGGATAGGGCCGTGCAGCTTTTGTGGCCAACGACACCAGCGGACGCCGTCACCGACGCCGACCTCGAGCGGCTCTACGGCTATCCCGAGGATCTGACCCGCCCGTGGGTCCAGGTCAACTTCGTCAGCTCCGCGGACGGCGCGGCGGCGGTCAACGAGCTGTCCGAGGGCCTTTCGCATCCGGCCGACAAACGCGTCTTCCTGATGGGGAGGCTGCTTTCCGACGTGATCCTGGTCGGCGCGGGCACGGCCCGCGCCGAGGGGTACCGGGGCGCGCGCATCAACGCCGAACGCACCGCGCGCCGGGTCGCGCTCGGGCTTTCGGAGGTCCCGCCGATCGCCGTGGTGACCCGGTCCGGTGAACTCGATCCCGCGGGTCCGCTGTTCACCGACACGAAGGTGCCGCCGATCGTCATCACGACCGAGAAGGCGCCGCGAGCCGAGCTGGAGCGCGCGGGTGCCGACGTCCTCGTCGCGGGCACCGACGACGTCGACCTGGGCCACGCCCTCGAACTCCTCGGGAAACGCGGGCTGCGCCGGATCGACTGCGAGGGCGGGCCGATGCTGTTCGGCGACCTGATCGCGGCCGACCTCGTCGACCAGCTGTGCCTGACCGTCGCTCCCCTGCTGGCCGGCGCCGGCGCGCGCCGGATCGCCCACGGCCGTCCCACCCCGGACCCGCGGCGGATGGACCTCGCCTCGGTGCTGTTCGAGGACGGTTTCACCATGCTGCGCTATCGCCGCCGGGAGGGCGGGTGAGCGACCCGGCGCCGGTTCCGGACGAGGAGCTGGCGGCCCGGGCCGCCGCCGGGGACCATGGCGCCTTCGACACCTTGGTGCGACGGCACACGGCCAAGATGTACCGCGTGGCGCTGCGGATCACCGGCAGTGCCTCCGAGGCCGAGGACGTCGTCCAGGAGGCCTGGCTTTCCGCGTGGCGCGCGCTGCCCGGGTTCCGGTACGAGTCCGCGGTCTCGACCTGGCTGTACCGGGTGACGACGAACGGCGCGCTCGGCCAGGTCCGCCGCCGGAAACCGACGGTGCCGCTCGACGAGGGCGATGCCGGCGTCGTGCCTGGTCCGGAGGGTCAGGTGGTGAGCGCGGAGCAGGTCGGCACGGTGCTGCGCGCGATCGCCGAACTCGACGTCGGCCAGCGGATTCCGCTGGTTCTGCGAGAATTCGAAGGGTTGAGTTACGAGGAGATGGCCGAGGTCCTGGAGGTGAGCGTGCCCGCTTTGCGCGCTCGCCTGCACCGCGCCAGGGTCGCGCTGCTCGCGAAACTCGGCGACAACCTCCGACCCGGGGAACGGTGATGAGCGAGGATCCGCGCGACGACCCCCGGTGGGAGCAGGTGCGCGCCGCCGCGAGCCGTCCGGTGCCGACCCCGCCCGGGCTCGTCGAACGCGTGCTCCGCTCGGTCGGCGGCGTTCGCGGCGGGCACACCACGGCACCGCTCGACCTTCCCTCGGCAGGCGGCAAGACCCAGGTTTCGGAACGCGCGCTGGTGCTGATGACCAGGCGGCTCGCCGCCGAGATCGGCCGCGACCTCGGTGGCGTGTACATCTCGGCCGTCGCACTCGAAGACGACGAACTCCAGGTACTGGTGACGGTCCGGTTCGGTGTGGAGGCGTCGGCGGCGGAACTGCTGCGGCACCGCGTCCGGGCCGCGCTGACCGGCCAGCTCGGCTCGCCGCCGCCCGCGATCAACGTCCACGTCGTCGACGTGCACCCGGACTGAGGACCCGTTCACCCGGGCGGCATGACCGGTTACCGCACTCGGATGTACGGCGCCGCGCCCGCGAGATCCGTCTCCGAGCACGCGAGCGCGCCGCCCACGCCACCACGTCGCCCGAGACAAGACCCGTTCGACTCACCCCTCGATGGATCCCGTCCATTCCACAGTGGACGGACGAACCCCCGGAAGTGATTACCCCATTCGGGGGACACCACGTGACGACTCGGCATGCGCGCGTGTCCAGGTCGGTGAGAGCGTAGGGATCGCCGCGCGCGCAGGTCGCGCGGCACCGGCCGAGAAGGAGCGAACTTCATGGCGCAGCCGAGCGCGAGCAAACCAGGAACCGCCTTGGCGGGGGTCGGGGCGGGGTCGACCCTCAACGAGGAAGGAGCCGCCGGCAAGACCACCATCTCGTCGGTGGTCGTGCAGAAGGTGGCCGGGCTGGCCACCCGTGAGGTGACCGGGATCCACGCGCTGGGCGGCGGGGTCTCGCGGGCCTTCGGCGCGATCCGCGAACGTATCCCCGGCTCCGGCACCGTCACCACGTCCGGCGTTTCGGTCGAGGTCGGCGAGAAGCAGGCGGCGATCGACCTCGACGTGGTCGTCGAGTACGGCGCTCGCATCGTCGACGTCGCGCGGGCGGTGCGCCGCAACGTGATCGGCCAGGTCGAGCAGATCACCGGCCTCGAGGTGATCGAGGTCAACATCTCGGTCAACGACATCCACCTGCCCGACGAGAACGGCGGCGAGACCGAGACCTCGCGGGTCGAATGATGAACGGGACCCAGACCGGCCTGCTCGCCGGCCTCATCCTCGGCCTCGCCGCGACCCAGGGGTTCACCGCGTTCCTGGTGACCCTGGCCGTCGGCGTCATCGGCCTCGTCCTCGGCCGGGTACTCGACGGCGAACTCGACCTCGGCGACCTGTTCGGCCGGGGCCGCGACAAATGACCGTCCCGCCCGACCCCGGCGATCCCGCCGACTCCGCCGATTTCGAGGATCGCGGCACCCTCACCATCGCGCCGTCCGTGGTGCGCAAGATCGCGCAGCACGCCGCGGACCAGGTCGAGGGGACCACTCGGGCCGAGCGGCGCGTCGCCGGGCTCGGGCTGGGCAGCCACGGCGCGAGCGCGAAGGTCGGCGGTGAGGGCAACGACGTCGACCTCGTACTCGACGTGGCCTTGAAGTACCCGGCACCGGTGCGGCGGATCGTCGGCGATCTGCGCGCCCGGGTCACCGAGGAGGTCGAACGGATCACCTCGTACCAGGTCCGCGACATCTCGGTGACGGTCTCCGCGCTCCTGCCCGACATCGCGCCCCGCGTCCGCTAGAAGGAGCACTGGCATGCGTCTGTTCGTCCGCCTGCTGTCCGCCCTGATCGGGCTGGCGCTGGCCGCCGCCGGGGTCCTGCTCGCGCTCGAAGTCGGCTGGGGCTGGTGGAGGCCGGGGCGTGGGCCGCTGTTCGTCCCGTGGGACGACTGGCGCGACAGGCTCGCGGAACTGTCCTGGAGTGCTCCCGTGGTCCGGTACATCGCGATCGCCGTCGCGGTCGTGGGGCTGCTGCTGATCCTGGCGGCGGCCTCGGCCGGGCGGCGCGCGATCCGGCTGACCGACCCGGCGAACGAGGTCAGCGTGACCACGTCGCCGCGATCGCTGGCCCGGCTGGTGGGGGTGACCGTGCGGGCGCAGGAGAACGTCGCCGGCGCGAAGGTCACCGCCACGGCCAAGAAGATCCGCGTCCGCGCGACCAGCCGGTTGGAGACCGAAGGGCAGCTGCGCCCGCGGCTGCTGGAGACGGTCTCCGGCCTGCTCGACGAAGTCCCCCTGGTGCGGCGGCCGAAGGTGTCCGTCGTCGTCGACTCCCCGAAGGACCGCCGATGACCCGTTCGGTCTCCGCCAAGGCACTCGGCCGTTCCACCGGCACGGAACGGACCCTGACCGTCCTCATCGGACTCCTCGCGCTGCTGGGCGGGGCCGCGGTGGTGGCGATCGGCGCCGGCTGGCTCGGCACCTACCGCGGCCGCCGTCCGCTGGCCGACCCCATCGCGCTGGACTGGCTCGCCCAGAACGCGCTCCCCGCCCGGACCGGCGCGATCGTGCTCGGCGTGCTGCTGCTGTGGCTGGGCCTGTGGTGGTTCTTCCGGTCGCTGCGCACGGAAGGCCGTCCCGACCTGGAACTCGACGACGACCTCGTGGTGACGTCCTCGGCCATCTCCGAAGCCGTCCGCCTCGACGCCGAAACGATCGACGGGGTCGGGCGCGCCCGGGTCCGCGCCGTCGGCGACACCGAGAACCCGGCGCTGAGGATCACGCTCTGGCTGAGCGAGGGCACCGACCTCAAACGAGTCTGGGAGCAACTCGACCTCACCGTGCTGGCACGCGCGCGGGAATCACTCGGGGTCGAGGTGCTGCCCACCGCCGTCCGGCTCGAACTCGACACGGCCGCACCTCAACGGGTGCGCTGAGCGCTTCGTTAGGGCAAGAATGGCCGTCATGTCGCTTCCCTTGACGCCGCCGATCAAGCCGATGCTCGCCAAACCGGCGAAGGCGATCCCCGATTCCGGCGGTCTGCTGTTCGAGCCGAAATGGGACGGGTTCCGCTGCCTCGTCTTCCGCGACGGCGACGAGCTGACCCTGCAGTCGCGGGCCGAGAAGCCGCTCAACCGGTACTTCCCGGAGGTCGTCGAGCGGCTGAAGGCCACCCTGCCGGAGCAGATCGTGCTCGACGGCGAACTGGTCGTCGGCAAGGACGGCAAGCTGGACTTCGACGCGCTGACCGAGCGGATCCACCCCGCCGAAAGCCGCGTGCAGCTCCTTTCGACGCAGAACCCGGCCGAGTTCGTCGCGTTCGACCTGCTGGCGCTCGGCGACGAATCCTATCTGGACGAACCGACGTCGCGGCGGCGGGAACGGCTGGAAAAACTGGCGTCCGAGGGCGTCCACCTGACCCCGGCCACGTCGGATCCGGGCATCGCGCGGCACTGGTTCGAACTGTTCGAGGGCGCCGGGCTCGACGGCGTCATCGGGAAACCGCTCGACGAGCCGTACACCCCCGGAAAGCGCGTGCTGCTCAAGTACAAGCACTCGCGGACGGCCGACTGTGTGCTGGCGGGCCTGCGCTGGCACGTCGACGGCGAAGCGGGCGAGATGGTCGGCTCGTTCCTGCTCGGGCTGTACGACGAGAACGGCGTGCTGCACCACCCCGGCGTCGTCGGTTCGTTCCCGGTCACCCGGAGGCGTGAACTGGCCGAGGAACTGGCACCGCTGATCACGGACGGGACCGATCACCCCTGGCTGGGCGACAACGTACAGGAGCACCAGCGGATTCCCGGCGGCATCACCCGATGGAAGTCCAAGGAGGCTCCGTGGGTGCCGCTGAAGCTGGAGAAGGTGGTCGAGGTCGGCTACGAGCACACCGAAGGCGGATACCCGTCGCGATTCCGCCACACCGCGCAGTTCAAGCGCTGGCGTCCCGACCGCGAACCGGACTCCTGCACCTACGCCCAGCTCGACGAGGTCGCCCGGTACGACCTGGACGCGGTGTTCCGCGGCGAGGTCAAACGCACCCGCTAACCGTGTCCTGACATCCGACCTGCGAAGCTCTCCTCAGAGTTTTGTCATGCCCGGAAAGTGAGGACCAGCCCGTGCGCCCCGCCAGCACCGTACGCCGCAGGCCACGGCTGATCCTGATGACGACCCTGGTCGCGGCCGTGGTCGCGGGCTGCACCGCAGGGCCGTCGGTCCGGCCGGCGGTGATCGACAACGACGGCAAACCCACCTCCGGCACCCCACCGGTGGCGCAGCAGGTGCCGCTTCCGCCGCTGACCGAACCGCGGTCGCCGTCCATCAAATGGGAGGACTGCGACGACGCGACCCGGCAGCGGCTGGGCCAGCCGTCCGTGCCGGACACGCTGAAGTTCTCCTGCGCCAGGGTCCCGACCACGCTCGACGCGCCGGACCTGCCCGGCCGCGGCCTCTCTCGGCTCTCGGTCGTCAAGGCAGGCGACGGGCCGATCCCGCTGGTCGTGGTGAACGACGTCGACGGCGAACCGGGTTCGCTCTACGCCGCGCGACTTGCCGCGGCGCTGCCGCCGGAGTACCTGCAGAAGTTCTCCCTGATCGGCGTGGACCGGCGCGGGACGGGCAACTCCGCCCCGGTCCAGTGCATCCCGGCGGAGATCCGCACCGACCTGCTCGGCGGCGACCCGGCGGCGGGCGACCTCGAAGCCGTGGTCGACGCGGCGCGCAAGGCGGGCCAGCAGTGCGCGATCGAACTGGACGACTCGCAGGTCGCGATGGACAGCTGGCGCGCCGCGGGCGATCTCGAGGAACTGCGGGAACAGCTCGGGCTGGACCGGCTGCACGCGCTCGGCCGCGGTGACGGTTCGAAGGTCCTCGCCGAATACGCCGTTCGGTTCCCCGGGCAGGTCGGCCGGGTCATGCTCGACGGACTGCCCGACCCCGGCGCCGACGCGACCGCCGTCATGGAGTCCGTCGCCGCGAGCGCACAGGCCACCCTCGACGCTTTCGGCGCCGACTGCATCGCCAGGGGCTGCCCGATCGGCGACGCCCGCTCGGCCGTGAGCGCCGTCGCGGACCGGCTCCGAGGCGCGCCCGCGACGACCACCGACGGGGTGGACATCACGCCGGGGATCGCGCTGTACGCCGTCTATTCGGGGCTGGCACAGCGCTCACGCTGGGTGGAACTGGCCGAGGCGCTCAAAACCGCGCAGACCGGCGACGTCACGCCGCTGGCCGCGTTCGCCGAACCGGTCCTGAAGGACACCCGCGCGCGGCCGTCCCGGTTGGACGGCACGCTCGCGACCAAATGCAACGACAGCGCGACGCGGCTCTCGGCCGAAGAACTCACGCGCGTCACCACGACCCTGCGCGACAAGTACCCGCAGTTCGGTGTCTTCGCCGCGCAGCAACTCGCGTGGTGCAGCCCGTGGCCCGTGCGCCGCGAACCGCTCCCGCCCGCCGGCGCCCCCGGCGCTCCGCCGATCCTCGTCGCGGGCACCGCGACCGACCCGGTCACCCCCGAACAGGGCACCGGCCGGGCCGCCGACCAGATGCCGAGCGCGGTGACGATCACCTGGCAGGGCGCCGGGCACGGGGCGCTTCCGCTGTCTCCCTGCGTCACCGACGCGACGAGAGCCTTCCTGATCGACGGGAAGATCCCGGTCGACGGGACGCTCTGCCCCGCTTGAGGCTTACCCCTAAGTCAGGCGACCAGGGCCCCGGTACCGAGTGGGGTCGCGCTGGTCGTGAGTGGCGATTCGGGTTAGAACCCGAATCGCCACTCACGACCCCGAAGCGCCACTACTGCCGGTAGGACTCCACCTCGGAGATCGGCCTCGGCGCGGCCTGGTCCGGGTCCTCGTCGAACTCGACCCGCGCCCGCCGCTGCCGCAGCAGGTCCCAGCACTGGTCCAGCTGCTGCTCCACACTGGCGAGCCGGGACCGGTCGTCCGAGCTCAGCCCGGTGCCGATCGCCCGCGCGCGGAGCTCGTGCTCCACGCTGACCAGCTCGTCGATCCGGCTGAGGATGTCCCCGTCGGCCATCTGTGCCTCCTGCGAAGCTCTCCTGGACTGCTCCGTTCCGACGCTACGCGCAAACGCGGGAATGCGCGTCCCCCGTCATTCGTTACGCCGGGCATGAGCACAGTGGAGCTGACCGCCGCCAACTTCGATCAGGTCGTTTCCGAGAACGACTTCGTGATCATCGACTTCTGGGCGGGCTGGTGTGTGCCGTGCCGCCAGTTCGCGCCGACCTACGAGAAGGTGTCGGGCAACCACGAAGACATCGTGTTCGCGAGTGTCGACACCGAAGCCGAGCAGCAGCTGGCCGCCGCGTTCGACGTGCGCTCGATCCCCACGCTCGCGGTGATCCGCGACAAGACGGTCATCTACGCGCAGCCCGGGGCGCTCCCGGAGAAGACGCTCGAAGACCTGATCCAGCAGGCCCGCGACATCGACATGGACAAGCTCAAGGAAGAGGCCCAAGAGGCCTGAGCCCGGTACGAAGAAGGGGCCCTTCCCGGCGGATTTCGCCGGAAAGGGCCCCTTTGTACTTCAGCGGAACAGTGCCACCTGGGACCGGGTCAGCCCCGGGTGGCGAGTCCGCGCAGGAAGAACGCCAGGTTCGCCGGGCGTTCCGCCAGCCTGCGCATGAAATAGCCGTACCATTCGTCGCCGTAGGGGACGTAGACGCGCATCGTCTCGCCGTCGCCCGCGATCCGGCGCTGCTCTTCGGGACGGATCCCGTACAGCATCTGGAATTCGTGGTCGTCCGCCTTGCGGCCCGCGTCCATCGCGATCTTCTCGGCGATCGCGATCATCCGCGGGTCGTGCGAGGCGACCATCGGATAACCCTTGCCCTGCATGAGGATCTTCAGGCAGCGCACGTAGGACTTGTCCACTTCGGACTTGTCCTGGAACGCGACCTCCGCGGGTTCGGCGTACGCGCCCTTGCACAGCCGGACGCGGGAGCCCTCACCGGAGAGGTCGCGGCAGTCCTGTTCGGTCCGTCGCAGGTAGGCCTGCAGCACCGCGCCGACCCACGGGTACTCGGTGCGCAGTTCCCGCAGGATGCCCAGCGTCGAGTCGGTGGTGGTGTGGTCCTCCATGTCGAGGGTCACCGTGGCACCGACCGCTTCGGCCGCGGCACAGATCTTGCGGGCGTTCTCCAGCGCGACCTTTTCCCCGTCGGCGGGCAGGAACTGGCCGACCGCGGACAGCTTCACCGAGACGTCCGCGCCGAACGCGAGGCCGTCGGCCGCCAGCGCGGACAGCAGTTCTTCGTAGGCGCGGACGGTCGTCGCGGCCTGCTCGGCGTCGGTGGTGTCCTCGCCGAGGTGGTCGAGGGTGACGCGCAGACCGTCGTCGGACAGTTCACGGACCACCCGGACGGCGTCGGGCGTCCCGTCACCGGCGACGAACCGGCTCACCACCGATCGGGTGGCGGGGACGACCTCGACCAGCTCGCGCATGCGCCGGGATCGGGCGGCGGCGAGCAACGGGGCACGCAACATCACGGACTCCTGGAGAACTCAGCCCTGGTGGGGGTAGCGGACGCTGGTGGGCGGAACGAACGTCTCCTTGATCGAGCGCGGGCTCGTCCAGCGGAGCAGGTTGAACACCGAACCGGCCTTGTCGTTGGTGCCGGAAGCGCGGGCACCGCCGAAGGGCTGCTGGCCGACGACGGCGCCGGTCGGCTTGTCGTTGACGTAGAAGTTGCCGGCGGCGAAGCGCAGCGCTTCGGCGGCCTTCGCGACGGCGGTGCGGTCGTTGGCGATGACAGCGCCGGTGAGGGCGTAGTCGGCGGTCTCGTCGACCAGCTTCAGCACGTTGTCGAACGCGTCGTCGCTGTTGTCGTCGTAGACGTGGATCGACAGGATCGGGCCGAAGTACTCGGTGCGGAAGATCTCGTGCTTCGGGTTGTCCGAAACGAGGATCGTCGGGCGCACGAAGAAGCCGACGCTGTCATCGGCGGTACCACCGGCGATGACCTCGACCTCGGCGTCCTCGGCGGCGCTCTTCAGGACGGCGGCGTGCTTGTCGAAGGCGCGGCGGTCGATCACGGCGCCACCGAAGTTGCTCAGGTCGTTGACGTCGCCGTAGGTGATGGCCTCGGTCTCGGAGACCAGTTCGTCCTTCAGCTCGGTCCAGAGCGAACGCGGGACGTAGGCGCGGGACGCGGCCGAGCACTTCTGGCCCTGGTACTCGAAGGCACCGCGGATCAGCGCGGTACGCAGGATGTCGACGTCGGCCGAGGAGTGCGCGAGCACGAAGTCCTTGCCGCCGGTCTCGCCGACCAGACGCGGGTACGTGCGGTAGTTGCCGATGTTGGCGCCGACCGTGCCCCACAGGTGCTGGAAGGTCGCCGTCGAACCGGTGAAGTGGATCCCGGCCAGGTCGCGGTGGGTCAGGGCGACCTCGGAGACGGCCTTGCCGTCACCCGGCAGCAGGTTGATCACGCCCGGCGGCAGGCCGGCCTCTTCGAGCAGGCGCATGAGCAGGTGCGCGGCGTAGCTCTGCGTCGGCGACGGCTTCCACAGCACGACGTTGCCCATCAGCGCGGGCGCGGTCGGCAGGTTGCCGGAGATCGCGGTGAAGTTGAACGGCGTGATGGCGTACACGAAACCCTCGAGCGGGCGGTGCTCCATCCGGTTCCAGATACCGGGCGAGCTGACCGGCTGCTCCGCGAGGATCTGACGGCCGAAGGCGACGTTGAAGCGCCAGAAGTCGATGAGCTCGCAGGCGGAGTCGATCTCGGCCTGGAAGGCGGTCTTCGACTGGCCGAGCATGGTGGCGGCGTTCAGCTTGGCGCGCCACGGGCCGGCCAGCAGGTCGGCGGCACGCAGGATGATCGCGGCGCGGTCGTCGTAGGACAGCGCGCGCCAGCCGGGGGCGGCGGCCTTCGCGGCGGCGATCGCGTCGTGGGTGTCCTGCGCGGTCGCGCTGTGGATGACGCCCAGCACCGCCTTGTGGTTGTGCGGCTGGACGACCTCGATCTTCTCGCCGCCGCCCTTGCGCTGCTCACCGCCGATCGTGGCGGTGATGTCGATGGGGTCGGCGCCGCCCAGCGACTTGAGCGCGCCCTCGAGTTCAGCGCGCTCGGCGCTACCCGGTGCGTAGTTCAGCACCGGCTCGTTCTTCGGGGCGGGGGTCTGGGTCACGGCGTCCACTGACTGCTCCTGACTTCACTTCGCCGGCTAGAGGTCTCTCCCCGAACGGTAGCCCTGACGACTCGGCTGCGGCTTGTTCAACTGGCTAGAATCAGGGTGACCATCTTGTCCGATCGGCTTAATTCGGTGATGTCAGTAATTACAGAATCGCCCACTGGAGCGCCCGGCGCATCGCTGAGGCACGTCCTCGCCACGCTCGGGGAACCGCTGGTCAGGGTGCTCGCGGCGCCGGGCGGCCTCGGCGTCGAGGTGGAGGACGTCGTGATCCACGACCCGGAAGACCCGCCTGACGCTCATCCGGGTGATCTCGTCCTGGTGATCGGCGCCCGGGGACGGTCGGCCGCCGGAGCGATCAGGGCGGCGGCGCGTTCCGGCGCGGCCGCCGTGGCGGTGAAGGCCGGCTCCGCCGTCGTGAACGTCGCGACCGATGCCGGGATCGCGCTGATCGAGGTCGGCCACGAGGCACGCTGGGAGCAGGTCGAGGCCCTGGCCAGGGGCGTCGTCGACGCGGCGCGGGCGGGTGGTGAGGCGGACAGCGGTGAGGTACTGGGCGATCTGTTCTCGCTCGCGCAGACCATCGCGACACTGACCGGCGGACTGGTCAGCATCGAGGACACCGCGAGCCGGGTGCTGGCCTATTCGCGGGCGGGAGACGAGGTCGACGAACTCCGCAGGCTCTCGATCCTCGGCCGCGAAGGCCCGGAGCGATACCTCGCGATGTTGCGCGAGTGGGGTGTCTACCAGCGACTTCGCGCCGGTGAAGGCATCGTGCGCATCGACGAGCGGCCCGACCTGGGCATCCGACGGCGGATCGCGGCCGGGATCCACGCCGGGTCGCAGCCGCTGGGCACGATCTGGGTCCAGGAGGGCGCGCATCCGCTCACCGAAAGCGCGGAGGTCGCGCTGCTCGGTGCGAGCCGGGCGCTCGCCCCGCAACTCATCCGGCACCGCACCCTGCCGAGCCCGGAACTCCGGCTGCGCGAAGACCTGCTGGCAGGCCTGCTCGACGGACGTCTCGACGTGGAGTCCGTCGCCGACGACATCGGTGCCGACCCCGGGAAACCGGCGGTGGTGCTGGCGTTCTCCCTCCCCCGCGACCGCGCGGCGACCGACCGGCAACTGCGGCGCGCGGAACTGGTGCACCTGATCACCGTGCACACGGCCGCGTATCGGCGGAGCGCGCTGGTGAGCGTGATCGGCGGCCGCGTCTACGCGCTCCTGCCGGATCTCCCCGAGCAGGCCGAGACGCGGATCCTGGCGCTGGCCAAGGAGATCGTCGGCGCCGCGCAACGGCATCTCGA
>NZ_JACBXD010000058.1 GCF_013870525.1 Amycolatopsis pittospori
GGTCCGCCCGTGGCAGCAGGACCGGCGCGACGAACCCGACGCGACCCGGTTCATCCCGCGCACCCCCGGTGTCCCGATGGGATCGCGCTGGCCGGTCGCCGACCCCGACGTCCTCCGCCCGTACGACCAGCTCGCCACGCAGGTCATGCCGGCGATCAAGGACGCGCCGCTGGTCAAACCGCGGCCGGGGGAGACCGGCGAACAGGACGTCGCCGCCCCGGCGAAGGCGCCGTCGATCGCGAAGGCCAGTGGCCGGATGGCGATCGCGTCGCTGATCAGCCGGATCACCGGCTTCGCCTGGAAGCTGCTGCTGGTCGCGGCCATCGGCGCCAAGGTCGAGAACGACTCGTTCAACGTCGCCAACACGATGCCGAACATCATCTTCGAGCTGCTGATGGGCGGCGTGCTGTCCAGCCTCGTCGTCCCGCTGCTCGTGCGATCGCAGGACGACAAGGACGGCGGCGAGGCGTACACCCAGCGACTGGTCACGGTCGCCGGCACGCTGCTCGTCTTCGGGACGGCCATCGCGGTCTTCGCGGCACCGCTGATCACCAAGCTCTACGTCGACGACAAGGGTCAGGCCAACCCCGAGCTGGTCACCGCGTTCGCGTACCTGCTGCTGCCGCAGATCTTCTTCTACGGCGTGTTCGCGCTGCTCTCGGCGGTGCTGAACGCGAAGAACGTCTTCGGCCCGACGGCCTGGGCGCCGGTGATCAACAACTTCGTCGTCATCTTCACGATCCTCGTGGTCTGGATCATGCCGGGGAACATCTCGACCGATCCGGTGTCGATCACCGACCCGAAGGTGCTGACGCTGGGTCTCGGCGTGACCGCGGGCATCGTGGCGCAGTCGGTGCTGCTGATCCCGCCGCTGCTGCGGTCCGGGTTCAAGTTCAAATGGCGCTGGGGCATCGACAAGCGGATGAAGGAGTTCGGCGGGCTCGCTCTCTGGACCGTCGGCTACGTCGCGGTCAGCCAGGTCGGCTACACGATCACCACCCGCGTCCTGACCAGCGGTTCGCAGGGCGGTGTGACCGCGTACAGCAACGCCTGGCTGCTCTTCCAGCTGCCGTACGGCGTCATCGGCGTCTCGCTGCTGACCGCGATCATGCCGAGGATGAGCCGCGCGGCCGCCGACGGCGACCACAAGAAGCTGATCGGCGACCTCTCCTACGCGTCCCGCATCTCGACGGTGATGCTCGTGCCGATTTCGGCCGTCATGACCGTTGTCGGCGGTTCTGTCGGTATCGCCCTGTTCACCTTGGGCAAGGGCTCGGTCGAGGACGCGTCGCGAATGGGCGAGGCGCTCGCCATCTGCGCGTTCGCGCTGCTGCCGTACGCGCTGGTCATGCTGCAGATGCGGGTGTTCTACGCGATGAAGGACGCGCGGACGCCGGTGCTGATCATGATCGTGATGACCGTGGTCAAGGTGCCGCTGCTCTACCTGTGCCCGGCCCTGCTGTCGCCGGACAACATCGTGCTCGGCGTGATGATGGTCAACGGCCTCACGTTCGTCGTCGGCGCGATCCTCGGTCAGGTGTGGCTGTGGGTGACGCTCGGGAATCTCCGGAGCAAGCGGGTTCTCGGGGTGATCCTCTTCACGCTCGTCGCGAGTGTGCTCGGAGTGGGCGCGGCATGGCTCGCCGGGCAGATCGTCCCCGACTCGTTCGGGCCTACTTTCCAAGCCTGGGTGAAACTTTTCCTGCAGACGGCGGTCGGGATCGTGGTGTCGTTCGGCGTGCTCATGGCCCTGAAGGTCGAGGAATTGAAGCCCGCCACGGCGAGGATCACCCGGTTGATCAAGCGCGGGTAACGATTCACGCACGGATGGCGCGCGTTCACGCGTCGTATTCTGGGTACCCTCGGGGCGGGAGCTACGCGGGAGAGTGCGGTGGATACGAGACGGAGCGAACAGGCAGGGGAGGCGAGCCAGGTGGGCATCCGGGCCCAAGGCGGGTCGCTGGCCCCTGGCCGGGTCGTCGGTGACGGCCGGTATCGCCTGCTCGCACAGTTCGGGGTGGACGAAAGAGCCGCCGCGCACCTTTGGCGTGCCCGCGATGGGCAGCTGAAGCGTGACGTGGCGCTGACCCTGCTGGTCGGTGACCCGGCGGACGCGGAAGCCGCGAGGCTCGCGCGCCGGACACTGGAGCGGGCGGCGCACGCGTCGAAGTTCGGTCATGGCGGGGTCGCGCGCGTCCTCGACGTGCTGAGCCTCGGTAGCGGCGTGACGTCGAGCGAAGGTCTACTCGGGGTCGTCGTGGCGGAATGGACCAAGGGCAGCGACCTGGTCGACCTCGTGTCGCAGCGCCCGGTGGCGCCCGCCGCCGCGGCCCGGATGGTGCAGGCGCTGGCGGAAGCCGTCGACCACGCGCACCAGAACGGTCTCGTCCTCGGCCTCGACCATCCGCAGCGGCTGCGGCTGACCCCGGACGGCGCGCTGAAGCTCGCCTTCCCCGGCCCGCTGCCCGAAGCGACCCTCCGCGACGACGTCAAGGCACTCGGCGCTGTCCTCTACCTGCTGCTGACCGGCCGATGGGCACTGCCCGGCGGGCCCGCCGCGATCCCGGCGGCGCCGCACGCGCCGACCGGACGCGTCATCCCGCCGCGGTCGCTGGTGCCGACCGTCCCGGTCGAACTGTCCTCGCTCGCCGTCCGCACCATCGAGGACGGCGGCCACGGGGGCATCCGCACCAGCGCGGCCATCCTCCGGGTGCTGGACCAGGCCGCCGAGGCCGAGGAACGCACCCAGCTGATCAAGGCCGTCGGCGAGGAAGAAGCCCCCGCCGAATCGGACGGCACGGTCTGGACGACGAAGAAGCCGGTCAAGGACGTCGCGCGGCGCAAGAAGCTGGCGTTCGGCGTGACCGTGCTGGTCGTCGCGACCGTGGTCATCCTGGCCTGGGGCGGGATGATGCTGATCAACCTGTTCCAGGGCGAGTCGAAGTCGAGCGGACCGCAGATCAACGTGGCCCAGCCGTCGTCGTCGCAGGTGGCGCCCCCGCCGGGAGAGCAACCGCCGCCCGCCCAGCCGCCGCCAGCGCCCGCGCTGGGCGCGCCGGTGAAGCCGTCCGCGGTCACCGTCTACAACCCGGGCAGCAAGGGCGACAGCCCCGGCCGCGCCAGGAACGCGACCGACGGCCAGGCCGGCACGTCGTGGAAGACCGACGAGTACGACAAGCAGTTCCCGGTCCTCAAGGACGGCGTCGGGCTGATCGTCACCTTCAAGGACCCCATCAACCTGAGCCAGATCAAGATCGACGCGGGAAGCCCCGGCTCGAAGGTCGAGATCCGCTCGGCGGACAAGAAGAACCCGAAGATCGACGAGACGAAGGTCGTCGGGAACGGGGAGCTCGCCGCCGGCGAATCGACGATCGCTTTGCAGCAGCCGCAACAGGGTCAGTACTTCATCATCTGGATCACACAACTGGGTGAAGATGAGGACGGCAAGTTCGTCACCGAACTCAAAGAGCTGACGTTCCTGCCTGCGGGGTGACGCCGCACACCGGGTCAATGTCTTCGAGGCGCGCGCTATCGTCACCCGCCCGCGCACGTCGCGTTCGAGTGACACGGCCCTGTCAGTAGGCTCTCCCGGGTGACAGCTGCAGCTCCCACGGACGCGGATCTCATAGCGGCGCACGCCGCTGGGGACCCGCACGCGTTCAGTGAACTGGTCCAGCGACATCGAGACCGCATGTGGGCGGTGGCCCTGCGCACCGTGCGGGATCCGGAAGAAGCCGCGGACGCCCTGCAGGACGCCTTCATCTCCGCGTTCCGCGCGGCGGGCAACTTCAGGGCCGAATCGCAGGTCACGACGTGGCTGCACCGCATCGTCGTGAACGCCTGCCTCGACCGTATCCGGCGCCGTCAGGCCAGACCGACCGTCCCGCTGCCCGAGACCGGGCAGTTCAACGAGCCCGCCTCGCCTCGCGACTCCATGTCCGAGCGTGAGACGAGCCTCGTGGTCAAGGAAGCCCTCGACCTGCTTCCCGAAGAGCAACGTGCCCCGATCGTGTTGGTCGACGTCGAGGGATACTCCGTCGCTGAGACGGCGAAGATGCTCGGTATCGCCGAGGGCACGGTCAAGAGCAGGTGTGCTCGAGGTCGCGGAAAGCTCGCGAAGGTTCTCGGACATCTGCGGAACCCCGATGCGATTGCGAACGTCCCAACTCACGAAAGCAAACGAGAGCGCGCTACCCCGAAACGGGGTGCCAGGCGTCCTCAGGGCACGCCGGGTGACGGGGAGGGACGATGACAGACGAGAGCAGGGGGATCGGTGGGACCGTCGGTCCGCCGTGGTCTGTCGATGTGCTCGCCGACCTGCACGCAGGCGTGCTGGACGAGCGGGAGGCGGCCGAACTCTGGCCGCTGGTGAACGCCGACCCCGAAGCACTGGCGATCATCGAAGCACTTGAAGCGACCACGGCCGACCTCGCGGAACTCGCGAACGAGCCGGTCGCACCGATGCCCGCGGAATTCGCGGCACGGATCGACGCGGCGCTGGCCGCCGAGATGCAGACCCGGCAGGCGTCGCCTGGGTTTCCGGGCGCGCCCCAGGGGCAGGCGCAGGTCGCCCCGGTGGTGGACCTCGCGGCTGCACGGCGGCGGCGGAACAAACGGATCGGCTGGGGCGCGGGGATAGCGACCGTTGCCGCGGCGGCCATCGCCGCGGTCGCGATCGTCGTCCCGACTTCGCAGCAGTCGAGCCCGGACGGCGGCGTCGCACAGCCTCCGCCCGCTCCCGTCGGCCCTTCGGTCGGTGGGGACGGCGGCGGTGCCGAAGCACTCGTCGGCAAGGCGATCGGCGTCCGCGACTTCGGTTCGCTGAAGACCGAAGAGCGGCTCGACGTCTGCGTCGAGGCCGCCGGTCTGGATCCCGACGTGCGACCGGAGGGCATCCGGCCGGTCAACGTCGCGGGCAAGGACGGCGTGATGGTGATCTACACCACAGGCAAACTCGCCCAGTTCCGCATAGTGGCCTTCGGTGCCGACTGCGGCCCGGGCAACCCGGCGATCCTGTTCGACAAAATCATCGGACAGAAGTAGCCGGCCGAAACCTCACTGGTCCCTCGCTCCCCACCAGCCTCGATATCGGGGGAGCGGGGGACCTTTGCTATCGCGCTAGGTTTTCTAGCGGCGCTAGAGGTCGGATGTCATGGCTGCCGCAATCGTGGAGAAGTAGCGGCGGTCACCGCCGGGAACACCGCCACCTACGATCGTGTTGAGCCTGGTGAACAGGTCACTACGAGCGGAGGTCCACGGGTGGCTGCCGAGGAGATCAGGAACCTGATCATTGTGGGATCGGGTCCTGCGGGGTACACCGCCGCCGTTTACGCGGCACGAGCACAACTCGAACCGCTGGTGTTCGAGGGCACTCAGTTCGGCGGTGCGTTGATGACGACGACGGAGGTCGAGAACTTCCCCGGCTTCCGCGAAGGCATCCAGGGTCCCGACCTCATGGAAGAGATGCGCGAGCAGGCCAAGCGTTTCGGCGCCGACCTGCGCCAGGAGGACGTCGAGTCCGTCGAGCTGACCGGTGACGTCAAGTACGTCGTCGCGAACGGCAAGCGCTACGCGGCCCGCGCGGTCGTGCTCTCGATGGGTGCCGCGGCCCGCTATCTGAACGTCCCGGGTGAGCAGGAACTGCTCGGCCGCGGTGTTTCGGCCTGTGCGACCTGCGACGGCTTCTTCTTCCGCGACCACGACATCGTGGTCGCCGGCGGCGGCGACTCCGCGATGGAGGAGGCGACCTTCCTGACGAAGTTCGCCAAGTCCGTCACGATCGTCCACCGCCGCGAGGAGTTCCGCGCCTCCCGGATCATGCTGGAGCGGGCCCGCGAGAACGAGAAGATCAAGTGGGCGCTCAACAAGCAGATCACCGGGGTCGAGGGTGAGGGCAAGGTCGAAGGCCTGAAGCTCAAGGACACGGTGACCGGCGAGGAGTCCCAGCTGGACGTCACCGGTTTCTTCGTCGCGATCGGCCACGACCCGCGCAGCGAACTGGTACGCGGCCAGGTCGACCTCGACGAGGACGGTTACGTGGTCACCAAGGGCCGGACGTCCTACACGAACCTGCCCGGCGTTTTCGCGGCCGGCGACCTGGTGGACCGCACCTACCGGCAGGCGATCACCGCCGCCGGTTCGGGCTGCGCCGCCGCGATCGACGCGGAACGATGGCTGGCGGAGCACGCCGGTGTCGAGACCGCTCAGGAGACCCCCGAGCTGGTCGGCGGCGGCTACGGCGCCACCGCCAACTGACCTTCGCAGCATCCCGTTCACCACCCCCAGGAGGAGACACCATGGCCAACACCGTGACGGTGACCGACAAGACCTTCGTCGACGACGTGCTCACGAGCGACAAGCCCGTGCTGGTCGACTTCTGGGCGACCTGGTGCGGCCCGTGCAAGATGGTCGCCCCGGTGCTCGAGGAGATCGCGGCGGAGAACGGCGAAAAGCTGACCATCGCGAAGCTCGACATCGACGCGAACCCGAACACGGCGCGTGACTACCAGGTGATGTCGATCCCGACGCTGATCCTGTTCCAGGGCGGCAAGCCGGTGAAGCAGATCGTGGGCGCCAAGCCGAAGGCCGCGCTGCTCTCGGACCTCGCCGACGTCCTCTGATCTCGCGTTTCACCTGCCGAAACCCGGGGCCTGCCCAGGCTCCGGGTTTCGTCGTTCCGGAGACCGGGTATTTCCGAGGGTCACGGGAACATGATCATGGCCCTCGGACGGGTTCCACGAACGGGGACTTGACGCACCGACCGGGCCTCCGCGCTCACCGAGAGTTCACAGGGCACAATAGAGCACCGGGGTTCTCCCCGCAGAGTTTTCACGCCGTGCACCGAGCTCGATTCGGTGCCCCAAAGGAAGAGCGAGGAGTGCATGCGGGTACTCCGCCGCGGTGACGCCGGACCGGACGTCGCCGAGATCAGGTCCACGCTGGCGGCGATGGAGCTGCTCCCGCCGGTGACCGAATCCGGGGAGTACGAGGTATTCGACACGCCGATGGAGCACGCTGTACGGGCGTTCCAGCAGGGTCGTGGACTCATCACCGACGGTCTGGTGGGTCCCGCGACCTATCAGGCGCTCCGTGGCGCGGGCTTCCACCTCGGCAGCCGCCCGCTCGGCTTCATGTTCTCGGCCCCCTTGCAGGGTGACGACGTCTTCGCTCTTCAGGAGCGGCTGACCGAGCTCGGTTTCGACGCCGGCCGCCCGGACGGGCACTTCGGCGCGCAGACCGAGCGCGCGCTCAAGACCTTCCAGCGCGACATGCGCCTGACCGCCGACGGCATCTGCGGTCCGGCCACCATCCGCGAACTGCACCGCCTTTCGTCGCCGCGTGCCCGCGGCGGCCGCCCGGTCTTCCTGCGCGAGCAGGAGCAGGTGCGCCAGGCCGGTCCCCGGCTGCGCGGCAAGCGCATCGTGATCGACCCGGGCCACGGCGGCGAGGACCTCGGCGTCGTCGCCGGCGAGCTGCGTGAAGCGGACATCGCCTGGGATCTGGCGCGGCGGCTCGAAGGCCGCATGCAGGCCACGGGTATGGAGGCACTGATCTCGCGCGGCCCGAACCAGAGCCCCAGCGAGGGTGAGCGCGCCAAGTTCGCGAACGAGGCGGGCGCCGACCTGTTCCTTTCGCTGCACAACGACAGGAACCCCTCGCCCAAGGCGCAGGGTGTCGCGAGCTTCCATTTCGGCACCGGCAACGGCACCACGTCGACCGTCGGTGAGCTGCTGGCGGGCTTCATCCAGCGCGAGCTGGCCGCCCGGACGGGCATGCTCGACTGCCGCACGCACTACAAGACCTGGGAGATCTTCACCCGCACCCGCTGCCCGGCGGTGCGGATCGAGATCGGCTACCTGACCAACCCCGAGGACAGCCGCAAACTGGCCGACCCGGCTTTCCGCGACGTCGTCGCCGAAGGCATCTTGGTCGCCGTGAAGCGTCTGTACCTCCTCGGCGAAGGCGACCAGCCGACCGGCACGTTCACCTTCGCGGACGTCCTGGCCCACGAACTCGCCAAAGCGGAGTAGCCAGTCCTCCACACCCGCACGCGGGCGCACTTCCCCCTGCCGACGCGCTCGGCACAACCGGTTGTGTGCCCCCTCGCCCGACCACGCCACCCCTAGAGCCGACCGGTGCGCAGCCCCCGCCCTTCCCGGGGGGGCGTCCCCAGGTCCAGCCTACCCATCCACAGATTTTCCACCGCTCCTATCAGCGATCTGTGGATAACTCGGCGGGTTACCCACAGCTGTCCCCAACCCGGGGGATGGCTGCTGCGCGCACCTGAAAACTCTGCTAGAGCGGTGCGGTGAAGGGCGGAGCGGGGACGCTCAGGCGCGACCCAGGCTCGGTTCGGCGGTCGTGATGGAGACCTGGCCGAGCAGCCGCTCAAGGGCCGCCTCGACGTCTTCCTTCCACGAAATCGCCGACCGCAGTTCCAGCCGCAGCCGCGGCCAGCGCGGGTGGGGCCGGACGGTCTTGAACCCGACGCTCTGCAGGAACGCCGCGGGCAGCACGCAGCTGTGCCCGCCGTCCGGGTCGGTCTCGTCGGGCTTGGCGTCGCCGAAGGCCTCGATCGCGCGGACACCGCGTTTGGTCAGATCCTTCGCGACGGCCTGCACCAGCATCCGGCCGAGTCCGCCGCCCTGGAATTCGGGAAGGATCTGGAAGGCGGTGAGCAGCACCGCGTCCGGACCGGGCGGGGAAGTCGGGAAGGCCAGCGACCGTGGCACGGCGTTCGGCGGCGCGTAGAGCACGAAGCCGACGGGCAAGGTGTCGCTGTAGACGATCCGGCCGCAGGAACCCCACTCCAGCAGAACGCTGGAAACCCAGGCTTCCTTTTCGACCTCCGTCGCGCCGTACTCCTCGGCCTGCGCCTTCATATGCGGCGCCAGCTCCCAGTACACGCAGCGGCGGCAGCTCTTGGGCAGATGCTCCAGGTTGTCCAGGGTTACGCCCACGACGCGACGCGACACCGACAACCTCCCTGAACGAACTGACAACCCTACGCAGCCTTGTCCCGAGCAAGGCTCGCCGAAGGGGTCCTGATCGAGGATAGGCCGATGTGATGAACACCGGAAGGCCAGGGCCCCTCAAGGGAGGGTGGTTACACTCGATGGAACTACCAGTCGGTAGCGACTATGTCCACTTCGAAGCACGGGTGAAGCGCCTGATGACCGAGAATCGCCCTGTCCGGCCGCAGACCGGCCGACACAACCTCGACCCGCATCTCGACCGCTACGCAGCTCGTACGGCCGGAATGACTGCTTCCGAGATCAGGGCCTTGTTCGCGGTAGCCAGTCGCCCCGAGGTGGTCTCGCTCGCCGGCGGGATGCCGAACCTCGCCGCGCTCCCGCTGGACACGCTGTCCACACAGGTCGGCGAGCTCATCGCCGAAGAGGGCCTGGTCGCTCTCCAGTACGGCTCCGCGCACGGCGTCCCGACGCTGCGCGAGCAGATCTGCGAAATCATGGCCCTCGAAGGCATCAAGGCCCACCCGGACGACGTCGTCGTGACCGTGGGCTCGCAGATGGGCCTCGACATGGTCACCCGGCTCTTCTGCGACCCGGGCGACGTCGTCATCGCCGAGGGACCGTCGTACGTCGGCGCGCTCGGCTCCTTCGCCGCCTACCAGGCGAACGTCGTCCACGTCGCGATGGACGACCACGGCCTGGTCCCCGAAGGACTGCGCGCCGCGCTCGAAGAAACCAAGAAGTCCGGGCAGCGGGTCAAGTTCCTCTACACGATCCCGAACTTCCACAACCCCGGCGGCGTCACGCTGGCCGTCGAGCGCCGCGCGGAGATCGTGGAGATCTGCCGCGAGAACGACATCCTCATCATCGAGGACAACCCGTACGGCCTGCTCGGCTTCAGCGGACAGACGTACCCCGCGCTGCGCTCGATCGACCCCGACAACGTCGTGTACCTGGGCTCTTTCTCGAAGACCTTCGCCTCCGGCCTGCGGGTCGGCTGGGTCCTCGCGCCGCACGCCGTCCGAGAGAAACTCGTACTCGCCGCCGAGTCCGCGACGCTTTGTCCGCCGACGCTTAACCAGTTGATCGTGTCGCGATACCTCTCGACTCACGACTGGATGGGTCAGATCAAGACCTTCCGCGAGAACTACCGGGAGCGCCGGGACGCGATCCTGTCCGCTCTCGATCAGCACATGCCCGCGGGCTGCACCTGGACCAAACCCGATGGCGGATTCTACGTCTGGATGACCGTCCCCGAAGGCGTGGACACGAAGGCGATGCTGCCGAGAGCCGTCACCGCCCGGGTCGCGTACGCCTCCGGAACCGGTTTCTACGCCGACGGTTTCGGCAGCAGGCAGCTGCGCCTTTCCTACTGCTATCCGACGCCGGAGCGGATCCGCGAAGGCGTCCGGCGGCTCGCCGCGGTGCTCGAGTCCGAAATGGACCTCGCCCGGACCTTCGGTAACGTGGGCCGACGCGAGATCTCGGGACCGCAGAATCCCTCTCCGGACACGGTCTGATCGGCCGACCGTCCGCAACCAGACTTAAGGAGTCCTCGGTGGTCGACCGCACCGTTGCCGTGCTCGCAGGTGGGCTTTCCCACGAACGCGACGTCTCCCTCCGCTCCGGGCGCCGGCTTTCGGCCGCGCTGCGGTCGGAAGGTCTCGTCGTCGAGGAGTGGGACACCGACGCCGGCCTGCTGGAGCGTCTTCGCACCCAGCGCCCCGACGCGGCCGTCGTCGCCCTTCACGGTGGTGAAGGGGAGAACGGCTCGGTCCAGACGGTGCTGGAAATGCTGGACGTGCCCTACGTCGGCACCAGCTCACAGGGCTGCCGCCGCGCGTGGGACAAGCCGACGGCCAAGGCGCTGATCGCCAAGGCGGGTTTCTCCACGCCGGACTGGGTCGTGCTGCCGCACAGCACCTTCCGCGAACTCGGTGCGCAGGCCGTACTGGACGCGATGGTCGAGAAACTGGGCCTGCCGCTGATTCTCAAGCCCGACCAGGGCGGTTCGGCGCTGGGCACCCAGGTCGTCAAGGAAGCCTCGGAACTGCCCGCCGCGATGGTGGGCTGCTTCGCGTACGGCGACACCGTTCTCGCCGAGAGGTTCGTAGACGGCGTTGAGGTGGCCGTGACGGTCATCGAAGGCGAAGACGGTCCCGAAGCCCTTCCCGCGGTGGAGATCGTGCCCGAGAGCGGCGTGTACGACTACACCGCCCGCTACACCGCCGGGCTGACCGATTTCTTCACGCCCGCGCGGATCACCGACGACGCCGCGAAGGCGGTCGGTGAACTGGCCGTCGCCGCGCACAAGCAACTCGGCCTTCGTGACATCTCGCGAACCGACGCCGTGGTCTCCGAAGACGGCACGGTCTACTTCCTCGAAGTGAACCTGTCGCCGGGCCTCACCGAGACCTCGACGGTGCCGATGGCGATCGAGGCCGGCGGCGCGACGCTCGGCTCGGTCTTCGCCGACCTCGTCAGCCGAGCGGTGACCCGGGAAAGCTGATCCCGGCTCGACGAAGGGGACTTGCCCACTGCGGGCGAGTCCCCTTTTCATGCCCGCGGCAGAGCGACGACCTGGAAGGCGTCCTCGTAGATGATCGGGCCCGGATCGTCCGCCCAGACGGTCTCGCAAGGGATCTCATGCGCCTTCAGGATCAGCAGGTAGCCGTCGACGCGCTCGATGAAGATCCGCGCCGTCGGTTTGAACCACGCGGCAGCGCCGGGGTTGAGCGTGGTGTCGTAGACGCTCGGATCGGTATGCGCGGGGTTGATGAAGTTCGCGTCGTACCAATCGTTGTTCGTCCGCCGGAAGGTCTCCTGCTCGACGGTGAGGTGACCGGCACGCGCCAAGCCGTTGACGAGACCGAAGACGCCGGTGAAGGTTCCGCGCTCATTGCGGGTCGGACTCTGGAAACGGACGAAGCTCATCGCCGAGGCCAATCATGCGCCACGCGAGCAGGCGGCCAGATACATCTCTGGATCGGCTTCGACGCGGAGACTTGATCGGCGGCCAGTTTCACGGGAAACATCTCCGAAAGTCCGCCGCGAACGAGAGCGGCCTCCAGGAGCATCCGGGGTGAGTTGCTCGCGACTGCGACCGGGACGGCGGCGGCGGTCAGTTCGACCAACTCACGCGCGCCGGGCTTCGCCTCCGCCGTGGTGTCGGCCGCCGCCGGAAGCGACTTGCCGATCACCGACACCTTCTCGTCCGAACCGAACGGCAGACCTCGCCGCGCGAACCGCGGATTTCGGCCGCCGAAAAGCCTCCGCACACTTGCCCCCAGTTCAAGCACTCAGAGTTATCCCGTGATCATCACTGAGCAATCGTCACCGTGACAAAACGACCCGGTGTAATCACTCATCGGTTTTCGATGTCTGATTTGCCTGATTCGCATCCATCAGCGCGACGATGCGTTCAAGATCGTCAACCGAGCCGAATTCGAGCGTGATCCGCCCCTTGCGGCGACCGAGGTCGACCTTCACGCGGGTGTCGAAGCGGTCCGAAAGCCGGTTCGCCAGATCTTGGAGACCCGGCGCCTGGATCGGTTTGCGGGGAGCGGGCTTCGGCTTGGCCGGCTTCTCGCTCTTCTTGAGCGTGACGGCTTCCTCGGTCGCGCGGACCGACATGCCTTCCGCGATGATCCGCGCGGCCAGCTCTTCCTGACTTTCGGCGTCTTCGAGCGAGAGCAGCGCCCGCGCGTGGCCCGCCGAAAGCACCCCGGCGGCTACCCGTCGCTGGACCGCAAGAGGGAGTTTGAGCAAGCGGATCGTGTTCGTGATGACCGGGCGGCTGCGCCCGATCCGGCCGGCCAGCTCCTCGTGGGTGACCGCGAACTCGTCGAGCAGCTGCTGATAAGCGGCCGCCTCTTCGAGCGGGTTGAGCTGAACGCGGTGGATGTTCTCGAGGAGCGCGTCGCGCAGCATCGCCTCGTCGGCGGTCTGGCGGACGATCGCCGGGATCACCTTCAGTTCCGCCAGCTGCGACGCGCGCAGACGCCGCTCGCCCATGACGAGTTCGTACTCGTCGGTGCCGAGCTCCCGGACCACGATGGGCTGCATGAGTCCGAACTCGCGGATCGAGTGCTCCAGCTCACTGAGCGCGTCCTCGTCGAAGACCTGCCGCGGCTGCTTCGGGTTCGGCTTGATCTGGCTGACCGGAACCTCGCGGTAGACCGCTCCGGCGACCGAGCCGCCGACCGAACCGGCCTCACCGTTGGCCGCGAACCAGCCCTTGTCGTCCGGACCCGCGGGCTTGGGCGGGAGACCGGGAGCGGCTGCGGAGCCGTTCTCGGCCGGGGCCGCAGAGCCCGGTGGCGGGCCGGTGGGGATCAGGGCGGCGAGCCCGCGCCCGAGCCCCCCTCTGCGCTCGCTCATGCCGTACCGCTCCTTTCCTTCATCTCCGCACCCCGTTGTGCGATCTCCTTCGCCGCGTCCACGTAGCTCATCGCGCCACGGGAACCCGGGTCGTACGCGAGGACCGTCTGCCCATAGCCGGGTGCCTCGGACACCTTCACGCTGCGCGGGATGACCGTCTTCAGAACAGTGTCCCCGAAGTGGTTCCGGACCTCGTTCGTCACCTGATCGGCCAGCTTCGTCCGGCCGTCGTACATGGTGAGGAGGATCGTGGAGACGTTCAGTTCACGGTTCAGGTGCTTCTGGACGAGCTCGATATTGCTCAGCAGCTGACCCAGACCTTCGAGCGCGTAGTACTCGCACTGGATCGGGATCAGCACCTCCTGCGCGGCGACCATCGCGTTGACGGTCAGCAGACCGAGCGACGGCGGACAGTCGATGAAGACGTAGTCGACGCCGATCTCGTCGAGGATCTCGGACGACAGCGCCTCCTTGAGCCGCATCTCCCGGGACGCCATCGACACGAGTTCGATCTCGGCACCGGCGAGGTCGATGGTGGCGGGCACGCAGTAGAGGTTCGGTGACTGCTCGCTCTGCGCGGCCGCCTCGGCGAGCGTCACCTCACCGATCAGCACCTCGTAGATCGATGGCGTGCCGGAGCGGTGGTCGATGTCGAGCGCCGTGCTCGCGTTGCCCTGAGGGTCGAGGTCGATCACGAGCGTCTTCAGCCCGTGGACGGCGAGGGCGGCGGCGAGGTTCACCGTGCTCGTCGTCTTACCGACGCCGCCCTTCTGATTGGCGACCGTCAGCACGCGTCGACGGGCCGGTCGGGGGAGCGCACCCTCCTTGGGGTGCAGCACGCTGGCGGCGCGGACAGCCTCTTCGGCGATGGGTGTCCAGCCGAGTTCGTGGCCAGTGCTCGCAGGGTCGGACGGCGGGGGAGTCACCGGTCTCGAGCCTCCTCTGTATTAGACGTTGGAGTCGTTCTGCGTTGTTTCACGTGGAACTGGACTAGCTTCGCCTGCCGCGCGACCGGTTCGGTTTCGGAGGCAGGCGATGGATCACGACGACCGTGCTGGGAACCTCGAGCACCTTTGTGCCGCACTCGAAGACCTCAGGCTCACCGCCGCCGGCCTTCCGGACGGCGACACGATCGCGTTCGATTTCCTCTCCGGCGCTCGCTCCTTTGAGGGCGACCAGAGCACCTTGAGAACGCACGAGCGGGAGACACCAGTTCGCGAGCCGGGCCAATGGGGCGACCGCCCGGGCGGTGACGACATCCGCGCCACCGAGCTCCTCGCGCACCTGCCGCTCCTCCGCGCGCCCGCGGACAACGGTGATGGGGAGTTCCAGCTTGTCGGCAACCTCGGCCAGCCAGTCGACCCGGCGGGCCATCGGTTCGAGCAGAACGATATCCAGGTCCGGTCGGCTGATCGCGAGCGGTACACCCGGAAGCCCCGCGCCCGACCCGACGTCGACCACGCGGGCACCCTCGGGGATCCGTTCGCCGATCACCGCGGAGTTCAGCACGTGCCGTTCCCAGAGCCGGTCGACCTCACGGGGACCGATGAGCCCACGCTCGACACCGTGGAGCTCCAGAAGCTCGACGTAGCCGGCGGCTTGCTCGAGGCGGTCTCCGAACACCTCCGCCGCCGCACTCCGTACCGATGCGGCGACCCCGTCCAAGCCCACACTCGCTCCCTCAACCTCGACGCCGTTTCACGTGAAACGCGCTCAACCGATTGTCCATGACGGCGACCGCAAAGCGGGGAGACAGACCGAAGTTGTGGACAACTCCACTCGTCGTTCGCGCGTTTCACGTGAAACGCCACGCGTGTAATTCGCTTCGCGAGCCAAGTCAGGAGCGCCACAGGTTCGGGAGGACACGTAACTGGATTCCGGCGGCTTCGTGGAGAGCGAACAGATCACCGACCAGTTCAGGTGGCGCCAGCGGCTCGACCGTCCGGCTCGAAACCTGCGCGTGGGGCACGGGCTCGCCGAACGGATTTCACCGCGTCGAGCCAGTGGTACTCGACGGCGTGTACCCGCTCCCCGCCGCCGGGGCCAAGGAACCTCGTCTGGTCTTGCTCCGTGGTTCGGCTCTCCACTCAGGCCAACGCCCGCGGGAACCAGGTAATCCGGCGTCCGTTCCGCGTCCACCGCCAGACGTATGCCTCGGGTTGCCGGGCCGACTCAGCCCGGTGCGGGACGAAGCGGGTGATCGAAGGATCCTCCGAGGAGTGGAGCACCCCTCACCTCTCGCTACACCCGAACACAAAGAAGCGGCCCGCCGGAAGACCGGCGGGCCGCTTCTCTCAAGAGGACTGTCAGGCGGGGAAGATGACGACCCGGCGCTTCGGGTCCTCTCCTTCGCTCTCGCTCTTGACCCCGTCGACGGAGGCGACCGCGTCGTGCACGACCTTCCGCTCGAACGGGCTCATCGGCTGCAGCCGGACACGCTCGCCGGACGACACCACGGTCTCGGCGGTGGAGCGACCGAGTTCGCGAAGCTCCTCGCGACGGTCCGCACGCCAGCTCGCGATGTCCAGCATCAGGCGGCTCCGCGAACCGGTCTCCTGCTGGACCGCCAGCCGGGTCAGCTCCTGCAGCGCTTCGAGCACGGTGCCGCGCGGGCCGACCAGCTTCTCCAGATCCTCGCCACCGTCGATGCTGACGATCGCGCGGCCCGCCTCGACATCGAGGTCGATGTCGCCGTCGTAGTCCAGAAGGTCGAGCAGCCGCTCGAGGTAGTCGCCGGCGATGTCGCCCTCCTTCACGAGGACGTCGTCGTCGACACCTCCCTTGCGACCGGTCTCTTCAGCGGCGTCCGTTTCCTCGGCCGCGCTGTTCTCCTCGGCGTCGATCGTGTCGATCGTCTCCGCCATTCTTAGTCTCCTCTCCAGCCCGGATCAGCGTCAGCGACGCTTCCGGCCCGATTTCTTAGTCGAGTCCGAGATGAGACCGGGCACGTCCGTGCCGTTCTCCTTCGAGCCGTTCGTCGACGGCTCGGCTGACGCGTTGGTGGCGTCCTTCTTCTCTTCGGCGGACGAACCGGTCTGGGCGAAGCCGTGGGGCGAGCCGGCCTTGCGAACCTGGCCGCCACCGGACTGCTGCTTGTTCCGCTTCTGCTGGACGGGCTTCTGGCCGGGGCGCGGCGCGGTCGGCTTCTGGCCCGGCTTCGGGCCGAGGTTGGCGCGCTTCTCCTTCTCGG
Source organism: Amycolatopsis pittospori (assembly GCF_013870525.1). Classification (GTDB taxonomy): domain Bacteria; phylum Actinomycetota; class Actinomycetes; order Mycobacteriales; family Pseudonocardiaceae; genus Amycolatopsis; species Amycolatopsis pittospori. The sequence continues at coordinate 16,543 of NZ_JACBXD010000058.1, forward strand.
CTTCCTTGCGGGCCTCTTCTTCCTTGTCGATCTTCGTGTAGACGAGGCGCTGCTGCATCAGGGTCCAGCCGTTGTTGGCGAGCCAGTAGAAGAGCAGACCGATCGGGAACAGGGCACCGAAGACGAGGACACCGAGCGGGAAGATGTACATCGTCAGCTTGTTCATCATCGCGGTCTGCGGGGTGGCCGACTCGGGGTTCTGGCGCTGGACCGAGTGACGCGCGGTGAGGTGCGTGGCGATGCTGGCGACGATCATCAGCGGGATGGCGACCGGGGCGACGTGCCAGTGGAAACCGGCGGCGGTGTTGCCGCCGCTGACCATGTCGACACCGGTGTAGATGGCCTCGCCGAGGTTGGTGCCGAACAGCTTCGCGTTGACGTACGACTCGACACCGGCCTGGTCGAAGAAGTAGTTCTCGGTCTTCGGGCCACCGTACGGATTGATGGTGAACATCCGCAGGACGTGGTTCAGACCGATGAAGACCGGGATCTGCAGCAGCATCGGCAGGCAGCTGCCCAGCGGGTTGACGCCGTGCTCCTTCTGGAGCTTCTGCATCTCCATCGCCTGGCGCTGCCGGTCGTTGGAGTACTTCTTCTGGATCTTCTTCATTTCCGGCGCGAAGTCCTGCATCTTCTTCATCGACCGGACCTGGTTCACGAACGGCTTGAACATGATGCCGCGGACCGTGAACGTCAGGAAGATGATCGCCAGAACCCAGGAGACCGCGTTCGCCTCACCGAACACGAGCCCGAAGACCTTGTGCCAACACCACAAGATGAAGGACACGGGGTAGTAGATGAAGTCGAGCACTGAGCTACTCCTCGATCGGTGTTTCAGGTCGGCGGTGGCGCCACGAGAACGTCTCGGGTACCGGGTCGCGGCCGGGCATGGTCCACGGGCCACAGCGCAGCAGGCGCCGGACCGCGAGGTAGGTACCGCGGCCGGCGCCGTGCCGGGTCAGTGCCTCTACGGCGTACGCGCTACAGCTCGGGTAGAACCGGCACGCCGGAGGAAGGAAGGGGGATATCGCCTTGCGATACAGCTTGATGGGCAGGAGCAGGACCCAGGCCACCGGGCCCGGCCGGGCTTCGTCGGTGGTCTCGTTCTCGGTGGCTCGCATGCCGTTACACCGCTGATCCGTTGTCGGGGGGTCGCGCCTGGCGGGACTTCCCCGCGACGGCGGAAGACCCGGAGAGCCCGAGGCGCCGCAGAGACGCGTCGAGGTCCGAGCCGAGTTCCGCGCTGGACGCGTCCGCGGCCGGAGGTAGTGCCCGTATCACCAACGAGCTCCCCGGCGGCAGTGTTCCGATCCTGGCGGAAACGAGATGCCTCAACCTGCGGGAGACCCGGTGGCGCACCACCGAATTCCCGACGGCCTTGCTCACCACAAAACCCGCCCGCGCCGCTTCGGCGGCATCGGACGGGTCCGTGGACAACGCATGGACGACGAGGCGGCGCCTGCCTGCCTTGGCCCCACGCCGCATCACGGCACGGAAATCCTCACTGCGCCGCAAACGCGCGGCGGCCGGCAGCACGACGTCCCTCGACGGCGGCCGGATCAGGCGGACAGCGCGCCGCGGCCCTTGCGACGGCGAGCCGCCAGGATGGCCCGGCCGGCGCGGGTCCGCATCCGAAGCCGGAACCCGTGGACCCGGGCGCGTCGGCGGTTGTTCGGCTGGAAGGTGCGCTTACCCTTGCTCACGACTTACTTCTCCTGTTTCATCGGCCGCCGGGAGCGGTTCGACCCGTTCCTGGCGTGTCGTGCTGACGCACGGCAGTCTGTGGTGTCTCCTACCAACGTGTGGCCTCGTCACGTCGAGCGACGACAACGTGGGCACGCGAAACGCCCCCGCTGTATACGGGAGACCTTACGAGGGTACGCACTCATCTCGCGGGTCCGGCAGGCACCCCCTCGACCACGCACCGCGACCGGCGTGAAGAGTGATCACAGGCAACGCGAAGGTACCGAATGGCAACACGCCGTACACCGTGAAATGCTTGCGCGTGAGGATGCCTTGTGGCAGCGGGCGAGGCTTGTTAGCGTGCCTCTCCCGGACTTTCGCCGAGGTGGAACGGCTTAGGCGCCCGGGTGTCCTTGGGATGTGGAGGCGTCCCGTCGGCCTACGTTGAGCCCGCAGGTGGCGTCGCCGCGGGCCGCCGTACATTAGTGCACAGCTGTGGACAACTATGTGGATATTTGCTGTGCGCATGCGCTGATCGGGCCATGATGAAGCTCGCCCCGGGGGAATCGGGCGGCAGCCGCACGCACCGATGAGGGGAGGGGAGTCAGGCAGGTGTCCGAGCACCAGCACAATCTTGGCGTCATCTGGGAGCAGGTCGTTCGTGAACTGTCCGACGGCACCCTCTCTCCGCAGCAGCGCGCCTGGATGCGGGTGACGCGCCCGATCGGGCTGCTCGACGGCACCGCATTGCTCGCCGCTCCCAGCGACTTCGCGAAGGAAGCGATCGAACGCGCCCTTCGCGGAGCCATCACTGAAGCCCTTTCGCGTCGGCTCGGCCGCGCGGTCTCGCTCGCGGTGAAGGTCGACAGCACCGAGACGCACACCTCGATGCAGCCGCCCGCGCCCGACCATCGTTATGACGCGTCACCCGGCCGGGTGGAAAACGGTTCCGGCCCGGCTGCCGGGCCGCCTCCGCTGCCCGACGGCGACGGCATGCTGTCCCCGAACAGGCCGCGGCCCGAGCCGCCGAAGCCACGGCCGCCGAGGCAGCCGGTGGACAACAGCCTCAACGACGGCGACGACAGTGACGAAGAAGTCGACGAAGAGGGCGAAGCTCTCGCCGCCGTGACCGAGATCTGGCCGACGTTCTCCGGCCAGCCGATCGCTGGGCAGCCCTACACCGCGCCGGCGCAGCCGCAGACGTCGAAGACGAAGCTCAACGAGAAGTACACGTTCGACACCTTCGTCATCGGTGCGTCGAACCGCTTCGCGCACGCGGCCGCCGTCGCGGTCGCCGAAGCGCCGGCCCGCGCGTACAACCCGTTGTTCATCTGGGGAGAGTCCGGACTCGGGAAGACCCACCTGCTGCACGCCGTCGGGCACTACGCCCAGCGGCTGTTCCCCGGTATGCGCGTGCGGTACGTGTCGACCGAAGAGTTCACCAACGACTTCATCAACTCGCTGCGAGACGACCGCAAGGTCGCGTTCCAGCGCCGCTACCGCGACATCGACATCCTGCTCGTCGACGACATCCAGTTCCTGGAAGGAAAAGAAGGTACGCAGGAAGAGTTCTTCCACACCTTCAACACCCTCCACAACGCGAACAAGCAGATCGTCGTCTCCTCCGACCGCCCACCGAAGCGCCTCGAAACGCTGGAAGACCGGCTGCGCACGCGGTTCGAGTGGGGTCTCATCACCGACATCCAGCCGCCCGAGCTCGAAACCCGGATCGCGATCCTTCGCAAGAAGGCCGCCCAGGACAGGCTCGCGGTACCCGGCGAGGTCCTGGAGTTCATCGCCTCGCGCGTCGAGGCGAACATCCGGGAGCTCGAAGGCGCGCTCATCCGTGTCACCGCCTTCGCGTCGCTGAACCAGCAGCCGGTCGACGTCGGCCTCGCCGAGATCGTGCTCCGGGACCTCATCCCGGATTCGCACGCGCCGGAGATCACCGCGCCGACCATCATGGGTGTCACTTCGGAGTTCTTCGACGTGACGCTCGACGACCTCTGCGGGCCCGGCAAGACGAAGGCGCTCGCGACCGCGCGGCAGATCGCGATGTACCTCTGCCGCGAGCTGACGGACATGTCGCTGCCGAAGATCGGGCAGACCTTCGGTGGCCGCGACCATACGACGGTCATGCACGCGGACAAGAAGATCCGCAAGGAGATGGCCGAACGACGGCGTATCTATGACCAGGTCCAGGAGCTCACCTCCAGGATCAAGCAGCGCGCTCGGCAGTAATCCCTTAGCACACAAGGCTTTCAGGGGCTCTCACCGTCCAGGTGGGAGCCCCTTCTTCATGCCCTCTTCCCGCTCGTGCGGCCGTCCACATCGGTCAGAAGGCCGTTAAGCGCCGCGAAGACTGGGTACCCAAGGAACATGACGTACGCCCGCGAAGGACGCGAAGCGCTCCTACGCGAGCGAAGGATTTCCCTTGTGCACAAAGGGAATCCACACCCTGTGAGTACTTTGTGCACAACTTCCGCGAGCTCCGCACCAGCGACGATCGGGTTTCCGTCCACATCGCACTCACAGGCAATCCACAGCATTTCCACACCATGATCCACACGCTGTCCCCAGGTTGTTCACATTCTGTGCACAAGGATTACCCAGGCTGCTCGGATCACTCTCCAGGGCGATTCCGGTCACCAACCGGACCCACAGCCCCTGGGTACAAATCGCCTCACATCTGGGGATAACCATGGGGACAACTGTGGATGAATGTGGACAGCTCGGGCCCCGCCCGAAACCATCCACCGACGCCCCGAGTTGTCCACCGGTCGCACACACAGGCCGTCCACACGCCCGGACGGCCCGCCACCTGCGCGAACGAGGCTTGTCCACACAATCCACAACGCCTATTACTACTGCTGTCTTTTGTTCTTCTTAAGAAGGGAATAAAACAAAAACAGGCGAAGGACGAATCTGGGGACAGCCGACGAACCGTGTCGTCTTGTCGACAAAAGCAAGGGGAGGCCGAGGTGACGTGGACCCCGGGGACGGCCTAACGTGGGTCCCTGCACCTGGTCCACGCGTCGACGTGCGTTCGCGTCCTCGCTGGGACCGGAACACACCTGCGAGGCACCCGGCCATCGCGCTCTCCGGCCGCGGTGACCCGTTGAGCTTTCGAGCCGTCAGGGGCTCGGCTGTCGAAAGGAAGCGCGCATGAAGATCCGCGTCGAGCGTGACGGGCTGGCCGACGCCGTCGCGTGGGTGGCGAGAAGCCTCCCGTCGCGGCCTCCGGTCCCGGTTCTGGGCGGTGTCCTGCTCGATGCGGGATCCGACGGGACGAGTGACGCACTCACCGTCTCCGGATTCGACTACGAGGTCTCCGCCACGGTCGGGGTCCCGGCCACGATCGCCGACGGCGGCCGCCTGCTGGTCTCCGGTCGTCTGCTGGCCGACATCACGAAGGCGCTGCCCGCGCAGCCCGTCGAGATCTCGGTCGACGGCGCCCGCGCGACCATCACCTGCGGATCCGCGCGCTTCTCCCTGCCGACCATGCCGGTCGAGGACTACCCGCAGCTCCCGTCCCAGCCCGCCTTCGCCGGCGAACTCACCGGCGACGCCTTCGGCCAGGCCGTCACGCAGGTCGTCGTCGCCGCGGGCAAGGACGACACACTCCCGATGCTGACCGGTATGCGGCTGGAGATCTCCGGCTCCTCGCTGACCCTGGTCGCCACCGACCGCTTCCGGCTCGCCATGCGCGAGTTCACCTGGGAGCCGGCCGAGGGCCTGTCCGACGCGGCCGTGCTCGTCCCGGCGCGCACGCTCGCCGAAGCCGCGAAGACGCTCGGTGCCAGCGGCGCCAAGATCCGGCTCGCGCTCGCCAGCGGTGAGGGCCTCCTCGGCCTCTCCGGCTCCGGCCGCTACACGACGACCCGTCTGCTCGACGCGGAATTCCCGCCGTACCGGCAGCTGCTGCCGGCGCAGCACACGTCGCGCGCGGTCATCGAGGTCTCCGCGCTCGCCGAGTCGATCAAGCGGGTTTCGCTGGTCGCCGAGCGTGGCACCCAGGTACGTCTGGAGTTCAACGACGGCTCGCTGCGGCTGTCCGCCGGTGGCGACGACGAAGGTTCGGCCGAGGAAGAGCTTCAGGTCGACTACGAGGGTGAGCCGGTGACCATCGCGTTCAACCCGGGTTACCTCGTCGACGGTCTCGGCGCGCTGAACGCCAACCGCGCGGAGCTGACCTTCACCACGCCGAACCGGCCGGCGCTGATCAAGCCCGCCGACGAAGAGGGCAACGTCGTCCCCGGCTACCTGTACCTCCTGATGCCGGTCCGCCTCCCGGGCTGACCGGCCGTCGTTTCTGTTTCGCACCAAAGGGGATCTTCATGGCTCAGCTGGGACTCATCGGCCTCGGCAAAATGGGGTTCAACATGCGTGAGCGGCTGCGTGCGGCCGGTCACGAGGTGGTCGGCTACGACCGCAACCCGGACGTCACCGACTCCACCTCGCTCGAGGACATGGTGTCCAAACTGGACGGTCCGCGGATCGTCTGGATCATGGTGCCCGCCGGTGAACCCACCCGGCAGACCGTCGCGGAGCTCGGCAACCTGCTGTCGGAGGGTGACCTCGTCATCGACGGCGGCAACTCGAAGTACACCGACGACAAGATCAACGGCGACCTGCTCGCGGCCAAGCAGATCGGTTACCTCGACTGCGGGGTTTCCGGTGGCGTGTGGGGCAAGGACAACGGCTACGGCCTGATGGTCGGCGGAGCGGCTTCGGACGTCGAGAAGGCCATGCCGATCTTCGACGCGCTTCGCCCCGAGGGTCCGCGCGAAGAAGGCTTCTCGCACGCCGGCGCCGTCGGCTCCGGGCACTACGCGAAGATGATTCACAACGGCATCGAGTACGGCATGATGCAGGCCTTCGCCGAAGGCTTCGAGCTGCTCGAAGCCGCGAAGGTCGTCGAGAACGTGCCCGCGGTGATCAAGGGCTGGCAGCGGGGGACCGTTGTCCGCTCGTGGCTGCTCGACCTGCTCGTCCGCGCACTCGACGAGGACCCGGAGCTGGACGACCTCGAGGGCTACGTCGAGGATTCCGGCGAAGGCCGGTGGACCCTCGAAGAGGCGATCAACAACGCCGTCCCGGCGCCGGTCATCTCGGCCGCGCTGTTCGCGCGATTCGCCTCCCGCCAGGAGGACTCCGCCGCCATGCGCGCCGTCGCCGCACTGCGCAACCAGTTCGGCGGCCACTCCGTGAAGAAGGTCGGCGGCTAGGCGGGTTGTACCTCAGACATCTCCAGGTCACCGACTTCCGGTCCTGGCCTCTCGCCGATCTCGCGCTCGAACCCGGCCCCACCGTCCTCGTCGGACAGAACGGCCGCGGCAAGACGAACCTCCTGGAGGCGATCGGCTACATCGCGACGCTGGGTTCGCACCGGGTCGCGACCGACGCGCCCCTGGTGCGGCACGGTTGCGAACGCGCGCTGATCAGGGTCGCGGTGGTCAACGACGACCGCGAACTGACGGTCGAGCTGGAGATCACCCCCGGCAAGGCGAATCGCGCGCGGGTCAACCGCGGCGCGGTCGGCAAACCGAGGGACGTACTCGGGATCCTGCGCACGGTGCTGTTCTCCCCGGAGGACCTCGCCCTCGTGCGCGGGGATCCCGGGGAGCGCCGCCGCTTCATGGACGAACTCCTCGTGCTTCGCGCGCCTCGGTACGCCGGGGTCCGCGCGGACTACGAGAAGGTGCTGAAGCAGCGGAACGCCCTGCTCAAGACAGCGGGTAGACGGCGTACGGGGCGCGAAGACCCGTACGCGTTGTCGACGCTCGACGTCTGGGACGACCATCTCGCGGTGGCCGGGGCGGCCTTGCTGGCGGCCCGGCTCAACCTCATCGCGGACCTCGCGCCGTACACGGCCGCCGCGTACATGGGGGTCGCGCCCGACTCGAGGCCGGCGAAGATCGCCTACAAGTCGAGCCTGGGCGAAGCGATGCCGGAAGGCTACGGCGTTCCGGACGGTCCTCGCGCGGACGAAGCGGTACTCAAGGAAGTGCTGGTCGAGGCGCTGGGCCGGTCCCGGAACCTGGAGCTGGAGCGCGGGGTGAGCATGGTCGGCCCACACCGGGACGAGCTCGAGCTCATCCTCGGCGAAGCACCGGCCAAGGGCTACGCGAGCCATGGGGAGTCCTGGTCGTTCGCCCTCGCACTGCGTCTGGGAAGCTACGAGCTCCTGCGTGGCGAGGCCGGGGAACCGGTGCTTCTCCTGGATGATGTGTTCGCCGAGCTGGACCGGCGTCGCCGGGCCCGGCTGGCGGAGGTGGCGGCAGGCGCCGAGCAGGTGCTGGTGACCGCCGCCGTGGACGAGGACGTACCCGCCGAACTGGCCGGGCACCGGTTCCTCGTGGCCGATGGTGAGATCAACCGAGGGTGATCCCTGGAGCGGACACCCCGGGTGATCGGCGCCACAGCAGTTGCCCACCGATCTGGGGACAAACCTGTGGACAGTGTGGATAACACCGTGAACGCGTTATCGCCCCGCGTGACCAAGGGGCCTGAAAAGCGGCTTGACACCCCCCGTGCGGGCGGTAACCCGGGCGAGGGAGGCCTGTTCGACACGCAGGGTGACAAGCCCTCTGCACCGAACGGCGCAACCGATACCGAAGGCAAAGAGGCGACTACCGGCCGTGATCTCGCCCATGCCGCGCTGGAGGCCGCGAAGGCCAAAGCGAAGGCGCGCGGAGTTGAACCGGGTGTACGCCGCGGCCGTATCTCCGGAGGAGGGGCCGGTGCGAACGGTCAGAGCCCGCGACGTCGTCGCTGGTCAGGGCCGGGTGCCGACACGCGCGACCCGCAGCCGCTCGGCAGGCTCGCCTCGCGGATCGCGGTCGACCGCGGCTGGAACACGCGGCTGGCCAACGGCCAGGTCTTCGGGAACTGGGCGCGACTTGTGGGTGACGAGGTCGCCGAACACGCCCAGCCGGTGGCCCTGAAGGACGGCGAGCTGACCGTCCGCGCCAGTTCGACGGCGTGGGCGACGCAGTTGCGCCTGCTCCAGGGTCAGTTGCTGACGAAGATCGCGGCCGGCGTCGGGCACGGCGTGGTGAAGCGGATGCGGATTCAGGGACCGACGGCGCCGAGCTGGCGGAAAGGGCCGCGGCACGTCCCGGGACGTGGTCCGCGTGACACGTACGGCTGATCCGAGTTGCGCTTCGCGGCAACTGTGCCACCAGCGCCCCGAGAACGCGCTCAGAGTGCTTCGCGAACGTCAAGACTCTTCTTCGAACGAATTAGCGCGTCTGTGAGCAAATCAGGGGTGTCCTTGCCGCATGTCAGCGGACGCGGCCAAGTACACTGGCCACGAGCGAGCTTCCGCTCGGGGTAGACGAGGAGAATCAACGCCTGTGACCGAGAACAAGAGCGAGTACAACGCGTCGTCGATCACGGTGCTCGAAGGTCTCGAAGCCGTCCGCAAGCGTCCCGGTATGTACATCGGTTCAACCGGTGAACGCGGCCTCCACCACCTCGTCCAAGAGGTGGTCGACAACTCCGTCGACGAGGCGATGGCCGGTTACGCCACCAAGGTCGAGGTTACCCTGCTGGCCGACGGTGGGGTGCGCGTCGTCGACGACGGCCGCGGCATCCCGGTCGACATGCACCCCAAGGAGAAGAAGCCGACCCTCGAGGTCGTGCTCACCGTGCTTCACGCGGGCGGCAAGTTCGACAGCGACTCCTACGCGGTCTCCGGTGGTCTTCACGGCGTCGGCGTCTCCGTGGTGAACGCGCTCTCGACCAAGCTGATCGCCGAAGTCAAACGCGGCGGACACAGCTGGCGGCAGGTGTACACCGACCAGATCCCCGGCGAGCTGGAGGATCTCGGCCCCGCCGACGACACCGGAACGACGATCACCTTCTGGGCAGACGGCGACATCTTCGAGACCACGACGTACAACTTCGAGACGATCTCCCGGCGTCTTCAGGAGATGGCCTTCCTCAACAAGGGCCTGACCCTTTCGCTGCGCGACGAGCGCGTCGCCGACGAAGAGACCGAAGCGGACGCTTCAGGCCAGGCGGCGCGGGTCAAGGAGAAGACCTACTGCTACCCGGGCGGTCTCGAAGACTTCGTCAAGCACATCAACGGCAGCAAGGACCCGATCCACGCCTCCGTGATCTCCTTCGAGGCCAAGGGCACCGGCCTCGAGGTCGAGGTCGCCATGCAGTGGAACAACGGCTTCACGCCGTCGGTGTACACCTTCGCCAACACGATCAACACGCACGAGGGCGGCACGCACGAAGAGGGCTTCCGCGCCGCGCTCACCCGCGTCGTCAACGCGTACGCGCGCGAGAAGAAGCTGCTCAAGGAGAAGGACGCCAACCTCTCCGGTGACGACGTGCGCGAGGGGCTCGCCGCGATCGTCTCGATCAAGCTCTCCGAGCCGCAGTTCGAAGGCCAGACCAAGACCAAGCTGGGCAACAGCGAGGCCAAGACGTTCGTGCAGCAGACCTCGAACGAATGGCTGGGCGACTGGTTCGAGCGCAACCCCACCGAGGCGAAGACGATCATCAACAAGTCGATCTCCTCGGCACAGGCGCGGATGGCCGCCCGCAAGGCGCGCGACCTGGTCCGCCGCAAGGGCGCGCTGGAGATCGGCGGGCTGCCCGGCAAGCTCAAGGACTGCCGTTCGACCAACCCGTCGGAATGCGAGCTCTACATCGTCGAGGGTGACTCGGCGGGCGGTTCGGCCAAGGAAGGCCGCGACTCGATGTACCAGGCGATCCTGCCGATCCGAGGCAAGATCATCAACGTCGAGAAGGCCCGTATCGACCGCGTCCTCAAGAACACCGAGGTCCAGTCGCTGATCACCGCGCTCGGCACCGGCATCCACGAAGAGTTCGACCTCGAGAAGCTGCGCTACCACAAGATCGTGCTGATGGCCGACGCCGACGTCGACGGCCAGCACATCACCACGCTGCTGCTCACCTTCCTGTTCCGGTTCATGCCGCCGCTGATCGAGCACGGACACGTGTTCCTCTCGCGGCCGCCGCTGTACAAGATCAAGTGGCCGCGGCAGGAGCCGGAGTACGCCTACTCCGACAGGGAACGCGACGCCGTCATCCAGGCGGGTGTCGAGGCCGGCCGGAAGCTGCCGAAGGACGACGCGATCCAGCGCTACAAGGGTCTCGGTGAGATGAACGCCGAGGAGCTGTGGGAGACCACGATGGACCCGGCGAACCGGCTGCTCGGCCAGGTCACCCTGGACGACGCCGCGCAGGCCGACGATCTGTTCTCCGTCCTGATGGGCGAGGACGTCGAAGCGCGCCGTTCCTTCATCACGCGTAACGCCAAGGACGTGCGTTTTCTTGATGTGTAGAGCCTGGACGTCTAGGTAGTTCCCCTTTCTTTTGTCCCTTCAGGACTGCTCCCACGAGAAGGACCTCATGACGGAAACCTTGCCGCCGGCTCCGGACCACGACCGGATCGAACCGGTCGACATCCAGCAGGAGATGCAGCGCTCCTACATCGACTACGCGATGAGCGTCATCGTGTCGCGGGCGCTGCCGGACGTGCGGGACGGCCTCAAGCCGGTGCACCGCCGCGTGCTGTACTCGATGTTCGACTCCGGCTTCCGCCCCGACCGCGGGTACAACAAGTGCTCCCGCGTCGTCGGCGACGTGATGGGCAACTACCACCCGCACGGTGACTCCGCGATCTACGACGCGCTGGTGCGGCTCGCGCAGCCGTGGTCGCTGCGGTATCCGCTGATCGACGGCCAGGGCAACTTCGGTTCGTCGGGCAACGACCCCGCCGCCGCCATGCGGTACACCGAGTCCCGGCTGGCGCATCTCGCGATGCACATGCTGCAGGACATCGAAGAAGAGACCGTCGACTTCTCCGACAACTACGACGGCCGCACCCAGGAGCCCGACGTTCTTCCGTCGCGGTTCCCGAACCTTCTGGTCAACGGTGGTTCCGGGATCGCGGTCGGGATGGCGACGAACATCCCGCCGCACAACCTGCGCGAGGTCGCCGACGGCGTCAAATGGGCGCTGGAGAACTACGAGGCGAGCGACGACGAACTACTCGCCGCGCTGCTGGTCCGCATCAAGGGGCCGGACTTCCCGACCAAGGCGATGATCCTCGGCAACTCCGGGATCGAGGACGCGTACCGCACCGGCCGCGGTTCCGTGCGCATGCGCGCGGTCGTCGAGGTCGAAGAGGACGCCAAGGGCCGCACCATCCTCGTCGTGTCCGAGCTGCCGTACCAGGTCAACCCGGACAACCTGGTCGAGAACATCGCGAACCTGGTCCGCGACGGCAAGCTCACCGGCATCGCCGACATCGCCGACGAGTCCAACAGCCGCAGCGGGATGCGGATCGTCGTCACGATCAAACGTGACGCGGTCGCGAAGGTCGTGCTGAACAACCTCTACAAGCACACCCAGCTGCAGCAGAACTTCGGGGTCAACATGCTGGCCCTGGTCGACGGCGTGCCCCGCACGCTGCGGCTCGACCAGATGATCCGGCACTACGTGAAGCACCAGGTCGACGTCATCGTCCGCCGGACCCGCTTCCGGTTGCGCAAGGCCGAAGAGCGCGCCCACATCCTGCGTGGTCTGGTCAAGGCGCTGGACATGCTCGACGAGGTCATCGCCCTGATCCGGCGGTCGCCCTCGGCCGAAGAGGCCCGCCCCGCGCTGATGAGCCTGCTCGACGTCGACGAGATCCAGGCGACCGCGATCCTCGACATGCAGCTCCGCCGCCTCGCCGCACTGGAGCGGCAGCGGATCGTCGACACCCTGGCCGAGATCGAACTCGAGATCGCCGACCTGAAGGACATCCTCGAGAAGCCCGAGCGTCAGCGCTCGATCATCGCCGAGGAACTGCAGGAGATCGTCGACAAGTACGGTGACGACCGGCGCACCAAGATCATCCCGTTCGACGGCGAGGTCTCGGTCGAAGACCTCATCGCGGTCGAGGACGTCGTCGTCACCATCACCCGCACGGGTTACGCCAAGCGGACGAAAACCGATCTGTACCGATCGCAGAAGCGTGGCGGCAAGGGCGTCCAGGGCGCGACCCTGAAACAGGACGACATCGTCCAGCACTTCTTCGTCTGCTCGACGCACGACTGGATCCTGTTCTTCACGAACAAGGGCCGCGTCTACCGCGCCAAGGCGTACGACCTGCCCGAGGCCAACCGCAACGCGCGCGGCCAGCACGTCGCGAACCTCCTCGCGTTCCAGCCGGACGAGAAGATCGCCCAGGTCATCGAGATCCCGAACTACGAGGTCTCGCCGTACCTGGTGCTCGCGACCCGCCGCGGCCTGGTGAAAAAGACCAAGCTCACCGACTTCGACTCCAACCGCGCCGGCGGCCTCATCGCCGTCAACCTCCGCGAAGGGGACGAACTGGTCGGCGCCGTGCTCGCCGCCGCCGAAGACGACCTGCTGCTCGTGTCCGCGGAAGGCCAGTCGATCCGCTTCCACGCCACCGACGAAGCCCTGCGCCCCATGGGCCGCGCGACGTCCGGTGTCCTCGGCATGCGGTTCAACGACGGCGACGAACTGCTCGGCATCAACGTCGTCCAGCCGGACAGGTTCCTCCTCGTCGCCACCGACGGCGGCTACGCCAAGCGCACCCCGACCGACGACTACCCGGTCCAAGGACGGGGCGGCAAGGGTGTGCTCACCATTCAGCACGACCGGAAACGTGGCAGGCTGGTGGGAGCGGTCATCGTCGACGCCGAGGACGAGCTTTACGCGATCACCTCCAGCGGCGGAGTCATCCGGACTTCGGCCGGGCAGGTGCGCAAGGCCGGCAGGCAGACGAAGGGAGTGCGACTGATGAATCTCGACGAAGGAACCACTCTTCTCGCGGTCGCACGCAACGCGGACGAGCCCTCAGACGTCGCCACTGCAGGCGGTGCTGAAGGAGAAGAAGACACGCCGGCGTCGGAGCAGTGAGCGACGCCCCACGTACTGGGTAAGGACTGACACCTCGTGACACCATCCGAGAAGCCCGAAGCAGGCGGCGCGCAGGCGGGTTCGTCGAGCCCGCCTTGGCAACGCGACAGCGCCGGGGAGGTCGAAGGCTCCAGCGAGCAGACGATCTCCGTGTCTTCGGTCGCCACCGAAGACGTGGCCTACTCGGAACCGAAGCAGGACGCGACGACCGACTACCACGGTGTCAGCGGCACGGCCGCGAAAAGGCTGTTCGGCGATGGCGGAGAGGGCGACAAGCCCGCCTCCTCCGCCATCCCGTCCGCCTCCCGCACCCGCGCCGCCCCCACCGCACTCCGCCGCCCCGGCCGCGGACCGCGTCGCGCCAGCCTGCAGATCAAACGGTTCGACCCCTGGTCGGTACTGAAACTGTCCCTCGTCCTCGGCGTCGCACTGTTCTTCGTGTGGCTCGTCGCCGTCGGCGTCCTCTACACCGTCCTCGACGGCATGGGCGTTTGGGACAAACTCAACGGGACCTACTCGTCGCTCGTCGGCGGCGAAGGAGCCGACGCCCCGGCAGACCCGTTGATCAGCGCAGGCCGCGTTTTCGGCATCGCCGCCATCCTCGGCGCCATCAACATCGTGCTGATCTCGGCACTCGCCACCGTCAGCGCGTTCATCTACAACGTCTCCGCCGACCTGGCCGGAGGCCTCGAAGTAACGCTGTCCGAACGAGAGTGACCCGGTTGCGGGACGCCGAAAGGCGTCCTGTAATCTTCTCCTCGTTCGGGCCCATAGCTCAGGCGGTTAGAGCGCTTCGCTGATAACGAAGAGGTCCCAGGTTCAAGTCCTGGTGGGCCCACCCGATTGCCCGGTCTGTGTTCGCGGAAAGGGCGAACCCGGATCGGGCGTTTGTCGTTTCTGGGGTCGAACCCCCAGGCCCCCGCCAGGGAGGGCTTCGCCCCCCTGGACCCCCCGGCGTTGGGTGCGTGGCCGTGGATCCTCGCGTTGGTGGTTGGCGCCTGGTGTCTGGTGGGTCACTCGCGGGAAGGGGGCGTGGTGTGTCGGCGTTGTGGGGAGTGTCGGTGTGTGGTGTTCCGGGCTCACCCCAGCGTTAAGAGGGGCGCGGCGCGCCGGCCTGAAGAGCCCTGCCGGACTTCTCTTCCCGGCAGGGCTTTCGTCATCCGTTGGTTCCACGTGGAACCTGTGGGGGACGTGGGCGGCGGGCGTCGGCTGTCGGGGGTGCAGTAGCATCGGTGGGTAAGCGGAGCAACTCGGCGGAGAAGAGGGGGCTTCTGATGAAGAAGCTGTTGGCACTCGCGGTCATCGCGGGCGGCGTGCTGTTCGTGATCAAGCGCAACAAGGCAGCCAAGGCCGAGGCCGACCTCTGGCGTGAGGCCACCGCGCCGACCGAGCGTCCGCTCGGCGCCGTTTCCACGAACGGAAGCGCCCCGGCCAAGGCCGCGGACGCGTCCCGCAACAACTGAGCTTTCCGCAGGCGGCTATCATGATCGCCTGCGATTCGGGGCTGTAGCTCAATTGGTAGAGCACCGCCTTTGCAAGGCGGGGGTCAGGGGTTCGATTCCCCTCAGCTCCACACGCGACAACGGCTTGACCCGAGGGTTCCCTCGGGTCAAGCCCTTGTCATTTCAAGCGGTTTTATCGCCGACCAGTTCTGGAATTGCCACCTAAGCGGCACTTTTCCGGGCGTAATCTCCTCTCGTGGAGGAGTTCCCGGATCCGACCGGTCCGCCTTACCGCTACGAGTACCCGCTACCCGAGCAGGCGAAGGCCGAGCATCGGCGCGCCGTGGAGCACTTTCAGCGGAAGCTCGATCAGTGGGATGGCGCCGTGACGGCCCCTGCCCAAATGTGCGTGTTCCTGGCCGCACTGTGGATGGCCTTTGATGACGATTACCTGCCGGGGTGGGTGTTGATCCTCTCGTTGGTCGCCTGCGGCGTGTTGCAGCTGGCCTTGGGCTGCCGGATCAGTGTGCTGTCCCGTGAGAGGGACAAGCACGCGAACCTGCTGAAGGCATACGGTGTTCTGGCCCCCGGCACCGAAAGAGCGGTGCTGCCCGCACAGTCGAAGGATTTCGACAAGATGCACGAGGTACTCGGCAAACCGCTTTCCCCCGAAGAGTCGTCGCCTCAGCCGACACCGCGAAAGCCCGACCAGACCCTCTACGACGAGACGCCCAGAAACGGGAATCCGTACAGCGGGACGATCCGGCTCAGTCCGCCTCAGCCACGCCGCGAACTCGAGCAATAGCAGAACTCCAAGCGCAGTGATGTTCGTCACCGATCACGGATCGCCATGTCGGGCTCCCAGCCAAGTCAACGCTGCTTACATGGGAGTGGAATTCCGGACAGCGAGGTGAAATCATGATCGGTTTCGATACCGACCTCGACGACCTCAGGGCGTCGAGCAAAGAACTGGGGAAGGCCGCCGACATCGTCAGTGCCACCCACACCGGCGTGGGTGGGCAGGACGTGCCCGCTCCCGATCCTGTCACGGGTGGCCTTCTTCCCGGCATGTTCGCGCCGGACACCGCTTTCGGGAAGTCCTTGGGCATGCGCGGGGTTTCGGCGGCCTACGAGGAACACCGCCAGGCCGTCGAGAAGATGCTCGCGCAGTTGTATCGCAGCACGCAGGACGCGAGCCAAGCGCTGGCGAGGGTCGCCGAGCTGTACGAGTCCGTCGACGAGGACAACAAGCAGCGGCTGAACCGCGCGGCGTACGGGGAACAGGGGTAGCGGCGAAGATGGACGGGTACTTCAACGCGCTGGACGTGGAAACCGCCGACGAAGAAGAAGGCGGTAACACCAAACTCCTCGAAGGCATCACCGACGACCTCACCGAGGGGGCCGCAAAGGCCTACACGGCGATCGACCTGCTGTTCAAGCCGTTGTGGGGCCCCGAGCTGGACCTCAGCGGCGGGCGTAAGGAGCAGGTCCGCGACTTCTTCCTGGAGTTCTCCGAGGCCGAGCTCAACGGATCCGAGACCAGCCTGCAGCCCATGATCGAGGCGTACGAACGTCTTTGGAACGCCTTCCAGGACACGAAGGCACCGCTCGACCGGTCTCTGGTCCTGCTTCTCAAGTGGCGCGGCGAAGGAGCCGAGGCCGCCAAGAGCTACATCCAGGGGCTGATCAACACCTATTCCCGAGTGGGCACCAAACTCACCATCCTGGAAGCCGACATCGTGGCCGCCCGGGATGCCATCGCGACCGCGCGGGCCGACCTGAGCACGCTTTCCGCGTCTTTCCTGACCGCCGCGGAAAAGTATCAGGACGACCAGGAACGGCAAGACGAATCCGCCTTGGGGAAGGCGTTCGCGGCGGCTTTCGCCGCCGCTGTCACGGCCTTGCTCGTGGCGGCCGTCCCACCGGCCGGCGCTCTCACCGCGGCGACGTTCTTCACCACCGCGAACGCGGTCCAGGTCGCCGGCGCCGCGGCCGGTGCCGGTATCGCCACCGCGGTCTCCGAGAACTACTCGATCGTCGGGGACAGCCCCGAAAGCATCTACAACAGCTATCACGACGGCGTGGTCAACATCCGGGAAGGCATGTTCCGCGCGACGGAGTCGCTGATCTCGAAGATCGACGTCGAGATCAACAATCTGCCGATCGTCCCCGAGCCGCCGGACGTCAGCCCGGGCGAGACCTTCGACCCCGGCAACTTCGAAACGGAGAACACGGACAAGGGAACGGAAAAGCGGGTCCGGGACAGGGAAGTCGACATCTCGAACGACGGCAAGTTCCAGCAGCCGCCGATGGAGTTGTCGCCGCTACCGGTCGATTAACGGACGTGGGGGTCTCCGGTACGGGAGATCCCCACTGCTCAAGGAGTGCTCGTGGCCGACAAACCGGCACCCAAGAAACCGGCCGCCGACCGGCAGGCGATGCTCGAGGCGCTGGCCACCCTGTCGGTGGACGCGTCCTCGCCGGACGGTGCCGTCTCCGTTTCGGTCAACACCGACGGCGTGATGACGCGGCTCAGGGTGAGTGACGCCGTTTCGCGGCTGTCGCCCGCCGAGATCGCGGACACCGTCATGCGGACTTACCAGGAAGCGCAGCAGGAATCCGCGAAGCGCAGTGCGGAGCTGATGGCGCCGATCGGCAACGCCGGTTACATCACGGACAGGCTCCGCTGGCGGCGTGGGTTCACCCCTTCGCTCCAGGAGACCGGGGAAACCGCCGCACCGGCCTCCCCGGTCTCGCGCCGGACACCGGCGGGCGCGGAGAACGTGGTGCTCAAGGACCGTTCGGAGGAACCGGCCGGATCGGCCCAGGACGAGGGGGCCGAACCGGCGGAATCCGACGACCAGTACTACGAGCAAGGCCTGCGGTACCGGCCTTCCTGGTAGCGGGTCAGGCTCGGACCTTCGACGCCAGCCAGGCGAAGGTCCACCGGTAGAAGCTCTGCGAGGCCAGGCTGGTGTTGATCGAGTGACCGCTGCCGCGCACGATCTTGTCGGCGCCGCAATCGCCGTTCCCGCACACCAGCGTGTCGTGCTCGCCGAGCACGTACGCCGTCGGAACCTTCGGTGCCGATCGCTTCATCGCGTTGGGCCCCACCGAGCGGAGTTCGGCCGAGGCCAGCGTGTCCTTCAGGGCTTCTTCCACCGGAATGATCGCCGGGTCGTATGTGCCGGGGTGGTGGAAGGCTTGCGCGCGAGCGCCTGGACGGGTCGTGAGGTAGCCGGGAGCCCACGGTCGCCCGGCGAACTTCGGGTCCAGCTCGGCCGGGTAGAACGGCGACGCCGCCTTGTCCTGTCCGCCGGGCCGGTCACGCGGGATGCCGCTGACGATCACGGCGTCGACGCCGCCTCGTTCGGCGGCCCGTTCCGCGACGAGCCCGCCCATCGAGTGTCCATTGAGGACGATTGTGCGGAACCGCGGCCGTAACTGCCGGACGACCTGGTGGACGGCCTCTCCGCCGGCGGCGAAGTCGAGTGTCTCCGGATTCGGGTGGCTACTGCGGCCGTAGCCGAGCCTGTCGAGATTCAGTGTCGCGTAGCCCGCCCGGGTCGCACTGTCCACATAGGAGTATCGGCGCGACTGGAACGGCCAGTCCCAGTAGGCGCGGTCGTAGGTGCCGCCGTGCAGCAGCACCTGCAACGGAGTGCGGGCGGTGAGCCCGCCGCGGACGCAGAGTTCGCCCGCGATCGTCTGCCGTTCGCCGTTCACCTGGACCGAGAACCGCTGTTCGGCGCAGCGCGCCGGTCGTTCCGTGGCGACCGCCGTCGTCGTGCCCAGCAGGGAAAGGACCGCGGCCAGCGAGGCCGCTTTCGCAGTGGTTTTCATGGGGAAAGCGTCGGCCCGGAGCCGGGGTCGCGTCGTCGTACGGCCGTGGAGATCGACGGCTACGTCAGACGCGCACCATCCCGCTTTGATAGGCGAACACCACCAGTTGCGCGCGGTCGCGGGCGTACACCTTGGCCATCGCACGGCTGACATGCGTCCGGACCGTCGCCGCGCTGATCACGAACTCCCGCGCGATCTCCTCGTTCGACATCCCCCGCGCGACCCGCAGGACGACTTCGTGTTCCCGTTCGGTGAACGCCGAACCGTCGCCCCGCGGCTTCGAAGGCGACGGCCGCGCGGCGAACTCCGCGATCAGCCGCCGGGTGACACTCGGCGAGAGGAGCGCGTCGCCGGCGGCGACCACCCGGACGGCTTCGATGAGATCCGCGGGCCTGGTGTGTTTGAGCAGGAATCCGCTGGCGCCCGCGCGTAAGGCGTCGAAGACGTATTCGTCCAGGTCGAAGGTGGTCAGCATGAGGACGCGGACGCCGGACAACCGTTCGTCGGCCACGATCCGCCGGGTCGCCTCGATCCCGTCGAGACCCGGCATGCGGATGTCCATCAGCACCACGTCCGGCACGGTCTCCGCGACCACGGCCACCGCCGCGTCGCCGTCGTCCGCTTCACCCACGACGGTGATTCCCGCTTCGACTCGCAGCAGCGCGGCGAATCCGGAGCGGACGAGCACCTGGTCGTCGGCCAGCACCACCCTGATCACGGCCATCGCGCGCTCACCCGGAACCTTCCGTCTTCACGGCGCGCGGTCAGCGTTCCGCCGGTCGCCTGGGCACGTTCACCCATTCCCTTGATCCCGGCGCCGGGGACAGCCGGGCCAGGAGCGTGGACTTCGTTGATCACGTCGAGCCGCAGGCCGTCTTCGCTCGCCTTCACCGTCACACCGGCGCTGGAAGCCCCGTGTTTCGCGGCGTTCGTCAGTGACTCCTGGACGATCCGGTAGACCGCGCCGCCGATCGGCTGCCCGATTCCGGGAGCGTCGAGGTCCAGCGTGACGTCCAGGCCCGCCTGGTTCGTCGACGCGACCAGCTCGGCAAGATCCGCGAGACCCGGTGTCGGCCGGAGCGGGGCGGAGTCGTCGCGCAACAGCCGCACCATCGCGTTCAGTTCGTCCAGGATCGTGCCGCTCACCGTGCGGACGACCTCGAGCGCTTCCTTCGCGACTTCGGGATGTTCGTCGATCACGTGCCGGGCCATGCCTGACTGGACGTTGATGACGGCCATCGCGTGACCGACGCTGTCATGCAGGTCTCGCGCGATCCGCAGTCGCTCGCCCAGGACGCGATCGCGTTCGGCCTGCTCTGCGGCCACTGCCCGCTCACGACGTCCTCGAAGAGCGTCGGCCGCGAAGACCGCTACGCCCGCCCATCCGACGAAGACGAGATCGATGACGCCCGCCCCACCGGTCACGAGGTTCGCGCCTACGACGATCGCCGCCATACCGCCCGCGACGCCGTACGCGAGCCTTCTCGGGCGAAGGATCCCGAGAGCGGACAGCGGCACGAGACCGGCGAACAGCACCGGACCGTCCGGATAGCCGAACCCCAGGTAGAGCAGGAGCGCAAACGCTTCCGCCGCGGCCACCGCGGCCGGCCATCGCCGGACACCGGCGAGGGCGAGACAGGCGAGCGCGACGACCGCGAACCCGAACGCGTCGACCGGACGTTCCCCATGGCCGGGTTCGAGATTCGCCGTGCCGACGACGAGCGACACGGTCACCGCGAGCCAAGCGACGACGGACCCGAACCTGATCAGCCACTTCACCGGCCCAGTCTGCCGAAACGGCCCCACGGGCACGTCCACGTTCCGTGGATTCCGCGTACGTTAGATGTGCAGCAGTCGATCGTCCAACCGGGTCAGGTAGTCGCGGCCGAACTCGCCGTTCTCCAGGTCGCGCCACAACACCGGCGGCAGATCCTGCTCGACTTCGGGAGAACGTGACGCGGCGGCCAGCGCGATGGTCGCCGCGGTGTCGACGTCGCCGGTGAACGCGACACAGGTGTGGAGCATCCGCGCGAGTCCGCCGCCGTCGGCGAGCACGGTGAGCGCCGCGCGGACGCTCATCCAGCCCCGCGGCCCGATCTTGCCGGACCACGGCCGCGACCAGCCGCCGTGTCCGACGTCCTCGGGCAGCACCCCGTCGATCCACCGCGCGACTTCGGCGAGCGGGCCCAGGCGATGGTGGCAGTAGTGGACGGCGAGCGCCGCAGCCTGGGCCGCGGCGATCCCGGCCGGGGTGTCGTGCGTGACCCTGGCCTGCAGTTTCGCGTGATAGAGGACGTCGTCGACGGTCGGCAGGACGCCGATCGGGCCGGCGCGCATGGCCGCCCCGCTCTTGTCGCTCTGCGGCTGGAGCCGGCGCAGCAGTTCCTCGCCGTCCCGGACTTCGCTGAGCAACTGGTGAAAGCGTGGCGCGTAGCCGTCGTGCGGATCGCGGTGATAGGCGCGCACGAAGTGTTCGGCGAGCAGCAGCGGCGTCCAGCGGAGTCCCGAGACGAGCAGTTCGGCGATCGCGATCGTCATCTGCGTGTCGTCGGTGTAGCGGCCCGCCGGAACGCCGAGGTAGCCCGGATGCGGCACGTAGCCGGTCAGCGTGTTGTTCTCGGCGACGAAGCTCGGGTACGCGTGCTCGAACGAGCCGCCGTACGCGTCGCCGATGGCCAGCTCGACCAGCATCGGACTCCTTCAGGCTGTCAGACGTGCCGTTTCCGAAGGGAGTTTGCCGTAGGTCTCGCGGTACAAACCGGAAAACCGGCCGAGATGCGTGAAACCCCAGCGCAGCGCGACGTCGGTGACGGTGCCTTCGGCGCGCCCTTGTGCGATCGCGACCAGGTCCTGATGCACGTGGTCGAGCCGGACGCGGCGGAGGTACTCCATCGGCGTCAGCCCCAGTTCGGTGCGAAACGCCAGCTGTAGCGCGCGGACGCTGATCCGCGCGGCCGCCGCGAGCTCGCCGATCGACACCGGTTCGGCCGCGTGCTCCTCGCAGTAGGTCACCGCGCGCCGGATCGCGCTCGACTGCGGTCGTGGGCGTTCTTCGCCGAGGTCTCCGGACAGCGAATGCGGCTGCGTGTCGAGCAGACCGTGCAGCAGCAGCTTCTCGAAATGCGCGGCGGCCAGCGGCGAGCGGTCGAACAGTCCGGACGCGGCTGTCTCGCTGAAGGTGTGGAGCAGGGTGATCCACTGGCCCATTCCGGACGCCTCGATGACCGCCGGTTCGAAATGCAGCGTCGACGTCGGCAGCTCGCCGAGCCGCTCGCGCATCGCGTCCGCCACCAGCTGCTTGCCGAGGCGGAGCATCAGGATGTCGGGGTGCTCGTACGTGGTCTGGAAGCAGGTTTCCGGTCCGGTCACGACATGCCGCGACGCCACGCTCTCCCGGCCGATCACGAACTCGTTCCGGCCGTTGAGGGTCACGACGACCGTGTACGCGTCGGAGGTCTCTTCGCCTTGCAGGACGGCGTCGGAGTTCAACGTCAGCTCGTAGACCGAGAGGCCGTTCGGGTCGATCCCGGGGATGCGCAGGCCGCTGAGCTGGGAGATGTCGAAGAATCCGGTGGGCTTCGGGGTGTGCAGCTTGACCGTGTCCGGTGCGAGGAACGCCTGGAAGGTGTGTTCGAGCTCGTCGAAATCGTCGCCGGTGACCACCGTCGACGCGATCGGAGAGCCTTCCGAGAACCGCTTGCGCACTTGTCGATTATCCAGAATTCGGCCAATCGGGGCACCTGAGAACAAAGTGGATCATGCTATCGGCTCATGCCGCCAGGCTGCGCCGTGCCACTGGATGCCCATACCTTGGAGGTATGGCGACCGACAAGCTGCGCGCGTGGTGGGCATATCGGCAAGGTCTGGACGGATCGCTGCACGGGGCCTCGGCGGCCGACGTGCTGGAACGGTCCGGCTGGATGCGTTCGGTCGGCGGATCGGCGCCCTATCTCGGGCTGTTCGCCCGAGCCCGCCTCGATCGCGAAACGGTCGACGCGGACGTCGCGCGGCTCGCCATCCACGAGCTTCCCTCGGCTCGTGGCTGCACGTACGTCCTGCCCGCCGCCGATTTCGAACTCGGCTTGACGGTCGGCGCAGGGGCGCCTGCGGGCGAACTCGCGGCCGCGGAGAAGTATCTCGGCGTCACGCAGGCGGAGATCGAGCAGCTGTGCGTCGCCGTCGCCGACCTGCTGGAAGGCTCCGCCGAACCGCTCACGCCGTCCGCGATCAAGGACGCCGCCGGCGCCGCGGTGCGTAACCTCGGCGAGGCGGGCCGCAAACGCGGCACCACGACGACGTTGCCGCTCGCACTCGGTCTGCTCCAGGTTCGCGGTGACATCCGGCGGGTGCCGGTCAACGGACGGCTGGACCAGCAGCGCTACGGCTACGTGCGCTGGACGCCGTCCCCGCGCGGCGGACTGTCCGATATGGACACCGCGCAGACCGAACTGGCCCGGCGGTACTTCTCGTGGGCGGCCCCGGCGTCGCTCAAGCATTTCCGCTGGTTCTCCGGATTCACCGCGGCGAACGCCAAAAAAGCGGTGGCACCACTGGAACTCGTGCAGCTCGAAGGTACGGATCTCTTGATGCCCAAGGATCTCGCGGATGAATTCGCCACGTTCACCGTACCGTCCGAGCCGTCGTACGCACTGCTCGCCGGGATCGACGGCATCCATCTGCTGCACCGCGAGCTGTCCCGCCTGCTCGACGAGGACGACGCCGCACGTCCGGTACCGGGCGGCCGGGCAGGGGAGACCCTGGGCGGGCAGCCTGATCCGCCGACCCATCTGATCGTCGACCGAGGCCGCTTCGCCGGGCTTTGGGAGTTCGACACCGAGACGAACAAGATCGTCTACAAGGTCTTCGGCGAGGAAGACGCCGCACTGCGCGAAACGGTCGCGGAAACCGAGGAGTTCGTCCGCGACCGGCTGGGCGACGCCCGGAGCTTCAGCCTGGATTCACCGAAGAGCCGGGCGTCACGAGTGGCCGACCTCAGGAATTCTCGGGGCTGACCTGGCAGGACAGTTTCGCGCGGTTCGGTCCGGCGGGACTCACCTCGCCGCCGGTGTTCGGGAAGTTGTCGCGCCTGCCGCCGTCGGAATGCGCGAGGCAAAGCCGTCCGTCCGGCAGTACGACCGGGCTGGTCGGGAACTCCAGAGGCCCGCCGTTGCGCAGTTTCGTGGCGGGGTCGGCGGGGTTGCGCAGGAACTCGCGAACCCGCTCGCCGCGAGTGACCACGACGACCGCGTTGCGTTCGTTGACCGCCGCCCAGACGTTGCCCGCGCGGTCGAGCGCGATCCCGTCCGCGCCTTCGAGATACGGATGCTGGACCAGGATGTTGTCCAGGCACACCGTGTTCGGCGCGAACGCGCTGTCGCATCCGGTGCGTGCGGCGGGCTTGCCGTCGCGATCGAACGGCACCCGCCACAGCGCGCCGCGAGCGGTGTCGGCGACCAGCAGCGCGCCGTCGGAACCGAACGCGAGACCGTTCGCGACCAGATGCTGTGAGCCTTCGAGGTTCGCCGCGGACCGGCCGTTCGGGGTGATGTTCACCGTCGCGGGCGGCGCCGACCGGACGTCCCGGCCGAGTCCGCCGACGCCGTTCACCGCGTTGACGTCGCTGATCAGCGGCTGGACGCGAAACTGTTCCACCGGAACGCCGTCGCTGCCCGCGCGCCAGACGCGGCCTTGGCCGGTGGTGCCGTCGGAGATCCACAGGCCGCCGTGCCGGTCGAACGCGAGTCCGTTCGCGCCGGGGACACCGCTGACCGAAACCGTGGCGGCCGGCGGATTCGTGGCGTCGGGGACGAAGGAGACGATGGTGTCGGCGTTGGCGACGAAGAGTCTGCCGGTGCGATCGAACGCGAGACCGGCGGGATTGCACGGCGCGGGGATCGTGCCGACGACCGTGCTCGGACCGCCCGCCGCCGGGACGCGGTAGACCGGGCACGGCGTGCCGCCCCGGGCGGGGGAGTAGAGATTCCCCTTGTTGTCGCTGGTCAGGCCTTCGAGGCCGAGTGGAGCGGTGAGGACCGTCTTGAATTCGGCGGGACCGTTCAGCGGGGTGCGGGCCGGTTCACCGGCGGAAGCGGCGCTCAGCAGGCCCACGGAAAAAGCGGCGGTGGCGAGCAGGACGAGGGTTCGGCGCATCTGGTGCCTCCGAAATGTCGGGATTCCCTCGTACTGCTCACCACCGCGTGGCGTCAAGCTCCTGCTTCGTTTATCAGGATGTCGACAGCTTCGTCGTTGCGAGCGGTCTGCTCCGGGATCACCGAAGCGGGCGGGTAGAAGCCGTCGATCCCGCCGTCCTTCGGGTACATCTCGAAGGTGTAGCTGAGGATCTTGTGCTTGCCCCACGCCCAGTCGTTGACGTCGCCATCGGTGACGTACAGATCGCTGGACTGCTCCGGCGTGTAACCGTTGGTGGCGGCCATCTTCTTACCGACGTCCGCGAAGCGCTTCGCCTCTTCTTCGGACAGTCCCGTGTCGGTCTCGTCCTTCGTGTAGCCGTACGGCCAGAGCACGAGTTCCGAGAAGGTGTGGAAGTCGATGTGCGCCTTGATCTGCTGCGCACCGCCGACCACCCGGGAGTTCATGAACTCCGCGACCGCCTTGGTCTCGGGCTCGGAGAACGCCGACGGACCGTGGTAGTCCTCGGCGGACGGGCTGTTGCTCGACCCGCCGCAGCAGTTCCACTTGTAGTCCCAGTTGCGGTTCGGGTCGGTGCCGATCGCGTTGCTGCCGGGCACGGGCTGCCGCGTCTTGCGCCAGCCCTGGTAGTCGCCGCCCGAGATGTCGTATTCGGATCCGTCCGGGTTGACGTTAGGGACCACGTAGATCTCGTGCTCGTCGACCATCTTCTTGATGGCCGGGTCGCTGGCGTACCCGCTGGTGAAGCGCTGCACGATCCGCAGGCACATCTCCGTGGTGAGGTGCTCGCGCGCGTGCTGGTTGCAGGTGAACAGGACCTCGGGCTCGTTCTCGTCCGTGCCCGCGTTGTCGCTGATCTTCAGCAGGTTGAGCTCACGGCCCTCGTACGACTTGCCGACGCTGGAAAGCGTCGCGATGTCGCTGTGATCCTTCGCGGCTTTCTGCAGCTCAGCGGTCGTTTCGGCGTAGGTGTGGTACGCCTCGTCGCCCGGCGGGAAGTCACCCGCGACAGCTGCGGTACCCGCCCGATCGCTCCGTTGTTTCAGCATGCGGTCGAAGTCGCCGAGCGGCTTCAGCGTGAACCCGTTCGCCCGCAGGCTCGCGGCCTGGCCGGGCGTGGCGACCACGGTCAGCGCGCCTCCGCGCGAGCCCGCGACGTCGACACCGGTGCGGGCGACGGCGGTGCGCTGGGCCGCGTTCGCGGCGCCTTCCACCGAATACAGCCCTCTCGCCGGGTCGCCGGTCTGGGCGTTCGCGACAGGCGTCGTGGCGGCCAGCAGGGCGAGCCCTGTGGCGGCCAAGGCGCCCCAAATGCGACGGCGTGTGGACATTTCGCCTCCGAACGATCTGGGGACCAGGTGCCGTTCACCGTCGCCGAAGTGAATCATCCACGACAACCCGACGATCGTCGTTCCCAGTTACCGTTTACGGCCAGAGACGTTCTTTGAGCCACGTGTCGTTCGCGCGCCGATAGCGGAGACGCTTGTGCCGCCGGTCATGGCTGGCCTGCCAAAACTCCACTTCGGACGGCGTCACGAGATAGCGCGTCCACGTTTCCGGTGCCACGCCGGGATTCCGCTCGACCCACTGCCGTGCTTCCTCGGCCGCGCGTTCGAGATCGGCCGGATCTTCGAGCACCTGGGACTGTCTGCCGATGAAGGCCTCCACCCGGGACGCCGGCGGGCGTGCGGTGAAATCGGCTTCGGACACGTCGGGCTCCGCAGGCGCGACCGGGCCTCGCAGCCGGATCTGACGGCCGCGTCCCGGCCAGAAGAACGTCAGCGCGGCGTGCGGATTCTTCGCCAGCTGAACGCCTTTCGGGCTTTCGGAACTCGTCGCGACCGCCCACGTGTCGCCCTCGACGTCCTTGAGGATCACGACCCGCGCGTCCGGTACACCATCGGCGTCCACAGTGGACAGAGTGACGGCATGTGGCGCCAGTACGTGTTCCCCGGCCTCATCGAGCCATTCGAGGAACAGTTCGCGGGGAGTGCCGGGTGCGGTCTCCGGCTCGAATTCCGGCAGCTCCTCCGGAAACGACGGCCAGCCGCGCAACGTGCGCTTCACCGGTCAGTACCCCGGCGGGCGCTGGCCGTGCGGCGGATATCCGGGCGCGGGCGGCGGATAGTGCGGCGGATGCTGACCCGGCGGCGGTCCCTGCGCGGGCGGCGGGCCGACCGGCGGGTACTGGTGCGCGGGCGGCGGCTGCTGCGGCTGCCAGCCGGGAGGAGGCTGCTGCCCGGGCGGCGGGCCCTGCGGAGGTCCCGGCGGCAGCGGTGCCATCGGTGGCTGCTGGCCCTGCGACTGCGCCCACTGAACCTGCTGATAGACCTCGGCCGGCTGCGGGAAGCAGAACGTCAGCTTCGCGTTGACCGAACCCTGGACCGCCGCGCCCCAGATCTTCCCGCCGACGAACGCGTACATCTGCGCCGCCGAAACGTCCACGGCCACCATGCGCGTCTCGCCGCCGAACTGGTTCCCGGACTTCGCCGACGCGGCCTGCGCGGCGTCCGGATACACCCGGTCACCGATCAGCCCGGCGATGACCACCGAAGCGGCCGTCCAGCCGACAGTGCCCATCACGTTCGCACGCGCGTGCTGCGTCGCCAGACCGGTGAAGTCGTACAACGCGGGCGCGGTCACCTCCGGGATCGCCGCGGCGACCACGCAGTAGTTCATCGTCGACATCATCACGGATTCGGTGAACAGGCCCACCACGGCCGCGCTCGGGCCGATCTGGACCGTGTTCAGCCGGCCACCGCTGCGCTGGATGCGTTCTGCCACCGCACCCAGGTACTGCTCCTTGGTGAGCACCGATGCCTCCTGAAGACTCCTCAGCACCGCCATCGTCGCATGAACAGGACGGATGGTTGCGGCGACGCGGTGATCCGATCTGCTTCACTGGACGCCACTATGCGACGTCTTCTGATCTTGCCGCTCGTCGTGCCCTTCCTGGCGGCCTGTGGGCCGACGGAGCAGGCGCCGTCCGCGGCGAACCCGCCCGCGCCATCGAGTACCCCGGCGCCCCAGGTCCCGCCCGCGCCGGAACCCACCGGCAAAGGTCCCTGCCCGTACCTCGGCACCGAATTCGTCTCGGACGCCAACGGGCAGAAGGTCTCCAAGGTCAAGACGTCGGCGGACCAGCCGCATCCGACCTGTTTCTTCTACGCGCTCAGCGGGAAACTGCAGCTCACGGTACGCGTCTACGTCGGAGAACCCGCTGTCGCGAAGGCGATCGTCGATCAAGCGGCACCCATCGACACGTCCAACCCGGCCGACGAACCGGCGGGCTGGAAAGGCGGCTACCAACCCTCCGGGGACGGTGCCGTCTACGCCGTCGCGAAGGGCGGGAACGCGGTAGTTGTGACCACCAACCAGAAGCAGAGCATCAAAGCACGTACGGTGGCGAAGGAGGCTATCGGTGAGCTGCAGCTCTAGGTAGTGGTATCCACACGTCAGAGTGAAGTTGATCTTGTACTACCCTGTGCCGCACGCGCGAGGGTTCGCGGGACCCAGCGCAAACGCCAGATCCGGCGGAGGCCGCCTTGCGGTGTGGCTCGGCGGCACAAAAGATCATTTCTCCCCATAAGACAAAAGGACAGGTTTCGTGGCTGACACCCTCAAGGAAATCTTGCTCGACTCCACCCGTCGCCCGGCGGTCGTGAGCGACTTCGAAGGTCTCGTCGACGCCGAGGTTTCGGACAAGGGCGGCGTTTCGGGTGCCGTCGTGAAGACCGGCTTCGCGGCCGTCAAGAAGATCAAGCCGGGCATCATCCCCTCCGCCGTCGACGCCCTGCTCGACGACTTCACCGGTGCCCTCGAGCCGTTCTACGGTGACTACAAGGCCAAGGGCGGCAACGACTTCGGCGCCTACCTGGTCGGCCGCGGCGACGAGGCCGCCGACGCGCTCCTGTCGGTCACCGACGCGCGCGCCGACAAGAGCAGCCGCGACAGCATCAAGAAGGTCTACTCGAAGCTGCGCCCGAACGGCAAGAAGAACGTCGAGGAGGCCCTTCCCCGCCTCGGCCAGCTGATCGACAAGCACGCTGCTGCTGTTTAATCGCGCAGCGCGATCTAATCGCGCGCTGACGTAAACGCGCCGAAGGGGCGCCCGTTCGCTTTCAACGTTCTGTTGGAGCGGAGGGCGCCCCTTCATCGCGTTTACGTGGGCCTTCGGCCCAAGGGAGGGCGCGCGACCGGTGAAGTCTCGCCGTCGCGCTGGCGCGCTTTCGGCGAGACGGGTCCGCCGGTCGCCTCGTTGGGTGCGCTGGTCTTTGGCAACAAGACGCGAAGACGATCTTCGGCATTGAAACGATCTTCGGCACCAAGACGTGAAAGGGCCGTCCAGTGGCTTTGTGAGTCACTGGACGGCCCTTGGCGACAAGCAGAAGACGAGGGTGGGCGTCAGTTCTTCTTGTCGGCGGAGCTGGTTGAAGCCTGGTGCCCGTTCTTCGGGGCGCCGGGCTTCGGTGCCGCCGGCTTGGCCGGAGCCGAACCCGAAGCCGGACCGGAAGCGGCAGGCTTCGCGGGGGCGGGCTTCGGAGCGGCCGCGGCCGGAGCGGCCGGCTTGGCGGGCGGAGCGGGCGGTGCCTTCGGCGGAGCAGGCGCGACCGGCGGCTCCTGCTTGGAACGCAACGCGTAGGCGGCACCGGCACCGACCACGGCGATACCGAGGACCCACGGCCAGCGACGACGCTTGCGCGTCCCCTTGGCAGCGGCCTTCGCCTCGACGAGGGCGGCGCGGAAGTCCTTCTTCGCGGCCTTGAAGTCCTTCTTGCCGCGACGCTTCGACTCACCGGCGGACTTGGCGGCCTGGATGGCCGCCTTACGCGCCTTGCGGCCCGGCTTACGCAGCTCGGACAGCCTGGCCAAGGCCTCCTTGCGAGCGGCCTTCGAGCTGCGCTTGAGCTCCTTGCGGGTCAGTTCGGTCTTCTTCGCGAGCTTCTTGCGCGCGCGACGGCCGGACTTGGCGATCTCACCGGCGCTTTCGGAGAGCTTCTGTTCGGCGAGCTCAACGGCGTGGGCGGCGTCCTTGCCCGCCTCCGCGGCACGTTTACGCAGGCCGAGCGCGCCGGCCTTGGCCGACTCACTCACCGGATCTGCGGCCCGGGTCATGGCCTTCACCTCATCAATCGTTTTGATTCTGCTTCGTTGCTTGTAACCTATCGTGCCCCTTTTCCCCAGATCTTGCCGCAGATGGCACGATGAAGCTCGTGACTGAAAGCAAGGGATCCCTCATTGGTGGCGCGCTGAAGGCCACTCTGCACACCAACCAGGGTGACATCCACCTGAACCTGTTCCCCGACCACGCGCCGAAAACGGTCGCGAACTTCGTCGGGCTGGCGGAGGGCAGCAAGGAGTACACCCAGCCCAACGCGCAGGGCACGAACTCGGGCCCGTTCTACAACGGGTCGATCTTCCACCGCGTGATCGACGGTTTCATGCTGCAGGGCGGCGACCCGACCGGCACCGGCCGCGGTGGCCCCGGCTACAAGTTCGGCGACGAGTTCCACCCGGAGCTCCAGTTCTCCAAGCCGTACCTGCTGGCCATGGCCAACGCCGGACCCGGCACCAACGGCTCGCAGTTCTTCATCACCGTCGCGCCGACGACCCACCTGAACTTCAAGCACACGATCTTCGGTGAGGTCGCCGACCAGGCGTCCCGCGAGGTCGTCGACGCGATCGGGCGCACCGCGACCGGCCCGGCCGACCGGCCGCTGCAGGACGTCGTCATCGAGAAGGTCAGCATCAACCGCGAAGGCTGACAACAGCGGCCGAGCGGCCTGTTACGGGGGATTTCGGTAGGTTGGTGGCATCGTGAGCCAACCACCGAATCCCCAGTACCAGCAGGCCGCCCTGCCCGGCTGCTGGTGGCACCCGAACCGGCCGACCGGGCTGAGCTGTTCGCGTTGCGAGCGTCCGGCGTGCCCGGATTGCCTGCGTGAGGCCTCCGTGGGCTTCCAGTGCACCGACTGCGTGCAGGCGGGCCGGCAGCAGGACCGCGTCCAGCAGAAGCAGTACCGCGACGCCGGCTACGGCGCGCGCACCATCACCGGCGCCCGGCAACCTCGCTCCGCCGTCGCGACGCCGGTGCTCCTGGCGCTCAACGTCGTCATCTTCTTCATCACGGTCGCCCAGGCCGGCAGCCTCTCGAACAACAACTTCTCGGAGCTCTTCCAGCTCGGCGAACTATGGAACCCGGCGACGCTGGCGGCGAACGAGTGGTGGCGGATCATCACGTCGGGCTTCCTGCAGTTCGGCCTGCTGCACATCGCGGGCAACGCGTTCTCGCTGTGGTTCGTCGGCCGCCCGCTGGAGACCGCTCTCGGCCGCGGCCCGTTCATCGCCCTCTACTTCATCTCGATGCTCGGCGGTTCGGCCGCGAACCTGGTGTTCAGCGATCTCGACGCCGTCCCCGTGGTGGGAGCGTCCGGCGCCATCTTCGGGCTCATCGGCGCCTACGCGGTCATCGTCATCAAGCTCAGGCTCAATCCGACCTGGCTGCTCGTCATGCTGGCGCTGAACGTCTTCATCACGTTCCAGGTGCCCGGTATCTCGATCCTCGGCCACGCGGGCGGGTTCGCCGCCGGCCTCCTGGTGACGTTCGCGCTGCTCTACGCGCCGGAGAAGAACCGGCTCAAATGGCAGATCGGCGGGCTCGCGATCGTGGCCGTCGCGCTGATCGGACTCATCGCCTGGAAGGACTCGCAGACGATTTCCGCGAGCTGTGAACTCGCGACGGACCGCGGCCGGGTCACCTACGTCTGCTACCCGGAGTAAAACTCGTTCCCCCAAGTGGGTTATGCGATTACCCGGTGGAGAAGCAACATAACTGGGTACCTTCAAGTTGATAGGCAACATCGTCAACTTGGGGGTTGAGATGAAAATTCGCAAAGCAGCAGCTCTCGCCGCCGTCGCTGTGATGGCGTCGGCGCTGGCTCCGGCGGTCGCACAGGCCGAAGAAGGGGCTGTGGCCGCCGAGACCTGCCAGACCTACACCAAGCGCTACTTCCTCGGCTCGGGCAGCGCGATCACGCTGCGTGTCGCCTACGTGGACGCGGCGCTGAAGATCTGTTTCGGCGATCCCGGTGTCACTTCCGCGGTCGCGACCCAGACCGTCGGGACGACGGGGCCGGGCGCGGCGAGCGGCTGGGAGGTCACCGCGGGCGGGGCCATCGTGGAGGACCAGCGGCCGCGGCACGTCAAGGCGAAGTTCAGCGGGTCGCTGCGGACCTGCGTCGTCAAGATCAACCCGATCTGCTCGCCGGCGTCGCCGTACGAGATCTTCGGGGAGTACGCGCCGCCCGCGGTGGGACCGGCCGTTCCAGGCTGGTCCCACGGTCCGAACGGCGACGTCCACTACTACGACAACGCCTGACCCTTCAGGGCGGTGAGGACGTCCAGGACGTCCCTGGGGTCCTCACCGAGGTCGATCCGGCCGAACACCAGCAGGTGTTCGCCGGATTCGATCTCGAGGGTCAGACTGTCCCGGCCGAGCCTGCGCGTGGTGCGCAGCTGGAACCGGGCCTCGGTCCAGGGATACCGGTGCGGTCCGCCCACGGTCCTGGCGAGGATTCCTTCGGGCCCGGCGGCGAGCCGGGGCCGGAGCAGCGTGCCGTGGAGCGCGAGGGCCCCCACGGCGAGCATGGCCATGCCGATGAGCACGGTGCCGCCGACGTCGCCGTCGAGGGCCACCCAGACCGCTCCTGCCAGCAGCAACAGGGCGACCACCCAGGCCACTACCACAGCGTTCTGCCGAGGCGCCCAGGAGGTGGGGTAGTTATCCACAGGGGTTATCCACACTGGGGATGAGTCACACCGGTGTAATTCGGCGTCAAGCCGCCAACCGGGGTAATGCTCACCGCCACCGCATGGTCATCAGCAGCCCGGCGATCATCAGCACGAAGCCGATGGCGAAGTTCGTGTTGCCCAGATCCGCCATGAAGGGGATCTTGTCGCCCGCGATGTAGTTCACGACCAGCCACATCAGGCCGATCAGCATGAGGCCGAACATCACGATCTTGTAGAACAGGTTCG
The DNA here is from genome assembly GCF_013870525.1 of Amycolatopsis pittospori. Lineage (GTDB taxonomy): Bacteria > Actinomycetota > Actinomycetes > Mycobacteriales > Pseudonocardiaceae > Amycolatopsis > Amycolatopsis pittospori. The sequence goes on from NZ_JACBXD010000058.1 coordinate 49,617, forward strand.
ACGGGCCCGCGGCCTTGACCTTCACCGGCGTGCGGCGGTCGGTCGGCGGGGTGTACGCCGTCTTCTTACGGACCTTGGACTTCGGCATCGTGTTCCTCGCGTACTGTTCGGCATTCCTGGTGGCGATGACCCGCTTTCGGGTGCGCAACCAGCGCCACGTGCACACGTTAACGTAAACGAGCGCCGCTGGGCACCGTCCGGGACCGGTCGATTTCCCGCACTGTGACAATGCTGTCACACACGGTTCGGCAGTGGCTTGGTTCGAGAGACTGAGGAGCTTGCGTGGCTGAGCGGGAAGAGCCGGGCGGGGACCGTCGGCGGTACTCCGAAGGAACGCCCGGGGCGGGCCGTCCGGCCCCCCGGCGTAGGCCGGAGGATGCAACCGCGGCGCGTCGAAGCCCGGGAGAGGCGCCTGT
>NZ_JACBXD010000059.1 GCF_013870525.1 Amycolatopsis pittospori
CGGGCGGCGGCGGGTTTGGCCTCTTCACGACGTTCCGGCTTGGCGTTCGACTTCACCTTCGCCGGTGCGTCGGGATCGCGTTCGCGGTAGATGCGGAAGACACCGATCGCCAAGGTGACGCCGGTGGTGATGGCCATCGTCGGGAAGCCGTTGATCAACGGACCGCCGACGTCGACGGCTCTCGACAGCAGGTCGGTGCCCTTGCTGCCGTCCGAGGTCAGGAGGATGACCCCCGGGACGGTCACGGCCAGGACCAGGGGCGGCTGCACCATCGGGCCGAACAGCCCGCGGCGCTGGACGGCCACCACGGCGGCCACCGCGCCGAGCGCGTAGCACGCCTTGAACAGCAGCCCCAGGTCCTTCTGCATCATCATGTCGACGAAGGCGCCAAGGATGGCGAGCCCGAAGCCCACCAGGACGGCCGCCCACCAGGGCAGCCCGCGCCTGGCGCCGACGAGGGGACGCTCGTCCCAGGAAACGGGAACGTCGTCGGCATCAGGATCGCTCTGGCGATCGCGAATCGCGGTCACAGGCCCCACCGTATATCCAAGCTGCGGACATACCGCCAACAGGCGGTATGTCCATCGCCTGGTAGTGGTCATTCCGGATCACCCGAACGCTCCGCCCGGGTCCTTTCCAGAGGTAGTACGCGCGACCGGCCGACAAGGTTGTCAGGGGAGCCGAAGTGGAGCCTCTGGTTCCGGAAACCGCAGGTGGTGAAGGCTCCGTCCGAGTGGCTGAAGGTGGCGGCGGGTGGTGGGCCGGGGTTGTCGTGAGTGGCGATTCGGGTTCTGACGGACCCGTACTTGGTACCTGCTGGGTCCGTCACGTCGTCTGCCACTGAACGTCGACGGCATGGCCTTGAGCGGCCCGGCGCAGGTTGCGAAAGGCACTTTCGCAACGTTGAAGGTTGCGAAAGTGCCTTTCGCAACACGAGCACCACGTCTTAGCGGGCCTGACCCAGCGGTCCCGACACCACCCTCGCACAGGTCGGCGGCGGGTAGGCGAATGCCGGTCCGCTCCAACCCGAATCGCCACTCACGACCCAGACGCCCTCCTCGACCTTGGTCGCGTTCGGTCAGCTCGCGGGGAGTTCGTCCGCCTTCCGGATCAGCGGCACCGGCGCAGGACTGCCCGCGGCGTCCGTGAGCGGCGAGACGGTGCTCCGGAAGCTTTCGAGCGCTTCGAGTTCTCGTCGCCGTGCCGAGATGAAGCGCTGAAGGTGGGTACTCGACAGATTCACCGCGTCGACCGCGTTGCCCGCGGCCCGGTGCGCGGCCGCGGCTCCGGCACGGACCTGCTCGACGTCCTCGACCAGCGCGCGTTCGGTCGCCGCGAAGAGCGCGGCGGAGGCCAGGACGGCGAAGCCGGTCGGCCCGCAGACGAACACCCGCCGGTCAAGCATCCAGCGCAGCAGTTCCGGGTCGGTGTCCAGCGCGGCCACGACGGCGGCGTCGGACGGGACGAACATGATCGTGCCGTAGATCGCGTCCGCCCAGCGCTGATAGCCCTTGCCCGCCAGTTCGGCCGCGCGCGACCGCAGTTGCCGCACGTGGACGCGCAGCGCGTCCAGCCGTTCTTCGGGGTCGTTCGTCTCGACCGCTTCGGCCCAGCAGGCCATGCTCGCCTTGGCGTCGACCGGCACGGTGCGCCCGCCACCGACCCGCAGCACCATGTCGGGTTTCGCGGCGCCGCCGCCCGCCAGGTCCGTTTGCAGGGTGAAGTGCAGTTCCTCGCGGAGGCCGAGCGCGCGGGCGGTTTCGAGCAGCACCTGTTCACCCAGTTCGCCGCGGCCGCTGATCGAGGCGAACGCCACCTCGTACCGGCGCAGCGCGAGTTGTTGCTGATCCCCCTTGGCCCGTTCGGCGGCGACCAGTTTCGCCGCCGCGTCCGCCCTCCGCATGCCGTCGTTGTACAGCCGCCACAGCAGCGCGACGGCCGCGAGCAACAGCAACGCGAGCACGACGGCCGCGGTGGTGATCACCGTCGCCACCGGTACCTCCCCTCCGGATCCGAGTCGGGAACATCATGGCGGAACCCACCGACAAAAACGCCACGGTCCGGTCGCGCTCCGTATCTGACCTGCGCCGTCCCCGGCGTGTCGGAATCGCGTCACTCGAATGGCTCGCAGACACCGGCGAACGATCCTGATGTACTAGAACACGCGTTCGAGCAGGCTCTCGGCGCGCCTCCCCTCTTCGGTCGGTGCGCGGCCCTACCTTGGGCTGCGTGAAGCTCCTGCACACGTCCGACTGGCATATCGGCCGCACCTTCCACGGCGCCGATCTGCTCGCCGAGCAAGAAGCCGTGCTCGGTCATCTCGCCGACCTCGTGGTCGCCGAGTCGGTCGATGTCGTGCTCGTGTCCGGGGACATCTACGACCGCGCGGTGCCCTCGGCGGAGGCCGTCCGCGTGGCCACCACCGCGCTGGGCAGGCTCCGTCGGGCCGGCGCGCAACTCGTGATGACGCCCGGCAACCACGACTCCGCGCCGCGGCTGGGCGCGTTCGCCGACTTCGCCGCGGCGGGCGGGCTGCACCTGCGCGCCACGATCGACGGTCTCGCCGAGCCGGTGCTGCTGCCCGACGAGCACGGCGAAGTCGCCCTCTACGGCATCCCGTACCTCGAACCGGAGCCCGCGCGCCACGCCCTCGGCGTGCCCGAGAGCCGTGGCCACACCGGCGTCCTCACCGAAGCGATGCGTCGGATCCGGGAGGACCTCGCCGCGCGGCCGTCCGGAACGCGGTCGGTGGTGCTCGCGCACGCGTTCGTCACCGGCGGGGAGCCGACCGAATCCGAACGGACCATCGCGGTCGGCGGCGTCGAGCAGGTGCCGGGTTCGGTGTTCGACGGCGTCGATTACGTCGCACTCGGCCATCTGCACGGTCCGCAGACCCTCGCCGAGCACCTGCGCTATTCCGGCAGCCCGCTGGCGTACTCGTTCTCCGAGACGCGCCAACGGAAATCGGTCTGGCTGGTGGAGCTGGACGCCGCCGGGCTGGGCGAGGTCCGGCGGCACGAACTGCCGGTGCCGCGCCCGCTCGCGATGCTGCGCGGCGAGCTGGCGGAACTGCTGGAGGACCCGGAATACGACGGCCTCACCGAACACTTCCTCTCGTTCACGGTCACCGACCGGGTCCGCCCGATCGACGCCATGCGCAAGCTGCGCGAGCGGTTCCCCCACGCCGTGCACCTGGACTGGCAGCCCGAAGGCGGTCACGACGGAGCCGCGCTGAAGTACGCCGAAGCCGTCCGCGGCCGCTCCGATGTCGAGATCACCCGCAGCTTCCTTGAAGACTGCCGTGGCTCCGCGCCCTCGGAGAGCGAGGAGCGGCTGGTGCTGGCCGCCTTGGGCGCCGCGGGCAGGGAGCGCGAAGTATGAGGCTGCACCGGCTGGAGGTCGCCGCTTTCGGTCCGTACGCGGGCCGCGAGGTGGTGGACTTCGACGCGCTCGGCGCCGACGGTCTCTTCCTGCTCCACGGCGACACCGGGGCGGGCAAGACGACCTTGCTCGACGCCATCGCGTTCGCGCTGTTCGGCACCGTTCCCGGCGCGCGCGGTGAGGTCAAACGGCTGCGCTGCGATCTCGCCGACCACGACCAGGTCACCGAGGTGGTCCTCGAACTGACCGTGCAGGGCCAGCGGATGCGCATCGCGCGCAACCCCGAGTACCAGCGGCCGAAGCGGCGCGGCGAGGGAATGACCACGCAGCAGGCGAAAGCGGTGCTGAGCTGGGTCGGCACAGTACCCGCGGGGCACGTGGCCGAAGGCATCACGCGGATCGACGAGGTCGCGCGCACGGTCGAGCGGCTGATCGGGATGACGCACGAGCAGTTCTTCCAGGTGGTGTTGCTGCCACAGGGCGAATTCGCGCGGTTCCTGCGCGCGAACACCGCCGAGCGGGAAGAGCTGCTGGAGCGGCTGTTCGGGACCGAGCGGTTCTCCGACGTCGAGAACTGGTTCGCGAACCTGCGGGCCGAACGCGGTCGCGAACTGCACGCGCGGCAGCAGTCGTTGCGGGAGTGGGTCGCGCGGTTCGCGCAGGTCGCCCGGCAGGAGGCGCCCGAAGAGGGACAGGCCGAGTGGGTCGACGCGATCCTCGCCGAGTCGGCCGAGCGCGTCGCCAACGCACAGGAACGTGAGGAAAAGGCCCGCAAGGCGGCGAAAACCGCCGAGGCGATCTGGCAGGAGAACCAGTCCACCGCCGAACGCATCCGCCGGGTGCGCACCGCGTACACGCGACTGTCCGCGATCGCCGAGCAGGCGGGTCAGCGCGCGGAGTGGGCGGACGAGGTCGCGGCCGCCCGTCGCGCGGCGGGTGTGGTCGCGGAGGCGGATCTTCTCGAACGCCGGTTGGATCAGCTCGCCGAGGCCGAAGCCGTCGAAGCGCTCCGGGCTCAAGAAGTGCCTGATGCCGCCGACAGTCCCGCCGCCGAGCTTCGCGCTCGTGCCGGCGGCGTGCGCGAAGAAGCCGGAGCCCTCGCTGAACTGGTGTCGGAAAGCGAGCAGCAGCAACGGGATCTGGTTCGCCGCGAGGAGTTGAACGCCGCCGCCGAGAAGGCGAAGGAGCAGGCTGAGGAACTCGCCGACGAACTCGCCGCGGCGCCGGAGAAGGTCAGCGCGCTGCGTACCGAGGTGGCCGCGGCCGCCGAAGCCGAAGCGAAACTCGACGGTGCCCGCACCCGTGTCGACGAGCTGACCGCGCTGGTCCGGGACGCCGACGAGGTTCCGAAGGTGAAGCAGGCCGTCGAGCAGGCGCGTGTGAAGGTCAGCGAGGCCGTGGACGCCCACCAACTTGCCCGTCAGCATCGGCTGGACCTGCGGGAACGGCGTCTCGAAGGAATGGCGGCCGAACTCGCCGCCGGGCTCAACGCGGGTGACGACTGCCCGGTGTGCGGGTCGGCCGAGCATCCGGCGCCGGCCACGCATACCGGCGGCCTGGTCGATCCCGAGGACGAACGCCGCGCCGAAATCGCGGAGCAGCAGGCCGACGTCCGCCGCGAGAAGGCGAAAGCGGCGTTGCAGGAGGCCGAAAACCGGCTGACGACCTTGGTGGAACGGCTGGGCGTGCGCACCGCCGAAACACTGCGGTCCGAATTCGCCGAGGCGCGGCAAGTGGTCCTCTCGTTGTCGGAGAACGCCCGTCGCAAGCCCGCACTGGACAAGCAGTTGCTCGATCTGGAAACCACCATCGAGCGACTGGCCGAGCGGCGGCGTTCGTCCGAGCAGCGTGCCGTCGAGGTCGCGGCCGAGGTCCGCGGGCTCACCGACAGGCTGGCCGAACGGGAACGACGCCTGGAAGCCGCACGAGGTGAGTTCGCCGACGTGTCGACGAGACGGCGGCATCTGCTCGGCTTCGCGGCTCGCCTGGACTCGCTCGCCGAAGCGCGGCTCGCCGTCGCAGGCGCGGCCGAGCGGCGCGACGAGCAGGCGAAACTGGTCAAGGAAGCGTTGCGGGCCAAGGGTTTCGCGGATCTCGACGAGATGCGCGCCGCGTCGAGGCCCGACGAGCTCATCGTCAAACTGGAGAGCAGCCTCGCCGACGCGAAGGTGATGGAGGAGAGCGAGCGGCGTGCTCTCGCCGAACCCGAACTCTTCGGCATCTCGCCGGACGACGAGATCGACGTCGCCGCGTCGGCCGATGCCGCGCAGGACACCCGGGGCGAAGCCGAGCAGGCGCTCGTGGCGCTGCGGACGGCCACGTCCCGGCACGCCGACCTGACGAAGGTCGCCGACCGGATGACGTCCCTGATGGCGGACCTGGCCCCGGTCGAGGAGCGGTACCTCGAACTGAAGGCGCTCGCCGAGGTGGTCAACGGGCGCGGGCAGAACGCGCGGAAGATGTCGCTGCGCTCGTACGTCCTGGCCGCGCGGCTGGAGGAGGTCGCGGTGGCCGCGACCGCCCGTCTGCGGACGATGAGCCAGGGCCGCTACTCGTTCGTGCACTCCGACGCGGCAGGTGCCCGCGGCACTCGCGGTGGCCTCGGGCTCGACGTGCTCGACGACTACTCCGGCACCGTCAGGCCCGCGAAGACGCTGTCGGGCGGCGAGTCCTTCCTCGCGTCACTCTCGCTGGCCCTGGGCCTCGCGGACGTTGTCGCCGCCGAAACCGGCGGAGCGCTCCTGGACACCCTGTTCATCGACGAGGGCTTCGGGACGCTGGACGCCGAAACGCTCGACATCGTCATGAACATCCTCGACGAGCTTCGCGCCGGTGGGCGCGTCGTCGGCCTGGTTTCGCACGTCGAGGAACTGCGGCAGCGGATCCCGACCCGCCTGCGGGTCCGGAAGGCGCGCACCGGCTCGACCGTGGAGATCCACGCCGCCTGACCCGCTCCTCGGGTGTTATGAACGGACCTTTCATAACAGGATTTGTTATGAAAGGTCCGTTCATAACACGCGCGAGAGGGGGATCAGGCGGCTTCGTGGGTCAGCAGCCACTGCTTCGCCGGCATACCCCACCGGAAGTTCCCCAGCGCGCCACCGGTCCGCACCACCCGGTGGCACGGTACGAACAGCGCCGCGGCGTTCTTCGCGCACGCCGACGCGGCCGCCCGCACGGCCGACGGATTCCCCGCCATCGCCGCGTACTCCGCGTAGCTCACCGGCTCCCCGGCGGGCACCTTCCGCAGGATTTCCCAAGCGTGCTCACGGAAAGCGCCGGACCGCTGCCGCACTTCGATGTCGGCGACGACGTCGAGTTCGCCGTCGTGGTAGCGGCGGATCGCGGTGCTCACCGGCCCGAGATCCCGTCGGTGCTTCACTTCGCCGGGGGTCAGCGACGGCGAGATCAGCGGTGTCAGTTCGCCGACCTCACCGGTCCAGCCCGAGGCGAGCACGGCCCCGTCTCCCGCCACCACGGCGGTGAACGGCCCGATCTTAGTGTCCATTGTGGACCAATACGCGATGCTCATCGTCTCCCTTTCAAGCTCGCCACAGGTACATGCCGGCGTACGAGGACCAGGGCTGCCAGGCCCGCCCTCGTTCGGCCAGCGTCTTCTCGTCGTCGGCGATCCCCAGCGCGGTCGCGCCGCGGCGCAGCGCCGGATCGCCGGTCAGCAGGACGTCCGGCGCGCCCAGTACGCGCATCAGGACGTAGTCCGCGGTCCACGGCTCGATCCCGGGGAGATCCAGCAGCTCCGCCCGCAGTTCGTCGGGGTCGCGGCCGACGTGGACCGAAACACCGTCCGCCAGTGCGCGGGCCACCGCGGCCACCCGCTCGGGGCCGTGTTCGGTGACCTGGGCCGCCGTCGGGAACAGCGTGGTCAACCCTTCCAGTGACTCGTCGCAGCTGGGCATCCGCTCGCCGAGGGTGTCGGCGAGCGACGCGGCCTCGGCAGGGGACAACAGCGCGCGCAGCACGAGTTCGTCCCCGTCGACCGTGCCCGGCACCCGGATGCCGGGGATCGCCTCGACCAGCGGCGCGAGCGCCGGGTCGGCGCCGAGGACCCGCGTGACCGCCTCGGGATCGGCGTCGAGGTCGAGCAGCCGCCGCATCCTGGCCACCGCGCTGCTCAGGTCGCGCAGATCGGTGAGGCGCAGGTCGCAGAGGACGTGGTCGTCCTTGGCCGTCAGCCACACCACGCCGGAGCCGTGCGCGAGCCGCAGCGTGCGCCCGTAGCCGGTCACCCGGGCTTCGTCGCGCGTCACGTGCTCGACGCCGGGGACGGCCCGGTCGGCCAGGAAGCCCAGCACGCCGTCCGCGTCGAACGGTTTGCGGAACGGAAGCCGCAGGCTCAGCCGGGTCCCGGTCGGCGTCTCCTCGGCCTTGCGACGCCCGCGACGCAGGCTCGCGGCGCGTAGCTGCGAAGGCGTCGTCGCGAACACTTCGCGGATCGTTTCGTTGAACTGGCGGACGCTGGAGAAGCCGGCCGCGAACGCGACGTCGGTCAACGGGAGCCCGGACATCTCGATCAGCAGCCGCGCGGAATGCGCCCGGTGCGCGCGGGCCAGCGCGAGCGGTCCGGCGCCGAGTTCGGCGGTGAGGACGCGCCCCAGTTGCCGCTCGGAGTACCCGAGCCGCCGTGCGAGCCCCGGGACGCCGTCGCGTTCGACGGTGCCGTCCGAGATCAGCCGCATCGCCCGCGCGGCCAGGTCGGCCCGGATGTCCCAATCGGGCGAGCCGGGCACGGCGTCGGGGAGGCAGCGGCGGCAGGCGCGGAACCCGTTGGCCTGCGCGGCGGCCGACGTCGGGTAGAAACGGACGTTCTGCTGCTTCGGCGTCGACGCGGGGCAGGACGGACGGCAATAGATCCCGGTGGTGGCCACGGCCATGATGAACTGGCCGTCGAACCGGGAATCACGGGCGGCGACGGCGCGGTAACACCGCTCGGTGTCGCGCCACACGGCCCGTTCGGCCAGGATCTGCTGGGTCATGACATCGATCGTGCCACCAGGTCGCGGGCTCGGCTGGCGGAAAACCGACACGGCGATCCGGCCCCCGGCGACCGGCGCCGGTCCGCGCGCGGGCGGCACGTAGACTTCTGGCCCGTGAGTCTCACCCTCGGCATCGTCGGCCTGCCCAACGTCGGCAAGTCCACCCTGTTCAACGCGCTGACCCGCAACGACGTGCTCGCCGCGAACTACCCGTTCGCGACGATCGAGCCCAACGTCGGCGTCGTCCCGCTGCCGGACCCGCGGCTGGACAAGCTCGCCGAGGTCTTCGGCTCCGAGCGGACCGTGCCCGCCGTCGTGTCCTTTGTGGACATCGCGGGCATCGTGAAGGGTGCCTCCGAGGGCGCCGGACTCGGCAACAAGTTCCTCGCGAACATCCGCGAGGCCAACGCGATCTGCCAGGTCGTCCGGGTCTTCGACGACCCGGACGTGATCCACGTCGACGACCGGATCGACCCGGGCAGCGACATCGAGACGATCAACACCGAGCTCATCCTCGCCGACCTGCAGACGCTCGACAAGGCGCTGCACCGGCTCGAGAAGGAGGCGCGGACCAAGAAGGAAGCCAAGCCCGCCCTCGACAACGCGGTCAAGGCCAAGGAGATCCTCGACTCGGGCCGGACCCTGTTCCAGGCGCAGAAGGAGGTCGACTTCGAGGCGCTGCGCGAGCTGAGCCTGCTCACCACGAAGCCGTTCCTCTACGTCTTCAACGCCGACGAGGGCATCCTCACCGACGACGCCCGTCGCGAAGAACTGGCCAAGATGGTCGCCCCCGCGGACGCGGTGTTCCTCGACGCGAAGGTCGAATTCGAGCTGCTGGAGCTGGACGACGAAGACTCCGTGCGCGAGCTGCTGGAGTCCGTCGGCCAGCACGAGCCGGGCCTCTACTCGCTGGCCCGTGCCGGTTTCCACACCCTAGGTCTGCAGACCTACCTCACCGCCGGCCCCAAGGAATCCCGCGCCTGGACGATCCCGCAGGGCGCGACCGCCCCGCAGGCCGCCGGCGTCATCCACACCGACTTCGAGCGCGGCTTCATCAAGGCCGAGGTCGTCTCGTACGACGACCTGATCGAGAACGGTTCCATGGCCGCCGCCCGGTCCGCGGGCAAGGTGCGCATGGAGGGCAAGGACTACGTCATGTCCGACGGTGACGTGGTGGAGTTCCGCTTCAACGTCTGATCGATCGAGGCAACTTTGCGGTCTGCGGTTCACCGCATGGAGTGGCTGTTCGGTGTTCGGTATTGACCGAACGCCGAACAGTATGGAACATATGCTCGTGGATCCCCTTCAGCGAGCGCGGAATGCTCTGGATGCCCTGACCAGCGCGGTCGGGTCACTGGGGCTCTCCACACGTCAGGGAGATGTCGATGCGCCCCCCGGCCGCGATCTCGTCATCGCGTTTCCTGACGGCAGGGAAGTCGGCCTTCAGGTCAAGACGGTCGCGTTGATCACGACCGACAGCTTGCCCGGTCTGCTCCGTCGCTGGTCGACGAGCGAGATCGAGGGAGGCAGCGTGGTGGTGGCGGACAGGATTACGGCGGAGGCGCGGAGCACCCTCAACCAGGCTGGTTGGGGATGGCTGGACCTACGCGGCCATCTGAGGCTTACCGGTCCCGGGCTGTTCATAGACTCGGATGTTCCCGTCCTCGTAGGGCCGGAGACGGACCGGCAGGGGATCATCGGCCGGGTCGGTATCGAGCTCGCCGCTCTGCTGCTGCTCGACCCCGCTCGGCGGATCGGTGTTCGTGCGGCTGCTGCCGCGTTGTCTCGCGCGCCCAGTTCGATCTCCGAAACCTTCGCGGCATTGCGAGGCGCGGGACTCGTGGATGAAGACAACAAGCCGGTTCTGCCTGCACTTTTCTGGGAGCTCGCCGAGCACTGGAAGCCGGTCAGCCGTGATGTGGCGAGTGTCCCTGCTCCGGACGGAGGACGGGAAAACGCCGCGCTCCGGTTGGGCATGGACGACGTCGAATCGAACGTTGGATGGGCCTTGACCGACACTGTCGCGGCCGCGGCCTACGGTGCACCTGTATCCATCCGTGCTGATCACCCGCCGGATTTCTACGTTCCTGATCAGGGCACGCTGAGACGATCCGTGCAACTGCTGGGGACGGCCACGACGGCCACCATGCGGGCGGGTCGTGTCCGTATCGCCCCGGTGCCGCTGGTGTGCGCTCGTCGCATAGATGCCACAGAGTGGTCGGACGAGAAGTGGCCGCTGGCGAATCCGCTGTTCGTCGCCCTGGATCTGGCGCAGGATCCGGGGCGAGGTGCGGAAATCCTTGACGGCTGGACTCCTGAGACGGTCGGGGCCCGTGTCTGGTGAACCGGCGGTCGTGGTTCTCGCTGGCAGGTCGATGACCCAGATCGTCAGCGCGATACCCGTGGTCGCCGAGCAGACGGGACGTCCGGTAGTGCTTGTGGGCGGTCTTGCCGTCATGTGCCGGCTGACGACGCCGTACCGGGTGACAACCGACCTCGACACGGTTGATCGTCGGGCCGAGAACGAGGACTCTCAGCTGCAACTCCTCGTGGCGGCCGGTGCGACGCCGAGCGGGCCGGCCGGTGCTTTGGTCCGTACCCCGTGGGGTGAGGTGCAGGTCGACGTGCTTGAGGTTACCGACGCAGACATCGATGAACTTCCGGATGACCCGACCGATCGCCTTCATGTCCAAGCTCCTGCTCAGCGCGGAGGGGATTCCGCCCCTCGCAGTGCGAGTAGCCGAACCGGGTCCCATTATCGCGATGAAACTGCAGTCGATAATGAATCGCGGCGCCGCCAAAGAGGGGACGGATCTCCTGGACGTCGTGCGCATCACGCTTGACCGCACCTGCGGGCCGGTGTCGCGAGATCAGCTTGAGTCCGCTGAAGCGCAGTTACGCGCCGACGCACTCCTTCATACTCGACAATGGTTCGATCGGTTTGAAGCTCAATCGCTGAGAAGATCAGAGCCGTGCCCGAGGGTCGGGATGTGGAGATCGACGACTTGAGGTTGGTCGGTGACCTGCTCGCCGGGGCGCTCGACCGGCCATGAGACCGCTTGGTCGGTGGCCGGCTGACGCTGTTCCGGCGGGCAATTCGGTGGAGTTCCGCTTCAACGTCTAGTCGGGCGTTCCTGCCATCGAGCTCCCCAAGCCGGCGCATACGCGACCTCGAAGGTGACGACGAGTTCAGACGCTCGGCCTGTTCGCGGTGACTTCGAGGAATCTCTGATGGAGATTCACCGGCGTTCTGATCGAGAAGGCCGCACCCAGCGGCGCAGCGCGTCGATGGTGGTTTCCGGTGAGGTGTTGAAGCAGAACACGATCCCGGGGACGAGGTCGTTGAGCAGGTTCACGACCCGTTCGAACAGCAGGGTGTGCTCAGGCGCCATCCGCAGGCCCGCGCCGATCATCACCACCCCGACCGGGTCGGCGGCGACGGTTTCGCGGATCGTCTTCTCCGCCTCCTCCGGGTCGGCGGAGACCTGGCAGGACACGATGTCGAACCCCGCGTCGCGCAGAGCCGCCTCGCCCGCCGCGATCCGGGCTGTCAGCGCCGCTTCGTCGATGCCGGGGTAACGGCTGTAGTCGATGGCGCTCGGGTGCAGCCCGAGCGACAGGATGCCGGTCACCATGGGGCCGTCCCCTCTCTGTCGAAGAAACCGCCGGTCGGCCCGTCCGGGCCGATCCCGGCCAGCCGGACGATCGCGTCGCTGCCCTCGGTCACCGTCTGGAAGCCGGCGTGGCCGGTGAGGTCGGTCGCGGTGTAGCCGGGGTCTACGGCGTTGACCCGGATCCCGTCCAGGGCGCGGGCGTACTGCACGGTGATCATGTTCAGCGCGGCCTTCGAGGCGGGGTAACCGAGTTGCGGGGGCACCAAGCCGGACCAGCGTGGATCGTTCGACACGGTGAATGATCCCATCCCGCTGGTGACCATCACGATTCTGGGATTCTCGGCGGCGCGCAGAAGCGGCAGGAAGGCGTTCGTCACCCGGATCGGGCCGAAGACGTTCACCTCGAACACGTCACGCAGTGAACCGGCCGTCGTTTCCGCCGGCGGGCTCGTCGGGCCGCCGACACCGGCGTTGTTCACGAGCACGTCCAGGCGGCCGGCTTCTCTCTTCACGAAGTCCGCGGCCATCGCCACGGACTCGCCGGAGGTCACGTCGAGCGGAACGAACCGCACGTCCAACCCTTCCTCGGCCAGTTCCGCCACCGCCGAACCGCCGCGTCCGGGATCACGGGCCGCGAGGAACACGTCCCATCCCCGGGCCGCGAACCGGCGCACGGCTTCCCGGCCCAGTCCTTTGTTCGCCCCGGTGACCAGGGCGATCGTCGTTGTCATGGCCGTAGCCTCGCCGCCGCACCGCCTGGGTGCCAGGACCGCCGACGCATGGGATCGGCCGTACCACCCCGAGCGGCCGCCCGTCGGGCAGGATCGAGGTGATGGACAGATCCGAACTCGCCGCCGTGCTGCGTACGGCACGGTCACGCGTCAAACCCGCCGATGTCGGCCTGCCCGCCGGTCCGCGCAGGCAGGTGCCGGGACTGCGCCGCGAGGAGGTCGCCCAGCTCGCGGGCCTCGGTGTCGACTACGTGATCCGGCTCGAGCAGGGCCGGGGTCCCAGGCCGTCGACTCAGGTGCTCGGCGCGCTGGCCAGGGCACTGCGGCTGTCCGACGACGACCGCGACACGCTGTTCCGGCTCGCCGGCTCGGCGCCCCCGCAGGCCGGCCGTGTCCCGATGCATGTCCGGCCGAGTGTGCTGCGGCTGTTGGACCGGATGTCGGATCTGCCCGCCCTCGTCCTTTCGGCGAAATCCGACGTGCTCGCCTGGAACCCGCTCGCGACCGCGTTGTTCGGCGACTTCTCCGAGTTGCCGCCCGCGCGACGGAACCTCATCCGGCAGCGGTTTCTCGGCACCGGCGTCGGCCGCGTCACCCTGTCACCCGACTCCGACTCGGCCGCCGACTGCGTCGGCTGCCTGCGGACCGCCCGAGCCCGCTACCCGGACGACCCCGACCTCGCCCGCCTCATCGCCGACCTGCGCACCGGCAGCGCACCGTTCGACAGCCTGTGGCAAGCCGCGCGCTCCGGGCGGCTACGCGCCGGCAGTACCACCATCAAGCACTCGGAACTCGGCCCGCTCACCCTCGACTGCGACGTCCTCCTGGTTCCCGAGACCGACCAGACCGTCCTGGTCTACTCGGCCGAACCCGGTACGTCCTCGGCGTCGGCGCTGGAACTGCTCCGCGTCACCGGCCTCGAACAGTTCACCTACTGACGTTCGTCTCCGCGAGCTTGATCACAGTGGTGAGGACCATGTCGATCAGGCTCGTTCCAGCAGGATCCGCCCCCGTAACCTGTCGGGGTTCTCTTCTCTCTTCCGGAACCGGGGTCGTCTTGGTCAGCTTGGAAACCCGGCGGAAAACGCCGGGTCGTTCGTCGTGGGCGCTGTTCTCGGCCTTGGGGTTCCTGGCTCTGTACGCGCTGTCCAACCTGACGCCTTTCGGCCAGCGGGCCGAGAACCTGCTCCTCGACGGCACCACGGATCAGACCTTGATCTACGAGGTCTACCGGACCGGGTTCCTCCCCGCCTTGAGCCTCGAATACGAGACCATGGCCGTCGGTATCGGCGCCGCGGTGCTGATCGCCGCCTGGCGCCGCCGGTGGCGGGATCTGGCGACCGTGATCGTCGCGACCCCCGTCGCCGTCTACTCGACCCGGATCTTCAAGGACGCCGCGCCCCGGCCCGATCTCGTCGGCGCCGTCCACGGTCTCACCGAGCGGAGCTACCCGAGTGGACATTTCGCCGTCGCGGCCGCGGTTTCGGTCGCGTTGCTGATCGTCGTACCACGGACCTGGCTCCGGTGGGTCGCTCCGGTGCTCCTCAGCTGGACGTCGGCGGTCGGCGGCGCGGTGCTGACGATGATGTGGCACCGGCCCAGTGACGTCCTGGGCGGCGCGTTGCTGGTGGCGGCGGTCTTCCTGCTGGCCGGCGCGGTGCTCTCGAAGACGACCGAAGAACGGGAAAAGGTGTGGCGGCCGTCCGTCCCGGTCGTGGTGGTGGGTATCGGGATCACCGTCGCGAGCGCCTGGCGGGATCCGTACACCTGGACGGTCCCGTTCTCCGTGGTCACCGCGGTGCTCGCGACCGCGTTCCTGGGGTACGTCGCGCTGCGGTGTCGGACCGAGAGCTAGAGAACCGCCCGCAGGAGCGCCACGAAGCCGGCGATCCCGAAGAGCGCCAGCCCGCCGGTCCAGATCCGGTATGACCGCAGCCGGATCAGCCGACGGCGTGACTGGCCGGCGTTCCGCGCCCTGACTTCGCCCGTCGCGAAGATCTCTTGCCAGCCGTGGTTCTGCTCGATGCGATGCAGCACCACCGAGTCGGTTACCTCGTTCTGTCGCTGGCGAAGCAGTAGCTGGATCGACATCGCCGACACGATCATCGAGAGCAGCCCCGCGACGGCGGCGGCGAACGGCGTCGATCGTGCCCCGTAGGCGAGTGACAGCAGGAAGGACTGCGCTGTCAAGGAGAGCGTCGGAACCTGCCACTGGATCAGATTGGCACCTCGGGTGAGATCTCGTGAGTGGTAAGGACGGTTAGAACCGTCCTTACCACTCACGACGTCCGCTACTTCCGCAGCAGGCTGTACGCCGCCGACCCGATCAACTCCAGCGAAACCTGAAGCCGCTCAAGGGAGACGTTGTCCTTGATGGTGTCTTCCGGCGTGTGATAGGTCGGCTCCAGCAGCGCCGGGCCGCTCTCGCCGCGCCAGCTGAAGTTGCCCGACGCGATCCCGCGCTCGAAGAACGGCACGTGGTCGCTCGAACCGCGCGCGACCGGGCCCTTGACCCGCGGGTCGTACCCGAGTCGCTTGGCCGCGGCGTTGACGGCCGCGGTCGTGGCGTTGTCGGCGCCGTCGACCGAAAGCAGCCAGTAGGTGATCGCCGGGTCCCAGCTGGTGGCGACCATGTCGTTCTGGAAGCAGCCCGCGATCCGCTTCGCCTCCGGGTCGGTCAGGTTCGAGACGTAGTGCCGCGAACCGATCAGCCCGTACTCCTCCGAACCCCACAGCGCGAACCGCAGCGTCTTGTTCGTCGGCAGGTATCGCAGGACGCGCGCGAGTTCGAGGCACAGCACGGTTCCGCTGCCGTCGTCGTTGGCGCCGGGGGAGCCGGGGACGCTGTCGTAGTGCGCGGTCACCATGACCACACCGTCGTCCTTGCCGGGGAAGGTGGCCGGGCGTTCGGCGATGACGTTGTACGACGTCAGGTTCTTGTGGTGGACGGCTGACGCCTTCACCTTGACCGAGCCCTTGGCGAGCCGTTCGCGCAGGCGTTCCACCTGCACCTGGGCCAGGCCGAGCACCGGGACGGTGACCGGGGTGGTGAGGGTCGGGGAGAACGCCGACAGTTTGCGCGCGGGGTCGGCGCCGACCCGGCCGAGCAGGACCGCGACGGCGCCGCGCTGCGCGGCGGTGAGGTACGCGTCGGCCTTGTTCGTGACGGCCGCGATCAGCACGATCTTGCCGGTCAGATCATCCGGAAGGGTGGTCCCGTCACCGGCATCGACGACGACGGCCTCGCGCGTGACGTCCTGCGCGCCCTGCGGCGACGAGCCGGTCTGCCAGCTGTCGCGGCCGACGGTCAGGCCGCCGAGGAACTTGTCGGCGATCGGGAACGGCTGCAGCGTGACCTGGTAACGCAGCTCGCGCAGCACCTTCGCGATGTAGTCCCTGGCGCGCAACTCGCCTTCGGTACCGGCGATCCGGGGGCCGATCTTGTCGCTGAGCACCCGCAGGTGCTCCAGCGCCCGCCGCGACCGGACCCGCGCGATCACGGGGTAGTCGCCGAAGTCCAGCGACGGCGGGAACTGCGCGCCCGGACGCTGCTGCGTGGCCGCGGCGGCGGTGCCGGGGTTCAGCCCGATCGTCGCCGCGCCCGCCAGTGCCACCGCGCCCGCGAGCACCTCACGCCTGCGCAGACCAGCCATGGAAAACCCCTCACTTCTCGGAGAACCTTCGTTCGAGTAGCTAAGAGTCGCGCGGCGCGGAGAGCAACCTCCGATCGTCCCCTTTTTCCGGAACGTCCCCCGGTTCAGCGCACGGTCACCCGGCGGTAGGCCTGCGAGACGGCGACGCCGCCACAGGCGATGGCCGCGATCACCCCGCCGATCAGCAGCGCGGTCCCGATGAAGGGCCCGAAGTCGCCCGGGTCGGCGAGCCGTCCCCGGAACGAGCCTTCGAGCAGGGCACCGACCAGGATGAACGTCGGTGCGGCGATACCGGCGAACAGGATCCAGCGGAACCGGGCGGCCGACGTCAGTACGAGGATCGCGGTCAGGCCGAGGATGAACGGTCCGGGCGGGATGTCCGGGAAGCCGGGGACACCGGAGACGATCTGGACGAGCAGGCCGGCGACGCCGACGAGAAGGAAGGCGGCGTTGGCGACGACGGCGGCGGAACGGTTCATGACAGGACTCCTCACTGGTTATGACCCCTGAAGAGTCCCGCTCACGGTGGCGGCGGGCGTCGGCCCGGAGGCGGCAGTCCCGCCTACGCGGACCGGCGTAGTGGTTCCCCGAGGATCTCGGTCAGATCGGCCGAAATCGCCGTCACCAGTTGGTCGCCGAACACGCAGATCGTGTACTCCCAAGGGTGCCCGAACGTGCCGAGCCGGAAGTCCGATGTCAGGTAGATGTAGTAGTCGCCGTCCGGGAACGGGCTGAGCGGCCAGCGTTCCGCCGTGGTCGCGAACCGGTACGACTGGTGGTGCCAGTCGAGCGCGAACAGTTCGTCGGCGCAGGACGCCAGGCCCCGCTGAACCACGGAGACCAGCCGGTCGAGCAGTGCGTACTCCGGGTCGTCGTCGAGGGCTGTCAGGCTCCAGGTCGCCGATCCGGCCGGCTCCGCGATGCCCGGCCACGCGAACCGGTCCGTGCTGGGCCGGAAGGCGAACTCCGTGTGGAAACGGGCCCACACGCGCCGATATTCGGCGTGCCCCAGGGTCTCGATGCTCACCCCGGGAAAATACGCCCCAGGGAGTGATACCAGAGTGGTAGCATCGAAGTATGGCTATGACCCTGAGGCTGAACGACGAGCAGGAGCGCGCCCTCGCGCTGCTGGCCGAAGCCGACGGCGTGAGCAAGCACGAAGCGACCGTTCGCGCCATCACCGAGGCCGCCGCGCGCCGCGTCCGTGATGATCGCGTCCGGGCACTGTCGAAGGACGGCCGGGAGCGCTACGCCGCTCTGCTCGACCGTCTCGCCCAGTGATCGAGTATCTCGCCCTCGAAGACCTGCTGGCCCTCTCGGAGGATCTCGGCGTCCCCAAGATCCGCGATCTCGGGCTGCTCGACTCGGCCGCGCACCGGCCGCGGACGTCGTTGATGGGGCGGGACGCGTATCCGACGCTGCACGAGAAGGCCGCGGTGCTGCTGGAGTCGCTGGTGCGCAACCACGCGCTCATCGATGGCAACAAACGCCTGGCCTGGATGGCCACGTTCGTCTTCTACGGGCTGAACGGCCACGATCTCGACGCGCCGGAGGACGACGCGTACGACCTGGTGATCGCGATGTCCACCGGTTCGCGCACGTACGCCGACGCCGCCGCGGAACTCGCGGTGTGGACGAAGCCGCTCGGGTAACTTCGAACGGGTGAAGCCACTGGAAGCGGACATGTTCGCCCCCGGCTGTCCGTCGAACCTGACGCCGTTCCGGATCGGCGACAAATGGGCGGGTCTGGTCGTGCTGTGCCTGGAAGAGGGCCCGCGCCGGTTCTCCGAACTGCGGGTTCCTCTGAAGGGCGTCACCGCGAAGGTCCTGACGGAAACCCTCAGGGCCTTGGAGCGCGACGGCATGATCACGCGGACGGCGTACGACGAGACGCCGCCACGGGTGGAGTACGAGCTCACCTCGCTGGGCCGGACGTTGTTCGAGCCGATGGAGGCGTGCCGCGAGTGGGCGGCGAAGCACCTTCCGGAGCTTGTCGCCGCCCGCGAGGCGTACTCGAACTAGAAGGACTAGCCGAGCAGGCCCAGCACGACGATCGTCAGCAGCGTGACAGCGGTGGCGAACACGGCCACCCAGGTGCGCTGGGCGGCGGTGATGGAGGCGTTGTTCACGGCGGTTCCCCTGGGGAGAGAAGCGACAGTTCCGCCGGTACAGCGCGTTGATCAGGGCCGGCGTTACCGTCACCGCCCCGGTGTGGCCAAGATCACTGATCGTGCTGGTGGTGCCGGTCGCGCGCGGTGTACCAGAGCACTCCGGCAGCGGCGGCCACCATCGCGCCGAATGCGGAAAAGCCCACCACGATCGCCTGCGTCATCATTCGTCCTTTTCTCGTTGGTCGTACTGGGTAGACGTCCGAGAAGGGGAGACGTGGCGCGATCGTTGCGGACGTCACAGGGCGCTCAGTACCCCGTCGATCTGCGACGCGAGCGCGAAGTCCTTCTCCGTCAGCCCTCCGGCGGAGTGCGTACTGAGCCGGAACGTCACCGTCCGCCAGCGGATGTCGATGTCGGGATGGTGGTCGGCCGCCTCCGCCAGTTCCGCCACCTTGTCCACCGCTTCGATGGCCTTCGGGAAGCTCGGCAGCTTCGCCGTCCGCTCGATGGTGACGCCGTCGCGAGTCCAGTCTGAGAGCTTCGCCACGGCCTCGTCGGCCTGCGTGTCGTTCAAGATTTCCGCCATGACTCCATGGTGGTACGCCGTCGGCTACGCTGCACGTTTGCCACGGGTCCCCCCTTGAAAACGCAGGAGGCTAGATGAAACGCGCCCTCCGCACGGTGGTTGCGGCCGGCACGGTGGCCGCACTCGCCGCGGGCTGCTCGCTCTCCGGGACTTCGGGGAACGACCCGCAGGCGCCGGCGACGGTCACGCTCGTGACGCACGACTCGTGGCTCGCCCCGCAGGAGGTGCTCGACGCGTTCGAGCGCCAATCCGGGATCAAGATCGCCGTCCTCAAACAGGGCGACGCGGGCGCGCTGACCAACAAACTGGTGCTGACCAAGGCGAATCCGATCGGTGACGTCGCCTACGGCATCGACTCGACGTTCGCTTCCCGCGCGCTCACCGAGGGTGTCTTCGAGCAGTACACCAGCCCTGAGGCCGACCGCGGCCCGCAGCGCTACTCGGTCGACCCCGGGCACCGGCTTTCCGCGGTCGACCTCGGCGACGTCTGCGTCAACATCGACTCCCGGTACTTCGCGGACAAGGGGATCGCGGAGCCGAAGTCGTTCGCGGACCTCGCCGACGCCAAGTACAAGGACCTGATGGTCGCCGAGAGCCCCGCGACGTCGTCGCCGGGCCTGGCGTTCCTGCTCGGCACCGTCGCCCAGTTCGGCGAGCAGGGCTGGCAGGGGTACTGGACGCAGCTGAAGGCCAACGGGCTCAAGACGGTCAGCGGCTGGGAAGAGGCCTACACCAAGGAGTTCTCCGGTTCCTCGGGGAAGGGACCGCGCCCGATCGTCGTCTCCTACGCGTCGTCGCCCGCCGCCGAGCTCGGCGAAGACGGCAAGCCGCGCACCAAGGCGCTGCTGGACACCTGCTACCGCCAGGTCGAGTACGCGGGCGTGCTGGCGGGCGGCAAGCAGGTCGAGAAGGCCCGCAAGGTGGTGGACTTCCTGCTGTCCCAGCAGTTCCAGGTGACCGTGGCGAGCAACATGTACGTCTACCCGGCACGGCAGGGCGTCGAACTCCCGCAGGGCTGGGCGCAGGCCGCGCCGCTGCCGCAGCAGCCGAAGACGCTCGAACCGGCCAAGATCCAGGCCGGACGCGAGCAGTGGATCGCCCAGTGGCGCACGCTACTCGAAGGCTGAGTGCGCCGAGGCTGACTTCCCGAGGAGCCGGGCTGGCCGCACTCGCCGTGCTGCCGCTCGGGTTCCTCGTGGTCTTCTTCGCCTGGCCGGTCGCGGCGATCATCGCCCGCGGTTTCGGTTCCGGCGGGGTCGGCACGGCCATCGGCGACCCGCTGACCTGGAGGCTGGCGGGCTTCACCCTCGCCAGCGCCGGGGCTTCGACGGTGGTCGCGGTCCTCGCGGGCCTGCCGGTGGCGTTCCTCCTCGCCCGCGTGCGGCTTCCCGGCGTCTCGCTGGTCCGGACGCTCGTGCTGGTGCCGTTCGTGCTGCCGACGGTCGTGGTCGGTCTGGCGTTCCGCGCGCTCTGGCCGGACGGCGGGCTACTGCCCCTGGTGCTGGCCAACGCCTTCTTCAACGTCGCAGTCGTCGCGCGCACGGTTTCCGGGCTGTGGAGCCATCTCGACCCGCGCACCGTGGACGCGGCACGAGCGCTCGGCGCGTCGCCGTGGCGTGCTTTCCGCACGGTGACGCTGCCCGCGCTCGCACCGGCCGTCGCGTCTTCCGCGGCGGTGGTGTTCCTGTTCTGCGCCACCAGTTTCGGTGTCGTGCTGATCCTCGGCGGGGCGAAGTACCGGACGCTGGAGACCGAGATCTACCTGCGCACGGTCGAATTGCTCGACCTTTCCGGCGCGGCCGCGTTGTCGCTGGTGCAGTTCGCCGCCGTCGTCGCCGCGCTCGCGGTGGGCGCGCTGGCCAGGCGCCGCCGGGAGAACGCCGTCCGGCTGCGGTCCGGCAGCGAGACGGCGCGGCGGCCGAGGGGCGGCGAGTGGTGGGCCGTCTCCGCCGGTCTCGCGGTGATCGCGCTGCTGATGACGCCGATCGTCGCGTTGCTCGTCGAATCCGTGTCCACTTCGGACGGCTGGAGTCTCGCGGGGTACGCGGCTCTCGGCGGCCAGGGATCTCGTGGCGCGTTGCAGGTTTCCGGCTGGGACGCGGCGTCGATGTCGTTGCGGACGGCGTTCGACGCCACGATCCTGGCGATGATCGTCGGCGTGCTGGCCTCGGTCGTCCTGGTGGCGTTGCGGCGCACGCCGGGCAGGTTGGCGCGGGGGATGGGCGAGACGATGGACGCGGCGCTGATGTTGCCGCTGGGCGTGTCCGCGGTGACCGTCGGTTTCGGATACCTCATCACGCTCGACGCGCTCCCGGGCGACCTGCGGACGTCGCCGCTGCTGGTGCCGCTCGCGCAGGCCTTGGTGATCATCCCGTTGATCGTGCGGATGGTGCTGCCGGTGCTGCGGTCGGTCGACGTCCGGCTGAGGCAGGCGGCGTCGACGCTCGGCGCGAGTCCCGGCCGGGTATGGCGGGAGATCGACCTCCCGCTGACCGCGCGTTCGCTGGTCGCGGCGGCCGGTTTCGGTTACGTGGTCGCGCTCGGCGAGTTCGGCGCGACGAGTTTCCTGGCCAGGCCGGACGCGCCGACGCTGCCGGTCGCGGTCGCGACGCTGATCTCGCGGCCGGGTGAGCTCAACAACCAGATGGCCTACGCGGCCTGCGCGCTGCTCATGATCGTGACCGTGGTGGCGGTGGTGCTGATCGACCGGTTCGGCGCGGTCCGCGGGCAGAATTCGGTAGGGGAGTTCTAGTGTCGCTGTCGGTACGGGATCTGACCGTCCACTATGGATCTTTTGCGGCCGTGCGGGACGCCCGGCTGGACATCGCCGACGGCGAGGTGCTGGCCCTGCTCGGCCCGTCCGGTTCGGGGAAGTCGACGCTGCTGCGGGCCATCACCGGACTGGAGCCGCTGACCTCGGGCACCGTGCGCTGGGACGGCGAGGACCTCTCGGGCGTACCGGTGCACCGGCGGGGGTTCGGCCTGGTCTTCCAGGACGGGCAGCTGTTCCCGCACAAGGACGTCGCCTCGAACATCGCGTTCGGCCTGCGGATGCACGACGTCCCTCGCGCCGAGCACGCGGAGCGGGTCCGCACGCTGCTGGAACTGGTCGGCCTCAAGGGTTATGAACGGCGGCGGGTCACCGAGCTGTCCGGCGGGCAGGCGCAGCGGGTCGCGCTGGCCCGCGCGCTGGCGCCGGAACCCCGCTTGCTGCTGCTGGACGAACCGTTGTCCGGTTTGGACGCCGGACTGCGGGAGCAGCTGGCGATCGACCTCGCCGCGTTGCTGCGGCGCAGCAAGATCACCGCGCTGCTGGTCACGCACGACCAGGAAGAGGCGTTCACCCTCGCCGACCGGGTCGCCGTGCTCGACGACGGTGAGATCCGGCAGGAGGGCGCGGTGCGCCGCGTCTGGCGGCAGCCGGTGGACGAGGGAGTGGCACGCTTCCTCGGCGTCACGACGTTCGTCGACGGCGAGGCGTCCGGTGGCGTGGTGCGGACCGCGCTCGGCGACGTCACGCTCCCCGACGTCGCCGATGGCGCGGTGCGGCTGGGCCTGCGCCCACACGGTGTGCGTGTGGCGTCTTCCGGTGTGGTGGGCGAGGTCACGGCGGTGGTGCACCGGCGGGAACACGTCCGGCTGGTGGTCGCCCTCGACGACCGGTCCACTGTGGACGCCGTCGCGCCGGTGACCGCGGACCTCCGGCCCGGCGACACCGTGCGGCTCGCCCTGGACCCGGACGGCATCGCCCAACTCCCGCATTCAGTCCTCTAGTTGCGGTAATCCGGCCGGAACCCTGCGGTTTTCCCCAGGGCTCGCCAAGGCCCACCCGAATACCGTCGCCGCCATGCTCCTGAAGACGATCTTGTCCTTCGTTCTCGCCGTCAGCCCGGCCGCCGCACCGGCCACGCCGGACATCCCCGTCGCCGAGTTGCACAACCGGCTCGCCGCCCTCGCCGCCGACCGCCACATCACAGCCGGGCTGATCCACGTCCGGACCGGCACCGGCCAGTGGTCGCACGCGGTGGGCGTGCGTGACCTGGCATCAGGGGCCCCGGCCGCCGCCGACGGCCACTTCCGGATCGGCAGCGTCACCAAGACCTTCGCGGCGACGGTGCTCCTGCAGCTGACCGACGAGGGACGGCTGACACTCGACGATCCGATCGAGCGGCACCTGCCGGGTGTCGTGCCCGATGGCGAGCGCATCACCGTCCGGCACATCCTGCAGCACACCAGCGGCCTGCACGACTACATGAGCGAACCGGGCTACTCGACCAACCGTTGGCGAGCCGATGCCCGCTTCGACGACTACACGCCTTCGCAACTGCTGAAGGTGGCGTTCGCGGAAGGGCCGGACTTCGAGAACCCCGGCGAGTCCTGGCACTACTCGAACACCAACTACGTCGTGGCCGGCCTGCTGGTCGAGAGGCTGACCGGGCGCCCCTACGGCGAGGAGGTGGCGCGACGAATCCTTCGCCCGCTCGATCTCGGGCACACCAGCGTGCCGGGCCACCGCCCCTCCTTGCCCACCCCGCACGCCCGCGGCTACGAACCGCTGCCCGCGACCCCGCCGGCGATCGTGGACGCCACCGACATGGACCCGTCGCTGGACTGGGCGGCGGGCGAGATGATCTCCACCACGCGCGACCTGACGACGTTCGTCACCGCTCTGCTCAAGGGGCGGTTGACGAGCCGGGCGAGCCTCACGGAAATGCGGCGAACGCGGGAGGCGGTTCCGCTGTTCCGCTACGGCCTGGGACTGCAGGAGTTCGCGATCCCCTGTGCGGACGGCCCGAAGCCGGTGTGGGGGCACACAGGACAGCTGATCGGCTACGTCACCGTCGCCTTCACTGACGGAAAGGGCAAGTCGATGACCCTGTCGCTCAACCCGTACGAGCAGGACCCGCCCACTGAAGCGGTGCTCCCCATGGCGAAGGCGGTCTTCTGTCGCTGAGAAGACCCCAGTCCTCGGCGATTTCGCGTGACTGGATATAGAAGCGGTGGCGCGGCGGACTCGCCGGTGAGTCCAGGCACCCCTTTGCTGTCCACAAAGGACATCCTTCGCGACATTCGTGCCCGTTTTGAGCTGTTCGCACCATTTTAGAAAGGGGTCGTGAGTGATAAGGAGGGTTAGAACGACACTTGCCACTCACGACCCCGATCATGAATTGCACATTTCGGCATCAATCGGACATCTTCTCGGCGGAAATCGTCCTTTGTGGACATTCGGCGGTTGTGTGGACTCCACAGTCAGTCCGGACCCGCGCCGCGAAGAACTTCTGCAACGAAGCGCCGATGTGGGCCTTATGGCGGAGACCCTGCCCGCCGCATTTGTCTTGCCTCTCGATAGAACGACACTTGCCACTCACGACCCCGGCCGCGACCTGCAGATCAGGCGTCAATCGGACATCCGCCGGCCAGTCCGGGTCCGCACTGGGAAGACCCTCACTTACATCAGGTAGCGGCTGACGGTCCCCGGGTGGATAACGAGCCGTACCAGGTCCGTGGCCAGTATTCCGGCGAGGGTTTCCGCGTGGGCGGGGTCGCCGAGGTCCCAGTAGCGGGCGGCGAGACGGGACGCCAGTTCGTTCGCGCCGTCGGGTTCCACCGTGGTGCGGCCGACGATCGAGACCCAGCGGTTCGCCGAGCTGGTCGGCGAACCGCCGTTGACCTACCTGACCCGCTGGCGCATGACCCTCGCCGCGGACCTGCTGGTCGAGAAGGAGGCCGCGACCGTCGCGGACGTCGCCCGCACCGTCGGGTACTCCGACCCGTTCGGCTTCAGCGTGGCGTTCAAACGCGTCCGGGGCGTCAACCCGAGCGAGTTCCGGCGCACCGCGACCGCCCCCTGACGCGTTTCGTCCTCTGAATGCGGTAGTCGGCAGTGCGAACCACCGCATTCAGAGGACGAAACGCGGGGGTCAGCCGTCCCGGGTCGTCAGGCGTGCGTAGGCGACCGAGAGCCCGATGACGATGTAGCAAGCGGCGCGCAGCGCGCCTTCGCCTAGCAACGCCGTGTCGATCGGGTCCATCAGCACCGAAGCCGGTGTCTGGGACCAGTTCTCGTTGAGCAGGAACGGATGCAGCCATGAGACCGCGTCCAGGAAACCGAGGATGGTGAACACGATCGTCCCGGCCAGCACCGAGGCGACGACCAGCATCGGATGTTCGGTGAACGACGAGATCGCGAGCGCGACCGCGCCGACCGCCCACAGTTGCAGCGTCACCCACAGGGCCACGAGCAGGATCCGGCCCAGTGCGTCCCAGACGCTCAGCGTCGAGCCGGTGAGGGTGAACATCGAGTCGGTGCCGCTGATGGTGAGCCCGGTGACGAAACCGGTGAACGTCATGGCCAGCACCGCGATCACCGAAACCGTGGCGACGCCGAAGGCCTTGATCGCGAGCAGCCGTCCGCGGCCGACCGGGGCGACCAGCCAGCCCCGCAACGTCCCGTGCGCCGCCTCGCCGGCGATCGCGTCCGCCCCGGCCATCGCCGAAGCGAGGGGGAGCAGCAGCGCCAGCGTCATGGTCAGCGCCGCGACCGGCAGGATGAACCCGTTGTTGACGGCGGAGGCGAGGAGCGCGCCGTCCCCGCTGGGGCCACCGCCGGATCCGGCCGGTTCGTCGACGAGCGTCAGCGCGACGCCGATGATCACCGGGATCAGCGCGAGCAGTCCCAGCACCGCCAGGGTGCGGGGCCGCCGGAAGATCCAGCGCAGTTCGGCACGGTACAACCGAAGCAGGCCGACACTGTCGTGGCCGGTCCTAGCCGCGGGAGCCGCGGGTGCCGCGGCCAGAGCGTGGGTCACGACTCCCCCTCAGTATCCACAGTGGACTCCGGCTGGGTCAGGCGGGCGAACAGGTCTTCCAGACCGGTCCGCGCCCTGGCCGCCTCGTGGACGGCCACCCCGGCCGTCACCAGATGCCGCAGCACGTCGGGCGCTTCGGCGGCGGTGAGGTCCACGCGGACGCCGTCCGGCGTGAGCCTGCTGCCGATCCTGTTCTCCCGCAAAGTCTCCACCGCGAGTTCGGCGTCCGGCGTCCGGACCAGCAGTGCCGCGTTCCCCGACTCCAGCAGTTCGGAGAGCTCGCCCTGGGCGATCACGTTCCCCGACTGGAGTACCGCGACGTGCGTGCAGGTCGCTTCGACCTCGGCCAGCAGATGCGACGACACCAGCACGGTGACGCCGTCCGCGTGCAGTTCGGCGATGATCCGGCGGATCTCCCTGGTACCGGCCGGATCGAGACCGTTGGTCGGTTCGTCGAGGATGACCATCCGCCGCGGCACGAGCAACGCGCTCGCGAGCCCCATCCGCTGCTTCATGCCCAGCGAATAGCCCTTGTAGCGCCGGTTCGCGGCGTCGGTCAGGCCGACCCGCTCAAGCGCCGAGTCGACCGCGCCGGGGATCCCGGCCGAAGCCAGCCTCGGTTCGGCCGCGGCCACTCGCAGCAGGTTCTCCCGCCCGGAAAGAAAAGGGTGGAAACCGGGCCCTTCGACGAGCGCGCCGACGTCGGGCAGCGCGTGCGCCGCCTGATCCGGCATCCGCTTGCCGAACAGTTCGACCTCGCCCTCGGTGGGACGGACGAGTCCGAGCAGCATCCGGATGGTCGTCGTCTTGCCCGAACCGTTGGGGCCGAGCATCCCCAGCACGGCGCCTTCGGGAACGTCGAGGTCGACGTGGTCCACGGCCACCGTGCGGCCGTAGACCTTGCGCAGGCCCCTGGTGCGGGCCGCCATGGGTACCGCCGGAGCGGACGCCTCCTGGGAGACGTCCGCGCCGGCTTCGAACGTGGTGGTCACTTCGCGGCCAATGCCTCGAAGAGGACCTGCTCCGGCACCGCGCCGATGGCGTAGCGGCCGTCGTCGGTCAGCACGCCGCTGCCGACCTTGGTGGTCACCAGCCAGCCGCTGCCCCAGGCGCCGCTGACCGGCTTCGCGAACCGCGAAAGCATCGCCTTCGGGTCGACCTGGCGGCCTTCCTCGTCCTTGGCGCTACCGGCCTTGGCCAGCGCGTCGGCCGGGATCTTGCCGGTGACGGCGGTGTCCCAGCCGTCGCCGACGATCTTGACGTCGGACTTCGCCTGCTCCGCGAGTTCACGGTTCTTCGGGTCGGCCTCGGCGGTCTTCTCGGTCACCTTCGCGCCCTTCGGCGGGGTGAACTCGAAGTTCGACGCGGGCTGCCCGGTGAAGTTGATCTCGCTGAACGAAGCCTCGAAAGCGGGCGAGGACGTGCCGTTGGCCAGCACCGTCACCCGCAGCGGCATCCGCGTCTGCTCGTCGATCGCGACCCGGATCTCGCGCAGGAGGGTCCGCTCGGTCGGCTTCGGCGTCAGCACCAGCTCGTACGCCGAGCGGTTCGCCACCGAAGACGTCCCGTCGACGGCGATCGTGCTGCTCTCACGCACCTTGCCGAGCAGTTCCGAAGCCACCGTCGCCGGGTCGACGGCCTGGCCCTCGACCTTGTTCTGGTGCTCCTTGGCCAGTTCGGCCGGGATGGTGATCTTGGTGGCGGAGTTGTCCTTGGAGTTGTACTCCCAGACGGTCTCGCCGTTCTTGACGATGGTCTGCTGGCTGGAGCCCTCGGTGAGCGACACCTTGCTCTTGCCCGCACCGTCGGTCGAGACCTGCGCCGAGTCGATGCTGAGCGCGGACGCGCCGGGCAGTGTGCTGCCGACCTGCGGCAGGCCGAGGTCGTTGTTGACCTTGACCTTCCCGTCGAACGCCGACGGTTTGGCGTTGAGCGTGGACTGCACCAGCTCTTCGGCGCTGATCTGCGGCAAGACCGGCGCGTCACCCGCGGTGGCCGGCATCGCGACGACGGCGAGCCCGCCGACGCCCAGTGCCGTCCCCACCACCGCCGCGGTGATGGCCTTCCTCTTCGGTTCCATGCTGTCTCTCCCTGTTTTCCCCGGCACCAGTGTGCTCGGGTCCCGGCGACAACGCTTCACCGGAAACGCTGAGATACCACTCAGACTCCGCCTCCCAGCCTGAGATGGCGCTGAGAGCTCGCGCGTGAGCTGGTGAAACCGTGAATGATGAAAGGCGTGAAACCTCGAGTACTGGTGGTCGACGACGAGCCGGGTGTCCGCAAGGCGCTGCTGCGCGGGCTGCGCGCGGAGGACATGGACGTGGTCACCGCGCCCGACGGCCCCAGTGGCCTGCGGCTGGCGCAGACGGGCTCCTTCGACGTCGTCCTGCTCGACATCATGCTTCCGGGGCTTTCCGGCTACCGGGTGCTCGAACGGCTGCGCGCGCTCGGCGTCACCACGCCGGTGCTGATGATCTCCGCGAAGGACGGCGAGGTCGACCAGGCCGACGGCCTCGATCTCGGCGCGGACGGCTACCTCGTGAAGCCGTTCTCGTTCGTCGTGCTGGTCGCGCAGGTGCGCGCGGTACTGCGGCGGGCGTCGCCGGACGCGATCCGCGGGCCGCTGCGGATCGGCGCGCTCGAAGTCGACCGGAGCCTGCGGCAGGTCCGCTACGACGGCGTCGAGGTGGCGTTCAGCCCGCGCGAATTCGCGCTGCTTGAGGTCCTCGCGGGCCGGGCGGGCACGGTGGTGACGAAGGACGAGCTGCTGCGCGCGGTGTGGGGTGACGAGCAGGCCGCGACCCGCAACGTCGTCGAGGTCTACGTCGGTTACGTGCGCCGCAAACTCGACGCCGTCGGCGCGGGCGCCCTGGTCCGGACCGTGCGCGGGCACGGCTACCTGGCCTCGGATCCGCAGCTCGACGAAGTGATCGCCCCGGCGGGACAGGGGTGATCGGCTCGCCGTCCTGGTGGCGCCGCCGATCGCTGGGGGTCCGGATCACCCTCCTCACGGCCGCCGTCACGCTCGGCTTCCTGCTCGGGCTGGCCGCGGTCGCCGGGGACAACCTCCAGCCGCTGCTCATCGAATCGGTCGACGACGAACTCGGCGCCCAGCTGACCACCGCGAAGGCCGATGTCGCGGCGGGGAAGCCGCCGACGGCCTCCGCGGTGACCGTCCGCGTGCTCGACACCGGCGGTGGCCCGGTGGACGGTCTGCCGCCCGCGAATCTCGGGCCGGTGGACGTCCGCGCGCTGAAGGCGGGGGAATCGGTCACGACCGGCGGCGAGCACAGCTGGCGCTGGGTCGGGACCGTCGTCACGGCGCCCGACGGTCAGCAACGGCTGGTCGTCGCGGGCGCGGGTCTGGTCGGCTTCGCGACCGCGGTGCACTCCGGCGGCTATTGGCTGTTCGCGGTCGCGTCCGTCGGTGCGGTGGGCGCCGGCATCGCGACCTGGCTGCTGGTGCGGTTCGCGTTGCGACCGGTGGAGAGGATGCGCGGTTCCGTGCGCGCGCTCCCGCCGGGGGCGCGGCTGCCGCTGCCGGATTCGCACGACGAACTCCGCGCGCTGGCCGAAGAGTTCAACGCGCTTCTGGCGCGGCAAGAGGAGGCCACCGAGCGGCTGCGGCGGTTCACCGGCGACGCCGCGCACGAACTGCGGTCGCCGGTCGCGTCGATCCGCGTGCAGGCCGAGGTCGCCGTCACCAATCCCGACGCCGACCTCGCGCACGAGACGCTCGCCGACGTCCTCGAAGAGGCCGAACGGCTTTCCTCGCTGCTCGACGGGCTGCTGGCGCTGGCGAGGTCGGACGCGGGGGAGGTGCCGCCCGCGGAACCGGTCGAGCTGGTGAGCGAGGTGCGCGCGGCGGTCGCGCGGATGCCCGCCGGCGCTCCGGAGATCCGGGTGAGCGGCACGGTCGGGTCGGCGTGGGCGCTGGCCACGCACGCCGAGGTCGAACTGGTGCTGAGCAATCTGCTGCGCAACGCCTGCCGGTACGCGACCGGCGAGATCGTGGTGTCCGTGCTCGCGGCGCGGTCCACCGTGCGCGTGGTCGTCGACGACGACGGGCCGGGAATCGAGCCGGAGCATCGGGAGCGGGTCTTCGACAGGTTCTACCGCGTGTCCGATTCGCGGGCGCGGTCTTCCGGCGGCACCGGGCTGGGGCTGGCGATGGTCGCCGAGGCCGTCCGTCGTCGTGGTGGCCGTGTGCGCGTCGGGGAATCACCCGATGGCGGGGCGCGCTTCCAGATCGTCTGGCAGGCGGCGCGGCCTCAGTAGGGTGTGCCGCGTGGTGATCGTGGGCGCCGCCATCGTGCGGGACGGGAAGTTGCTGGCACAGCAGCGGGCTTGGCCCGCCGACCATGCCGGGCGATGGGAACTGCCGGGCGGGCGGATCGAGGACGGCGAAGGCGACGAAGCAGCTTTGGCACGTGAATGCCTGGAGGAACTCGACGTCGCGGTGACGGTCGGGGGCCGGGTCGGCGACGACGTCCCGCTGCCGGGCGGGAAGGTGCTGCGGATCTATGCCGCTTCGCTGGTCTCGGCGGGGGATGAGCCGCGAGCGGTCGAGCACAAGGATGTCCGGTGGATCTCTTCGGGCGACCTCGACGATCTCGACTGGCTACCGGCCGACCGGATCCTGCTGCCCGCCCTCCACACCCTGCTCGCAAGTCCGTGAAGGCCTCCTTCCCTACCCTCAAAGTAGGGAAGGAGGCCTTCACGGACCTTCAACCGGCGCCGATCAGCCGCAGGGCGGACTGGAGCCGGTGCTCGCCGCGCTCCGCGGCCCGGACGGCGCCCGCCTTGCGGACCCGGTCCAGCTCGCCCGGGTCGGCGAGCAGTGCCAGCGCGCCCTCCCGGACCGGCCGCAGTTCCTCGATGAGCGCCTCGGCCACGGCCTCTTTCACCTGGCCGTAGGACGAGAACCGGTCGGCCAGGACGTCCGGTTTCTCCTGGGTGCACGCGGCGAGGATGTCCAGCAGGTTCGCCATCCCCGGCCGGGTTTCCGGCGCGTAGACCGGCTTCGACCCGCCGTCGGTCTTCGCGCGTTTCACCTTGCGCCGGACCTGGTCGGCCTCGTCGAGGACGAACACGACCCCGGCTTCCTCCCGCGTCGACTTCGACATCTTCCGCGTCGGCTCGGCGAGGTCCATGATCCGCGCCCCGGCGGGCGGAAGCACCGCCTTCGGCATCGTGAAGACGTCGCCGTAGGTGGAGTTGAACCGCTTCGCCAGCGTTCTGGCCAGTTCGACGTGCTGCCGCTGGTCCTCGCCGACCGGGACCTCGCCCGCGCCCTGCAACAGGATGTCGGCCGCCATCAGCACCGGATAGGTCAGCAGGGACAGCCGGACCCCGGCGCGGCCCTTCGACTTCTCCTTGAACTGGATCATCCTGGCGGCCTCGCCGTAATTACAGGTGCACTCCAGGACCCAGTTGAGGGCGCCCAGCTCACGGGCCATGTCGGACTGCACGAACACGCGGTCCGGCTCGATCCCGGCCGCGATCAGCACGGCCAGTTGCTCCGACGCCATCGAGCGCAGCTTCGCCGGATTGTGCGAGGTCGTCATGGCGTGCAGGTCGGAGACGAAGTACAGGTCGTCCGGCCCGCCCTCGTCGGCCCAGCGCCGGATGGCCCCCAGGTGGTTCCCGACGTGGACGTGGCCGGACGGGGTGATCCCGGACAACCTGATCATCTGCCTTCTTCCTTCCGGATGAAGGCCGCCCCAGGGTCCGGGCACGAAAAAGGCCGCCCGGTGGGGCGGCCTGATGGATGCGCTGGTTTGTTCAGCGCACGACTGCGGGGCCGCCGGAGGGCGGCCACCACTGGGCGTGCTGCGTGCGCATGCCGACGATGCTAGCGCATCGAGGGGTCGGATCACCCATTCCGGGCACCTGCGTCAACACTTCGTATCGGCTTGCGCAGTACGCATGTCACATTGGTGATCCGGGTCTACCGTCGACTCATGTTCGTCGTGCTGCTGACCTATACCGCACCCATCGAAGAAATCGACTACGTGCTCCCGGATCACGCCGACTGGCTGACCAAACAGTACGAGCACGGGCATTTCCTCGCCTCCGGCAAGCGCAATCCGCGCATCGGCGGCGTCATCATCACCAGGCCCATGGCCAGGGGAAAGCTGGACGCGCTCCTCGCGACCGACCCCTTCTCGGTCAAGCACCTGGCCACCTACGAGGTGATCGAGTTCTCGCCGACCCGGACCGCTCCGGAACTGCGGGCGGTCAACGAGGCGGTGGTCCACTGACGATCTTCTAAGCCGCCTTCTCGACCTTCGCTTTCGCCTTTTTCAGGGCGAGAACGGGGCATTTGCCGCATCGCGACTTCGAGCGGCAGCATTTCTTCTTGACCTTGCCGGACTTCATCCACTTGCGCACGAGCTTGTGGGGGTCGTCGGGTTTCTTCTTGCCCACTCGCGCTCCTTGCCGGACTTCGTCGGCGACGTCCGCCCTGACCGTTCACGTTAGGTGAGCCTAACCGATCTTGGGGCGTGGGGCTGCTCACACTTGGGCTACAGGTATCCTGGTGTGGTCCGCGTATGGCCAAAGTCGGTCAGGCGTATCTCGAACTTGCGAGCGCGGGCACCACACCCGAACTTGAAACCCTTTGGAGTCTTCGCGTGCCCGCAGCCAGCGCCACCGCAGTCGATGCCGGCCGCTCGTCCGGCAAGACCCGGCCCGACCTGCGCAACGTCGCCATCGTCGCACACGTCGACCACGGCAAGACGACCCTCGTCGATGCGATGCTCCGGCAGTCCGGTGCCTTCGAGGAGCGCGCCGAACTCGTCGACCGCGTGATGGACTCCGGGGAGCTCGAGCGGGAAAAGGGCATCACCATTCTCGCGAAGAACACCTCCATCCACCGCGAGACCGAGAACGGCCCGGTGACCATCAACGTCATCGACACCCCCGGCCACGCCGACTTCGGCGGCGAGGTCGAACGCGGCCTGGCCATGGTCGACGGCGTCGTCCTGCTGGTGGACGCCAGCGAGGGCCCGCTCCCGCAGACCCGGTTCGTGCTTCGCAAGACCCTCGAAGCGGGCCTGCCGGTCATCCTCGTGGTCAACAAGACCGACCGCCCCGACGCCCGGATCTCCGAGGTCGTCGAGGAGACCCACGACCTGCTGCTGGACCTGGCGGGCGACATCGAGGACGCCGATCTCGACGCGATCCTCGACCTCCCGGTCGTGTTCGCCTCCGCGCGTGCCGGCAAGGCGAGCCTCGAACAGCCCGCAGACGGCGCGGTGCCCGAGAGCGACAACCTCGACCCGCTCTTCGACACCCTGCTGCGTCACGTGCCGCCGCCCTTCGCGGACCGCGAGGGCCCGCTGCGCGCGCTGGTCACCAACCTCGACGCGTCGAACTTCCTCGGCCGGATCGCGCTCATCCGCATCCACTCCGGCAACCTCCGCAAGGGCCAGACCGTGGCCTGGATGCGCGAGGACGGCACCATCCAGAACGTCCGGATCTCCGAACTGCTCGTCACCGAGGCGCTCACCCGCGTCCCGGCGACCGAGGCCAGCGCGGGCGAACTCGTCGCCATCGCCGGTATCCCCGAGATCACCATCGGCGACACGCTGGCCGACGTCGAGAACCCCGAGGCGCTGCCCCGGATCGCCGTCGACGAGCCCGCGATCTCGATGACCATCGGTGTGAACACCTCGCCGCTGGCCGGCCGCAGCGGCGGCGACAAGGTCACCGCGCGTCTGGTCAAGGCCCGCCTGGACCAGGAGCTGATCGGTAACGTCAGCATCAAGGTGCTGCCGACCGAGCGTCCCGACACCTGGGAGGTCCAGGGCCGTGGCGAGCTGGCGCTGGCGATCCTCGTCGAGCAGATGCGCCGCGAGGGTTTCGAGCTGACCGTCGGCAAGCCGCAGGTGGTCACCAAGATGATCGACGGCAAGCTGCACGAGCCGTTCGAGCGTCTGTCGATCGACGCCCCGGAGGAGCACCTCGGCGGCATCACGCAGCTCCTCGCCGCCCGTAAGGGCCGCATGGAGCACATGGGCGGGCACGGCTCGGGCCGGATCAAGCTCGACTACGTCCTCCCGGCGCGCGGCCTGATCGGCTTCCGCACCGACTTCCTCACCGAGACCCGCGGCACCGGTATCGCGAACCACGTGTTCGAGGGCTACTTCCCGTGGGCGGGCGAGATCCGCACCCGGCACTCCGGTTCCTTGGTCGCGGACCGGTCCGGCCCCATCACCGCGTACGCGATGATCCAGCTGGCCGACCGCGGCACCTTCTTCGTGGAGCCGGGCGCCGAGGTGTACGAGGGCATGGTCGTGGGCGAGAACCCGCGCGCCGAGGACCTCGACATCAACATCACCAAGGAGAAGAAGCTGACGAACATGCGTCAGTCCTCCGCCGACGTGATGGAGACGCTGGCCCGCCCGCGCAAGATGGGCCTCGAAGAGGCGCTGGAGTTCTGCTCCGTCGACGAGTGCGTCGAGGTCGCCCCGGACGTCGTCCGGATCCGCAAGGTCACGCTGGACGTCAACCAGCGCGCCAAGGAGCGGAACAAGATGAAGAACCGCGGCTGACCGCGCAGCTACCGCCTCAGGGGCGTCTTCTCACTCATCGTGAGGAGGCGCCCCTTCGGCGTTTCGCGGGGTCGTGAGTGGCGTTTCGGGTTAGAACCCGAAACGCCACTCACGACCACCCCGGCCCACCCCGCAGCGGCACTTCGACGAACGACGTCATAACTCTCAGTAGTCACTCGCGTTCTTAATGTGAAGAATCGTTTTTCCGGCGCCTTTTTCCCGCTCCTTTTTGGACGGTGTTCACATCGCCGGAACGGGTTCCCTTCGCGGCGAGAGGACGGCCACGCACACCGTCCCGAGAACGCCGACACAACCCAGCCCGAAACTGATGATCCGAAATGCGTCCGTATAGGACTCGCCGGAGAGGTTCCCTCCGGTAATCGACGCGAGAACGGCACCGACAACCGCGATGGCGATCGTTTCCGTCGCCAATCGTGCGGTGGTGAACATTCCGGCCGCCGTTCCGGAATGTTCCGGGCCCACGGAACCTATTGCCAAACCGTCGAGCAAACCCATCGTCAATCCGGTGCCCGCCCCGACCAGAACGAGCGGCGCGAGCAACGAGGACACCCCGGACGACGCGTTCATGGTCATCAGCAGAAAGGCGCCGGCACCGCTGACGGCGACGGCGCCCGCGACGAACCACGTCGACGGCAGTCGTCGCGCCAGCGCGGCGCCAACGGTCGGGAACAGCACGGTCGGCGCGGTCAGCATCAGCAGCCACAGACCGGCTTCCCCGGCGCTGAGCCCGACGACCTCGATCAGGTACGACGGCAGGTGGACCAGCAGCGGCACCAGGATCGTCACCAGCGCGCCCGCGGCGACCGCCAGTGAGGTGAAGCCGCGGTTGGTCAGCAGGGCGAGGTCGAACAGCGGATCCGCGCGCCGCCGTTCCACCAGGGGGAAGACCACCGCGAGGACGACGGCGAGCACCAGGCCGCCGACGACGAGCGGATGCCCGAAGCCGAGTTCGCCGGCTTCGACCAGTCCGAAGATCAGCAGCATGATCGCGCCCGTGAAGAGCGCGGCGCCCGCCCAGTCGATCCGGCGCCCGGCGGTACCGCGAACGGCCGGGAGAAGCGGTGTCAGGGCCAGTACGACGGCCGCCACGGCGGCCGGGGCGCCGAAGACGGCCCGCCAGCCCAGGAGATCGACCAGCAGGCCGCCGATCGACGGTCCGAACGCGAGCCCGATCCCGAGCACCGTCCCGACCAAGCCGAACGCTCGCGTCCGTGCCGCGCCCTGAAAGGTTTCGGTGAGGATCGCCAGCCCGCCGGTCACCGCCGCGGCCGCCCCGGTCCCGGCGATCAGGCGGACGACGTCGAGAACGACGATGTCCTGGGCCAGGGTGCAGGCGATCCCGCCGCCGACGAACAGCGCGAGCCCGGCCACGTAGATCCGGCGTCTGCCCAGTACGTCCGCCAGAGAGCCCGCGAAGACCAGGAAGCTCGCGAAGCAGGCGTTGTAGCCGTTGACGACCCATTGGGTGGCCGCGAGGCCGGCGTCCAGGTCGTCCGCGATGTCGGTCAGGGCGACCGACGCGCCCGTGATGGTCAGCGGGAAGGTGAACGTGGACATGAGCACGATCACGAGGACGAGCGCGCGTTTGGTCACCACCGCAAGCTATCGGCCGACTACTTCGCGCGGCTAAGCGTTTTCCGGGCCGCCGGGCAGGAACCTCCCAGGCCCGTCGCACGTCCACCAGAGGGGGAGGCGCATCCGGTCGGGCGCCGACCGGGCCGATATGGGAATCTCGCAGCGGCGGTACTGGTCATCGTGGCAGCATGGCGAGGGAACAAATCAGGAGGATTCAGGCGTGCGGGTAGCGAACACAGCGGCGCCCATGTTGGCGTGCGCGGCCGTGCTCCTCGCCGCTTGCAGCAATACCCCGCCTCCGCCCGTCGTGAGCTCCTCGGCGTCCCCCGTGAGCACCTCGACGGCGAAGGCGCCTTCGCAGGTCGTCGTGGGTGTCGACGACGTTCTCGGCGGCTACAACCCGCACAACCTCGCCGACGCCTCCCAGGTGACTTCGGCGCTCTCGCAGTTGCTGCTCCCGTCGGTGTTCCGGCCGAAGGACGACGGCAGCGTCGAGCTGGACAAGAGCCTGATGAAGTCGGCCGAGGTCGTCTCGCAGCAGCCGTTCACGGTCGCGTACACGATCCGGCCGGACGCCTCCTGGTCGGACAGCGCGCCGATCGCCGCCGAGGACTTCGCGTACCTGCGCGAGGCGATGCGCGACCAGCCCGGCGTCGTCGGCGCCGCGGGCTACCGGCTGATCTCCGACATCCAGTCGCGTGAAGGCGGCAAACGCGTCGAGGTCACCTTCGGCAAGCCGTATCCGGGCTGGCAGACGCTGTTCGCGAACCTCCTGCCCGCGCACCTGCTCAAAGACGCCCCGAGCGGATGGCAGGGCGCGCTCGCGACCACCTTCCCGGCCGTCGCCGGGCCCTACTCGATCAAGAGCCTCGACACCGCGCGCGGAGAGGTCATCCTGGAGCGCAACGAGCGCTACTGGGAGAAACCCTCCGCCCTCGACCGGATCGTGCTCCGTGCGGCCGATCAGGAGGGCACACTGGCCGCGCTGCGCAGCGGCAACGACCAGTTCGCGATGACCAGGACCGACGGCACCGGCCTCAAACGGCTCGGCGAGCTGGGTTCGGCCGTGCAGCTGCACACCGTCGCGCGCCCCACCGTCGCCCAGATCCTGCTGCGGCCGGTCAGCTCGACGCTCTCGGACGCGAAGGTGCGCGAAGGCGTCACGGCGCTCATAGACCGCGGCAAGCTGATCACCGAGGCCGCCGAGGGCGGGCCGTCGGACAAACTCCGCGCCGACGCCCAGGTCCGTGTCCCCTCCACGACCGGCTTCCAGCCGACGATCCCGGCGCCCGGCCCACCGTCCACCGCGGATCCGGCCAAGGGCGAGGACCTGCTCAGATCCGCCGGATACACCAAGGAAGCCGGGACCTGGCGCAAGAACGGGAAGAACCTTTCGCTCGTCGTCGCCTCGCCCGCCAAGCAGGAGCCGTACGCGACGATCGCCAAGGAGCTCACGGCGCAACTGGTGGCCGCGGGCATCGAGGTCAACGCGATCGCGCCGCAGCCCCGGGAGCTCTTCTCGACCCTGCTGGCCATGCCGGTGCTCAACGGCGTGCAGCAGACGACGCCGGAGGGCGCGGGCAACGTCGGCATCGACATCGCGGTGGTCGGCCAGGCCACCGGCGGCGCGGACGTCGCCTCGGTGCTGGCGTCCACCTTCGGCTGCCGCCCCGACCAGCTCACCGACAAGACCAAGGCCGTGGTCCCGGGGAACCCGCTGGGCTTCTGCGACCCCACCCTGCAGCCGTCGATCGACGCGGCGCTGACCGGCACCACCCCGGTCGCGGACGCGCTTTCGGCCCTCGAACCGGAATTGTGGCGTCGGAATGTTGCCATTCCGTTGTTCCAGCTGGCCGATACCCTCGCCATCGGCTCTGGTATTTCCGGAGTAACCGCTGGTCCTCCTATGGTGGGCCCTTTCGGGTCCGCGGTGAACTGGACGCGCGGACCGAAGTAGCCGATTCGGGTCCAAGTTCGACCCGGAGGGTGACCTTTCTCGGCACGTTCGAGTGGCGGACCGATTCCTCCAGGTAACCGATATATTTCTCGATGTCAGCCGCAAGTTACCCTTTGGTCACGATCGCCCCGTAACTGGTGACTGTTCGTGCATTTCCTTTCTAGCGTGCACCCGCAGTGCGCCAAATGAGTGTTGCTTGGCGTGTCATAGGCTCCGGGCCATCTCACCGGAGCGGTGTGGGGTCCTGTTCCGATCTCAGGAGCCCAGTGCTAGGAGGGCACACTTCATGAGGAAGTCCAAGGCAGTCTCCGCCTGGTCGCTGGTCGCGGCCTCCGCGCTTGTGCTGAGCGCATGCAGCGGTGGCGACAGCGGTAGCACCGACCAGAAC
This sequence comes from Amycolatopsis pittospori, assembly GCF_013870525.1. GTDB lineage: Bacteria > Actinomycetota > Actinomycetes > Mycobacteriales > Pseudonocardiaceae > Amycolatopsis > Amycolatopsis pittospori. Next base: position 38,379 of record NZ_JACBXD010000059.1, read on the forward strand.
GGGTCGTCGACCGACATCAAGAGCATGGCGGTCGGCAAGGCGCAGAACGGCGAAAACTTCAAGCTCGCGGACACCCCGGGGTACGAAGGCACCGTCACGGTGGGCATCGACGACGGGTACTCGGGCTACAACAACGACACCCCGGACACCAACTCGTCGTACAACACCTACATCCTGACCGCCGTGCTCGCCGGCGCCGATGTGCTCGACGGCAACAACAAGGTGCTGCTGAACAACGACGTGTTCGACTCCTGGGAGGTCACCTCCAAGGAGCCGCAGACCGTCGTCTACAAGATCAAGCCGAACGTCAAGTGGTCCGACAACGAGGCCTTCGACTGCGACGACATGTACCTGTCGTGGCTGTCGCACAGCGGCAAGGCGAAGACCGCGGACGGCAAGCAGGCCTTCCTCGCCGCTTCGACCACCGGTTACTCGCTGATCAACGAGGCGACCTGCAAGGACGACCTGACCTTCGAGACCAAGTACACCGAGCCGTACCTGGACTACAAGGGTCTGTTCAACTCGACCGCGATCATGCCCGCGCACATCGTCGAGAAGAACGCGAACATCCCCGACATCACGAAGCTCGCCCCGACCGGCGACGCCGCCCAGCTCAAGGCTGCCGGTGACTTCTGGACGAACAAGTTCAAGGGCTTCGACGCGGCCCTGATGCCGGCTTCCGGCCCGTACAAGATCACCGCGTTCGACGCCAACCAGAAGGCCGTCACGCTCGAGAAGAACCCGCTCTGGATCGGTGGCAAGGGTGGCCCCTCCAAGATCGTCGTGAGGGCGATGGAGGACACCAAGGCCATGGCGACCGCGCTGCAGAACGGTGAGATCGACGTCGCGGCGTCGACCCAGCCGGACGCCACCGCGGCGAACACCCTCAAGAGCCTTTCGGCGCAGGGTGTGACCTACGGTTCGGGCTCGCAGCTGACCTTCGAGCACTTCGACCTGAACTACAAGCGCATGTTCAAGGACAAGGCGCTGCGCAAGGCGTTCTTCGAGGTCGTCAACCGCCAGGAGATCACCGACAAGCTGCTCAAGGAAGTCCAGGCGGACGCCACGCCGCTGAACAGCATCGTGTTCTTCCCGGGTGAGCCCGGCTTCAAGGACCAGTACAGCAGCAAGGCCGGTCTCGGCGCCGAGGCCGCCGCCAAGACGCTGACCGAGGCCGGCTGGGCCAAGGGTCCCGACGGCATCTTCGCCAAGGACGGTCAGAAGGCCGCGTTCAAGATCTCGCACAACCAGAACGCCCGCCGTACCCAGACCGTCGAGATCGTGATCTCGCAGGCCAAGGCCGCCGGTATCCAGATCACCGACGAAACGGACGCCAACTTCCTGAAGGGTGGCCGTCTCGCGGCCGGCGACTACGACGTCGCGCTCTTCGGCTGGTCCTCCGCGCCGTTCAAGGCCGAGCAGAAGTCGATCTACATCACCCGTGTCGACGACAGCAGCCAGAACTACCAGGGTCTGTCCAACCCGACGATCGACTCCTCCTTCGAGGCGGCCGTGAAGGCCACCGACGAGGCGGTCCAGCTGGAGAACTACCAGAAGGCCGACGAGGCGATCGCGAGCGAGTACGCGACCCTGCCGCTGTTCCAGACCCCGTCCATGTGGGCGTTCAAGGGCATCGACCGCACCTACATGCAGTCGTACAACGGTGTCCTGTGGAACGTCGGTGAGTGGGAGCAGAAGAAGTAGGGTCTCTGACCCCGCTTTTTCACCACTCGCTTACGCGATCCTGGTGGTACGGGGGCCCGGCCACAAGCCGGGCCCCCGTACCCGCCGGAAGTAGCTGTTGACCGTAGGGTTACCGCCACTACGGTGACAACCGGGCGACGGTCCAGCACTTCGGCGACCAGGCCTGGATGAGGAGCAGTTCGTTGAACCTGGTGATCTACATTCTTCGCCGTCTGGCGATATCTATTCCCGTCCTGGTGGTCGGGACTTTTCTGTGTTTCATCATGGTCGCCGGCACGGGCGACCCGCTGGGTGAGCTGAGGAGCAACCCGGCCATGAGTCAGGAGACCTTGAATCAGGTCGCCAGTCAGCTCGGCCTGGACAAGAACATCGTCCTTCGGTACTTCGACTGGCTCGGCAGCTTCGTGACCGGGGACTGGGGCATCTCGATCGCCCAGGGCAACGCGTTGGCCCCGGTGTTCCCGAAGGTCATGGCCGCGTTCGAGGTCACCGCCAAGCTCGTCGTCGGCGCGGAACTGCTCGCGCTCGTCCTCGGCGTTCTCGTCGGTGTGGTCGCGGCGGTCAAGCAGTACTCGATCATCGACTACGTCGCCACCACGCTGGCCTTCCTGCTGTTCTCGATGCCGATCTTCTGTGTCGCCATCGTGCTGAAGGGCTACGCGATCCAGTTCAACGGCTGGGTCCGGGACCTGGGACTGTCCGATGTGCTCGGTAACCCGTGGATCCGCACCACCAGCCCGGAATCGCTGAACTTCGACGGTCCCGGCGGTTTCCTGGCCAGTTACGTGGGCGCCTATCTGCTGCCGACGTTGTCCATCATGGCGATCAGCTTCGCCGCGTACAGCCGGTTCCAGCGCGCCTCGATGCTGGACACGCTGAACGCGGACTACGTCCGGACCGCTCGTGCCAAGGGCCTCCCCAACGGGCGGGTCATCTTCCGGCACGCGTTCCGGAACGCCCTGATCCCGGTGACCACGTTGTTCTCCGTCAACTTCGGTGCCGTGCTCTCGGGCGCGATCATCACCGAGTCGGTGTTCAACTGGAACGGCATGGGTAAGTTGCTCGTCGAAGCCGTGACCAAGAGCGATCCCCAGGTGATGATGGGATGGCTGGTGGTCATCGCCACGAGCATCATCATCGCCAACCTGATCGCCGACCTGATGTACGGCATCCTGGACCCGAGGATTCGCGTTGGCTGACTTGAACTCCCTCATCGCGGCGGACTCCGCCGAAGGCAAGGTCGCTCCGGAAGCGCTGCCTGAGCCGCGCAGCCAGGGCAAGCTCGTGCTGCGCAAGTTCCTGCGGCACAAGCTGGCGATGGTCTGCACGGCTATCCTGCTGGTGCTCGTGCTGACCGTGATCATCATGCCGATCTTCTGGCCGTACAGCTACGAGGACAGCTCCTTCCCGTCCTTCGCCAAGCCCAGCGGGGAATTCCCGCTCGGGACGACGCAGGTCGGCAAGGAGATGGTGTCGCAGATCCTGCGCGGCACCCAGTACTCGTTGCTGATCGCGCTCATCGTGTCGATCGTCGCCACCACCATCGGCACCGTCTTCGGTGCCATGGCGGGCTATCTGCGCGGCTTCACCGACTCGGCGATCTCACGCGTGACGGACCTGTTCCTGATCGTCCCGCAGATCGCCGCCGCCGCCATCCTCGCGAAGGTGTTCGGTGGTGGCGCCTGGTACATCGTGGCGATGGTGCTGGCGGCCTTCGGCTGGATGTCGATCGCCCGTATCGCCAGGGCCGAGGCGATGTCGTTGTCCCAGCGGGAATTCGTGGACGCGTCACGCGCGTCCGGCGCCGGGACGTTCCACATCGTGTTCAAGCACCTGGTGCCGAACATGGTCGGCCTCATCACGGTGAACGCGACCCTCGCGGTCGCGCAGGCCGTGCTGATCGAGGCGGCGCTGTCCTTCATCGGGCTGGGGGTGCAGCTGCCGGACACCTCGCTCGGCCGCGTCATCCTCGAGAACTACTCGCAGCTGCAGAACCGGCCGGCGTTGTTCTTCGGCCCGTTCATCGTGCTGGTGCTGATCTCGCTGACGATCAACTTCATCGGCGACGGCCTGCGGGACGCTTTCGACCCGCGGCAGCGCCGGATGAAGGCGTAAGACCCCGCTATAACCGTGAAGGCCCCTTTCCCTCGGCTGACCGAGGGAAAGGGGCCTTCACGCGTTTCGGGCTCCCGCTTCCGGCTCCCGTAAGTCCGTGAAGGCCTCCTTGAGGGACCCAGGGTCCCTCAAGGAGGCCTTCACGGACGTCCAGAGGATCAGTCGGCCACCGGAGCGAGCTTGCCCGCTTCCCAGGCCGCGCGCCGCTCGGCCTGCAGCACCGGGTCCGCCACCGGGGCGGCCGAAAGCAGACGGCGGGTGTAGTCCTCGCGCGGCGAGTGCAGCACCTGGTCACGGGTGCCGACCTCGACCAGCTTGCCGTGCTGCATCACCGCGACGCGGTCGGCCAGCAGGTCGACGACGGCGAGGTCGTGGCTGATGAACAGGCAGGCGAACTGCAGCGAGCGCTGCAGGTCAAGGAACAGGTCCAGCACCCGGGCCTGCACCGACACGTCCAGCGCGGAGGTCGGCTCGTCCGCGATCAGCAGCGCCGGGTCGAGCGAGAGCGCCCGCGCGATGGCGACACGCTGACGCTGGCCGCCGGACAGCTCGTGCGGGTACCGGTTGCGGTAGTGGCCGCCGAGCTCGACCTTGTCCAAAAGGGACGCGACGCGCTCGTTCAGCGCCTTGCCCGACAGGAACTTGTGCAGCACCATCGGCTCCGCGATGGACTCGCCGATCGTCATCTTCGGGTCCAGGGTGGACGCCGGGTCCTGGAACACGATGGAGAAGTACCGGCGCAGCGGGCGCAGGTCCTTGTTGGACATGTTCGTGATGTCCTTGCCCGCGATGGCCACGGTGCCTTCGGTCGGCGTCAGCAGGCGGATCGCGCAGCGGCCGACGGTCGACTTACCGGAACCGGATTCGCCGACCAGGCCGACGATCTCGCCCTTGGCGATGCTCAGCGAGACGTCGTCCACCGCGCGGTTCTTCGCCTGGCCGCGACGGCCGGGGTACTCCAGCACGAGGTTCTTGATCTCGAGCGCCGGGGCGTCGGCCTCGATCACGGCCTCCAGCTCGGCGTCGGCGAGACGGATCTCCTCGGCGATCTTCGAGGCCTCGTCGCTGTCGGCGTCGATGCCCGAGTCGTCCAGCAGACGGCGGCCTTCGGGCCGCTGTCCCAGCACAGGGACGGCGGCGAGCAGCTTGCGGGTGTATTCGACCTGCGGCGACGCGAACAGCTCGCGCACCGGCGCCTCTTCGACGATGTTGCCCTGGTACATCACGACGACGCGGTCGGCGAGGTCGGCGACCACACCCATGTCGTGCGTGATCAGCACGATCGCGGTGTTGAGGGTGTCGCGCAGCTTGCGCAGCAGGCCGAGGATCTCCGCCTGCACGGTGACGTCCAGCGCCGTGGTCGGCTCGTCGGCGATGATCACCTTCGGGTCGCACGAGATCGCCATCGCGATGACGACGCGCTGGCGCAGACCGCCCGAGAGCTGGTGCGGGTACTGCTTGAAGCGCAGCGGCGGATTCGGGATGCCGACCATCTCCAGCAGCTCGATGGCGCGCTTGTCGGCGGCTTCCTTCGAGATGTCCTGGTGCGAGCGGAGTGCCTCGCGCAGCTGCCAGCCCACCGTGTAGACCGGGTTCAGCGCGGTCATCGGCTCCTGGAAGATCATCGCGACCTGGTTGCCGCGGATCTTCTGGAGATCCTTCTCCTTGAGGTCGGCCAGGTTGCGCTCGCCGAGGCGGAGTTCGCCGGCGATCCGGCTCGTCTTCGGGAGCAGCCCGAGCACCGACATCGAGGTCACCGACTTGCCGGAACCCGATTCGCCGACCACCGCGACGATCTCACCCGGTTTGACGTCGAAACCGATGCCCTTGACCGCGTCGACGACGCCGTCCTCGGTCGGGAACGACACGCTCAGGTCGGAGATGGACAGAACCGAACCCGACACGCCGCCGAGGTCCGACGATGCTGCTTCAGTGCTCACCAAGATGCCCTTCGTGGGGGTACTTATGGTCACGACGTTAAGCCCGTGACTCGCGCGAGGATAACCGAGAGTCGCCCGACTAAGGTCGGTGCTCGGGGCTTCCGTTCCCGACACCCTATAAAGGAATGCCCGCCGTGTTCGAATTAGTCTTCAAGCCGTGATCTCCGCCCAGACCAAATTGCTCCTGGTGCACGCTCATCCGGACGACGAAAGCATCACCACCGGCGGCACCATCGCGCGCTACGCGGCCGAAGGCGCCGAAGTGACCGTCGTCACGTGCACTCTCGGTGAGGAAGGCGAGATCATCCCGCCGTCCCTCGACGGACTCGGTTCGTGGGCCTCCGATCAGCTCGGCGGTTACCGCGCGGGCGAACTGGCGTCGGCGCTGGCCGCGCTCGGAGTCGCCCGGCACCGGTATCTCGGCGGCATCGGCCGCTGGCGGGATTCGGGGATGGCGGGGACGCCGTCCGCGGCCCATCCGCGCGCGTTCTCCGGTGGCGACCTCGAAGAGCAGGCGGCTCAGCTGACACAGATCCTCGACGAGGTCCGTCCTCAGGTCGTCGTCACCTATGACGCTTTCGGGGGTTATGGGCATCCCGACCACATCCGCGCGCACGAGATCACCATGGCCGCGGCGCCGAGGGCCGAGTCCGTCGAGCGGGTGTTCCACACGGTTTCTTCGCGCGACGCCGTCTCGGACGGGCTCGCCGCGCTTCGCGGTCGTTCGCCGTACCGGGTGCCGGACGACGGCGAGCTGCCCGTGACGCCGGACGAGACCATCACGACCGTCGTGGACGTCGGCGCGCACATCCCGGCGAAGGCCGCCGCGCTGCGGGCGCACGAGACACAGGTCAGTGTCCCGGCGCCGCCGCATCTCGCGGACCACTTCGCGCTGAGCAACGACATCGCGCAGCCGATCACCCCGAACGAGTACTTCGTGCTCGCCCACGGTCCGGCCGAGGGTGCCGCGGCCGACCTGTTCGGCGGACTCGCGAAGTGACGGCGCCGTCGCCGCCGCTCACGACGGGGCAGCGCTGGTTGCTGGCCCTGCTGTCTTTCGACGCCTTCCTGCTCGGTTTGCTCGAGTTGTTCTTCCTGCCGCTCCGGCTCGACGGCATCGTGCTGCCGAAACTCGGCGACGCGCCCTTCCCGGTGACGGTCGTGCTCGCCGTGGTCACGACGCCACTGCTCGTGAGGGCGACCGCCAAACTGGTCCGGCCGTCCTTTTCGGTGATTCCGCTGCTCATCTGGGTACTCGTCGTACTCGGGATGGGCATCGCCGGCCCCGGTGGTGATCTGGTGCTCATACAGGATTGGCGCGCGCTGCTGCTCATCGGCGGCGGGGCGCTGCCGGGCGCGCTGGCACTGGGCGGCGGATTCGGCACAGCTGCGGCGAAGGCCGCCAAGGGAGGCAACGATGGGTGAAGCGATTTCGGATCGCCAGGTCGTGGCGGTGCTACGGCCGTTCGTCCGCGCCTGCGGTCCGATGGTCGACGCGCTGCGGGACGCGGATCCGTTCGGCCTGCAGGCCAGGGGCCGTCGCGAGGACGCCTTGGAAGGCGTCGAACCCAAACTGAAGGACAAACTGCTCGACGGGATCACCTCGGTGAAGGTGCCCGGCACCGCGGCCTGGGCGGAGATGTCCAACTACCAGCGGACCGACTGGTGGGTGAACCGGGTCGGCCGGTTCACGTCGCTGATCACCGCGATCCCCGGGATCGGCGGCGCGCTCGCCGACCGGCTGCCGGTGCAGGACACGCTCGGCGCCGCGTCGCAGGGAGTGCTGCTGTGCGCGATCGCGGGTGAGTACGGCATGACCGACGTCGGCGCCCGCGTCCGGCTGATCGCGTGGGTGCTCTTCGAACGCGACATCGATCCGGTGATCGCGGCCGGAAAGCACGCGGAGCACGACAAGGCCGCCGAAGACGACGAAGCCGCGAAGCTCACCGAAGAACTCGACGAGTCCAAGAAGAAGCACGGCAAGATCACGCTGAAGGCGGCCGCGGGCACGCTGTGGCGACTCGGCCGCGGACTGCTCGGCATCGTCGAGGAACTGGAGAAGCGGCCTCGTGGCCGTCTCTTCCACCGCGCGCTCGGGAAGCTTCCCGTGGTCGGCATGGCGGGCGACTACCTCGGCGAGCGCTCCGGACTGAAGCGCGTCTGGAAGCGGGCGCACGAATGGTTCACCGAGCACCCCGACGGCACCTGAGCTACTTCCAGAACATGAACGCGTCCTGGCCGTACATGGCCGCGAGCTTGAATCCGCCCACGGAGTCGAAGATCGCGAACGACGCCTGCCACAGAAGCCGGTTCGCTTCGTCCACTAGGAACAGAACGGCGAACAGGACGAGCGGGGCCCACGGCCGCGCCTTCGCGCCGAACTCGCGCGCGCCGGGCGAGAGGTACGGCTCGATCGCGCCCCAGCCGTCGAGTCCCGGGATCGGCAGGATGTTCAGGATGAACGTGACGATCTGAAGCAGCGCCAGGAACGAGAGCCCGATCACGAGTCCGCTCGACATCGGCACCAGCGCGACGAGCAGCGTCAGCACCACGCCGACGGCGAGGTTGCTCAACGGTCCGGCGAGGGAGACCCACGACGAGACCGCGCGTGAGCGCAGACGCCCGCGTTCGATCCACACCGCACCGCCGGGCAGCGGGATGCCGCCGATGATGAGGAATACCAACGGCAGGATGATGGACAGTGCCGGATCCGTGTATTTCCGGACGTCCATAGACAGGTAACCCTTGTGGGCGACGCTGTGGTCGCCGCCGCGGAACGCCACGATCGCGTGACCGAACTCGTGCAGCGTCAGGGACGCGACCCAGCCGCCGGCGACGAGCAGGACCACGCCGGCGATGATCAGCGGGTCGTACTGCTGGCTGGAAATCGTGGTCGCATCACCGAAAGCCGCCAGTACACCGCCCAGGACGGTGACCGCGAGGATGCCGAGGAAGATCGGGCTTGGCCGCACTGCTGATCTCTGCACCCCACCAGTCTTCCGTATGCCCGATGTGAAGTTGTCGGCGTGTCCCCTTGCGCGATGAGGCGGAAGTATCCCCCGAACTCGCTACTCCGCTTGACCTGACCGCACTACACGGGTGTAATCACAGTGATGTCATTCGTCGCTGGAAGGGGGCGGCGGATGGTGTTTCAACACCGCCAGCCTGGGGAGTGCGTGGACAGCGAGGAGGCGGACGTGCGGTTGGAAGCAGATGGAAGGGAATGGGGGCAAGTCGTGGGTTGGGGTGAGGTCCCGGAGCAGCAACTGGGCGATCTCACCGAACTTTTCGACGATGCCTCCGCGGAAGAGCAGGACTGGCAGGAACGGGCCCTCTGCGCGCAGACGGACCCGGAGGCGTTCTTCCCCGAGAAGGGCGGCTCCACCCGTGAAGCCAAGCGGATCTGCCTCGGTTGCGAGGTCAAGGACGAGTGCCTCGAGTACGCCCTCGCGCATGACGAGCGGTTCGGTATTTGGGGCGGGCTCTCCGAACGCGAGCGTAGGAAACTGAAGAAACGAGCCGTGTGACGGCGATCTCCGGCACCCCCAGTGCGCCGGAGATCGCTTCCTGCACTCGTTCCAGACAGTGGGCCCACCATCGAGTGATGGGGCGAGGACATAGGGTGGCGGCACCTCGGCCGCCGTCCCACTGGAGTCCCGTTGTCGCGAACAGCCGCGCCGCCCGCAGTGCGCACGGTCCCCGTTCTGGCCATTGTGGTCTGTCACAACGGCGAAAACTGGTTGCCCCTGGCGCTTTCCGCGCTGAGGCGCAGCGGAATCCGGCCCAGGCACGTCCTCGCCGTCGACACCGGGTCCACCGATGGCACGGCGAAGATCCTCGCCGACGCGGCCGCGCCCGGTGCTGCGGTCGGCGGTCCGGACAGCTCCCCGATTCTTGATGGAATCCTCACACTTTCGAGTGACTTGGGCTTCGGTGCCGCCGTCGGGGAGGCCGTCGAGCACGCCGTCGAACGGTGGGGCGATCCCGGCGGTTGGCTCTGGCTGCTGCACGACGACTGCGCGCCGGAACCCGACTGTCTCGAAAACCTGTTGGCAGCGGCCGAAAACGAGGCCGAGGCCACCGTGCTCGGTCCGCTCGCGGTGGACTGGAGCGATCCGCGGCTGATCGTCGAAGCCGGCCTGTCGACCGACGCGATCGGTCACCGGCAGCAGATCTCACCCGACGAGACCGACACCGCGGTGCTCGCCGTACCGAGTGCGGGTTCGCTGGTGCGGCGGGAAGTCTGGCACTCGCTCGGCGGGTACGACCCCGGTTTTCCCTTACTGCGCGAGGATCTCGATTTCGGCTGGCGTGCCAACGCCGCCGGTGGCCGGGTGCTCTCGGTACCTTCGGCGCGGCTCCGGCACGCCCGCGCGCTCAGCACCGGGCAACGGGAACCGGACGCGCTCGGAATCTCGCTCGCGGCGGCGAACCGCGCGCACGGGCTGCGGGTGTTCCTCGTCAATTGCTCCCCGTTGTCGTTTTGGTTCGGCTTGATTCGAATTCCGCTCTTCGCGGTGTTGCGCGCGCTCGCGTTCCTGCTGTTGCGCCGCACCGGCGAGGCGGGGGCGGAACTCTCCGCCACCTGGTACCTGCTTCGCGGGCGAGGCGGATTGCGCGCGGCCCGCGCCGAACGCCGGAAGAGCGAGCGGCCCGGTGACGTCCGAGGCCTCTTCGTCGGACGGCTGACGCGGGTGCGGAACGCGGTCCGCGCCGGCGTCGTCGATCTCGTGCGGCGTGGCGTCGAACGGGACTACGCGCTCGGGACCGTGCCGGAGACCGCGGATCAGGAAGGCGCCTGGATCCCGCCGGAAGCGTTGCAGGCCGGGCAGGATCGTCCGGTCGGGCCGGGTGCGCTGCCCGCGGGCGCGATGCGCGGCGTCGGCTCGCGGGGGACGGGACTGCGGCGGCCCAGCGCGGTCGTGGCGGTCGCGGTCCCGGAAAAGGTCTCCGCACAACCGGCTTCGGGCCGGCCCAAACCGTCGCCGGTTCCGCGTGACGGCGGGCAGCGGCCCGAGCCGGAACTCGTGTTCGTCGAGGTCGACCGGAAACGGGTCCTCGGTGCGACGGTGTTCGCCCCGCCGGTGCTGATGCTCGTGGTGCTGACGGCGCTCGCGTTCGTGGTCAACGGTTCGCGGCTCGGACTGGACCTCTTCGGCGGGAAACTGCTGCCGGTCGGCGGGCTCGGCGAGATCTGGGCTTCCTACATCGCGCCGTGGCACGCGATCGCGGGCGGGACGGCGAGTCCCGCGCCCGCGACGTTGCCGGTGCTGGGCACCCTCGGCGCGATCTTCACGCCGATCGGGGGACCGGCCGCGCTGGTCGCGATCCTGTTGATCGCTGACATCCCGCTCGCCGCACTGAGCGCGTACGTGGCCACTCGACACCTTCGCGTGCGTCGCTGGGTGCGTGCCGTCGTCGCGGCGGCCTACGGCGTGCTGCCCGCCGCGACGGCTTCGGTCGCGCAAGGGCGTCTCGACGTCGTCGTCGTGCATCTGCTGCTGCCGCTGGTGATCGCGGGTCTCGTGGGTCTGCTGGTGCGCGCGGATTCGCGGTGGCTGCACGTATCCGCGCTGAGCGCGATCGGGCTGGCGCTGATCGGCGCCTTCTCGCCGCTGGCGCACGCGCTGGCACTCGTCGGCCTCGTGGTCGGGTTCGTCGTGCTGCCGTCGCCGACCGGGCTGGCGCGGCGGATCGCGTCGGTCGGGATCGTGGTCTTCCTGCCGCTGGCGCTTCTGCTGCCTTGGCCGAGTGTGCTGCTGAGGCATCCGGAACTGCTGCTGCACGGACTCGGGGGCGGCGCCACGGCCGCGTCCGGGGCCGACCTCGCCGGACTGGACCCGGGTGGGCCCGGGGCTTG
>NZ_JACBXD010000006.1 GCF_013870525.1 Amycolatopsis pittospori
TTCCGTGCGGCAGGTCGCTCACGACCGCTATTCCGCCTGCGGGTCCCAGGTCAACAATCGCACCTTGCTGACCGTCTGGACGTGCCGCCGCATCGCGCTCGCCGCGGCCTTCGGGTCGCCTTTGCGGATGGCGTCGGCGATCTTGTGGTGCTGAATCAGTGACCGCGACGGCCGTCCGGGCTGGCGCAGTGACTCGGTGCGGCTTTCCGCGATCTGCGCGTCTATCGAGCGCATGAACTCGGCGAGGAGGCTGTTGCTGGCGGCGGCGGTGATCGCTTCGTGGAACCGCCGGTCGCCTTCGCCGCCGTTGCCGCCGTCTTCGATCTCGGTCGCCATGTACTCCAGCGCCGCGTCGATGGCGGCGATGTCCGCGTCGGAACGCCGCAGTGCGGCCAGTTCGGCGAGTTTGGTCTCCATCGCCTCGCGGGCTTCGAGTACTTCGGGAAGGCGGCGCCGGCGGGCCACGAGTTCGTCGACCGGTTCGACGTCGAGGTGGTCGTTGCGCAGGTAGGTGCCGCCGCCGTGGCGGGATTCGAGCAGGCCCTGCACCTCGAGGACGACGATCGCCTGCTTGATCGACGCGCGGCTGACCCCGAGCCGTTCGGCGAGATCGCGTTCGCTCGGGAGCTTGTCGCCCGCGTGCAGGCCGGACTCCTCGACGTGCGCCTTGATCCGCTCGACGACCTGCTCGTAGAGCTTCGCCCGGTTCAACCGGCTCAACGCCTCCGGCACGGGTCCCCCTCGCTCGTCCTGGACAAGTGGCTCAGCCAATTTACCACTTGTGGGTTGACAGGTGGTCGCGGTCACAGGGAAAGTGGCTGAGCCACTAGCCCACTTAGCAAGGGCTCCCGCCGTCAAGGAGGACGGTCATGTCCGCCCAGCTGATCTCGATCCTCGTCCTCGTGGTGATCTTCGCCCTCGCCACGACCCGCTCGATCAACATGGGGGCGCTCGCCTTCGCCGGCGCGTTCCTCGTCGGCACCCTCGCCGGTGGCCTGGACACCGACGGCATCTTCGCCGGTTTCCCCGGCGACATCTTCGTGGTGCTGGTGGGGGTCACCTACCTGTTCGCCATCGCCAGGTCCAACGGCACCACCGACTGGCTGGTGGCCGCGGCCGTCCGGCTCGTCGGCGGCCGGATCGCGCTCATCCCGTGGGTGATGTTCGTGGTCACCGGCGCGCTGACCGCGATCGGCGCGGTCAGCCCGGCCGCCTGCGCCATCGTCGCGCCGATCGCCCTCGGGTTCGCGGCCCGCTACAAGATCAGCCCGCTGCTCATGGGCGCGATGGTGGTGCACGGCGCGCAGGGCGGCGGGTTCTCGCCGATCAGCGTGTACGGCTCGATCGTCAACGGGATCGTGGACCGCAACCACATCGCGGGGAACCCGCTCGTGCTGTTCCTCGCGAGCCTGTTCATGAACCTGGCCATCGCGGCGGTCCTGTTCGTCGTCCTCGGCGGGACCAAACTGCGGCGGCGTCAGCTCGTGACGGCCGGCGCACCCACGAGCGACGAGGAGACGGACGAGGAACCGCTGCCACATGAACAGCGGATTCCCTTGGACGGTCCCAAGATCGCCACGCTCGCCGGGCTGGTGGCGCTCGTCGTCGGCACTCTGGTCTTCGATCTCGACCCGGGCCTGACCGCCATCACGGTGGCCGTCCTGCTGAGCGTCGTGTGGCCCAAGACCAGCCGTTCCGCCGTCGGTGAGATCACCTGGCCGACCGTGCTGCTGATCTGCGGTGTGCTCACCTACGTGGCCGTGCTCAAGGAAATCGGCACGATCGACTACGTGGGCAACGGTGTCAGCAACGTCGGGATCCCTTTGCTGGCCGCGCTTCTGCTCTGCTACATCGGCGGCATCGTCTCGGCCTTCGCGTCCTCGGTCGGGCTTATGGGCGCGCTCATCCCGCTCGCCGTGCCGTTCTTGGCGCTGGGCACGATCGGGCCGGTCGGCATGATCGCGGCCCTCGCGGTCTCGGCGACGATGGTGGACGTCAGCCCGTTCTCTACCAACGGCGCGCTCGTCCTCGCCAACGCGAAGGACGTCGACCGGGACAAGTTCTTCAAACAACTTCTCGTGTACGGGGCGCTCGTGGTGGCCGTGGTGCCGCTGATCGCCTGGCTCGTGTTCGTCGTGCCCGGATGGGGCTGAGGAGGAGATCCATGACATCGCGTCTGCTGTCCGGCCTGGTCGCCGGGAACGACCGCGTCGCCCTGCGGTTCGGTGCCGACGTCCTGACCTACGGCGAACTCGCGTCCGTCGCGGGGGCGCTCGCCGCCGAGCTCGCGGGCCGTACGCGAGTGGCGGTGTGGGCGACGCCGACGATCCAGACCTGCGTCGCCGTCGTCGCCGCGCTGACCGCCGGTGTCCCGGTGGTGCCGGTCAACCCGAAGGCCGGATCGCGCGAACTGGCGCATATCCTCGCCGACAGCGAGCCGGAAGGAGTGCTGGCCGCACCGGACGCCGCGTTGCCCGCGGAACTCGGGGCCCTGCCCCGGATCGCGGTCGAACTGGACGCGCCGGGCACGCCGTGGCCGGGCGAGGAACCGGATCCGGAGACACCGGCCTTCGTCGTCTACACCTCCGGGACCACCGGCCCGCCGAAGGGCGTCGTGCTTCCGCGCCGCGCAGTGGCGTCGAGTCTTGACGCGCTCGCCGAGATCTGGGAGTGGACCGCCGACGACGTCCTCGTGCACGCCCTCCCGCTCTTCCACGTCCACGGCCTGATCCTCGGCGTCGTCGGGCCGCTGCGGCGCGGCGGTGCGCTGCATCATCTCGGGCGGTTCGCCAGTGAGGCCGCCGCGAAGGAACTCGCGGGGGAGGGCACGATGCTCTTCGGTGTCCCGACGATGTACCACCGGCTGGCGGCCGACTGCGAAGCCGATCCCGCGGTGGCCGCCGGTATCGGCGCGGCGAGGCTGCTGGTCTCCGGCTCCGCGGCGCTCCCGGCGGCCGACCACGAGCGGATCGCCGCCGCGACCGGGCAGCGGGTGGTCGAACGCTATGGCATGACCGAGACGTTGATGAATTGCGGAGTGCGGGCGAACGGGGACCGTCGCCCAGGCGCCGTCGGTTTGCCGGTGCCGGGGGTCGAACTGCGCCTGGTCGACGACGCCGGTGTCCCGTTCGACGCCGTCGACGGCGAAACGGTCGGGGAGATCGAGGTGCGCGGGCCGAATCTGTTCACCGGGTACCTGAACCGGCCGGACGCCACCGAAGCCGCACTGCACGACGGCTGGTTCCGCACCGGCGACATGGCGGTGCGCGACCCGGACGGCTACGTGCGGATCGTGGGCCGCCGTGCGACCGACCTGATCAAGAGCGGCGGCTACAAGATCGGCGCGGGGGAGATCGAGAACGCGCTCCTGGAACATCCGGGGGTGGCCGAGGCGGCCGTCACCGGGGAACCGGACGACGACCTCGGCGAGCGGATCGTCGCGTGGGTCGTCCCCGCCGAACCCACGCCGACGGCCGACGAACTCGCCGACCACGTCGCGAAGCTGCTCTCGCCCCACAAGCGCCCGCGAGTGGTCCGCTACCTGGAAGCGTTGCCGCGCAACGAGATGGGCAAGGTCCTCAAGCGGGCACTCCATGTTTGACGGCTTCGTCGAGTTCACCGTGGACGGACCTTCGCCCGAACCGGGCGGACCGCTGGGCTGGGACGGCTACGACGCCTCCTTGGCGCGTGCCGGGGAACGCACGGGTACGGCCGAATCCGTCGTCTGCGGACGCGCGAAGATCGGGGGCCACGAGATCGTGGTGATCCGCTTCGAGTTCGGGTTCCTCGGCGGCTCGGTCGGGACCGGGACCGGCGCCCGGATCGAGCAGGCGCTCGACCGTGCCCGCTCACTCGGCCTTCCCGTCGTGTCCCTGCTTTCCACGGGTGGCACGCGGATGCAGGAAGGAGTCCCGGCGCTGCGGCAACTGCAGCGCGTCGCGCGAGGACTGGTGCGGCTGCGCGAGGCGGGACTTCCGCACCTCACCGTCGCGCGGCATCCGACCACCGGCGGGGTGTGGGCCTCCCTCGGAGCCGACGCCGACGTCGTCCTCGGGGTGCCGGGCGCGCAGGTCGGGTTCGCGGGCCGTCGCGTGCGGCCGGAGCGGTTCGCGGACGATCCCGCGTATACGGCGGAAAGCCAGTACGCGGCCGGGTACATCGACGAACTGGTGGCGGAGGACGCGCTCGCCGACCGGCTGGAGGCCTGGCTCGGCCTTCTGACCGGCGGCGCGAAACAGCCGGCGGACGTGCCCCGGGCGCTCGGCGCGCTCGAACCGGCACCGGACGGCTGGCAGGCCGTTCTCCGAACCCGGTCGCCCGACCGGCCGCGTGCCGACGCCTATCTCGACGACTATTTCGACACCTACGGCTTTATCCGTGGCGGCGCCGAAGACGGGGTTCTCTGCGGGATCGGCGCTCGCGGCGGCCGGTCGATCGCGTTCGCGGCGCAGACGGGCACGGCGACCAAGCCCGCCGGGTTCCGTACGGCGACCCGGCTGATCCGGTTCGCCGACCGGCTGGGCCTGCCGGTACTGACTCTCGTCGACACCCCGGGCGCGGACGCGAGCCCAGGCGCGGAGACAGCGGGAGCCGGGAACGCGATCGCCGAACTCTTCGGCGCCGTCGCCGCCGCGGGAGTGCCGATCACGACCTTGGTCGTCGGCGAAGGAGGCTCGGGCGGAGCGCTCGCCTTCTGTTCGGCGGACCGGATCTGGCTCACCCCGGACGCCTGCTTCTCCGTCATCGCGCCGGAACTGGCGGCCGGGATCCTCAAGCGTGGCAAGGAAGAAGTGCCCGCCCTCGCAGGCGATCTGAAACTTCGTCCCGAAGATCTGCTCGCCCTCGGTGTCATCGACGGCATCGTGGGATCCGAACCGGTTCGTTCGTGAGAAAAGGGGAGTTCGCCATGCTCAAGCGAATGGCGGTCGCGGTGGCCGCCGCGGTCACGCTCGTCGTCCTCGCCACACCCGCCCAGGCCGAAGGCGCCGCCCGATACGTCGCCATGGGCAGCTCCTTCGCCGCAGGTCCCGGAATCCCGCCTCTGCGAGCCGGAACGCCGGCCGCGTGCGGACGCTCGATGAAGAACTACGCGAGCCTCGTCGCCGAGAAGCGCGGGCTCGTTCTCACCGACGTCACCTGCAGTGGCGCCACCACCGCGAACATCCTCGCCACCGGGCAGGCGGGACAGCCGCCGCAGATCGAGGCCGTCACCCCGGACACCCGGCTCGTCACGGTCACCATCGGCGGCAACGACGTCGGCTACGTCGGCAGTCTCTTCACCTATTCCTGCCAGAACAGTGGCGGCACGAACTGTGGCCAGGTGGACCAGACCGGGATCCGGACGGCGCTCGGCACGGTGCACGAAAAGATCGGGGCCGTCATCGCGGCGGTGCACCAGCGCGCACCGCGGGCGCGAGTGCTGGTCGTCGACTACCTGACGATCGTGCCGCGCGGCGCGTCGGCCTGTGAGGGCGTCCCGCTCACCTCGGAGCAGCTGGCCTTCGAACGCGAGATCGCCGACAAGCTCGCGGCGGCGACCAGGCGTGCCGCTCGGAGCGAACGCGCGACCCTGGTCCCCGCGGCGGCGGTGAGCGCGAACCACGATGGCTGCGCGGCGGCTCCCTGGATGGAGCGCTACGTGACGGCGGCCGGTCGCGTCCCGTACCACCCCAACGAGGCCGGGATGGCGGCCGTGGCGAACCTCGTCACCGCACGGATTCCTTAGCCTGGGCGCGGAATGTCCGGCGGTAGCTGTCCGGTGGCACGCCGACGGTGCGGTTGAAGTGGCGGCGAAGTGTCGCGGCGGTCCCCATCCCGGTGGCCTCCGCGATCGCGTCGACGCTGTCGTCGGTCCGCTCCAGCAGTTCCTGCGCGCGGCGGATCCGCTGGTTCAGCAGCCAGCGCAGCGGGGTGGTGCCCGTCGACGTCCGGAAATGCCGCGCCAGGTTGCGTGAGCTCATCTTCGCCTGGCGTGCGAGGTCTTCGACGGTCAGCGGCCGGTCCAGCCGTTCGGTCACCCAGGGCAGCAGCCCGCCGAGCGGATGGTCGTCCTGGTCCGGGACCGGGGTGGTGACGAACTGGGCCTGGCCGCCCGCGCGGTGCGGTGGGACGACCAGACGCCGGGCGACGGTGTTCGCGACCGCCGAACCGTGGTCGGAGCGGACCAGGTGCAGGCACAGATCCATCGCGGCGGCCTTGCCCGCGGAGGTGAGCACGCTGCCGTTGTCGACGTAGAGGACGTCGGGGTCGACCTCCACCAGCGGATAACGGGCGGCCAGGACCTCGGTATGCGCCCAATGCGTCGTCGCGCGGCGGCCGTCCAGGAGACCGGCGGCCGCCAGTACGAACGCGCCGGTGCAGAGGGACGCCACCCGGGCACCCGCCTCGTGCGCGACCCGGACGGCCTCGACGAGGTCGGTGGGCGGATCGACGTCGACGTCCGCCCAGCCGGGGACGATCACCGTGTCCGCCCGGGCCAGGTGGTCGAGACCGTGCTCGGGTTCGAGGTCGAACCTGCCGACCCGCACCGTGGCCGAACCGCAGACGGCGAGGTCGTACCAAGGCCCGTAGCCGGGCAGGCCCGTGCCGAAGACCTCGGAGGCGATGGCCAGCTCGAAATGCAGCATCCCGTCCGTGGCGGCGAGGGCGACAGTGCTCATGTCCGAAAGTGTACGCATGATGGCGTTCCGGACACTGTCGGTCGCGGGATCCCGTCGGCAGGATGGTCCACAGTGGATCAGCCGAGGGTTGGAGAACCGATGGGTACGGGGTACAAGGTCGCGGTGTTCGGTGCGTACGGGCACACCGGCCGGTTCGTGGTGGCGGAACTGCGTTCGCGTGGTTTCGAGGTGCTCGCGCTGGGGCGGGACGAGACGAGACTGCGCGACCTCGCCGGGCCGGGGATCGAGGTCCGGCAGGCCGCGATCAGCGTCGTGGCCTCGCTCGACGGCGCGCTGGAAGGCGCCGACGCGGTCATCAACGCCGCGGGACCGTTCGCGGACACCGGCGCTCCGGTGATCGAGGCCGCGCTGAGGGCGGGGATCCCGTACTTGGACGTGGCCGCCGAGATCGAAGCGAACGTCGACACCTTCGCGCACTTCGCAGACCGTGCCGCGGGTGCGACCGTGATCCCGGCGATGGCCTTCTTCGGCGGGCTCGGCGATCTGCTGGTCACCGATGCGATGGGGGACTGGACGTCGGCCGACGAGGCGCATGTCGCCTACGCGCTGAGCAACTGGCATCCGACGCCCGGGACCCGCGCCGCCGGCAAGGTTTCACGGGAACGGCGGAACGGGCAGCGGCTCCGCTTCAGCGGCGGACGGCTGGAACACCGTGACGACGCTCTGCCGTCGCTCGACTGGGACTTCCCCGCACCGCTGGGAAAGCGGGCGGTGCTCGGCGAGTTCACCATGGCCGACGTCGTCACCGTCCCGAGTCACCTGGCCATTCCCGAGGTGGTCACCTACATGACCGCCGACGCCGCGAAGGACGTCGTCGCCCCCGACACACCGACGCCCGCCGCAGCGGATGAGAGCGGCCGGTCCGCGCAGACCTTCGTGGTCGACGTCGTCGTACGTCGCGGTGCGGAGGAGCGGCGGATCGTCGCGAGGGGACAGGACATCTACGCGGTCACGGCTCCGCTCGTGGTGGAGGCGGTGGAGCGGGTGCTCGACGGCCGGGTGAAGGCGAGTGGTGTGGTTTCCGCCGGGGAGGCGTTCGACGCGGCCGACTTCCTGGCCGCTCTCGCACCGCACGTCACCGTCGAGAGGCCGTGAAAGAACGCATTCAGAGGACTAATTGCGCGGGCAGTGCCGGTCACCAGCCAGCCGGGATGCGGCAACCGCGCCGGCGGAGTCTCGCCGGGCCGGTACTCGAAATGCCACCATTCGTTGTCATAGGTCCGGTACAGCGCGAAGCGGGACCCGTTGTCCTCGAGCCACTGGGCGCCTTCGCGTGGCCGGATGTCCAGCGCGATACCTCTGACGTGCACCGAGTCCTTCGCCGGGAGGACTCGTCGCCGCGCGGCCTGTTCGGAACCGGTCTTGGCTACTTCGGCGAGGAAGAGCCGGTGCTGCTCGGCGGCATCGCGATGGCCCGAGGTGAGACCGATCAGCGTGCGGTGCCGCCAGAACGCCTCGGTCCTGGCCGCGGTGAACGCGGCGAGGGTCCCGGCGGAGAGTCCGGAGAGGTCCTCGGCCGGGAAGCGCAGCGACAGCGCCCAGCCACAGGCGAGCCGCCGGGCACGGCCGGGGGAGCGCAGCCACGCCGGGATCAGCAGCAGGATCGCGAGGAAGCGGGTGACCAGCGCGAAAACCCGTTGTTCGTTCATGGCTTCCACGGTCGACGACGCTTGTCCCGCCCCGATCCCGGCGATGTGCGCGGACGCCGACGGAAATGTCACCGTTCCGCACGGACCACGCTGTGACAGAACGAAGACATCACGCGGACGCTCCGCGGAACCCGGGCGGGCATCCTGACGTGTCATGGACGAGCGGATTCCGTCCGGCGCTGCGATAGTCGTCGGCATGCCCAGGGTGCTGCTCATCGAAGACGACCAGGCCGTCCGTGACGGGCTCAGCATGGCGCTGGGCGGGCGCGGCCACGCCGTCGACGCGGTGGGCACCGGCGAGGAGGGCCTGGCGCGGCTCGCGTCGCGGCCGCCGGACGTCGTCGTCCTCGACCTGATGCTGCCCGGCCTCGACGGTTTCGAGGTCTGCCGCCGGATCCGGGCCGCGGGCGACCTGCCGATCATCATGCTCACCGCGCGCAACGACGACATCGACGTGGTGGCCGGGCTCGCCGCCGGCGCGGACGACTACGTGGTCAAACCGGCCAGGGCGCAGGTGCTGGAGGCACGGATCCGCGCGGTGCTGCGCCGCAGTGGGCAGCCGTCGCGGCTCGGGCCGCCGCAGCCGGGGATCGAGCAGCACGGCGATCTCGGGGTCGACCGGGCCGGGCTGACGGTGACCAAGGGCGGCAAGCCCGTCGCCCTCGCGCCGACCGAACTGCGGCTGCTGCTGGAACTGTCCCAGGTCCCCGGGCGGGTGCTCAGCCGTCAGTATCTCCTGGAGAACGTCTGGGAGCACGGCTACTTCGGCGACTCCCGCGTCGTCGACGCCTGCGTGCAACGGCTGCGGGCGAAGATCGAGGACGACTCCTCCGCGCCGGTGTACGTGCAGACCGTCCGCGGGTTCGGCTACCGGTTCGGGCCCCTGTGAAGCTCTGGGGTCTGCGCACTCGGCTGTTGCTCGCGTTCAGCCTGCTGGTCGTGATCACCGCGGCGACGGTCGCGGGCGGCAACTACGTGCTGTCCCGCACCACGATCCTCCAGCAGGCGCAGGACTCCACGGCCCGGCTCCTGGTCGACAAGGCCGAGGCGTTGTATCCGCTGGGCTCGTTGCCGCCGAGCGACGGGACGCTGAACCGGATCAACCGCGAGCTGACCGCCCGCGACCTCGGAACCCTGGTCCTGTACGAGGACAAGGCCGTCGGCAACGAGCAGCTGCGATCCCTTATCTCGCCGGAGCTTCGCGAGCAGGTCCGGTCGGGAGACGTGGCCTGGCAACGGGTTCTCGTCGGGAAGACGCCGATGCTGGTGGTGGGTACCAGGTTCACCGTCGTGCTCCCGGGTGGGCGCCTGCAGTCGTCGGGTATCGAGGCCTACATCTCCCGCAGCATGGAGGCCGAGGAGCTGAGCATCGGCGAGCTCGCCACCCGGGCCTGGCTGATCGGCGGGGTGGCCCTGGTCTTCGCCATCGGGCTGGCGCTGGTGGCCGCGCGAGGCGTGCTGCGTCCGGTGCGCGAACTCGGCGAAGGCGCGCGGCGGCTGGGCGAGGGCGACCTGAGGACCAGGATCGACGTCCGCGGATCCGACGAACTGGCGGGTGTGGCGCAGACCTTCAACGACACGGCCGCGGCGCTGCAACGTCATGTTCGTGAACTGGAACGGATGGAGGCCGACGCACGGCGGTTCGTCGCCGACGTCTCCCACGAACTCCGCACCCCGCTCGCCGCGATGACCGCGGTCGCGGACGTGCTGGAGCAGGAGGACCTCTCCGGGGACGCGGGCCGCGCGGCGCGGCTGACCATCGACGAGACGCACCATCTGACCCGGCTGGTCAACGACCTCATCGAGATCTCACGGTTCGACGCCGGGGCGGCGGCCCTCGCGCCGGAGGAGGTCGACGTCGCGGAAGTGGTGGCGGCGAGCCTGCGCATCCGGGGCTGGACCGACGAGGTGGAGACCGACCTGCCGTCCGGAGTGTTCGCCCGGCTGGACCCGCGGCGGCTGGACGTCGTGGTGGCGAATCTGGTCGGGAACGCTTTGCGGCACGGGGAAAAGCCGGTCTCGCTCCGGTTCGCCGCGGAAGGGGAGTGGATCACACTGGAGGTCACGGATCGCGGGCCCGGGCTGAGCCCCGAGGCGTTGTCGCGTGTGTTCGACCGGTTCTACAAGGCGGACACCGCCAGGGCGCGATCCGGCGGCAGCGGCCTCGGCCTCGCGATCGCGTGGGAGAACGCGCGCCTGCACGGCGGGGCCCTGATCGCGGCGAACCGGCCGGACGGCGGTGCGGTGTTCACCCTCCGCCTGCCCTGGCAGGAGGTGACGGCATGAGGAAGTCCTGGTTCGTCCCGCTGCTCGTGCTGGCGGTGGCCGGCTGCGGCATCCGGCCCAGTGCGGTGATCCGGGGCGCCCCCGCGCCGTCGGGCCCGGCCAACGGGGCGGGGCTCTATTTCCTGACGGACGGGCAACCGGTGCGGGTGCTGCGCCCGCTCGCCGAGGCGCTGTCCCCGGCGGCGACGATCGATCTGCTCGCGGGCGGGCCGGACGAGAATGAACGCGAACAGCGCTACACCACCGAAGTCCCGCCCGGCACCACGGTGCTCGACCACGTCGCCAGGCCCGACGGTGTCACGGTGACCCTCTCGGCCGACGTCGCGGGGCTTTCCGCACGGGCCGTCGACCAGATCGTCTGCACCGCCAGGGATTCACTCAGTGCGGGCGTCCGGATCACCTTGCTGGGCGGCGGAAACGAACGCGGTCCGCTGTCCTGCCCGCTACCGGGGTGAGGCCGCGGGACCGAAGTGGCCTGAATCACCGGTGTCGCTCCCTCGCTTTGTCCGGTTTTGACAGCTAACTTAGGCAAGGCTAAGCAAAACGGACGTGGGGTGGTTGTGGCGTGGAAGGGATCGAGGGCAAGGTCGCGCTCGTGACCGGAGGTGCGCGCGGGATCGGGGCGGCCGTCGTGGACGGGCTGGCCGGGGCCGGTGCGATCGTGGCGGCGGTGGACCTGGTGAAAGGGGCTCCGCGCGACGGGGTGACCTCGTTCGTCGCGGACGTCGGGGATCCCGCCGCCGTGGCGAGGGTGGTCGACCAGGTCGAACGCGAACTCGGGCCGATCGGGATCGGGGCGTCCGTCGCGGGCGTACTGAAACCCGGGTCGGTGTGCGAGACCAGCGACGAGGACTGGGCGGCGACGTTCGCGGTCAACTCCACCGGTGTGTTCACCGTGCTTCGCGAGATCTCCCGGCGGATGCTGCCGCGGCGCGGTGGTGTGCTGGTGACGGTCGGGTCGAACGCCGCCGGTGTCCCGAGGACCGGGATGGCCGCCTATGCCGCTTCCAAGGCCGCGGCGACCATGCTGACCCGCTGTCTCGGCCTCGAACTGGCGGGCTCCGGAATCCGGTGCAACGTCGTCTCGCCCGGCTCGACCGACACCGACATGCAACGTCTACTGTGGACGGACGAAAACGGCGCGGACCGTGTCATCGCGGGAAATCCGGAGCAATACCGTGTCGGCATACCACTGGGCCGGATAGCCGATCCCGCCGATATCGCTGACGCCGTACTGTTTTTGGCCTCCGACCGCGCGCGGCACATCACCATGCAGAACCTCTACGTCGACGGCGGCGCGACGCTACGGGCGTGATCTCGATGACGCAACGAAGACTTTTCGGGACCGTACGATTAGGTTAGGCTAACCGAAAAGTAAGGGTGTTCGGCGCGTCCGGGGGGTCGCGTACCGCGCCGGCATGCGGCACTGCAGCACGACTCGAGTGCACACCTGGTCAGTAGTATTTGCGAAAGGGAATCCTGTCGTGTCCTCACCTGCACCGGCCCGACCTCGGCCGGTCCACCAGGCGGCCGATCTGCTGGCGGCGTACCTGCCCGGATCGTTCTACTACTCCTCCGCGCGGGGATCGTTGCTGGGCGACGGGGTGTATTCCCCGGTCCACGCGGCTCCGGGCAGGCGCGCCCGGGCCGCCGCCGAAGTCCTCGACGCCGCGCTGGTGGCCGGGGTGATCGACCCCGTGGTGGCCGGCGCGATCGGCTTCCGGCCCGACGCCCCGAGCAGCCTGGTGGTGCCCGCGGTGGTCCGCCGGGCGGGCGCGCCGGGGCCGGGACGTCCGGTGGCAGCGCTCGGCGGTGGCTCCTGGTCGGTGACCCCGCGACCCGCGCCCGAGGTGTACACCGGCGCCGTCGCCAGGGCACTGGAGGAGATCCGCGACGGTGACCTGCGCAAGATCGTGCTGGCCCGCTGTCTCGACGTCACCGGTGGCGACCCCGTCGCCGTGCCGCGGTTGCTGGCCCGGCTCGTGCACGCCGACCCGGCGGCGCACGCGTTCGCCGTCGACGTCAGCGCGCCGGGAGAGGCCGCGCCGCGCACGCTGGTCGGCGCCAGCCCGGAACTGCTGGTCTCTCGTCGCGGCCGGACGGTGACGGCGAATCCGCTGGCCGGTTCCCGTCCGCGCGTCGCGGACGAGGCCGAGAACGCCCGCCTGATCGGCGATCTGCTGGCGTCGGAGAAGGATCGCGCCGAACACGCCCACGTCGCCGCGCAGGTGGCCGAGGTGCTGGGCCGGTTCTGTGTCGACCTCGACGTCCCCGCTGATCCCGAGGTGATCGGCACGCCCACGATGTGGCACCTCTCGACGCGGATCAGCGGACGGCTCGCCGACCCGGACGACGCCGGTTCGTCCGCGCTCGCGTTGGCCGAAGCCCTGCACCCGACGCCCGCGGTCTGCGGCGTCCCGACCGTGCTCGCCCGCGACACCATCGCCGCGCTCGAACCCGAGGACCGCGGCTACTACGCGGGTCTGGTCGGCTGGACCGGTCCGGACGGCGACGGCGAATGGGTCGTCACGATCCGCTGCGCCGAGGTCCGTGACCGCACCGTGCGGCTGTTCGCCGGCGCCGGGGTCGTCGCGGGGTCAGACCCGGAGGCCGAACTCGCCGAAACCGGCGCCAAGTTCGGGACGCTGCTGCGCGCGCTGGGTCTGGAGGGGGCGGCGTGAACCCGGACCACGTGCCCTGGCCGCCCGAGACCGCCGCTCGTTACCGCGCTTCGGGATACTGGCGCGGCCAGACCTTCGGCGCGCTGCTCACCAGCCTCGCCGAGGCCTACGCCGAACGGCTCGCCGTGATCGGGGAGACCGCGCGCTGGACGTTCGCCGAACTGGACGAGCGGGCGCACCGGCTGGCGGCGGGGTTCGCCGGAGCCGGGATCGGTGCGGGCGACCGGGTCGTCGTCCAACTGCCGAACGTGCCCGAGTTCGCGTCCGTCGTCTTCGGCCTGTGGCGCGCCGGCGCCTTGCCGGTCTTCGCGCTTCCCGCGCACCGCGCCAGCGAACTGCGGCATTTCGCCGGACAGAGCGACGCCGTCGCGATCGTGACCGTCGGCGAGCACGAACGCTTCGACCACGCGGCCCTGGCGAAGGCGACCGCGGCCGAAGTCGCGTCGGTACGGGACGTCTTCGTCGTCGGCACCGAGGAGTTCGCCGCACTGGAGGCGACCACTCCACGGGCGCTGCCGGACCCGGATCCCTCCGGTGTCGCGTTCCTCCAGCTGTCCGGTGGCAGCACCGGATTGCCGAAACTGATCCCGCGCACGCACGACGACTACCTCTACAGCGTCCGCGAGAGCGCGCGAATCTGCGGCCTGCGCCCGGAAAGCGTCCACCTGGCCGCGTTGCCGGTCGCACACAACTTCCCGCTCAGCTCGCCCGGACTGCTCGGCGCGCTGCACGCGGGCGCCGCGACGGTGTTCGCGCCGCGTCCGGACGCCGACACCGCGTTCCGGCTGATCGAGGCCGAGGGTGTCACGATCACCGGGCTGGTGCCGCCGCTGGCCGCCGCGTGGGCGCAGGCCGCCGCGCGGACCACCCGCGACCTGTCCACTTTGGACGTCCTGCTGGTCGGCGGGGCCAAATGCGCCCGCGAACTCGCCGAGAAGATCGGTCCCGCGCTGGGTTGCCGTCTGCAGCAGGTGTTCGGCATGGCCGAGGGCTTGGTCTGCTACACCCGCCTCGACGATCCGGACGAGTACGTCCTCGCCACGCAGGGACGGCCGATCTCGCCGGACGACGAGATCCGCGTCGTGAACCCGGACGATCCACTGTCCACTTCGGACGACCTCGTCGCGCCGGGCGAGATCGGCGCGCTGCTGACCCGCGGCCCGTACACGATCCGCGGCTACTACCGGGCCACCGAGCACAACAAGACCGCCTTCACCGAGGACGGCTTCTACCGGACCGGGGATCTGGTCCGGCAGAACCCCTCCGGCCACCTCGAAGTGGTCGGCCGGGCCAAGGAACAGATCAACCGCGGCGGTGAGAAGGTCGCCGCGGAAGAGGTCGAGAACCATCTGATGGCCCACCCCGGTGTGCTCGACGCCGCCGTCGTCGCGGTGCCCGACCCCTACCTGGGCGAGCGCACCTGCGCCTACGTCGTTCCCGCTGCCGGAGCCGAGCCCGCCGCGGCGGAACTGCGCCGGTTCGTGCGGGAGCGCGGGGTGGCGGCGTTCAAGGTGCCCGATCTGGTCCAGGTGGTACCGGAGTTCCCGGTGACCGGCGTCGGCAAGACCAGCAAGCGTGAGCTGCGGGCGGCCTTGGCCGCCCTGGCGAAGGAGGGATGAAAGTCGTGTCACTGCCCAAGATCCGGTCCTACTCGTTGCCGACCGAGGCCGAGTTGCCCGCCGGACGGGTCGGCTGGAAACCCGATCCCTCCCGCATGGCGCTGCTGGTGCACGACGCCCAGCGCTACTTCCTGGCGCCGTTCGAGGGGGCGCCCGTCCCCGAGATGGTCGCGAACATCGCCGCGCTGGCCGACGCCGCCCGAGCGGCCGGGGTCCCGGTGTTCTACACCGCGCAGCCCGGGCACCAGGCCGCCGAGGACCGCGGTCTGCTCACCGAGTTCTGGGGTGACGGCATCGGCGCGGTCATCGACGAGGACCCGGGTGCCGCCGACGTCGTCGACGAACTCGCCCCGAAGCCCGGCGACGCCGTGCTGACGAAGTGGCGCTACAGCGCCTTCCAGCGCAGCACGTTCACCGAGCAGCTCGCCGAAGCCGGCCGTGATCAGCTGCTGATCACCGGTGTCTACGCGCATATCGGCTGTCAGGCGACGGCCGTCGAGGCCTTCATGCGCGACATCCAGCCGTTCCTGGTCGGTGACGCGGTCGCGGACTTCTCCCGCGAACGTCACGACCAGGCCTGCGAGTACGTCGCCCAGCGTTGCGGCGCCCTGACCACGACGGCCGCCGCGCTCGCGGCGATGGCCACGATCCCGACCGGAGTTCCCCGATGAGCCTGACCGCCGAGAAGATCCACGCCGACGTCGCCGAACTGCTCGGCTGCGACCCGGCCGAGCTGACCGCCGAGACCGACCTGACCGATCTCGGCCTCGACTCGATGCGCATCATGGGACTGGTCGAGCAGTGGCGTTCCGAGGGCGCGGACACCCTGGAGTTCGCCGACCTCGCCGAGCAGCCCAATCTGGGCCACTGGACGAAGATCGTCGCCGGGAGCGCCGCATGAGCCGCGCCGACCACCGGCACCGCCACCTCGAACGGATCGCCGAGGTCCGCGCCGGCCAGGGCGCCGAGAAGGTGCCGTACCCGATCCGCGTGCGGACGGCCGAAGTCGTCCGCACCGCGATGATCGGGTCCGGACTGCTCCGCGTCACGCTCGGCGGGCCCGGCACGGCCGGGTTCGAGGCGCATTCGCCCGACGAACACGTGAAGGTGCTGTTCCCGGAGCTGGACCCGGAGCCGAGGCTTCCGGTCCAGGACGGCGACATGCTGCGCTGGCCGAAGCCCTCGCCGACGTCGCGTGAGTACACGGTCCGGCGCTACGACCCGGTTTCCGGGGAGCTCGACCTCGACGTCGCCGTGCACGACGGCGGACTCGGCTCCGACTGGGCCAAGGCCGTCGCCCCGGGCACTCCCGTGCACGTCGCGGGGCCGCCCGGCGGGCTGATCGTGCCGCACAACTACGACCGCTACCTGCTCGCGGGCGACATCACCGCGCTGCCCGCGATCGCGCGCTGGCTCGAGGAACTGCCGCGGACCGCCGCGGGCTGGGCGTTCATCGAGGTCGCCGACGAGAGCGAAGAGATCGAGCTGTCCGCGCCCGAGGACGTCGAGGTGCACTGGCTGCATCGCGGCGACGCGGCCCCGGGGGTTTCCGACGTGCTCGCCCGCGCCGTGCGGACGATCGAAGTCCCCGAAGGCGAGCGGCTCTACGCCTGGGTCGCAGGGGAGGCCGGGCAGATCAAACCGCTGCGCCGCTGGCTCAAGGACCTGGGCCTCGGCAAGGCCGACCAGGACGTCACCGGCTACTGGAAGCGCGGCGTCGCCGACTTCGACGACGAGCACGACCACTGAACCACCTCCACCCTTGCCCCACCCCCCCCGAAAAACGAGGAAATCCATGCGCACCACAAGAACCCGCCGCCTCACCGGAGCGCTCGCGCTCGCCTTGACGGTCGTCGTCACGGCCACCGCCTGCGGTTCGGAAGACGCCGGAGGAACGGCCGACAGCGGCCAGACCCGGGTGTTCGCCGCCGACAACGGCCAGATCACCATCCCGGTCTCGCCGAAGCGGGTCATCGCCACCGGGTACGCCGTGCCGGCGTTGCTCGAAGCGGGCGCCCCGCTGGTCGGCGTCTCCAGCTGGAAGCGCGGCATCCCGCTGTTCAACGAGCAGGAGCGCAAGAAGTACGACGAGCTGGCGAAGGTCGCGGGCGAGTCGGCGGCGGAGACGAACTACGAGGCGATCGCGCAGGCGGACCCCGACCTCATCGTCATCGGCGTGCCGAAGCCGGTGCTCGCCGACATCGACATCAAGCGTCTCGAAGCGATCGCCCCGGTGGTCGCGATCGGCCCGTCCGTGCCGGCGATGTGGCGCGACCTCTCCCGTAAGCAGGCCGACGCCGCCGGTGCGGTCGCCGGGTTCGACGCCGTCAAGACCGCGTACGACACCAAGGCCAAGGGCCTGGCCGACAAGTACAAGGCCGTGCTGCCGCAGCTGAAGCTGGGCCACGTCGGTGCGTACGGCGAGGTCGCCAAGGGCAACTTCCAGCGTGAGTTCAACGGTTCCTGGGGCACCAACATCGCCCAGGACCTCGGCGCGACCTACTACGGTCAGGTGAAGGTCAAGGGCGGCGGCTCCAAGGACGTCAGCGAGTACCCGTCGATCGAAGAGCTCTCGACCGCGTTCGCCCAGGCCGACGCGATCACCTACTCGGTCAGCGCCGACGGTTCCGTCCCGGCGCCGGTGAAGTACGTCCTCGACTCGCCGCTGTGGAAGGAACTGCCCGCGGTGAAGGCCGGCAAGGTCTACGCCTTCCGCTACACCGAAGCCGCCACCTACCGGGCCGCTACGTCCACTTTGGACGCCGCGGACCAGGCGTTCGCGCCGCTGCTCAAGCAGTGACCACGACCGGGCGGTCCGCGCTGCTCGGCGCCGCACTGCTCGGGCTCGTCGTGGTCGCCGTGCTGAGCGTCGGCATCGGCGCGCACGCCATCGCCCCCGGCGAGGTCGTGCGCGCCCTGCTGGGCGACGGGAACCCGAGTGACCGGGCGGTGGTCCTGGACATCCGGATGCCGAGGGCGGTCCTCGCCGTCGCCGTCGGCGCGGCACTGGCCGTCGGGGGAGTGCTCGTGCAGGCCTTGTCGCGCAACGCCTTGGCGGAACCCGGTGTGCTCGGCGTGACCGCCGGCGCCGGGTTCGCCATCGCGCTGGGTTCGGCGTTCGGCCTCATGGCGTCGGCGCTGGCCGAACTGGGCTTGGCGGTGGTCGGCGCGATCGGGGCCGCGGTGCTGGTCTACGCGGTCGGCCACCGGTCGCCGCTGCGGCTGGTGCTCGCCGGGACCGCGCTGAGCGCCGTGCTGCTGGGCCTCACCCTCGGCCTGCGGCTGCTGTTCCCGGACACCTTCGACGTCTACCGGTTCTGGTCGGTGGGTTCGCTGGCCGGTCGCGAACAGGCGCCGACCACGGTGCCGCTGATCGTGATCGGCCTGTCGCTGCTGGGTGCGTTCGCGGTGAGCCGTCAGCTCAACGCCATCGCGCTCGGCGAGACGGTCGCCCATACGCTCGGCGCCAACGTCGCCCGCGTCCGCACGATCACCCTGCTGCTGATCACCCTGATGGCGGGCGCGGCCACCGCACTGGCCGGGCCGATCCTGTTCGTCGGGCTGATCGTGCCGCATCTGGCCCGCCGGGTGGCGGGCGCGTCGATCCCGTGGCTCATCGCGTTCGCCGCAGTGCTCGGCCCGGTCCTGATGCTGGCCGCGGACATCGGTTCCCGGGTCCTGTTGCCGACCGGCGAGGTCCCGGTCGCGATCGTGACCGCGTTCCTCGGCGGCCCGGTGCTGATCTGGGCCGTCCGCAAATACGGGGCGGCGCCACTGTGAACGCACTGGTCCTGCGGCGCGGGCGGTTCTCCGCCCGGCTGGAACGCCGCACCCTCGTCTTCCTCGCGGTGATGATCGTGCTCATCGCCGGCCTGACGCTACTCGGGCTCTGCTACGGCGCGTCGTGGGCGAGTCCCGCCCGCGTGTTCGCCGCGCTCGGCGGTGCCGGTGGCGGACCGGGCGTCGTCATCCGCGAATGGCGGCTGCCCCGGGTCCTGGCCGGGCTGGTGTTCGGTGCCGCGCTCGGCCTGGCGGGCGCGATCTTCCAGAACATCACCCGCAACCCGCTCGGCAGCCCGGACGTCATCGGTCTCGACGCCGGCGCCTACACCGGCGCACTGGTCGCGATCACCGTCCTTTCGGGAACGTCGACCCAGCTGACGATCGGCTCGGTCCTCGGCGGGGTGATCACAGCCGCCATCGTGTACGCGCTTTCCCTAGGTGGCGGGCTTTCCGGTCTGCGGCTGATCGTCATCGGGATCGCGATCAACGCGATGCTGACCGCGCTCAACTCGTGGATCGTGCTGCGCGCCGAACTGGAGATCGCGATCGCCGCGGTCGGCTGGAACGCCGGTTCGCTCAACGGCGTCGGCTGGGACGACATCGCCATCCCGTTCGGGGTGCTCGCGGTGCTGTTCACCGTGCTGTTCACCCGGGCACCCGCGTTGCACCAAGCCGCGCTCGGCGGCGCGCTGGCGGTCACCACCGGCGTCCGGTGGGACCGGCTGCGGCTGGTCCTGGTGCTGATCGGGGTCGGCTGCACGGCCACGGTCACCGCCGTCGCCGGGCCCATCGCGTTCATCGCGCTGGCGGCGCCGCAGATCGGACGGCGGCTGGCCCGCACACCCGGCATCTCGCTGCTGCCCGCCGCCCTCACCGGCGCCGTGCTGCTGGCGGGTGCCGACCTGACCGCCCAGATGCTGCTGGCGCCGGAATCGCTGCCGGTCGGTGTGGTCAGCACCGTGATCGGCGGCGGCTACCTGATCTGGCTGCTCACCAAGGAGGTGCGGCGCACATGAGTGCCCGTTTGACCGCGCGGGACCTCACCCTGCGCTATGGCGACCGGATCGTTTCGACCCGGCTGAGCCTCGATGTGCCCGACGCCGCGTTCACCGCCGTCGTCGGACCGAACGCCTGCGGCAAGTCGACCTTGCTGCGCGCGTTCGTCCGGCTGCTGCGCCCGACCGAGGGCGAGGTGCTGCTGGACGGCAAGGAGGTCGGTTCGTTCCCCGGCAAGGGTTTGGCGCGGGAGCTCGGTTTCCTGCCGCAGGACCCGGTCGCGCCGGAGGACGTCCGGGTCCGGCAACTGGTCGCGCGCGGCCGGTTCCCGCATCAGTCGCTGTTCGCGTCGTGGTCCGAAGAGGACGAACGGGCGGTGCTGGAGGCGATGACCGCGGCCGGTGTCGCGGGCCTCTCCGACCGGCCGGTGCAGGAACTGTCCGGCGGACAGCGTCAGCGCGTGTGGGTGGCGCTGGTGCTGTCGCAGCGGACGCCGTACCTCCTGCTGGACGAACCGACGTCCTTCCTCGACATCGCGCATCAGTACCAGCTGCTGGAACTGCTGGGGCGGCTGCGCGACGAGGGCCGCACGGTGATCGCCGTCCTGCACGACATCAACCAGGCCTGCCGCTACGCCGACCATCTCGTCGCTTTGCGAGACGGCCGGATCGTGGCCGAAGGCGCCCCCGCCGAGATCGTCGACGCGGAGCTGATGAAGGAGGTCTTCGATCTCCCCAGCGTCGTCGTACCCGATCCGGTGACCGGCACCCCGATGGTCGTGCCCGCGCTCTGAGCGCGACCCCCTGATCCCTGGAGCACCAGATGAGCAACGCCCTGAACCTCACCGGAGCCCAGCTGGGCATCTGGACCGCGCAGCGACTGGAACCGGACTCGCCGTACTACGTCGTGGGCGACGTGGTCGAGATCGCAGGCGACCGTCCGGTCGACGTCACCGTGCTGGCCGAGGCGATCCGGGCGACCGTCGAGGAGGCCGACAGCCTGCGGTTGCGGGTCTTCGAGACGCCGGACGGGCCGCGTCAGGAGGTGTCGGCGGAGCCGGTGCCGCTGCCGGCGGTGGTGGATCTGCGCGGTGACGCCGATCCGGTGGCCGCGGCGCACGAGCGGGTGGAGGCCGAGCGGCGCCGGGTCGCCGAGGCTTGCCGTGAGATGACCGGCCGGCCGTTGTTCGCTCATCTGGTGCTGCGGCTCTCGGCCTCGCAAGTGTGGTTCACGCAGCTCGGACACCATCTGGTGTTCGACGGGTACACCGCCGCGATGCTCGCGCGCCGCACCGCGGCCCGCTACACCGCCGTGGTTTCGGGGAAGGACGTGCCGTCGTCAACGTTCCCGCCGTTCGCGGATCTCGTCGAGGCCGATCGCGCCTACCGGGCAAGCGAACGGTTCGAACGCGACCGGGAGTACTGGCGCACGCGGTTCACCCCATTGCCGGATCTCGACGACGGCGGGAGCGCGTCCGGTCCGCCCGAGCGCACGGTGACGGCTCGCTCGGTGCTGCCCGCCTCGGACGTCGAACGCCTGCGGGCGCTGGGCAAACGGTCCGGGACGACCTGGGGTGACGCGCTGATCGCCTGCTACGCCGCGTTCCTGCACCGCTTGCTCGGCTGGGACGACGTCGTGTTCGCGATGCCGTTGATGTGCCGGGAAGGTACGGCGCTGCGGACCCCGGCGATGGCGGTCAACGTGCTGCCGCTGCGGGTCACGGTGAATCCGGGTGACGACCCCGCCGAGCTGACCGCCCGGGTGGCCGCCGCGCTCAAGGAGATGCGGACGCACCAGCGTTATCGCGGTGAGGATCTGCCGCAGGATTTGGCGGTGCCCGGTGCGGGCGCGCTGCTGCACGGCCGGGGCATCAACCTCAAGGCGTTCGACCTGAAACTCGACTTCGCGGGCGCGCACGGCACGATGCGCAACGTCGCCGGCGGGCCGCCCGAGGACATGGGGCTCAGCGTGCTCCCGACTTCCGAGGGCGGGCTGCTGCTCGGTTTCGAGGTCGACGCGCGCACCCACGACCAGGCCGCCGTCGACGCCAAGCTGACCGCGCTGCGCTGCCTGATCACCGCGATGACCGAACCCGACGGCCCGGTCGTCGGCGGCGCCGACCTCGTCCCGCCGGGGGAGCGGGACACCTTGCTGGACGCGTGGACCATCCCGGCCCCGGCCGGTGAATCCTTGGGCGTTCCCGAACTGCTGGACGAACTCGACCCCGAACGGATCGCTCTGGTCCACGGCGACGAGCGGTTGACCGCCGGCGAACTGGTGGCGCGGGTCCACCGGCTCGCGCGGGCTTTGCGGGCTCGCGGAGTCGGGCCCGACGACGTCGTGGCGCTGGCCTTGCCGCGCTCGGCCGACCTCGTCGTCGCGTTGCTGGCGGTGCTCGACGCCGGGGCCGCCTTCCTGCCGCTGGATCTCGTCCACCCTGTCGAGCGGTTGCGGGAACTCGCCGCCGAGGCCGGTGCCGTGCTGACGATCGCGAACAGTGCGGAGTTCGTGCCCGGACCGTATTTGCCGCTGAACGAAACCGATCTGTCCACACTGGACTCGGCACCGCTGTCGATCCCGCGTCACCCGGAACACTTGGCGTACGTCATCTTCACGTCGGGCTCGACCGGCCGTCCCAAGGGCGTTCTCGGACGCGTCGGCGGCCTGGCGGCGCTGCTGCGCCATCACCGCGCGACCACCGTCGCCGAAACCGAACGGGCCGTGGGACGGCGGCTGCGGGTCGCCCACACCTATTCGTTCGCCTTCGACTCCGCGCTCGACCAGCTCATGTGGCTGCTGTTCGGGCACGAACTGCACGTCTACGACACCGAGATCGCCCGCGACGTCGACGAACTGCTGGCCGCGTACACCCGCGACCGGATCGACGTCGTCGACACCACCCCGTCGATGGCCGCTCCGTTGGTCGAGGCCGGGCTGCTCGACGGCGAGCACGCGCCCGCCCTGCTCGTGCTCGGCGGCGAGGCGACTCCGCCCGCGCTGTGGCGCCGTGTCGCCGACTCCGGTGTCCGCGCCCGCAACATGTACGGCCCCACCGAGGCCACTGTGGACGGTGCCGGATCCTGGCTGGACGACGGCGAACCGACGATCGGCACCGCGGTACCGGGCACCGCCGTCCGGGTGCTGGACGCCGCGCTGCGCCCGGTGCCCGCCGGAAGCCCCGGTGAGCTCTACCTGGCCGGACCGCATCTGGCGCGCGGTTACCTCGGCCGTCCCGGCGCGACCGCCGAGCGGTTCGTCGCGGACCCGTTCGGCGCGCCCGGCGATCGCATGTACCGCACCGGCGACCTGGCCCGCTGGGTGCCCGGGCGCGGTCTGGAGTACCTGGGCCGTCGTGACGGCCAGGTGAAGGTGCGCGGCTACCGCGTCGAACTGGGCGAGGTCGAGGCCGCGCTGGCCGCCGTTCCCGGAGTGGGCGCCGCGGCCGCCGCCGTGCGCGGGCCGAGGCTCATCGGGTACGTCGTCGGCGACGTCGTCCCGGAGGCCGTCCGCGAGTCCCTCGCGGCGCGGGTCCCCGAGCATCTCGTCCCCGCCGCGGTGGTCGTTCTCGACACGCTTCCCTTGACCCCCAACGGGAAGATCGACCGCGCGGCCTTGCCCGCCCCGCGCGCGTCCGCCGGCCGGACCGCGGCCACCGAACGCGAACGCGTGCTGTGCGCGACCATCGCCGAGGTCATCGGCGTCGACCAGGTCGCCGTCGACGACGACTTCTTCGCACTGGGCGGCGACAGCATCACCGCGATCAGCGTCAGCAGCAGGCTGCGCGCGCACGGACTCGACCTGCGGCCCCGTGATCTGCTGGCGCGGCGCAGTTTCGAGGCGCTGGCAGCGGCGAGCCGCGAGATCGGCGGCGGGGCCGGCACCCCGGACGAACCCGTCGGCGAGGTGCCCGCGCCCCCGATCGTCCGCGCCCTCCTCGACGCGCATCCGGACGTCTCGACCGTCGCCGGGTACACACAGTGGACCGCGCTGCGGCTCGACGAAGAACTCTCCCTCGACCGCCTGACCGCCGGGGTGCAAACGGTTCTGGACCACCACGACGCTCTTCGGCTGCAAGTAGCCGACGAAATGCGTGTCCGCGAACGGGATTCCGTGCGAGCCGCGGACGTCGTCACGGAAGCGACCGGAGACCCGGCGGAAGTCGCCGAGGAACTCGCGGCCTCCCTCGACCTCGAAGCCGGGATGCTCCGGATCGCGTTGCTGCCGGGCCATCTCGTCATCGTGATCCACCACCTGGCGATCGACGGTGTCTCGTGGCGGATCCTCCTGCCGGATCTGCGCGCCGCCTGCGAGGGCGCACAGCTGGAGGCCGCTGGAACGTCCTGGCGGAGGCACGCGCTGCGCCTGGCCGAGCAGGGGACTTCCGGCGCGCGGCGTGGCGAACTCGACCACTGGCGCGGCGCACTGGACGGACCGCGGCTGGGACACCGGCCGCTCGACCGGAGCGCCGACACGGTCGCGACCGCGCGGCGGACGGTCACCGTCGCGTCGCCGGAGCAGACCGAGGCCGTGCTCACGAGCCTGACCTCGGCCTACCGCGCCGGACCGGACGACGTCCTGCTCGCCGCGCTCGTGCTGTCCCTCCGATCCTGGCGGGACACCCCGGTCGCGGCCGAAACCGTGTCCCTCGAAGGACACGGCCGCGATCAGGACGGCTTGGACCTGTCGCGCACCGTCGGCTGGTTCACCGCCGAGCACCCGCTGCGCGTGCCCGCGACGGCGGTCGCCACGACCACGGATCTCGACAACGCCCTCGCCGGTGGCGACGCGATCGGAAAGCTCCTGCGTGCGGCCAAAGAGGCCAAACGCGCGGTGCCGGACAACGGCCTGGGCTTCGGCGTCCTGCGGTACCTCGACCCGCTCACCCGGGACGAACTCGCCGCCGCCCCGCCACCGGACGTCGTCCTGAACTACCTCGGCCGGTTCGCCGCCCTGTCCGGCACCGGCTGGCGGCTGCCCGGGGAAGACCCGTTCGCGGTCACCGAACCGGCGGCCAAGTCGCTGGAGCAGGTGCTGGCGCTGAACTGTTTCGTCCGCGAGGACGGACGTCCGCGGCTCGCCGTCGAATGGACCGCCGCCGGCGAGGTCCTGGCCGCGGAAAGTGTCGAGGCGCTTCAGGAAGCGTGGTCGCGGGCGCTGGAAGCGCTGGCCACGCACGCCGCCTCGATCGGCCCGGACGGCGGCGGGCTCACGCCGTCCGACCTGCCGCTGGTCGGTCTCGGCCAGGCCGACATCGACGCGCTGGAAAGCCGGGGCCGGATCGAGGACGTCCTGCCCGCGACCCCGCTGCAGACCGGCCTTTCCTTCCACACCTTGGCGCGCGGTGACGACGACACCGACGTCTACGTGGTGCAGGCGGTGACCCTGCTCAGCGGCGAACTCGACGC
Source organism: Amycolatopsis pittospori (assembly GCF_013870525.1). Classification (GTDB taxonomy): domain Bacteria; phylum Actinomycetota; class Actinomycetes; order Mycobacteriales; family Pseudonocardiaceae; genus Amycolatopsis; species Amycolatopsis pittospori. Next base: position 25,100 of record NZ_JACBXD010000006.1, read on the forward strand.
CGACCGGATGCGCGAGGCCGCTGCGGAGGTCCTGCGGCGGCATCCCGCGTTGCGCGTCCACCTGCACACCACCGATGCGGGCGAGGTCGTCCAGGTGGTGCCCGAGGCGGTGTCTCTCGATTGGCGCTTCTCGGCCGTGTCACCGGAGCAGGTGGCGGACGAATGCCGCGCCGAGCTCGCCCGGCCGTTCGATCCGGCGACCCCGCCGCTGATCCGGTTCTTGCTGCTCACCCTGGGCCCGGACGAGCACCGCCTGGTGCTCACGAACCACCACGCGCTGCTCGACGGCTGGTCGATGCCGCTGGTCGGCCGGACCCTGCTGGCCACCTACGCCGAACTCGGCGGCGGCCCGGCGGCCCCGGTCGCCCCGCCCCTCGCGGAGTACCACCGGGTGCTGGGCGAACGCGACCCGGACGCGGCGCTGGAGGCCTGGCGTGAGGCGCTCGCCGGACTCGACGAGGGCACACGGCTCGCTCCCGCCGCCGTCGAGTCCACTGTGGAGCGCCCCGAGCGGGTCACCGTGGAACTGGGCGAAGAGTTCAGCGAGCGGCTGCGAGCCTTCGCTCGTGAGCGCGGTTTCACGCCGACGACGGTGTTCCAGACCGCGTGGGGTGTTCTGCTCGCCCGCCTGACCGGACGCCGCGACGTCGTCTTCGGCTGCCCGGTGTCCGGGCGTCCCGCCGACGTCCCCGGCGTGGAGCGGATGATCGGGCAGCTCGGCAGCACGATCCCGGTGCGGGTCCGGTTCGACGCCGCCGAGACCGCGGTCACCGTGCTGGAGCGCGTGCACACCGAAAGCGTGCGGCTCACCGATCACCACCACGCCGGGCTGCCGGACATCCAGCGCGCGGCCGGTATCGGCGACCTGTTCGACACGATGCTGGTGATGGAGAACTTCCCGCTCTCCAGCCGTGCGCGCACCACGCTGGCGCCGGGCCTCGATCTGACCGGCGTCGACATCACCGACGCCACCCATTACCCGCTCACCGTGATCGTGCTGCCCGGCGACGAGTTCACCGTCGGGCTCGGCTACCAGCCCCAGGCCTTCACCCGGGACGAAGCCGAGGCGTACGGCCGCTGGCTGCGCGCCGTCCTGCACGAGATCGTCGCCGATCCGGCGCGTCCGGTCGCCCGGCTGCGCGCGCTCGACGCCGACGAGGAACGCGCGATGCTGCGTCTCGGCGAAGGCCCGGAACCGCACCGCGAACGCGGCGGCATGCTGGAGGAGTTCGGCCGCTGGGTCCGCGAAACGCCCGACGCCGAAGCCGTCGTCTGCCGCGACCGCAGCCTCACGTACGCGGAACTGGACCGGCGCGCCAACCGGCTCGCGCACACGCTGATCGAGGCCGGGGTCAAGCCCCAGGACCCGGTCGCGGTGCTGCTGCGCCGCGACGTCGACCTCGTGGTCGCCCTGTTCGGCGTGGTCAAGGCGGGTGCGGTGCATGTGCCGATGGACCCGGACTACCCGGCCGACCGGCTGGCCTACATGCTCGACGACATCGAACCCGCCGCCGTCGTGTCCACTTCGGACGTCGAGGGTCTTCCGGTGGTGCACCCGGCCGAACTGTCCACTGAGGACTCGGATCCGTCGGTGCCGTTCACCGAAGACTCGCTCGCCTACGTCATCTACACCTCCGGCACCACCGGGAAACCCAAGGGCGTCGCGGTTCCGCACCGCGGTGTCCCGAGCCTGATCGCGTTGCAGGAGGACATCGTCGGCATCGGGACCGCCGAGCGGTACCTGCACTTCGCGTCGACGAGCTTCGACGTCGCGTTCTGGCAGTTCATGCTGCCCCTGCTGTCCGGCGGGACCTCGGTCATCGCGCCGGAAGAGGTACGCGTCTCCGGGGACGACCTGTTGGCCTACGCCGCCGAACATCGCGTCACCGGGCTGAACCTGCTTCCGTCGTTCCTGTCCGCGATGCCCGACGACGCGACCGTCGACCCGGACGTGTTCTTCGTCGTCGGCGCCGAACGGCTCGACCCGGAACTCGCGCGGCGCTGGGGAAACCGGCGCGCGCTGTTCAACGCCTACGGGCCGACCGAGGTCACCATCAACTCGGTCACCTGGCATTACGACCCCGCCGATCCCGGTCCACTGCCGATCGGCCGTCCGGACCCGGAAGTCCGCGCGTACGTGCTCGACGGCGGCCTGCTCCCCGTCGGGACGAACGTCACCGGCGAGCTGTACCTGGCCGGGCCGAAGCTGGCCCGAGGGTATGTCGGCCGGGCCGCGCTGACGGCCGAGAGGTTCGTCGCGGATCCGTTCGGGCCGCCGGGGGAGCGGATGTACCGCACCGGCGACCTGGTCCGGTGGCGGCCGGACGGGCAGATCGTCTTCCTCGGCCGCGCCGACCACCAGGTCAAACTGCGCGGGTTCCGGATCGAACTCGGCGAGATCGAGACCGCGCTGACCGCGCACGAGAACGTCCGCGCGTCCGCGGTGATCGTCCGCGAAGACCGCCTGGTCGCCTACGTCGTGCCTGTCGACGGCGCCGAGCCCGACCCGGCCGAGCTGCGCGAGTACCTCGCCGCGGACCTGCCCGCGTACATGGTGCCCACCGCGTTCGTACCGCTGGACCGGCTCCCGCTGGGCCCGAGCGGGAAACTCGACCGGTCCGCGCTGCCCGCGCCCGAAGCCCGTTCCTCGGGTGGGCGGGAACCGGCGACACCCGCGGAAGCCGTGCTGCTGCGCGTGGTCCGGGATCTGCTCGGCCCCGGCGTCGGACTGGACGACGGATTCCTGGAAGCGGGCGGCGACAGCATCGCGTCGCTGCGCGTGGTGTCCCGTGCTCGTCGGGAGGGACTGAACCTGACCGCGCGCGACGTCCTCGAAGGCGGCACCGTCGCCGGGATCGCCGCGCGCTGCGGGGAGCCCGAACGAGCCGAAGAGGCACCCGCGGTCGGCGACGCGCCGCTCACCCCGGTGATGCGCGATCTCCTGCTGCGTGCGAAAAAGGCGGCGGACGGGTTCTGCCAGTGGGTCGAGATCTGCGTGCCCGCGGCCGGGGACGTGTCACGGTGGCGGTCGGTGCTGGACGCCGTCCTCGCCCGCCACGACGTCCTGCGAGCGCATCTGGTCGAGGACGCGCTGCGGATCCCCGACGTCGGCGCGGTGACCGCCGACGCGGTGCTCACCACCGTCCGTGCGCCGGAAGCCGATCTGCGGACCCTGATCGACGCCCGGGTGGAGCGGATCCAGGCCGCCCTCGATCCGCGTACCGGACCCTTGCTGCAGGCGGTGCTGATCGACGCCGGTGAGCGGCGCCCAGGACGGCTCGTGCTGGTGGCGCATCACCTCGTCGCCGACGCGGTGACCTGGCGCGTGCTGCTCGACGACGTCGAACAGGCCTTCCACGGGAACACCCTGCGGCGGCGCGGGCAGTCGTTCCTCGGCTGGGCGCGTTCGCTGCGTGCGGCCGTTCCGCACCGGCGGGACGAACTGCCGTACTGGCACGCGATCTCCACCGCGCCCGCGCCGCGGCTCGGCCGCGCCGAACTCGATCCGGCACGCGACACCGTGGCCACCGCGCGACATCACCGCGTCGACATCGGCGCGGCGACGACCCACGCCGTGCTCACCGCCTTGCCCGCGGCGTACCGCACCGGCCCGGACACCGTGCTGCTGACCGCGCTGGCCCGCGCGATCGCCGCCTGGCGCGGGACCGAGGCCGATCTGCTCGTGGCCGTCGAGAGCCACGGGCGGCCGGGGCATACGCCGGACTTCACGGGTACCGTCGATCTGGCGCAGACCGCCGGCTGGTTCACCGCCGTGCATCCGGCGCGGATCGCACCGCCGTCCGGACCGCTGCCGGACGCGCTGCGGGCGGTGCGCGACCACCTGCGTGCCGCCGGCGACGGCCTCGGCCACGGGATCCTCGGCGACCTCGGGCCGCGGCCCGAGGTCGCCTGGAACTACCTCGGCCGCTTCCCGGCGGCGCCGGTCACCGAAACGCCCTGGCAACGCCCACCGGACGCCGATCCGCTCGGTTCCGGCGGCGGCGCGGATCTCCCGCTGCCGCACGCGCTGACGGTGAACGCGATGGTCCCCGACGGTGGAACGCTCGGCGTCCGCTTCACCTGGCCGTCGGCGTTGTTCACCGAAGACGAGATCGCCGTGCTGGGCGAGCACTTCCGCCGCGCGCTGGACGAACTCGCCGCCGATCCGCCCGGACCGGGCGACGTCCTGCCGCTGACGCCGTTGCAGGAGGTGATCCTGCGCGAGTCCCGTTCGTCGGCCGAAGACCCCTACCCGGTGCAGGCCGCGTTCGCGTTGTCCGGCGACCTCGACGTCGAGACCCTGCGGGAGGCGGCGACGGCGCTGGTGCGACGGCATCCGAACCTGGGCGCGGTCTTCCCGCCGTCGCACGAGGTGCAGGTCGTCCCCGCCGCGCCCGAAGCCGGGTTCCGGGTCCGGGAAGTGTCCGAAGTGGACACCGAGCGGGTGCTGGACGAGGAACTGGCGGAGCCGTTCGACCTGGCGAACGGGCCGCTGTGGCGGGTCACCGTGCTGCGGCACGGTCCCGGCAGTCACCGGCTCGTGCTGACCAGCCACCACCTGCTGTCCGACGGCTGGTCCGCGCCGCGCGTCCTCGGCGAGTTGTTCGCGCTCTACGCGGGGAAGCCGCTGCCGGAACCGGTACCGCTGAACCGGTACACGCGGCTGCTCACCGCACGCGACCACGCCGCCGACATCAGGGCCTGGCGGACGGAACTCGACGGCCTCCCCGAAGGCGATCACCTGCCGCGCGCCGGTGGATCGCCGGAGCCCGCCGTGTTCACCGTGGACGGTCGGGTCGTGGAGGTGCTGACCCGGCTCGGGGCGGCTCGCGGGCTCACCGTGAACACCCTGCTGCAGGGGGCGTGGGCCGCCGTCCTGGCGAACCGGGCCGGCCGCCGGGACGTCAGCTTCGGGGTGATGAACTCGAACCGGACGTCCGAAGTGGACGGTGTCGAGGAGATCATCGGGTTGCTGGCCAACAGCGTCCCGGTCCGCGCCAGGTTCACCGGAACGGTCGCCGAGGCACTGGCCGATCTGCAGCGGCGGCAGCAGGCGATGTCCGGGCACCACCGGATCGGCCTGCCCGAACTCGCGGCGCTCACCGGGCGGAAGCGGCTGTTCGACAGCCTGCTCGTCTTCGAGAACTACCCGGTGGATCCGGCGAAACTGCGTGAACCGGCCCCGGGCCTGACCGTGACCGCCACGCGGTTCCGCGAACGCACGCACCATTCGGTGAGTGTCACCGTCGTCCCGGGCGAGCACGGCTGGGAAGGCGTTCTGTACGCGCGGGAGACCGACGCCCGAGCCCTCGCCGACGAGCTGATCCGGTTCCTGCGGGATCTGCCGTCGTGGCTGGACGGCGACGCCGTCGAGTTCCTGGGGGAGCGGTGACCACGCGCCCGGTCGACGCCACGCTGTGGCGCACGGCGGCCGTGCTGGTGCTCGGCACCTTCATGGCGACGCTGGACAGCACCATCGTCTCGGTCGGCGTCGACACCCTCGCCGAGGAGTTCGGCGCCCCGGTCACCGGCGTCCACTGGGTGACCACGGCCTACCTGCTGGCCGTCGTCACCGCGGTCCCGGCGTCCGGCTGGCTCGCCGACCGGTTCGGCGGACGGCGGGTCTGGCTCACTGCGGTCGTCGTGTTCCTGATCGCGTCACTGCTGTGCGCGCTGGCGCCGACGCTGCCCGCGCTCATCGCCTTCCGTGTCCTGCAGGGGCTCGCGGGTGGCTTGCTGCCACCGACCGGTCAGGCGTTGCTGGCTCGTGCCGCCGGGCCCGACCGGATCGGCCGCGTGATCAGCGTCGTCGGCCTGGTGCCACTGCTTTCCCCGGTACTCGGCCCGCTGGCGAGCGGCTCGATCCTCGCCGTCGCCGACTGGCCGTGGCTGTTCTACGTCAACCTTCCGGTCGGCGTGGCGGCCGTGATCCTCGCGCTGCGCTGGGTCCCGGCCGGAGAACCCGGCGGACGAGGCGACCGGTTCGATTTCCGGGGCGCGATGCTGCTTTCCCCGGGCCTCGCGGTGCTCGTGTTCGGGCTCACCTGGTTCGAGCAAGGGGCGCCGGCGGTCGCCGGGACCGCCGTCGGGCTGGGTGTGGTGATGCTCGCGATGTTCGTCCGGCACGGCCTGCGAGCCGAGGCGCCGCTGCTCGACCCACGGCTGTTCACCAAACCGCCGTTCGGGGTCGCCGCGCTGGCGCTGGTCCTGCTCGGCGCGTCGGTGTTCGGCACGATGTTCCTGCTCCCGCTGTACCTCCAGAGCGGTGCTGGACTGTCCACTTGGGACACCGGACTGCTGCTGGTCCCCCAGGGCGTCGGCGCCGCCGCCGGTTCGGTGCTGGTGAACCGGCTCGTCGACCGGATCTCGCCGCGCACCCTCGTGCTGAGCGGCATCGGTCTGGTCGCCCTCGGCACCGCGCCGTTCACCCAGCTCGGCCCGGGACTCCCGGATTGGGTGATCGCGGTTTCACTGCTGTTCCGCGGTTTCGGCGCGGCGCTGATCGGCGCGCCGGTGATGACGATCGTCTACCGCCGGGTCGAACCCGCCCGGCTACCCCGGGCAGCCGGGGCGCTGAACCTGCTCAACACGCTCGGCGGCTCGGTCGGCACCGCGGTGCTGGCCGTGGTGCTGCAGGCCCGGCTCGCCGCTCGCGGCCCGGATGTGGCCGCGGCCTTCGCCGACGCTTTCTGGTGTGTTCTCGGCCTCGCCGTCGTGGCGGTCGCCGGTGCGACGCGGCTGCCCCGGACCGGGGTGGCCGCCCCCGACAAGGAGAAAGGTCATGCGGATGCTTGACCAGGACACCCTGCCCAGCCCCATCGAGGTGGCCACGAGCGGCGTCGTCGCGGACGAGATAGCGCGACATCGCGAGACCGTCGCGAACGTCCTCGCCCGGCGCGACTCCCGCCTGCTCGTCGTCGTCGGACCGTGTTCGGTGCACGATCCCGCCGCCGCCGTCGAGTACGCGCATCTGCTCGCCGGCGCGGCCCGCAGGTTCGCCGACGACCTCGTCGTCGTTCTTCGCGCCTACCTGGAGAAACCGCGGACGATCGCGGGCTGGACCGGCCTGGCGCCCGACCCCACCCTCGACGGCAAGGGCGATCTCGCGTCCGGGGTACGGATCGGCAGGCAGTTCCTCGCCGACGCGGCGGCGACCGGGCTGCCGCTGGCTTACGAGTTCGTCGACCCGTTCCTGGCGCCGTACTTCGCCGACACCGTCAGCTGGGGCGCGATCGGTGCGCGGACCGTGGCCAGCCAGCCCCACCGGCATCTGGCGTCGTGGCTGCCGATGCCGGTGGGGATGAAGAACTGCGTCTCCGGGCGACTCGACACCGCCGTCGCCGCGGTGCGGGCGGCCGGACTGCCGCATGTGTTCCCCGGCGCCGCGGCGGACGGTCGCCTCCGGATCCTGCGCGGCGCCGGAAACCCGGACGCGCACATCGTCCTGCGCGGCGGCCCGAAACCCAACCACCACGCCCACGCCGTCGCGGACGCCCTCGACGCCCTGACCGCCGCCGGCCTTCCGCACCGCCTGGTCGTCGACGCCTCGCACGGCAACAGCGGCAAGGACCACAACCGGCAGCCCGTCGTCGTCGCCGACCTCGCCGACCAGATCTCCGCCGGCAACGACGCCCTGGCCGGGGTGATGATCGAGTCCTACCTTTCGGACGGCAGACAGGACGTCGGCGCCGTGCCGCCGCGGCCCGACCTGAGCATCACGGACGCCTGCCTCGGCTGGGAACGGACCGTGCCGCTGCTGGAGTCACTGGCCTGCGCGAACGCCGTGCGGCGTATCAGCTCACCACGGAAGGTCGGTGCCCTCTAGCCCTCCCGCGGCCATGCGTGTCTAGAGCGCTTCGAGGGCCTTCTGCATGGTCGGCACCAGCTCGTCGCCCATCTTCTCGAATTCCCGCTTCAGCAAGGGATCCGCGAGTTTCGCCAGCCCGTGGAACTTGATGGTGGCGTGGTAGCTGATGGTCGTGGTGCCGTCTTCCTCGGTCACGGTCAGATCGTCGGTCGACGTCGCGGTCTTGTTGCCGCCGACGAAAACGATGCGGCCGGCTTCGAGTTGTTCGAGGCGGTAGGTCAGTTCGGTCTGCTTGCCGCGGAACTCGGACACGTTGTGCCACTGAGCTCCGACGGCGATCGGCCCGTCGTCGGTCCGGGTGCAGGACACGGTGCCGGGATCCCACGCCTCGGCGTGCGCGAAGTCCTTCAGGTAGTCGACGACGGTCTGACTGGGGGTGCGGACGGTGATCGTCCGGTGCACGTGAACCACGTGGCCAACGGTACGCAGGTCGGCCAAGACCCGCAGGGTGGTCAGGCGCAGGCCGGCGCGGCCCAGTCGGGTGCGGGGTTCTTCGCACCGGGGCCGCCGGGGCCGGTGGTGTGGGTGCTTTCGCCGACCTCGCCCCAGGCCCCGCCGAAGCGGAACCACGGCCGGGTGCGGGCGTCGTACGCGGTCGCGGTCTGCCAGACGGCGCCCTTGCCGGTGTGGTCCGAGAAGCCCAGCGCGGTCGGGAAGTCGCCCTCGCGCGGGTAGCTCGCGTGCGTGCCCCGCGCGGAGAACACGATCGGATGCCCGCCGGATTTCGGCGCGGACGCCCACGGTTTGACGCAGGAGCCGCCGTGCCCGAAGTACGCGACCGTCACCGGCTTGTCGTTCGCGTCCAGCCTGATGGCGACGCGTTCCCAGTCGCCCTCGTGGTTCTGTACCAGCGGCCCGTTGTTGTACGGGTAGAACATCCAGTACGTGATGAAGTTCTTCGCCTCGTACTCGTAATACACCGGAGCGCTCGTGCTGCCGACGCCGCGACGGCCGTTGTCCAGATCGAGGTACATCCCGTCGCGCGCGCCGATCTCGTGCGGCCGGACGCGATCGTTGCTGCGGTAGTACGTCCCCGAGTCCTTGCAGCCCGGCCAGCCGCCCTTCTTCTGGTGCTGGTACGAGCCGCCGCCGAGCCCGGCGGCGCTCACCGCGCCCTGCCCGGCGAGCTGATGATCACTCGGGCAGGGCGCGGAATGCGACCACTTCAGCGCGGAATGCTGGACGAACTGCTCCGCGTCCACCGGCTTGTTCTGCTCGTCCGGCGCCAGGTACACGTACGGCGTCAGCGTGGCGGGGACGGATGCCGAGGTCGCAGGGGCCATCGGCAGTCCCGCCAACAGAAGTCCGGCCAGTAGTGCGCGCATGGGGTGATCTTGGACCCCATCGCTAACTTTCCGCTAAGGGAGGTTACTTCTTCCAGATGACCGGCTTGTCCTTGTACGCGTCACTGTCGCTGAAGGTCGCACCGCCGACCTCTCCGCCGTCCCGCACGGCCTGCAGTCCGCAGGTCTCGTAGGTCGCGCCGACGGTCTTGAAGTCCCTCTTCGCCGTCTCGGACTGGCACTGCGGGGTCTCGCCGGTGATGATCACGCCGGTACCGCGGCCGTCCGGCCCGACCGCGCGCAGCCGCACCGAGCTGTAGGTGAGGTCGGTGCCGCCGACGTTCTCGACCAGGACCCGGATGTACACCGGGGTCATGCCCTTGGCTTTGTCACCGTAGGCGGCGAGGTCTTCCTTGGCGCCCGTCTCGATGGCTTTCACGGTGATCGCGATGGTGCCGGTCTTGTCGGTGCCGTATTTGAACGGGACGATGGCGCGGTCGCCGACCTTCAGCTCGCTGCCGGGCGCGGTGGCGTCGGCCGGCGCGCCGACGGGGATGGTGCCGCTGGCCGCGGGCGAGGATTCGGGAGCCGACGTCGCGGCGGGCGGCGCCGGGGCGGGGGCCGCACTGCCTGCCTCCTCTTTACCGCCGCACGCGGAAAGCAGCAGCACGGCGGCGCAGCCGGTGGCGAACAGGGCGATGCGGTCGGACTTCATGGATCTCCTCGGACTCCCCGCCGAATCGGCTCCGGCGTTCTCGCCACGCACCGTAGTCGGCGCGGGGGTACAGGTGTGTGGGCCGTTCGCACCACAACGGATCACAGATCGCTTACGCCGATCAGCCCATCCTGGATCGCCCGCGCGACGAGCGCGGCCTTGGTCGGGGCCTCCCGGCCGATCTGCGCGTACTTGACCCGGATCCGCTCGAGGTGCGAGTTGACCGTGTTCGGCGAGATCCCCAGCCGGTGGGCCACGAAGTCCTTCGACTCCGACTGGAACCATTCGATCAGCACCTCGGTCTCCCGTGCCGAAAGCGTGGGACGCCGTTCCGAGCGGTCTCCGGCGAGTGCCCCCGCCAGCGACGGCGGCGTGTACGGCCGGTCGGTGGCCGCCGCGCGCACGGCTTCGAGAAGGTGTTCGGCGCCCTCGGCCTTGGTGAGATAGGAGAGCGCGCCGAGTTCCAGGCACTGCAGGACGGTCTCGTCGTCGGCCCGCATCGAGTAGACGACGACGCGGCGCCCCGCCTCGGTGAGCCGCCGCAGATCGCCCATCGCCGGGGTGGTGCTGTTCAGATGCAGATCCAGGATGACGACGTCGGCCTGCGCGCCGTCGCCGATCCAGGCGGCCCGGACGTCCTCACCCTCGGCCACCACGGTGACCGGCGGGGTGCCCGAGGAGAGCCAGTGCACGACCCCCGCCCGGACCGCCGGATGATCGTCGACGACCACCGCGGTCAATTCGGTTCCGAACGCCATTTCGCCTCCATCCACGAGCGTTGTCCCAGCGCGTGCCATTCGACGTCGACGGGGCCCGATCCGTTCACCCGCACGGCGGGTTCACCGTCGGTGATCGCCGCGACCCGGATCTCGTCCCCGGTGCGGAGCACGCTGACCCTGGCCTGGGACCGGGCGGCCACCAGCGCCGTCATCAACGGGCCGGTCAGCTCGCGGCGGACCGCGGTCGGCACGGGCGCCGCTTCGCCGCTGACGGCCAGCGACACCGTCAGGCCCCGCCGCTCGGCGAGATCCACGCACGCCGAGACCTCGTGCACCAGAGGGTCGGGCACGTCGTCGTTCTCCGCGAACAGCCGCCGCAGCTGCGTGGCCGCGAGCGCGCACCGCTGCCGGACCGTTTCGTCACGCGGGTCCAGTGTCCGGTCCGCCAGCCCGGCCAGCAGCGCCACGGTGGCACCCAGCTGCCCGGCGAACCGGATCCGCTGGTCGGCCTCCTGCTGTTCGGCGAGAGCCTTGCGATGGACCAGCCGGTCCCGTTCGATCGAGGCCTCCGCGGCCTCGCCCGCCCGCCGGTACACGACCCGCGCCAACGCCAGCGTCGCGAGCTGGAAGGTGATCACGCTGAGCCCGCCGATCATCACCCCGCTGATCTCGGCCCGGTCGGCGGGGGCCGAGGTGACCAGCCGGACGATGTCCACGGCCAGTTGCGCACCGAGCGCCACCGCGGCGGCCACCGGCCGGTCGAGCAGCAGCACCAGCAGATGCCAGCCGACCAGGCCGAAGACCCAGTGCCGGTCGCCGAACAGCTCGCCGGTCGGTACCGCCCAGCTCGCCACCGCCGAGGCGGTCAACACGACGACGGCGCCCGCGACCCCCACGGGCCAGGGGACCGGCCTGCCACGCAGCACCCACCACGACGCGACCACGAGGATCGCGCCGAGCGCCGTGAACGCGGACCAGCTCGCGGTCCCGGTCACCTTGGGGAGGCTGAGGCCGACCTGGATCACCGCGGTCACGATCAGCAGCGCGATCCGGCAGCCGCCGAGTACCCGGTCCGCGGTCTCACCCATCGGGCCACACCAGTTCCACCGTGGTCCCCGCGCCGGGCGCGGAGGTCACCGTCGCGCGGCCACCCGCCGCGGCCATGCGCTCGACGAGGGACTCCCGGACACCTCGACGCTGAGCCGGGGTCGCCGCCGGGTCGAAACCGCGGCCGTCGTCCCGGACGGTCACGCGCACGCCGTCCTCGACCGTCAGCCGGGCTTCGCCGACACCCGCGTGCCTGTCGATGTTCGTCAGCGCCTCGCGCACGGCCCGGACGAGCGCGAGCACGGCCGACGCGGGCATCGGCGGAACCGGCGCCCAACGCGCCTCGACCTTCACCGGACTCTGCGACAGCACGCCGCGCAACGACGTTTCGAGATCGACCACGCTGCCGGGGCCGGATTCCCCGGTGAGGATCGCGAGATCCCGGCGCGCGTATTCGGCGACCTCGGCGGGGCCGGCGGTCTCCCCGCGCTGAGCCACCGTCAGGAAGGTGGCCGCCGCCGTGTCGTGCAGGACGGCCAGGTACTCCCGCTCCTGACGTCGTCGTTCCAGCGCCAGCGATTCCTCACGCGCCAGCCGGGCCCGTCGTTCGCGGAGATGGTCGACCCGCCGCGTCGTGCGCAGCAACAGAAGGAAAGCCCCGCGCGCGAGTGTCGCTTCGATCAGCACCCGCAGCACCACCGAGAGGCCGTCCTCGAAGCCGAGTGGCGCCACCTCGATCGCCAGCAGGCAGACGACCGCGGGCACGGTGACGCGTGGCGGCCATTCCCATTGCAGCGTGATCGCGGTGATGGTGAGGACGTTCAACGCCCACTGGTTCAGTTCGGCGGCCTCGGGCGCGGTCAGGAACTGGGTACCGCAGATGGCGGCCGCGCGCAGCAGCGTCAGCGCGAACGCCACCGGCCTGCCCCGGCCCGTCCTGCCCGCCACGTGTTCGGCGACGGCGGTGCCCAACGCCAGCGCGAGCAGACCGAAGCCCAGCGGCAGCGCGTCCGACGGCGTCGCCAGCACCCCGAACACGCTGATCACGAGCAGTCCGGCGCCTCTGGCGGGCCCGGCGAAGCGGCCGACCACCGCGAGGAACTCCGCTTCGACGGAGGGCTCACGAACGGACGGCACGGCAGCAGTCAAGCAGACGGGATCAGCGTGCGCAGGTCCAGTCCCCGCCAGGTCAGCGCCTCGTTCCCGGTTGCCGGAACTCCGCAGGGAACGGACTTCGCGAAGAATTCCTTCGGGGATTCCGTTCTGTCGAATACCTCGCCGTCACTCGAATGGGGTGGGTTATCGCCCTCGCCCGGTCGGGGGTATTTCCGCTTTCCGATTGTGTTCACCCGGTCGGCGGGCATAAGAATCGGGCCCATGCGTGCAAGGCGGTTGGCCTCGATTTCCGCCGGTGCGGCCGCGGCGGTGTGCGTGGCGGCCCTGGTCGTCACCGGTGGCGCGGTCGCCGCCCCGTTGCCGGGCGGACTGGGACCGTGTGTCGGCGACGCCTGCCCCGGCAAGTACCCGCCGGTGAACAACGGTGCCTATCCCGGCCGGGACAACGGCATCAATGTTTATGTCGGCGGCGAATTCCAAGTACGCGGAGCGGCCGCCGAAGCCGAAGGCCGAGTCGTCGTCCTCGGTGATTTCGACATGGCGAAACGACCCGGCGCTTCCGCTGCGTACAACGTCGGCATCGCCGGCGTCGGTTCACGAGTGCCACCGCCGGACGGCGCGGATTTCCTGACCACCGGCGGGAATGTGAGCGTCGCCGCCGAACAGCGGTTGCTCGCCGACGGCGGTGTCGTGCGGCATGCGGGAACCGTCACCGGGACGGTGACCGGAACGCTGGAAAAGGACCCCGACGCGGCGAAGCCCTACGTGGGCCTGCGCGAGGATCTGCGTCTGGCGAGCAAGTGCTACGCACGCGAAGGCACCGTGCCGCGCCCCACCACGGGCACGGCGCGCAACGACGGGTACCGCACCCTGTTCACCGGGGACGGGAAATCCGCGTTGCAGGTGTTCACCGTGGACTTCGATCTCACCGCCCGCAACGGTGGCATGCAGGGCATCGAATTCGAAGGCATCCCGGCCGGGGCGACGATCCTGGTCAATATGGTCGGAGCGGCCCGCACGATCAACACCTTCACCGGCGACCTGAACGACCAGGACCCGCTGAACAAACTGCGCGAACGGCTCCTGTGGAATTTCCCGGACGCCACCCAGGTGAAGATCGCCGGTGGCGCCCAGTTCCAGGGAAGCGTGCTGATCGGCGATCCGGGCAGCACCGCGACGGTCACCGCGTCCGGTATGAACGGCCGCTTCTTCACCACCGGCACCCTCGTGCACAGTTCGGAGGCCACCGGCGGTGGCGGGCAGGAGTTCCACAACTACCCGTTCACCGGGGACCTGCCCGAATGCGGCAGCACGCCGACCACTTCGCCTACTTCGTCTTCGTCTTCGAGTTCGTCCAATTCCACGAGTCCGACCAGCACCACCACGACGAGCAGCATCACCACCACGTCGACCACGACCACGTCGTCGAGTCCGACGAGCAGCACGACCTCCAGCGGCACCACCACTTCGAGCAGCGAGCCGACGAGCACGACCTCGTCCAGCACGACCTCGTCCAGCACGACCTCGTCCAGCGCGACGTCGAGCAGCACCACGTCCAGCAGCGTTCCTTCGAGCAGCACGTCGTCCAGTACCAGCACGGCGCCGACCAGTACGACCTCTTCCTCCTCCAGCAGCAGTTCGCCGACGTCGAGCAGCAGTTCCAGCACGACCCCGGCCCCCGGGGTGACGACCAGCTCCACGCCCGGGCAGCCGGGGGCGACCACACCGGGCGGTGGACCGTCCGACAGCGGTCCGCTGGCGTCGACCGGTAGCGAGGTCCGCGGCCTGCTGGTCTCCGGACTGTTCCTGCTCCTCCTCGGCGGCGCGCTGGTGGCGTTGACGATCCGGTCGAGGCGCCGCGAGTCCTAGACCCGGTCGAGGGCGGTGTCGATGATGTCGCGGCGGTCAGCCAGCAAGGCTTCCGCGGCCGAGCGACCGGTCGCGGCGAGGTAGGCGTCGACGAGCCGGTTGCCGACGGCGTAGCCGGCGCCCGTCGGCAGACCGACAGGTGTGCTGCCGTAGTGGGCGGCGGTCTCGTCGCCGTGCACCCAGGCCGTGAAGTTCCGCATGCCGGTGATCTCCAGGCCGGACACGACCTTGGCGAACACCGCGTCGTCGTGCAGATGCGGCACACCGATGCGGGTGTAGCCGAGCTCGTCGCCGTACAGCTGGCGGGCGAAGGCGTCGGCCAGCCCTTCGGACACGATCTGCTCGCCGACCGTGACGGTCGCCGGATCCCAGCCGACCCCGCCCGGGCCGTAGCGGAGGTTGTGGTTCAGCTCGTGGACCGCCGTCGCCTCCAGCCGCGCCAGGTTCTCCGGATACGGCCAGAAGGTGAGGTAGAGGTAGCCGGACACGCTGCCGTTCCCCGAGATGCCCAGGTGCGGGCCCATGAAGAGCGGGTCGCCGGGATCGCCCAGTACGGTGAGGACGGTGATGTCCGGTACCGCGAGTCCGGACGTCGCCGCGACCTGGGCCGCGAGGGCGTCGTCGAGCGCGCGCTGGATACGGTTCCAGGCGTCGGCGTCGTGCAGGGCGTCGAGTGCTTCCAGGCACCGCTTTTCGTCGCGGTCGAGCGGGAAGCCCGAGCTCATCGCGTGCATCGCGACGAGGTCGACTTCGCCGGGGAAATAGCGGTACATCCCCGCGGCGGGCTCGACCATCGTCTTGAGCAGGTCGGCGCGCTTCGCCTGTGGCGTGCGGAGGATCTCGCGCATCGCCGGGTAGGTGTTCAGAACCTTGATCGTCATGAGGTGACGCTAAAGGCTCCAGTGGGTGGAGACTCAAGTCCCTGCGACGAGTGAGCCGGAATCACGTCGATCTCGCCCGGTGGGCATGCCGAAGGGCCCGCCGTCTCGCTGGCGGGCTCTTCGGGTCAGGCTGCGGCGCGATGAAGCGTGTTGCGCCGGGGTAGTCGGAGCGGATCCCGGTACTGGGGCGGGATGAACTCCGGCAACCCGTCGGCGGCCATCCGCACTTCCCACTCACCATGGTGAATCAACCGATGATGGAAGCCGCACAGCAGCACCAGATTCCGGAGATCGGTCCGTCCGCCGTCTGCCCAGTGACGAATATGGTGTGCGTGACAATTCTTCGGCCGCCGACAACAGCCCGGGAACGCGCAACCCCCGTCGCGGATGTTCAACGCACGCCGCTGGCCCGGGGTGACGAACCGTCTGAGCCGCCCCACATCAAGCGGTTCTCCCGCGGCGTTCAACACGACGGGGAGCATGAGACAGTCGCAGGCGGCCATCCGCGCTTCGCGGGCGGTCATCTCCCCGACGAAATCCAGGCAGGCCTTGCCGATCCCGGTCTTGAGCTCGTCGAGACCGACGGTCACGTGGATCAGGGTCCGGTACCCGCTGGTGCCGGGCTGATCGGGGCAGGCGATCGCCAGATCCAGCAGCTCCGCCCACGCGTCACCTTGGCGTTCGGCCTTGGTGCGCCAATCGGCCTCACCGAACTCGTCGACCGGGCGAGGCTTCGCATAAGCCTCAAGCGCGGCCGCGGTCCGGGCACCCAACTCATCGTCAAGAAGGCCTTTGATCTTCCAGAACCCGTCTTTGCGGCGTTCCACGGTCAGTTCACGACGCGGTTCGGCGGGTTCGGGATCTTTCGGCTCGGCACCGTCGGGATCCAGCAAGCCCAGCAGGGTGTTCCCCAGTTCCGAGACCTCGCCGGGACCCGCGTTCCGAGCCAGGTCGACGAGGGTCTTCTCCGTACGCTCCCGAGCCTCGGCAGGCACCTCGGCCGGGATCTCCTTCAAGATCCCCAGGACCTGCTTGATCCGCTCCTGCCCGATCACACCCTCCGCCGCCGCCACAGCCGTCGCGGGAGCGAACGCGGGAACCTCACGACCGTCCAAAGCGCGCGTGGGATTCAGATCGATCGCCTGATTCACATACGGCCGCGCCTCAGTCTGGGATAAACCGGCGACATCGGCGAACCACGCCAGCGTCGTCCCATACCCATACAAATCCTTGGATCCACGAGACTCGATCTCCGCCAGATACCGGCCCAGACCAGCCGACGCGACCCGTATCACCTGCAAGAACTGCTGCACGCCATGAGCAAGCTCCAGCTTGCCTGCGCGCCACAGCTCCTGCGGCAACTCGGGAAGGAACGTCGTCTCGGACACACCCCAAGAATACCAAAACCTGTCGAACATGTGTTCGTAATTTTAGGCCACATTTAAAGTGGTCCGAATAACCCCGAAGGGTGATTTCGCCATAGTCAGCCGACTGCGGATATGGTCCTATCCGTAGTCGAAATGAGCATCGGAGCCTATGCGATGCCCGGCCGGGGTCAGCTCACCGCCGATTCGACGGTGAGCGTTCCCGCCTCCGTGTCCAGTACGGCGGTGGGACCCAGCGGCAGGGAGAGCAGGTCCGGACCGTGTCCGGCGTCGATGCCTCCGAGCACCGGGACGTCTAGCGAGCCCAGCCGGTCCTTCAGGACGTCCACCAGGTTCCAGTCACGATCGACGTAGTCCTCGAAGCCAGGGAACCGGCCGAGCGCGACACCGCGTACACCTCGCAGCGCGCCGGATCGGATGAGCTGCGTGAGTTGCCGGTCGATCTGCCCGAGGCCGATCGAGCGTTCGGCTTCGAGGAAGAGAACGGCCCCGGCCAAGGAGGGGAGTCCGGCGCCGACGGCATGGGCGAGGGTGCCGAGGTGGCCGCCGATCAGGTCACCTATGGCCGTGCCGGGGACTTCGGCGTCGACGGTCATCGCCCGCGGATCGCGGTGCAGGGTGGTGGATTCGGCGCTCGTCAGCAGCCGTCGGGTCGCGGCCGCGGCACGTGGTCCGGCCAGGAAACCGTGGATGCCGGCCAGGCCGCAGTTCCGCCACAGCGCGAGATGCAGACAGGTGATGTCGCTGAAACCGACCAGAGGTTTGGGGTTGGCCCGGACCGCGGCGAAGTCGATGTCCTCCGCGATGCGGTACGCGCCCGCGCCGCCTCGCGTGGCGATCACAGCGCGGACGCCAGGATCGCGATAGGCCTCGTTGAGATCCGAGAGGCGGTCTTCATCCTTGCCCGCCATGTACCCCCACTGGTCGAGCGCGTGTTCGCCGACTTCGACCATCAGGCCCCAGTTCCGCAGGACATCCGCGGACTCGGCGAGCAGTTCGCGGCTTGGAAAGCTGGCGGGGGACACCAGGCGAACGCGATCGCCCCGGCGCAGTCTCGGTGCGACCAGGATCACCCGAAGATCGTGTCAGGCGACCGGGATCTCCGCCCAGACCGTCTTGAACCCGGCTCCGGTGTCCACGCCCCATTCGCTGCTGATCGCTTCGACCAGCGCCAGGCCTCGGCCGTGCGGGCTGGCCGTGTCTCGTTTCGTCACCCGCTGCGGCTTCAGTTGAGGGCGGTGGTCGTCGACCTCGACGCGGACCACCGCCCGCCCGGTCGACACGGACACCCTCAGCGCTGTGACCCCGTCCGCGTGTTCGTGCGCGTTGGTGACCAGTTCGGTCGTCAGCAGTTCGGTGTCCGCCATCGTGCTTCGTCCTACGTTGGCGAGCTTGTCGCGAAGCCAGGCCCGCACTTTCGCCAGCGGTGGGGCGGTTCCGGTCGGGAATTCGTAGGCATCGAGTGTTCCGGTAGTACCCATGCGGTTCTCCTTAGCGAGTCTCCCAGCTGGGCCAAGAGCATGGGCGCATTCGGGAGGTACCCACGATGGAGGCCGCTCACACTCACTCCGCGCGGGTCGTGCCCGCGTGGAAGGATGAGCCGGTGGATGTGCGGAGCAAGAGCAATGTGGTGGTCACCGGCCGGTCGGACGGTCCGGTCGTGCTGCTCGCGCACGGCTTCGGTTGTGATCAGAACCTCTGGCGACTCGTTGTCCCGGCGCTGGCCGAACGGTTCCAGGTCGTCCTGTTCGATCACGTCGGCGCGGGCAAATCCGACTCCACCGCGTGGTCACCCGAGCGCTACGCGAGCTTGGACGCCTATGCCGAGGACATCCTCGACATCTGCGAGGAACTGGACCTGCGCGACGTCGTGCTCGTCGGGCATTCGGTGTCGGCCATGATCGCGGTGCTGGCGGTGAACCGGGCGCCCCGGAGGTTCGGGAAGCTCGTGCTTCTCACGCCGTCTCCCCGCTACGTCGACGACGGGGACTACCGGGGTGGGTTCAGCCGTGCCGACATCGACGAACTGCTCGAGTCCCTCGAATCCAATTATCTCGGCTGGTCGGCCACCATGGCCCCGGTGATCATGGGAAACCCCGAACGTCCGGAACTCGGCGGCGAGCTCAAGGACAGTTTCTGCCGGATGGATCCCGCGATCGCCCGCGTATTCGCCCGGGCCACCTTCCTTTCAGACAACCGCGCGGATCTGGCGGAGGTCGACGTCCCGACCTTGGTGATCCAGACCGCCCGCGACGCGATCGCCCCGCAGGAGGTCGGCCGGTTCGTCCACGCGCAGATCCCCGTCAGCGAACTGATGACCCTCGATGCGACCGGGCACTGTCCGCAACTGAGCGCGCCCGAGGCGACCGCGGAGGCGATCGCGACGTTCGCGAGACCTCGGTGAGGCCCGAAATCGGGGACGACAGGGCCGAACCGACATTCCCCGGCTTGCTCGAAGACAGCGTCGAAGACCTCTACGAGCACGCCCCGTGCGGATACCTGTCGACCTTGATGGACGGAACCATCGCGAAGCTCAACACCACGCTGCTGGACTGGCTGGGGCACGGGCGCGAAGAACTGGTCGGCAGGCGGGCCTTCTCCGACCTGCTGACCGTCGGCGGCCGGATGTACTACGAGACCCATGTCGCGCCGATGCTGGCGATGCACGGCGAAGCGAGCGGACTGGCGTTGGAACTGCGTTGCGCCGACGGGACCCGGCTCCCGGTGCTGGTGACCGCGACGGTCAAGAACGGCGCGGACGGCACCGCGCAGCTCGTCCGCGTCGTCGTCTTCGACGCCCGCGAACGCCGTGCCTACGAACAGGAACTGCTGCGCGCCCGGAATCAGGCCGACCAGGAACGCGACCGCGCGAAGAAACTCGCGTCCACACTTCAGCGGACCTTGCTGCCGCCGGTGCCGATGACCGTTCCCGGGATGGAGACGGCCGCCTATTACCACCCCGCTTCCGTCGAAGAGGTCGGCGGCGACTTCTACGATCTGTTCCCGCTCACCGGCGGGACCTGGGGGTTCTTCCTCGGCGACGTCTCGGGCAAGGGTGCGGCCGCGGCCGTGGTCACCTCGCTGGCCCGCTACACACTGCGGTCCGCAGCCGTCTACGATCCCGGCCCCGCGGCCGTTCTCGAGAACCTGAACACCGTGCTGAACCAGGAATTCCGCGGAAGCGACCCCCGGTTCTGCACAGCTGTCTACGGGTCGCTGAAGCCGGATTCCGGCGGATTCGCCGTCACCGTCGCGAGCGGCGGGCACCCGCCGGCGGTGCTGATCCGCGCGAACGGTACCGCCGAGTTCGTCGACACCCACGGGGGAATGCTCATCGGGGCGTTGCGGGACGCGCGTTTCGTGGAGGCCACCATACGGCTGACACCCGGCGACGTACTCCTGCTCTACAGCGACGGCCTCACCGAAGCGCGGCCGGCCGGTGACAGAGTGCGCTACAGCGAAGAGGGGCTCATGGAGTTCCTGAACGCGCTCGGCCCGGCCAGCGCGCAGGAGACGGTGGACGCGCTGGCCGGCCTGCTCGCCGAGTTCGGCGACGGCGTCGAGGACGACACCGCCCTGTTCGCCCTGGGAGTTCCCGTCACCACGGGGGACCGGCCGTGACCAGCGCGCTCACCGTCACCTCGCGCACCACCCCGGCCTCGACGGTGCTGACGCTCGCCGGAGAGCTCGACGTCGCCACTTCGCTCAAGGCGCGCGGGGTGATCCGGACCTTGACCGTCCGGAGTGGACGGACGCTGATCGTCGATCTTTCCGGGGTGACCTTCTGCGATTCCAGTGGGATCTCCGCGCTGTTGGCGGCCCGCAATCACGCCCTCGCCTCGGATGCCGGGATCGCGCTGGTGAACCCGCCGCGGCAGTTGCGGCGAGCCTTGAAGATCACCGGTCTCGAAGACGTCCTGCCGGTCTACGCGTCGATCGAGAACGCCGAAGAGGGCTGATCGTCCCGGTCGATGATCGCGGTGACGCGGATCTCCACCCGCATCTTCGGGGCGCCGAGTGCCGGGACGCCGGTCTCCGTCCAGATGGGCGCGCGATCGTCCAGGCGCTTCCGGAACTGGTCGACCATCACACGGTTGTGGACCTCGCTGAGGAACTCCGGGGAATCGGTCAAGTGGTACGAGTTCACAGCGATGACGTCCTGCCAGGTGGCGCCGGCCGTGGCCAGCGTCCGTTCGACGTTCTCGAAGGCTTGGACGATTTCCTCCTCCAGGGATTCGGGGAAGTTCATGGCGTCGTCCCAGCCGCCCTGTCCCGAGATCTCGACGCGATCGCCGACGCGTACCGCCTGGCTGTAGCGCATTTCGGCGAGCAGCTTGTCGCCGTATCCGGGGGTGGCGAAGAACTCCGGCTTGCTCATGGTGACCCTTCTCGTTGACTTCATGCTTGAAGTCAACGTAGCACGATTTAACTTCACGTGTGAAGTCATCGAAGGCTGGGTAGGGTTCCGCCATGGCCACCACCGCATCCCCTGATCCGAAGGACGAGGCCCTGTGGCTGACCCCGGCCGAAAAGGAGGCCTGGACCGGGCTGGTCTCCCTGGTTCTCCTGCTGCCGGGGCGGCTCGAGTCGCCGTTGCAGCACGACGCCGGGCTGACGCTGTTCGAGTACCTGACCCTCAGCCACATTTCGGAGGCACCGGAGCGGCGGCTGCGGATGAGTGAATTGGCCTACCTGGCCAACGGCTCGCTCTCGCGTCTGTCCAATGTGGTCAAAAGATTCGAACAGCGGGGGTGGGTCGAGCGTTCACCCGACCCCGAGGACGGCCGGTACACCCTCGCCGCGCTCACCGACGCCGGTTACGACGTGGTCGTCGCCGCGGCGCCCACGCACGTCCGCTCGGTGCGTGAACTCGTCCTCGACCCGCTGACCGACGACGACCAGCAGGCGCTGGCGCGGATCGCCGAGAAGCTGCGAACCCGGCCCGTCGACCTCGCCTAGCCCCCTAGGGTGGGCCGATGGACCGGTCGTGGAAGCGGATCATGACGTTGCTGGCCGAACAGGATCCGGACCGGGCGCGGGTGCTCCGGCCACCCGCGCCCGCCGCCCGGCTCCTGCGGCTCGAAGCCGTTGTGGGCCGGGCGTTCCCGGCCGATCTGCTCGTCTGGTGGTCGACGATGGACGGCGTCGACGACCACCGCGATTTCGGCGGCAACCGGGACGGCGGCCTGATTCCGGAGTCCTACCTGCCACTCGGTGTGGCACGTGCCGAGGAGGAATACCTCAGGCAGTCGAGGTTCGCCGACCCTGACTGCTGCACGCCGGAGATGACCCACCGCAAGCAGGCCGGTGACACTGGATTCCCGTTCTGCACCGCGCTCGTCCCCTTCTGTCGCGCAGTCGACGGTTGCCTGCTCTGCGTCGACCTCCGGCAAGGCGAGAGCCGCGGCCTGGTCATGGAATGGGCCCCCAGCGAAGGGTTCTTCCCTTACCACTGGGCCGGTTTGCCCGAACTCCTCGCCGAGAGCATCGATCGCCTCGAGAATCCGTGAGTCAGCCGAGGACCTTGACGGCGGCCGCCGTCGCCTGCGCCAGCATCTTGTTGTCGATCTTCGCGTCCTTGACCTTCCGGTCGGTCAGGACCGAGATGACGATCGGCGCCCGGTCCGGCGGCCAGACGACGGCGATGTCGTTGCGCGTGCCGTAGCCCGCCGTGCCCGTCTTGTCGGCGACCGGCCAGCCGGGAACCCCGGCGCGGACGTTCTGGTCGCCGGTGGTGTTGGCGCGCATCATGTCGAGGAGGATCTTGCGCTTGTCCTCGGGGAGGACGTCGCCGAGGGCGAAGGCGCGCAAGCTCGTGGCGAGGGCACGGGGCGTGCTGGTGTCGCGGATGTCGCCCGGGGCGGTGTCGTTGAGTTCGGGTTCGATCCGGTCGACGTGGATCGTCGTGTCACCGATCCCGCGCAACACCGTGGCGAGGCCCGCCGGTCCGCCGAGCTCGCGGAAGAGCAGGTTGCCGCCGGTGTTGTCGCTGTAGCGAAGGGTGGCGTCCATGATCGCGCGCAGCGGCATGCCGGTCGCGACGTGCTTCTCCGTGATCGGCGAGTCGGAGACCACGTCCTTCTGGCTGTAGGTCACCACCCGGTCCAGGTCGGCGACGGGAGTCTGCTTGAGTACCGCGCCGGCGCTGAACACCTTGTGCGTCGAGGCGTAGGCGAACCGCTCGTCGGTGCGGAAAGCGACCTCGTGGCCGGTCGCGGTGTCCACCGCATACAGCCCGAGCCTGGCGTTGAAGGCACGCTCGATCTGCTCGAAGTCGGCCTGCCCGGCCGTCGAGACCGGTGAGGCGGCGGCAGCCGAGGAGGCCGGCGGCTGTGCGGGGGCGGGGGTGGAACAGGCGGTGACGGAGACGACCGAAAGCGCCAGCAAGGCCGCTCGGACGGTCCACCGGCGAGAAGTGACGGACACGGGGATTCCTTTCAAGATCGTTCGATGTCCGTAGTCTGGCCACGGCCGTTCATGCTGTCCAAGACACGAATGAGCTGTTTCATGCGAATCAGGCATAGTATGTGGTCGTGGACCTGATCGGGAGCTGCCGGGCGTTCGTGAGCGTGAGTGAGGCGGGGACCTTCACCGCGGGAGCGGCCATCGCCCGGATTCCCCAGCCCGTGGCGAGCCGTCGTATCGCCGCACTGGAGAAGCATTTCGGCGAGCGGCTGTTCGACCGCACCACCCGCCGCGCGCGGCTCACCCCGTTCGGCCGCGACATGCTGCCGACGGCGAAGCGCCTGGTGCAGCTGGCCGACGCCATGGAGCACGACGCGCGGCGTGCCAAACTGCGGCCGATGCGACTCGCCGTGCCGGAGACCTGCACCACCCGCGAACTCGCCGAACTCGACGCTGCGGCCCGCGCACTCGACGTCTTCCTGGAGTTCCGGCGGGCCTTGCCGGGGGAGCGGGCCGAACTCGTTCGTACGCAGGAAGTCCGCGCGGCCCTCACGGCCGTCCCTGCGGAAGAGGGTGCTTGGCGGGTCACGCTGGGTCTGGCCGGCGGCGTCAAATCGAGGGCCGGCGCCCTCCATCTGGAAACGCTGCGGGTGGGACGGTCCGGCCGCCCGGCACGCCGGGTGTGGATCCAGCCCGAGGACGACGTCCCGCATATCCGTGACCGCCTGTTCCGCGTCCGTGATTCGGTAGGACTGCGGCCCGCGCAGGTCGTCGTCGCCGACTCGCTCACCGCGGCCGCGGGGGCCGTGTTCGGATCGGCCGATCTGCTGCTGTGTTCGGCGGCCCAGGCCGCCGAACTCGGTCTGGAATGGCGGCCGGCCGGGGAGATCCGGCTCGCTCGCGGTTTCGAGATCACGGCAGGCTTGGGCGAGGACGCGCAGCGGCTCCGCACGCGCCTGTGGCCCGACATCGCCCGGTGTCTCGGCGCCGAGGAAACCGAGGAGAGGTCATGAACACGGAAACGCTGCTCCTGCGGTTGCGCGAGGAACTGGACGACGGCGGGCTGCGCGGCTCGTTCCTGGTGCGAGACCTGCGTACCGGATACGAGGTCGGCATCGACCCCGAGCTGGAGTTCCCGAGCGCCTCGCTGGTGAAGATCCCGCTCGCGGCGGCGACCCTGGAGAGGATCCGCCGGGGCGAACTGGACGGTTCGGCGCCGATCGACGTCGAACCGGGCCGGGCGACCGCGCCCGGGCCCACCGGCCTGACCCGGTTCCGGCATCCGGCCAAGGTGGCCATCGACGACCTGCTCTACCTGACGATGGCGATCAGCGACGAAACCGCCGCGGACTCACTTTTCGCGCTGACACCACCCGCCGAGGTCACCAGGATGCTGCGCGACTGGGGCGTCCTCGGCATCACGGCGCGACATCCGGCCGGAGATCTGAGCGACACGCCCGCGGAACGCTTCGATCCCACTGACGTCCATCTCGCGCACGCGCTCGCCATCAGCGCGGGCACGGCGGGACAAGGACATCCCGTTCCCCAGCTGGACATCACGCGCGCAAGTGCCGGATCCGCTCGCGCCTACATCGGTCTGCTCGAAGCACTGTGGAAACCGTCCGAAATAGACGAATCCGTCGCCGGACGGGTACGCGAACTCATGGGGCTCAACCTGTTGCGCCAACGGCTGAGCCCCGACTTCGTCTCCGACGCCACGAAATGGTCGTCGAAGACGGGAACGGTGCTGAACATGCGGCACGAAGTCGGTGTCGTCGAGCATGCCGACGGCGGAGTCTTCGCGGTCGCCGCGCTGACCGAATCCCGCGTTTCCGCGGCGATCCAGCCGGAGGCGGAAGTGCTGATGGCCCGGGTGGCTCGGACGCTGCGCGACCACCTGCGCGTGGCCTGACCCGGGAGGATCACCCGGCCTTGAGATAGCCGGACAGCATCGTCACCATCTCGTTCTCCAGTCGGACGGGGTCGACCGGTTCCGGCGCCGCGACGAGCGGGTGCACGCCGAAATGCAGGGTCGAGAGCACCAGCCGGGTCGCGGTGTCCAGATCGGTCACCCGGACCTCGGGGTGGCGACCGAACAGTGCGCGGAAGTAGTCGAAGTTCTCCTGCTCGTACTGCTGGATCCGGTCCAGCAGCGCCGGGGCGTGGGGCACCTGCTCGATCATCAGGCGCAACAGCCGGGGATCGTCCTGGTGGTTCTCGATCTGGGCCCGGATGAACACGCGGAGGAGCTCTTCGAGTGATTCGGGCAGCTCGCCGTCCTGGCCGAGCGCCATCGCCGCCCGGCCCTCTTCGAGGTGCAGGGTCAGGAGTTCGAGCAGGATCGCGTCCTTGTTCGGGAAGTACTGGTACAGCGAGCCGATCGAGATCCTGGCCCGTTCGGCGATGCGGTTCGTGGTGCCCGCGGCATAGCCGTACTCGGTGAAAATGTGAGCAGCCGCGTCGAGGATCCGCTTCCGGGTGAGCTCCGCGCGGACCTGGCGTGGCTGTTTACGTGGCTGAAGCCGGCGTTGGCCCGACGTCATGACACCTCCTGCGGGACGGCGCGAAAGCGAGTAGCGCGCGAGCTGAACAATTGCTCATAATAGTGCCATGACCTGGGCGTTCGCCCCGACCACGTGATCCACCCGGAAAGGAACCTGTGATGACGCACGTCCGCATCCGGCCCCGGCCGGTCACGCTCGCCGAGGTCCGGGCCCGGCTCGGCGAGCCCGAGGCGATGATCAAGGGCAAGAAGCAGGACCGCATCGACGAGTTCGCCCTGCGGTTCATCGCCCATTCGCCGTTCCTGACGCTGGCCACCGCGGACGCGGAAGGCCGGCTGGACTGTTCGCCTCGCGGTGACTACCCGGGTTTCGTGAAGGTGCTCGACGAGCACACGCTCGCGATCCCCGACCGGCCGGGCAACAAACTCGCCGACTCCTTCACCAACATCGCCGAGAACGGCGAGGCCGGGCTGCTCTTCTTCATCCCGGGCATGCGGGAGACGTTGCGGGTCAACGGCCGCGCCTATCCCACCGACGAGCCCGACGTCCTCGCCCGGATGCAGATCGAGGCGCGCGAACCGATCCTGGCCATCGTCGTCGAGGTCGCGGAGGCGTTCTTCCACTGTGGACGCGCGCTGATCCGGTCCCGGATGTGGGATCCGGCGAGTCAGGCACTGGCCGAGGAGATGCCGTCGGTCGGCGAGGTCGCGGCCGCCCAGATGGACCTCGATCCGGCGATGCTCGAACAGGCCCTCGAAGCCGGTTACCGCGAACTGTACTGACGGGATTCTTCATGCAGCAGACGATCATCGACCGGATCGAGCCGATCGCCGAAGACGTGGTCTCGCTCGTCTTGCGCGGTGTCGGCGGACCGCTGGCGCCCTGGCAACCGGGGGCGCATATCGACCTCACCCTGCCGAACTGGCTGACCCGGCAGTATTCCCTCTGCGGCGACCCGGCCGAGCGTGACCGCTACCGCGTCGCGGTCCGGCACGATCACCTCAGCCGCGGCGGCTCGGAGTACGTTCACCGTTTCCTCCGCCTGGCACGCCCTCTCGAAGTTTCCTTGCCGCGCAACCATTTTCCGCTGGAACCGGCGCCGGAATACCTCTTCGTCGCCGGAGGGATCGGGATCACGCCCCTCAAGCCCATGCTGCGTTCGGCGAGCGAATCGGGGGCCGTGGTCACGCTGGTCTACGTCGGCCGATCGCGCGCGTCCATGCCCTTCGCCGACGAACTCGTCGCCACGTACGGCGATCGGGTACGGATCTTCGCGACCGAAGAGAGCGGAAGGCCCGACTTCGCCACACTCGCCGCCGGTCTGGGTCCCGAGGCACTGGTCTTCTGCTGCGGGCCCGCGCCGATGCTCGCCGCCGCCGACGAGGCGTTTCCCGCCGGACGTCTCCGCGCGGAGCGATTCCGTCCCGCCGTCCGGGAGTTCGCGCCCGACACCGCGTTCGAAGCAGTCTGTGCCCGAAGTGGACAGACGATCGAGGTCCCGGCGGGAAAGCCGTTGCTGGGCGCGCTGAACCACGCCGGAATACCGGTGCCGTCAGGCTGTCGTGAAGGCGTCTGCGGTAGCTGCGAGATCACCGTCCTCGACGGCGAGCCCGAACACCGCGACGACATCGGCGCCCCCGAGGGCCGGATGTACCCCTGCGTTTCCCGAGCGCTCTCACCACGACTGATTCTGGATCTGTGAAGGGAAAACGAAAGTGCTGCCCAGGATCAAATCACCCGAGTCCAGGAAGATGGTCACCCTTGAGGTGGTGGCGACACACCGGACGAGTCCCGCGTTCCTGACCGTCACACTAGGCGGCCCACAGCTGCAGGATTTCAAACCGATGGGCTACGACCAGGTCGTCCGGCTGTTCTTCCCGCGGCCGGGACAACCGGGGCTGCGCATGCCGACGCTGTCCAACGAAGCCTGGATGGCCGAACTGCTGGTACTGCCGAAGTCCCGCCGTCCGTGGGTGCGCAACTTCACCGTCCGCCGCGCCCGCCCGGAACTCGACGAGGTGGACATCGAATTCGCGCTGCACGCGGATTCCCCCGCGTCGTCGTGGGCCCGCGGTGCCCGGCCCGGAGACCCGGCCGGAATCTTCGACATGGGCGTGACCTACCTGCCGCCCGCGCGCGCCGAATGGCAACTGCTGGCCGGGGACGAGAGCGCCGTGCCCGCGATCCTGGCCATCCTCGAACACGCGCCGCCGGACCTCGTCGCGGACGTGTACCTGGAAGTGCCGGAGACCGCCGACATCCGCGAAGTCGAGGCTCCCGAAGGAGTTCGCGTGCACTGGCTTCCGCGCGACGAACCCGGGCGCCCGCCGGGCACGCTGGCGCTGGAGACGATCCGGCGCGCGGAGCCGCGGGAGGGCCGGTCCTACACCTGGGTGGCGGGGGAGTCGCGGCTGGCCACCGGGCTGCGCCGCCACCTGACCGGCGAGCGTGGTGTGCCGAAGTCGGACATCGCCTTCTTCGGTTACTGGCGGCAGGGTCGCTCCAGCCCGGGCTGACGCCTTCACCTGGCGACCCTTCGCTCACCGGCGAAGAGCGAGCGTTCCAGTTCGTCGGGCGCACAGCCGTGTTCCTCGGCCCAGCGGGCGAGCAGGCCGCAGTAGCGTCCGTAGGAGTCCGCTGGCCAGGGACCGGCGCGGTGCAAGGAATCCCAGCCGCAGTGTTCCCGCAGCGCGGTCGCGACGACGCGGTCGAGGATGAGGCACGGGTGGTCCGGCGCGCCGCCGCCGGCGAAGTAGAGGAACTTCGTGAAGAAGGACGGGCCGAGTCCGGTGATCAGGTTGCGTTTCTCCGGCCGGAGGATCGCGTACGCCCGCTCCGGATCACGCCGGGACTCCTCGGCGGCCCTGGTCAGGAGGTCTTCGGCGCGCGGCACGTCCTTCTGGATGCTGTTGAGTCGTTGGCTGTTCTGCCTCAGGTGACTCCCGGATCCCCAGGCGAGGGTTCGCCACAGTAGTGCGAAAACGTCGCCGTCCGATTTCCAGACGTCGGCACGGGTCAGCGTCGGGGCCGTCGGTGCGGGTCCGGGCAGCTTCCGTGCGGTGACCGCGTCCTGCCACCACCGGTGCCGGATGCGGATGGCGTGGGCGTCGACGGTGTCCCGGCGCGGGGAGGTGGGTACCGCCCAGTCCGGCAGGGACAGGGTGCTGAGCTCGGTCGCGGGCATGACCACAGGGTCGCGGGCGGGCCGGAGGCGTTACGCGTGGTGTCGAGATCCTGCCATGTCGGGTATCCGCCAGCTTCGAGCCGTGTGTGGAAGCTGATCACCTGTCTTTACTTCTCGTACGGACGTCGGGGGCTCCTGTCGAAAGGGATCATGGTGATCAGTAGTACGAAGATGACGCGGAGAGGGGCGGTGGCCGCGCTGGCCGGGGCGTTCCTCGCCTCGGGCCTGGTGCTGGCTCCCGCCGCGGGTGCGGCACCCGCCGTGAAGGCCGACCCGGACACCGCTGCGCTCGCGGGCGCGCTGACCGGGCAGGCCGTGGCGTGGGGCGAGTGCTCGTTCCCCTCGGTCGCTCCGGCGACGGAAGCCGAACTGAAGAAGGTCAAGGGCCTCGCCTGCGCCACCATCCAGGTGCCGCGTGACTGGCACAACCCGCAGGACGGCAACACCATCGGCATCCGGGTCTCCAAGACCGCGACCGCCTTCCCCGGCACCGGCCGTCAGGGCATCGCGCTGGTCAACCCGGGCGGACCCGGCGGCGAGGGCCTGCCGTGGGGCGCCGCGATGGCGAAGCGCACCCCGGTGCTGGCCGGGCAGTACGACTTCATCGGCTTCGACCCGCGCGGTGTCGGCCAGAGCACGCCGCTGACCTGCAGCTACACCGTCCCGGACAGCACCGATCAGAACGTGATCAACCGGGCCAAGGTCGCCGGCTGCCTGGCGAACCCGCTGACGAAGTTCATCACCACCGAGCAGACCGCGTACGACATGGACTTCATCCGGGTCATCCTCGGGGAGAAGAAGACCAGCTACATCGGTTACTCGTACGGCACCTGGCTCGGCACCTGGTACGCCACCACGTTCCCCAGCAAGGCGCACCGGTTCCTGCTCGACTCCTCGACCGACGCGAGCCGCACGACCCTGGAGAAGACCTGGGACCTGCAGCCCCGCAGCCGTGACCGTCAGTTCCAGGACGCGCTGCTGCCCTACATCGCGCGCAACGACGCCAAGTACAAGGCGGGCACCGACCCGCTGGAGATCCGGCGCAACTGGGAGAAGGCGGGCGGCACCCGGGAATTCGCGGGCATGCTCTACGCCGCCTGGTTCATCATCCCGGCGATGTACGACACCACGCAGTACCCTTCGGCCGCGTCCATGGTGGTCGCGCTCGCGAAGGGACCGGCGCCCGCCGGGACCGACGCCGAGAAGCTCGAGCAGGTCGTCGCGAAGGCGCTGGCCACTCCCGGCCTTACCGACGCGAACAAGGCGTTCCTGACCAAGGCCAAGGGCAACGCGCTGGAGGCCATCGCCAAGAAGGACTCGGTCGAGCGCAAGGCCTCCTACCAGGGCGGCGCCGAGGTCGAGACCTGGGACGCGACCTTCGAGGCGATCCGCTGCCAGGACGGCCAGTGGAACCAGAACCTGCACTACTGGAACTACTGGCAGGCCGACCTGACCGTGAACGCCCCGTTCATCGCGCCGATCATGGCCCAGTCGGGCGCTCCGCTGTGCGCGTTCTGGCCGACCACCAACGCCAAGCCGGCTCCCGACGCGAAGACGTTCCCGAAACTGCTGATCGCCCAGACCGAACTCGACGCGGCGACGCCGTACGAGGGCGGGCTCGCCACCGCGAACGGCCTCCCGGGCGCGAAGATGATCAGCGTCGACAACGAAGGCAGCCACGGGATCTTCCCGTACAACACCGACTGCGTCGACGACCCGATCGTCGCCTACTTCCAGACCGGTCTGACGCCGAAGAAGAAGTTCACCGGCTGCCAGGGCCTGCCGCTGCCCAATGAGGACAAGACCTTCGAGGTCGGCGGTCACCTCGGACACGACGGGAAGATCAAGATCAAGATGATCACCCCCGAGGTCCGCAAGGCGAACGAAATCGTGCGCGAACTCCTCGAAGGCACCGCCACGCCGGCGGCCGACGAGAAGGGTATGCCCGCGAACGCCTAGTGACTCCTGGTCCGTGAAGGCCTCCTTGAGGGACCCAGGGTCCCTCAAGGAGGCTTTCATGGACCCGAGGGCATGACATGGAGATGATCAAGGATCGTCGCAGGTCAGAGATCCGTGAGTGGATCTTGTTACGACCATCGACGTGGGCGTGGGCATGGACTTCGCCCATGAGCTTGATCAGCTCGTCGTCATCGGGTTACGGTCGCCTTGCAGGGATCGCCGCGCGTGCGCACGGCGAGAGGCAGATCCCTCCATGTCCACGAAGACGCGGAAACCCAGGCGTGGTCTGGGGTACAGCGTTGAGGAAATTCATCGGCAGGCCGGTACCAGGTACCGGGCCTACGTCTGGGACGCGGTAGCCCAGAGGAAACAGAGCGTCCCAGCTCCGGACGGCTCGAAGACCTTCGAGTTCTACGAGCAGGCCGAGGCCGCGGCGAAGGTCTTACGCCAGCGGATCGATGGCACCTACACCGACGCGGGTCTTCCCGTCCAACGCCAGTCGAGGCGATTCCTGTTCGAGGAGTACGCCGCTCTCTGGCTGACGACCCAGGGAGGTACCGCCGCGACCCGTCGGGCGCGCAAGTACGGCGTGAACACCCTCAATAAGGCGTTCGGCAAGCGGATGATGGACGAGCTGACCGAGACGGACTTCAAGGCGTGGGACGCCGCCGAAGAAGCCCGAGGCATGTCGACGTCCATACGCCAACAGCGGATCTGGGTGCTGCGGGCGATGATGCAGCAGGCCCAGAAGGATGGCGTACGTCCCGACAATCCGGCCGCCGACGTCTGGGTCAAGGCGCACCGCAACCGGGCGCCGCGCTACCTGACCTTGCAGGAGCTATACACCCTGATCGCGTTCGCGCCGATGTGGTTCTGGCCCGCGATCCTCCTCGGCTACTTCGTCGGGCTCCGCGCCGGAGAGATCGCCGGCCTCCGCTGGGAACGGATCGACCTCGATAGCAACAATCCGCACGTCCTGGTTTCGGACGTGATGGAGCCCGGACGGACGCTGCGGACCTTCCCGAAGGGCACGGAGGCTGAGCCGGTCGCCCTGCCGCCAGTCGTGGTGAATGCCTTGAAGGTGCTGCGGAAGTGGCGCGGCTCTGTCGAACGCGAGGACCACGTCTTCCTCAACACGCTGGGCAGGCCGATCGACTCGGACTACCCGAACAAGGTGCTGGCCAAGACGTGGAAACGCTCCGGACTTCCCGGCCAGCGTCCCGTGTTCCACCACCTCAGGCATAACACCGGCAACAACCTCGCCGAGGCGGATGCGCCCGCCCCCGTGATCATGGCCGTGCTGCGGCACAAGAGCCTGGCCACGTCGCAGAAGTACATCAAGGCCGTGGACACCAGGCGTCAGCAAGCGTGGATGGCTCGCGCCCACGAGGTCGCCGAGATGCCGAACGCCCAGGTCGTCGAGTTCCCCGCTCATCGCGAGAGGGGGGACGCGCCGAAGCAGGCTGTGGCCAGCTAGCTGGTGTTGGGCGGCCCCTCGCACGCCGTTGCCGGATCGTCCTCCGGGAGATCGGTCAGCGCGTTCAGGAGCTTGAACATCCCTGATGTCGGGGGCTGCCCAGCCCGCCAGCTGATCAGCATGTGGCCGTCGCGGTCGACCACCTTGATCGGCTGTGCCTGGTCCGCAGGGCCGAATTCCCACTTAATCCGGTCGACCACTGGGGGCCACTCTCCCTTCCCTCGGCGCGCGGCTGAGACCCCCTCGACCGAATGGCGCACGATTCTGCCGGTATTCGTCCTACGTTAGGTGCACTAAACAAGCAGTATCACATGTTTGTCGATACTCAGCGTGTGTTTTAGGGACACTCTCCGAGCGTGCGGATGACCGCCCTAGCTGCTCGTTTGTCACGACGGGACAACGCCCGGTAGTCCGTCAGTAATTCCTGCTCGTCCCGATCGGCTTCAGTCTCCAGGTCGATTCCGTCGTCGGCGGCCATCGCCTGTACGACGTCGTTGACCTCGACTTTGAGTACCTTCGCGATGGCCCGGATCATCTCCCATTTCGGCAACCGGTCGGGGCGCTCAGGTCGGAACAGATAGTTGAGCTGATGGAGAGCGATCCCCGCCTCTTCCGCAAGCTGCTCGCGAGACGCCCCTGGCCGAGCCTTGGTGAACAGTGCTTCGAGGTGTTCGGCGGGCATCACGAAATCCTTCGACTAGCGGTGGCGGCGCGGCCTATCGTCCCGCGATTCGGGACTAGGGCCGGTAGGCCGATCGGGTGGAACGGATCTTGTCAAGTTTATGTCCGGTTTGCTGCCGGACCCCCCGCCGTAACACCCGGTTGGCTCAGTTGTCGTCTCACGATGCCACCAAGATGGGCGCACGTCGTCTCACATTCGCTAGAAAAGTTGGATTTTTCGCAAACGGAGTGGCAACGTCGAAGACGCTCCGCTCGGCGCGAACGAACCTCGTATCTCACAGCGCACGCGCGGTCTACCTGCTTTTACGTGCCAGGGCGGAGCTATGGGACAGCGAAGGAAGGTGGTGGCAGTGCAGATCCCAGCTGACGAGGAAGCGTATCCGCTTGACGAAGTTTTACAACGGCTCAACATCACGAAGCCGACCTTCTATCGCTACAGGCGGCGTGGCTGGATTGCGACGTTCCAGCACGGCGGCAGGACCTACGTCAAGGAGTCCTGGATCAGGGACTACTTCGCCCGGCGGGCCGAGGAAGGCGCGAAGGCCCGCTCCAAGGCCGAGCGCGCCGAACGCTCGCGTAAAAGCGCCTGACGAGATCACCTGAACGTGGGGTGGCGCGGTCCTCCACCTCGACGGAGACGGCGCCGCCTTACTTCGACCGGCCGATCGAGGGAGGCGGGATGGGAGCCAGACTGATGTTCGACGTTCCGACAGGCAGGCACGCGCGGCTCAACCAGGTCGACCGCGGCGTGGTGGCGCTACGTCGCGCGGCATCGGCACTGCGTGCCGCGCCGAAACGCATGGCCGCGCTGGTAGCGGCCACGACCAGCCTGGGTTTCGCCCTTGGCTTCATGATCGCGGGAGTGCTGCTGTGACCGAAACCCAGGCCGACCAGGCCACGACCGATGCCGCTCAGGAGTCCGGCGAGGAGACCTTCGCGGCCATGATCGAGAACCCGGACGTGGACACGCCAGTGTTCAACGAGACGGTGTACGACCTGCGTGGTCAGCTGCCCTCCTTGGCCGCTCACGTCCCGCCGGCTGCGCCGGAAGAGGCCAGCGATCAGACCGCAGACGACAGCGGCGACGGTGATCAGGGCTGAGCGCGGCGCGCAACCGAACCCACGATTGCCCCGGCGGCTGCGGCCGACAGGTCCGGTCCGAGTTCTTCGCGTGCCGGGGCTGCTGGCTGCGGCTTCCGGAATCGCAACGCGAGGCCATCGTTACCTCAAACAAGCGCAACACCACCGCTCACTCGGTCGCGATGTACAACGCGCACGAGTGGTACCGGACCCATCCCCTCGGCGTTCGGGTCGGTGGTCAGTGATTGTCCAGGCCGAAGACGTACTACCACTTCACGTGTGATCACGGCGCCCAAGGCATCGCGCGGACCGGTCTCCTGTTGCCGCACAAGCATCCGCTGCTCAGTAAGAAGCTGGTCTGGCTGACCGACCTTGCCGTACCGGATCGCTGGAGCCTCGGACTCACGTCGAACTGGATCGCCTGTGATCGAACGCTGAATCGAGCGTCCGTCCAATCGACGGCCACGATCGTGCCGTGGCGGGGGTGGGCACTCCTGTACGACGTGCCCGAGCTGCTACTTGAGGTGCTGGAGGACAACTCACGCCCCGATCGCTGGTGGGTCTCGGAGACACCGCTCCGGATCAGCGACCTTTCTCCGACGGCCCAGCCTGGCGACCAACGGAGGGCGTCATGACCGCCGGGTTCCTGGACGTCCCGGTCATCCTCCCCGCCGATGCGCCCCACGAGGACTGGCTGTTCGCACGTACCTTCGGGCTCGGCGGGTCCGACGTGGCCGCTGCTTGCGGACTCAGCCCGTGGAAGACCCCGTTCCAGCTCTGGCTGGAGAAGACCAGA
This sequence comes from Amycolatopsis pittospori, assembly GCF_013870525.1. Taxonomy (GTDB): domain Bacteria; phylum Actinomycetota; class Actinomycetes; order Mycobacteriales; family Pseudonocardiaceae; genus Amycolatopsis; species Amycolatopsis pittospori. Next base: position 60,068 of record NZ_JACBXD010000006.1, read on the forward strand.
CGGATCGAAGTCGAGTTCGACGAGGCGGCCACCGAACGGATGCACTGGGGCACGGTGCTCGAACCGGTCCTGATGCGGGAATGGGACGAGCGGCATCCCGAGTACGTGCTGACCGGCGGCGCGGGTGTCTACGCCGACCGCACGCACGCCTGGATGCTCGCGAACGTCGACGGCCTGGCGTGGGAGTTCTCCGGCGAGCTGGCCGGGATCGTCGAGGCGAAGACCGGTGGGCACCGCTCGGCGGCCGAGTGGGCCGACGATGGCGTGCCGATCCATTACGTGTGCCAGGTCCAGTGGTACATGCACCTGCTCGGCGCTCCCCGGACGTTCCTCGTCGCGCTGCTGGACACGAACACCTATCTCGAACGGATCGTCGAGCGAGACGACGATCTGATCGGGGACCTGATCGACGGCGCGATCGAGTTCTGGAGTCACGTTCAGCGCGACGAGCCGCCACCTGCCGACCCTTCGGAGAACACTCGGCGGGCGTTGTCGCGCTGGCCGTCTACTCCCGGAGAGACGGTCGACCTCGATCCGTTGTGGCACAAGCACCTCGCGCGCCGCCATGAGCTGAGCGAGCAGATCAAGCTGCTTGAGTCGGAGCGCACGGCCATCGACAACCGGCTGCGCGCCGAGATGGGCGAGGCCGAGGTCGCGCAGCTCGACGGCGCCAAGGTCGCCACTCACAAGGCTCCGGCAAAGCCGTCGCGGACCGTCGACTACGCGGCCTTCGCCGCCGAGGAACCCGACCTGTACAGCGCCTTCGTCACCGAGCGGCCACCGAGCCGCCGACTGACCTACCCCACGACAGCCAGGAGGGATCAGCAGTAGGTACCGCGAACACCAACGCCAAGGCCGCACTCGCCCAACGCAAGACCACGGTCGCGCAGGGAGGCGGCGGCGACATCCGGACCTTGATCGAGCGGCAGAAGCCGGAGATCGCCCGCGCCTTGCACGGCACCGCTTTGAATCCGGAGCGGTTCACGCGGGTCGCGTTGACCGTGATCAAGCAGAACAACGACCTGATGCGGTGTCGCCCCGAATCGCTCCTCGGCGCGCTCATGACCTCCGCGCAGCTCGGGCTCGAACCCGGCCCGCTCGGCGAGGCGTACTTGGTTCCTTACGGGGACCAGGTGACGTTCATCCCCGGTTACCGGGGACTGATCAAGCTCGCCTGGAACTCCGGCCAGTTGCGCAACATCTCCGCGCGTGTCGTGCACGAGGCCGACGAGTTCGAGTACTCCTACGGCCTGCACCCGGACCTCGTCCACCGTCCCGCGCGCGGCGACCGCGGGGGCATCACCGATGTCTACGCCGCCGCGACGCTCGTCGAGGGCGGCGCGGAGTTCGAGGTCCTGGACGTCGGCGCCGTCGAAGCCATCCGAGGCCGCTCCCGCGCGAGCAAACGGGGGCCGTGGGTCACCGACTGGGAGGCGATGGCCCGTAAGACGGCCGTTCGCCAGCTCGCCAAGTGGCTGCCGATGGCCACGGTCATGAACCGCGCGATCGCGGCCGAAGGCACGGTCCGGACCGACCTGGACGCCGACGCGCTCGACGACCTCACCGCCGACATGGACGGGGAGGTGATCGACCCCGAGCCCGCCGACGAACCCGGCCAGCTGGAGCCACCGCCCGACGAAGCCTCGACCGAGGAGCCGACCACCCCATGAAGCGCGCCACCGACACCATCCGGCTGATCACCACCGCCTTGCTTTGCATCAGCGCAGGAATCAGCCTCGCCCAGAACGTCCGGCAGCTCGTCCGCGAGGAAGCCGCCGCAGCGCAGGAAGAGGAACGCCCGTGACCGACACCGACACCCAGACCGAGCAGAAGGCCGAGCCGCGCGACTTCGCCGCGTTCCTGATGGAACACCGCCGGGGTAAGAGCCACACGGAGCTGTCCGAGGCGCTGCGCGATCTCGTTGTGGCTGTGGAGGAAACCCGTAAGGCCGGGACGCTCACGTACACGCTGAAGATCAAGCCGCAGGAGCGCACGCCCGGCGCGGTCATGGTTGCCGACCAGATCAAGTGCAGCCTGCCGGAACACGAGCGCTCCGAGTCGATCTTCTTCGCCACCGAGACCGGCGAACTCATCCGCAACGACCCGCGCCAGACCGCGCTGTTCACCGACTAGGAGACCTCGTGCCGAACACCAACGACCAGACCGCCGCCGTGGTCGCCGACATCCAGCGCCGCGCAGACGAGGCCACCCCGCCACAGCCGTTCGAGCTGGCGCCCGAGAAGTCCGTGGTCGTCCGCACGCTGCGCAACGACGAGCGCGTGGACACGACCGACCTCGAAAGCCTGCTCGACCAACCTCGGCGTCCGCGAGGCACCGCGCTGCTCACCGATCCGAGCGACTTCGCCGCCTACGTCGCCCGTCTGGCAACGACGTCGACGACCGTGTGGGCCGACCAGGACAACCTGAAGGTCACCGCCACCTTCAACGACCACGCCAACGGATTCAGCGCCGGATGGCGCGACCACCAAGCCGTGCTCAAGCTCAAGCACGACGAAGACTGGAAGGCATGGCTCCGGCGAGACGGCACGCTGATGGACCAGGAGGACTTCGCCGAGCACCTGGAAGACCGCGCGCACACCATCGTCAACCCGGACACCGCGACGATGCTGGAGATCGCGTTGACCTTCCAGACGCGGCGCAACGCCTCGTTCTCCCGTGGAGCGCGGCTGAACTCCGGCGATGTCCAGCTCGCGTGGAGCGAGGAGACCACCGCCAAGGCCGGAGCGAGCGGGCGGCTGGAGGTGCCCGCGGAATTCACCATCGCGGTCGCCCCGTTCTTCGGCCTGCCCGCGACCGAGGTCACCGCCCGGCTGCGCTGGCGCATCCGAGAAGGACAGCTCGGTATCGGCTACCGGCTCGACCGTCCGGATCTCGTCCACCGCAAGGCGTTCGCCGACGTTCGCCAGATGCTCGCCGACACGCTGGACGCTCCGGTTCTGCTGGGCTCCGCTCCCCACATCGAACCTGTCTACTGACCACCCACCAACGGGGAAAGGCCCGCTGTGCCCCGCATCCGCACGATCAAGCCGAGCTTCTTTCGGTCCGAGGACGTGGCGGCGCTGCCATTGCGTGCGCGCCTGACATGGATCGGTCTCTGGACGCATTGTGACGACCAGGGCCGCACCAAGGACAACGCGAGGCTGATCAAGGGCGACATCTGGCCACTGGACGACGTGTCGCTCGCCGACATCGAAGAGGACCTGGAAACGCTGGCCGCCCACGAGCGCATTGTGCGCTACACCGTGGGCGGTCGGCGCTACCTGGCGATCGTGAATTGGCACGACCACCAGAGCATCCAGAAGCCCACGCCTTCGAAGCTGCCACCCGTCGAAGAGGGCACACCGTTGCCTGTCCGGTCCTCGGCCATGAGGGCTACTGGAGACCTACCGGAGGAAACAGCCGGTTATCCCCAAACCGCAGGTACAGAGCCTCCACCACCACTACAGGAGGACTCCGGTAGCCCTACCACGGGGAAAGGAAAGGAAGGGAAGGGAAAGGAAGGGAGGGCGCGCGGGCGCGAGGCGGGCGGCGACGTCCCGCCGTCGCGATGCTCGGCGCACCGTCTCGACGAGAACCCGCCGCCGTGCCGAGCTTGCGCCGAAGCACGCGAGGCCCGGAAGCGCTGGGACACCGCCACCGCCGCACGCATCGCCGCCCGGCGCACCGACGACCAGCGGGCACGCGCCGCCGATCGAGCGCGAGCCATCGCGGCCTGTGGCATGTGCGACGACAACGGCTACGTCGAGACCGTCTTGTGCAACCACGACCCCGGCGCACGGGAACGCGCCGCACGCGGCATGGACCTCGTCCGCGCCGCGATGAAGTCCCGCACCGACACGACGACAGCCAAGGGTGATCACCTGTAGAAAGCACCACCCGAACCCGAGCACAGATCGGGCGGGCCAACCGCGACAAGGGCATCCGCGCCGAACGCGACGTCGCCCGGTTCCTTCGGCAGCACGGCTGGCCGGCTGCGGAGCGCAAGGTTGACAACGGCTGGCGCAGCGGCGACCGGACCAGCGCCGACCTCGGCGATGTCCGGGGAACTCCGCGCCTGGTCTGGCAGGTCAAGGCCCGCGCCGACCTGTCCACACTCGACGTCGCCGTGATCCTCGGCCAAACCACCGAGCAGGCCGTGGCCGCCGGAGCCGACTACGGCGTGCTGGTGCAGCGCCGCGATGGCAAGAGCGATCCCGGCGACTGGTGGGCGTGGCTGCCCGCCGGAGACCTCGCCGCGCTCATCGAGACAGCCCGCGACCCTGAGATCGTGCGGGCCGCCGATCCCCGTCACACGATGCCGGTCCGGCTGGAGCTGGCCGACCTGCTGCCGCTGCTGCACGCGGCCGGATACGGGGAACCGCAATGACCCACCGGCGGCCTCCGACGTCCTGGCCCGAACTCGTCTTCATCGCGATGTGCCTGCTGTGCCTCGTCGTCTTCGCGGTGCTCTGGGTGGTGCTCGGATAGTGGCCGAACGTACCTGTGTCACCGGCTGCGGACGCCCCACCCACGACATGCTGTGCGGCGGCTGCCTCGCCGAACTGCTCGGCGCTCTCCGCGAACTCGTCTCACGCGACGGCGAACGAGGTCTGATCGCCGAGCTGGGCATCACCCTGTCCCGGCAGCACACGATGGCCGCCAGCAGCGACGCCACCGCCGCCTCGGCCAGCATGCCGATGCCCTTCCACGAAGGAGCCAGCGAAATCAGCTGGGTCCTCGCCTCCACGATCTCGACCTGGGCGCGCGAGGTGCACGAGTGCAACCCGCACCTGCTCCCGCCGACCGGGTCCACCGCGGGCACGGTCCGATGGCTACTCGGACTGCCCGGACTGCTCGCACTGCACCCGGCCGCCGACGAGCTGCACGACGAGATCACTCACGTCGTCGCTCGGGTCCGCCGGGTCATCGACCGCCCACCCGACCGGATCTACGCCGGACCGTGTGACGCGCTGGTCGACGGCGAGAGGTGCCCCGATCACCTCTACGCGCGCCCCGGCCAGCGCCGGGTGCAGTGCGGCAGCTGCTCCACCGAACACGACGTCGAAGAGCGACGGACCTGGATGATCCAGTACGCAGTCGACCTCCGGGTCACCGCGCCCGTCGCGTTGGGCTGGGCGCGGCTACTCCTGGGGAAGACCATCCCGCGCGGCACCTGGGACTCCTGGGTGAGCCGAGGTCGGATCGTCCCGCACGGCACCAACGCGCGGGGCCGCCCGGTGTTCAGGTTCGGCGACGTCCGCGACCTCGCGCTCTCCCACGCCAGTAAGCCACGCCACACCGCGTGATCTTGCCTTGCCAACGCCCTGACCTGCGTGCAAGATCGGTGACATCACCGTCCGGAAATGTGGCTACAGCCCCGGACAACCATCCCGTAAGTCCCGTTCAACAGGCTCTCCAACCGCTGAAGCAGGGCCGGGATCTCGCCATACCGGATCTCCAGGTGAGGTCCATAGGTGATCACCGGGAGATGCACGTTCGCGCGACCCGAGTCGAGCGTGATCGCGCACGGGCCGACCGGACGATGCGAGCCCTCCCGGTACGTCCTCGTGGTCATGATCAGCTTCAACGAGACCACGAGACCGGGCAGCGCCTCCTCAGGGCAGGAGAAGCCGGTCGTCGGGAATGTGCTCAGGTCGGCGGCCTCGCCCCGATGCAGGTAGAAGCTCTCGCGACGGACCTCGACATGCCACGCGCCCGCCTCCGGCGGCATATCCAGGATCGCGCCCATCAGCCTCGCGCCTCGGATTCCACAGTCATGACGGCAAGCGTCTTGCCCTGGTTGTCCAGCAGCTCGACCCGGTACGGTCCGCCGGCTGCGGCGCCGATGTCCTCGCCACGGAGCTTGTCCGGCAGCTCGTAGTCAGGCGCGACAGGCTTACGGTGGCTTTCCGCCCAACGGTCGGCGGTCTCGTCGTAGGCATGGATCACGAGGGCCGTAGGGAAGCCGAACCTTTCGCCCGCCGCGTACCGACGCACGGTGCTCTCCGACAGCACGATCGTGCTACCCGACCAGGCCGCAGGCAGGTGCCCGTCTTGCACGAGCTGATGGACACGCGAGCGGCTGTGACCCAGGATCTCGGCGGCTTCGGGTACCGAAACCAGCCGGGGTATCGATGGGTCTCGTATCATCCGGGTGTCTCCCTGCCTTGTTGACGCCTTGCAGGAAGACACGATAGCCCCGGCCGCCACGCGACCGGGGCTGTCGCCTGTCACAGGATGTTCACCTCACTCACTCGTGGAAGTAGGGGTTCTTTCCCGCGCGCCCCCGGCCTGCCCGGATGTTCAGACAGTTCTGGCAGTCGATGGCATCGGACGTCTGCTCGGTCCATCCGTCCTGCGAACGTGCAGAGCACAGAGGGTTGACGGACCCGCTGCGGTAAGCAGCGTGCGTCCGCGCGCCCAGATGCGAAGCGATCCGGACGTTCGGCCCGGTCGGGTCGAGCCGCCTAACGCCGACCACCCGCTGCGTGGACGTCGACATGCCGTCCTCGAAAATCCCACGGTTGACCACGCCCAGAGCGGTGTCCTGAGCCTTCGCCGGATCGTCCACGGTCACGTGCACCGTGTGGCGAATTTCCTCGATCACGAGGACTTCGTACTTCACAACTTCTCCTACAGGGGAATGCGGATGGCCTCTTCGGCGGCGGAATTGAGCAGGTACGCGGGCAAGGTCTCCCTTCCCTCGGACAGCGCCCGGTAGATCCGGTGCCACCCGTCGATCGGGAACAAGCCGAAGTCCTCGCCGGATGGACTCCTCAGCGGCGCGATGATGAGTGGATCGCTGAGATCGGTCTTCGTCATCGCGTACTCGATGTCCACCTTGACCTCGATCAACTTGATCCGGCCTTCGGCTGCGGGCTTGAGCGTCAGGAACTGCTCCATCCCGGCCAGCGATGCGTGCTCGTGGAACGTCGCCACTGACTCGTGGACTTCCAACAGCTCCTGCGCGCGGTTGATGCACCACCGCCAGGCCGCGAAGTGGAACACCTGGCAGCCGCTGTGGACTGGCGAGTGCTTCACGGCAGATCACCCCAGCCGAACATCTCGCGCGTGGCCTGGTCGCACACGTACGGCATCGGCATGCCCTCGTGCATGTGGACCAGCGTCGGCTCGCCCCAGTGACCTTCGGACCACCGGAAGTAGCTGCCGTGCCACACCAGGCCGGGCGCAGCCGGGTGCGTCGGCTCCCGGACGTCGGTCACGTGGAAGTAGTTGCTGGATATACCGATCTGGACGATGTCGCCCACGTTCACCGACACGATCGCGAGCGTCTTATCCATCGGTGCCCGCCTCCTCGGCGAGCGGAAGGAGCGGTCCGCGGATGTTCTCGCGCAACGCTTCGTACATCGCGGTCGTGACGATCAGCATCGCCACGTCCACCGGGACACCGTGAATGTCCGCAGACTTCCTTACCGCGCGCTTGACCAGCCTTTCCCAGCGCCCGGCCTCGATCAGCATTGCGCACATCCCGCACGCCGACCAGTCGCCTCGGCTGAGGTGATCCGGCATGTGCGGCACGATGAAATCGTTCGTGGGCAACACCGCGACAGGCTTGTCACTGAAACAGAAGTCGCAGTGCCCGCGCCAGCCGTCGGGCGCTTCGATCGGTGCCGGTTCGTGGTCGGCAGTGAAATGAGCCGGGTGGACGTACCGGTCACCGGACGCGTCCGAGAACGTGTCCAGCGCGCGGCTGCATGTGCCGCAGATGATGGACTTCACGACCATCCCTCCTCATCTGCGATCTCGAACAGGAGTGCCAAGCGATCGCCCCGCCCGCTGTTGTGGTCGTCGACGAGATCCCCAACCGGAGTGTTCGCCAGTTCCACGACTTCGGGGTCCGAGTAGTCCACTCGGGACGCAGGATTTACCCGACGTACCGGTTCAGTCATGTCGTTCCTCTTCCTTGATCGCGGCGGAGAACGCCGCCGCGAGGGCCTGCAAGACGGGCTCCGCTTCGCGCCACTGCTCAGCAGTGCCCGCGTACTGGAGAAAGCCGCCGGAGAAGATCCGGACGAGATGGGTACGGCCGTCCGCGAAGACGACCGTCCCCTCAACCCGCACCGGGCGGCGGCACTTGCCGCTGGTCATTCGCCGACCTCCCACCAGTTCGCGTAGTGCGCGCCGTCGAAAGCCATGTGCAGGGCGGACAAACGATCGTCGAAGTCCTCGCGAGTCGCGATCGTGCCGCGCTCGAACTCCTCGAATACCTCCGCTGGCGGCTCGTACGCGCAGGTGCTGCACATGACCGGAACCGGAACCGGGTGGCGGGAGGCCGCCCGTTCGGCGGCCTCCCAAGTGCTGTGCTCCTCAGTCCAACCGCAGTAGCAAAATGCGGTCACCAAACGGCCGTCGGCCTCGACCTGCCGATAGCAACTCACTTGTCATCGCTCCGCGGAACGATGATGTGTCCTCGAATTTCCGCATCGACAGTGAGGACAACTGCCGCAATTCCGATGTAGTAGTCCTTGCGCTCTCGCGTGAGGTGCTCCCAACCGATTACGCCACCTCGCCCGTTCGCACAGTCGTTGCTGCCGTAGTAGGCAGCGCGGCCCACCTTGTCGGCCTCCTCCAAGGACAACTGCTCAATCGTCGTCGGCGACGACCAGTACGGCCTCGCCGGAAATGCCCGCTTGGGGTGCATGTTCCGGCCCATCCTGAGCTTCACTCGGGTGTCTCCCTTGCTGGAGTCCTGCCTTGTTGACCAACTCAGAATGCAAGTCTGCTTGGACTATCGTCCACCGTGTGTGATCTACTTCACATCTGGTGGACACTGGTCCAGCCTCAAGGGACATTTGTGGTGTCAACAAGGCAGCAACCCCAGGGAGACACCCAGTGGCACATGAGCTTGAACAGTTCGCCGATGGCAGTACCGCATTCGCTGCCGCCCGTGAGCCGGGCTGGCACCGGCTCGGCATCGTGGCCCCCGGTCCGATGACCGCACAGGAAGTGCTGGACCTCGCCCAGTTGTCCAACTGGAATATCCGGAAGTCGCTCGGCCTCACCGCAGTGGTGCCCGGTGAGAAGTGCCAGGAGTGCAACCGAAAGATCGGTGCCAAGCACACCTTGAAGTGCCCCGTTCCGCAGGAGCCGGACCGTGGTTCCGATGATCTGGTGGTGTCCGAAGAGGACACCGCACAGCTTCTCCCCGTGGATGGGTGGGTGAGCACCTACCGGACTACTCCCGTCACCGGGGAGCTACAGAACCTCGGCATCGTGTCCGGTGAATACCCGATCATTCAGCCGGAAGAGTTCGCCGAGTTCATGCAGACCATTGTGGACACCTCCGGTGCAGTTTTCGACACCGGAGGATCGCTCCGCAATGGTCGGGACATCTTCCTTACCATGCAACTTCCGCAGGCCGTGACCATCGGTGGTGTCGATGAGATCGGCCTGTTCATGGCCGGTTTCAACAACTACTCCGGACAGGGAAAGCTCAAGTGTGTCACCACCCCGGTCCGGGTGGTGTGTGCCAACACTGAAAGGGCTGCACTCCGGAACTTCCGCAGTGAGTACACCTTCCGGCACAGCAAGGGGCTACAGGGCCGGATCGCCGAAGCCCGTGAAGCCCTCAAGATCAATTTCGAGTGGACAGAGGTGTTCAAGGCCGAAGCCGAAAGCATGATCAACACCAAGATGTCGGCTGACACCTTCGGTGACCTGATCAAGGCCGTGTGGCCGGAAAAGTTCTCGAAGCCCCTGGATGACTGGAAAAAGCCCGAGCATGACCACTGGGACTCGCTCAATGGTCTGTTCAAGAATGCCGACACCCAGGAGAACATCCGGGGCACCGTGTGGGCCGGTTACAACTCCATCACCGAGTACCTGGACTGGGAGATCCCGATCCCCGGAGTCGGCACTGATGCCGCCGAACTGGCCAGGGCTGACCGTGCTTTCCTCGGTCAGTACAACAAGCTCAAGCACACCGCTTTTTCCAAGTCCCTCGACATCGTGGCCGCCAAGTGACCCACCGTGCCGCTCAGTGCCCCTCTGCCGAACAGGCAGGGGGGCACTGCCCTATCCCGGAACCTCTTGCCGCTGGTGTATTTCCGGCCGCTGAGTGCCCCGTACAGGGGTGTATCTCCGTCCCGCCGGTGTCCCCACCCCTGGTGTATTTCCGTTGCCCTGTAGGGCAGACAGGGGGCAAGGCATGCCGTACCGTGCCCCCGCACCGTGCGCCGTGCCCGGTTGTGGTGAGCCTGCCCCCGGTGGGGGCCGCTGTGCCGATCATGCACAGCAGGCCGCTACCCGCCGTCGGCTCGACCCTGCACAGCAGGGGTACCGCACAGCAGGACACCGGGCATTCCGTACCGCAGTGCTCACCCGTGACCCCGTGTGCAGGTGTGCCGATGGGTGCCCGCAGCATGAGGGCCGACCGTGTGGACAGCCGTCCACAGTGGCCGATCACTGGCCAGTCACCCGCCGATCGCTGGTCCGGCAAGGGCTCGACCCCAACCGGCCCGAGCATGGCCGGGGCTTGTGCCAGGCATGCCACAACCGGCACACCTCCCGGCACCCCGCCACCCGTGGAGGAGCTTGGTAGGCAGGAGCACGCCGGACGAGGCCGGGGCACCTGGTCCATGCCGGCACTTCCCGGCCGCGCCCGTCGACGACCCCAGGGGGTTACCCCTCCCCCCAGGGGCAAAAGCCGATCGTCAGCCAGGCCCGTCCGTGTGCCGACACATTTCCGACACCCGCCGTGCACGTCGACCGGGAGGTGGTAGCCGGTGGCCATCAACCCGACCGCCGACCAGACCGCCCCGGTGCTCATCGACGGGGTGACCCCGTCGGCCGAGATCCGGGAGGAGCTGGCCCGCAAGGGCATTCCCGTGCTGCTGGCGTTCAGCCGGGGGAAGGACTCGCTCGCCGCTTGGCTCGCCCTTCGGGACGCGGGCGTGGAGATCCGTCCGTTTCACCTGTACCTCGTGCCGGGTCTGGAGTTCGTGGACGAGTCTTTGGCGGACTACGAGAAGTTCTTCGGAACCACGATCCCGCAGCTTCCACACCCGAGCCTTTTCCGGTGGCTGAACAACCTCACGTTCCAAGTCCCGGAACGGCGATTGATCATCGAAGCCGCGCAGCTCCCCGAGCCGGACTACGTCGAGATCTCGCGGGTGCTGTGCAGCGAGTACTACGACCTCGACCCGGACATCACCTTCACCGCCGACGGCATCCGTGCCGCGGACTCGCCGAACCGTCGCACGGCGATGAAGGGCCACGGCCCCCTCCGGCCGCACGTGATGAAGGTGAGCCCGGTATGGGATTGGCGCATCCGGCACGTCCGGGCCGCGCTGGCTGACAACCGATGTCCACTGCCGGTCGACTACGAATTGTTCAACCGAACCTTCGACGGCCTGGACCTCCGGTTCCTGGCGCCGATCAAGGAGCGCTTTCCTCGGGACTACGAGCGCATCTTGGAGTGGTTCCCGCTGGCAGACCTGGAGCTGTTCCGTGCCGGACTCTAACGACGACCTGATGGCCCAGCTCGCCGGAGCAGCCGCCCCGATGGGCGGATCGAATGCTGATCTCCTGGCGCAGCTCAACGCGGACCCGGAGCCGGACCCACTGGCCGATGTCGAGTACACCGGCGATGTACCGGAGGACTCCCGTAGGGAGCTGACAGCCCTACAGCAAGGGTTCAGGGACCGCGCGAAGCGCGAAGCCGAAAGGTTCCGTCTCGCCACGGACTCCGAGTACTGGATCGCCGTGTGCTTCAAGACCCGAGAGGACAAAGAGAAGTTCCTCCGGAACGCGAAGCTGCTTCCCATCGGCGACAAGTACATGGACGGCTATGCCGTAGCCAAGGTGCTCGGCGTACCGATGGAAGACGACTAGAGGAAGGAGGAGAGCACACATGCGTCGTTCGCTCGTCAACGTCAGCGGAGCCATGATCCGTGGCGCGGCCCGTCGCCTCGGCATTCGCGCGGCGGGCGCGGCCGGTGGCCGCAGCTCCGGCACCTAGCCGCTAATGTTGGTGGTGAGGCCCACGTGCCCGCAGTGGACCTCACCACCGGCTATCCACGGACCATGTCGGCACCCATTTCCCTACGAATCTCTTCAATTAGAGCATTCCCAGCATTATGCATCGCGTCCGCCAAGGGTTTGGCTACTTCTTTGTATTGGGTATACCCCCTCCTAAGAGAGGCGATAAGTCTCTCGCCACTTGCTTCAAACTCGGTCAGAGCTCCCAGTACGTCATCACCGCCCAGGACGTAAAGAGGAGAATCTATCTCATCCAGACGGTTGAACAACTGCTCCAGTTCGTCGCACTTTATGGGTTCGCGGTAGACCTGATCATTCAGGTAGACCTCTGGCCGAGTATTTGGAATCGCGTGATCCACGCGGTTGATTATCGCGATGATCTCAAGGTAGATCGGCAATCGATGTTCATAGTGGAGCTTTTCTCGCTCTAGCCGCAAATCGTGCTCAAGCTCCGCCCGTTGACGGCGCCCGGCGTGGGCAGTCGTGAAAAGTGTAGTCAATGTTGCGCCAAGCATGGCGAGGACGCCACCTACTGACGTCGCTGCTAACTGGCTCCACCACGGCGAAGTTGACATACGGCTAATCCTAGGAAAGAAGGTGACCAGTGGGAGCACGTGGAGCCAAGCCGAAGCCGACCGCTCTCAAGGTGCTCCACGGCGACCGCCCCGACCGGATCAACCACGCTGAGCCGATCCCGCCCGAGAATGAGGTCACCGCGCCCGAGGAGCTGTCCGACGACGCCCGCGCCGTGTGGGACCGGCTCGCGCCCGGCTTGATCGCCGTCGGCGTGCTCACTGCGTGGGACGTCGACGCTTTCGTCATCGTGTGCGAGGCGCTGGCCCGGTACCGGCAGGCAACGAAGCTCGTGAACGGCTCTGCGCTGCTGGTGCAGGGGCCGAACGGCTTCGTGAAGAACCCCGCGCTGATTGTGCAGCGCGAGGCCGAGACGACGTTCGCGCAGTACGGCGCGAGGTTCGGGCTCACCCCGTCCGATCGTTCGCAGCTGAAGGTTGACGCCCCCGGTGCCGCCAAGGGGCCGAGCGCCGAGCGCCTCCTCTCGTAAGCCCCGGCTGCCGGAGTGCGGCTTCACCCTTGATGGGCGGACCTGCCGCAAGCGCGGCGATCACTTCTGCCGACCGCGCGCCGCGCATGCCGTCGCGTTCTGCTCCGAGCTGTGTGTCCACACGAAGGACAAGTGGGCTCGCCGGCCGTTTGAACTCGCGCCGTGGCAGCGCAAGGACATCATCGAGCCGCTGTTCGGCGAGGTCACGTGGGACCCCGATTGGGAGTCCTACGTCCGCCGGTACCAGATCGGCTGGATCGAGCTGGCGCGGAAGAACGGCAAGAGCGAACTGCTGGCGTTCATCGCGCTCTACCTCCTCGTCGGCGACGGCGTGGAGGGCGCGGAGATCTACGGCTGCGCGATGGACCGGGGCCAGGCCGCGAAAGTGTTCGATGTCGCGGCGCGCATGGTGAAGCTCTCCCCGGTCCTGTCGTCACGCCTGGTTGTGAAGGACCACATCAAGCGGATCATCGACGAACGCACCGGCAGCTACTACGAAGTCGTCGCGGCCGACGCGGCAGGAAACCTCGGACACAACCCGCACGGCGTCGTCTTCGACGAGGTGCTGACCCAGCGGGACGCCCGGCTGTGGGACGCCATGCGGACCGGTATGGGCACCCGCGCGCAGCCCATGATGATCGCCGCCACCACGGCCGGAGATGACCCGGCCAGCTTCGCCCGCTCCGAGCACGACGAGTGCGTCCGCATCCAGGACGACCCGGACCGCGCCCGGCACCGCTTCGCCTACGTCCGCAACGTCCCCGAAGACGCCGACCCCTGGGACGAAAAGAACTGGCCGCTGGCCAACCCCGCGTTGGGCGACTTCCTCTCGATCCGCTCGCTACGGCAGGAAGCTGCCGAGGCGAAGAACGACCCGAGCAAGGAAAACGCCTTCCGGCAGTACCGGCTCAATCAGTGGGTCCAGCAGGCTCACCGCTGGATGCCGATGCACCTGTACCGGCAGTGTGCCGGGACCGTCGCCCCGGCCCCGGACTGGTTGCGCGCCGAGCTGGCGGGCCGCCGGGCCTACGGCGGTCTCGACCTCGCGGCCAAGCTCGACATGACGGCGTGGTCGCTGCTCGTTCCTGACGGTCTCGACGGCAAGCCGTCGATGCTCTGGCGGTTCTGGCTGCCCGAATCCGCGGTGACGTTCCTCGATAGCCGGACCAACGGCCGCGTCTCCCAGTGGGCCGACGGCGGATGGATCACCGTCACGCCCGGCGACGTCATCGACTACGACGTCATCTACGCCGACATCGCCGCCGACTGCACCACGTTCAAGATCATGGCGGCCGGATACGACGAGTGGTCCGGCGAACCGGTCCGGCAGGCGATCCAGAAGAAGACCCGCCTCGACCTCGCGCCGATCCCGCAGACCTACCGGGGGCTCACGTTCGGCATGACCGAGCTGATGGCGCTCACGAAGTCGCGCGGCTGGAGCCATCACGCGAACCCCGTTTCGGCGTGGTGCTTCGACGCGGTCGAGGTCCGCCACCCGCCCGGAGACGCGGACCAAATTCGGCCGGACAAGCCCGACCGCCAGGCGGTTGGGAAACGCATCGACGCTGTGCCGACCGCCGCGATGGCGATCACCAGGTGGCGCGAGCTGGCGCAGAAGCACAATCGCTCGGGCCGGATGGTGGTCCGTTAGGACGGCAGGTCATCCAACGGGTCCTTGCCATTCTTTAGGTCATCGAACTGCTCAAGCGTCTTGTAGGCGAACGGCCTACGCCAAGAAAGAGGTGGCCTATGCCACGCAGCTCGGGCATACCTCACTTGCTCATTCGCCTGGGATGCTATTTCCGGCGGCGAACTCCGAGGGGTCCTATTTTCTAGGATCCCCAGTCCGCGTCGAAGGAACTCGGTCGTCACGTTCCAGCGCAGGAACTCAACATGGTAAGCGACGCCTAGCGAGCTATCTATAGTCGCACGGAGTGTCGAGGTCACCTTTTCTAAATCATCCTCGCTGTCGACTTCGCGAGCTAGAAGTATGGTCAAAAGCATATGTCGCTGAAAATCTCGGCGATTTCGAAAGCTCTCGACAATCCGATCCTTCCTAGCCTCCAGGCGCGGCTTGGCTGCGTACTCGATCAGCAGAGTGACAACGGCTGCGGTGATGGCACTGATCACCGCAGCCTGAACGGGCAAGGGCAACGACATTCCTCATATCTATCACGCTGGGGGTGGCAACCCTGGCGATCGGTGACGCACCGTCCCTGGTAGATCAGCAGTGGATCAATCGCCTCGTGCGCTGGCACAACAACGAGCTGCCGGAGCTGCGAAAGCTGCTCGACTACTACGAGGGCGCTCAGAAGCTCTCGTACATGCACCCCGAGCTGGTGGATACGCTCGATGAGCGGGTGCGCCAGGTGGTCATCAACTGGCCGCGTCTGGTCGTCGATGCGCTGGAGGAGCGGATCGACCTCCAGGGCTTCCGGCTCGGCGGGCAACCCGCCAACGACATCGAGCTGGACCACGTCGCCCAGTACAACGACCTGGACGCCGGGTATCAGCAGGCGCACGTCACCGCGATGGTGATGAAGCGGGCGTACGCGATCGTCGGCAGTAATCCCCGCGCCGCTGACGCGAAATACCCGCTGGTGACGATCGAGTCGCCGCTGGAAGTGCACGTCGAACTCGATCCGGCCACGCGCCGGGTGGTCGCCGCGATCAAGCGGTGGCACGACAAGCTTCCCGACGACCAGGTCCGCTACTACCTCACGCTTTACCTGCCGGACTACACCGTGACGTTCGTTGTCTCGCCGGAGCGCGGCGGATACGTCGAGGTCTCCCGTGACGACCACGGCCTCGGTGAGGTCCTGGTGGTGCCGATCGTGAACCGGCCGCAGCTGTGGGCGCCGCTGGGAACGTCCGAGCTGGCCGACGTGATCCCGTTGTCGGACGCGGCCTGCAAGGTCGCCACGGACATGATGATCAGCGCGGAATTTCACGCGATGCCGCGCCGCTGGGCGCTCGGGTTCGACGAGGACGACTTCACCGATAAGGACGGCAAGAAGGTCTCGGTCTGGCAAACCATCGCGGGCAAGATCTGGTCCACGTCGAAGACCAAGAAAGACGACGGTGCGGAAGTCGGTCAGTTTGCCGAAGCGGATCTCACCAACTTCCACAACACCCTCCGGGCGCTGGCGACCCAGGTGTCCACAGTGTCCGGGATGGCGCTCCACAACCTCGGCTACTCCAGCGACAACCCGGCCAGCGCCGATGGAATCCGTGCGGCTGAGGCCCGCCACGTCAAGCGCGCCGAGCGCCGCATTAAGGGCTTCGAAACCGCATGGGAACGGATCATGCGGCTCGTCCTGCTGGTGCGCGACGGCTCCGTGCCCGATTCCGCGCGGTGGATGGAAACGGTGTGGGCGGACGCGGCGACGCCGACGTTCGCGCAGAAGTCCGACGCCGTGGTGAAGCTCTACCAGGCCGACAAGCTGGTGCCGCGCCGGATGGCCCGCCGAACGCTGAACTTCACCCAGGCCCAGATCCTCGACATGGAACGCGAAGACCGCGAGGACGTCACCCGAGCCATGTACGACCCGGCCAGCGAGTACGGGGTCAAGCCGACGCCCGAGCCCCAGCCGGCAACCTCTGCCCGCGCTCCGGTTCCCGCGGGGGCCGGACCGCGATGACTACGGCCTTCGCTCCGACGCTGGGGATCGATCACCTCGACTCCACGCAAGCGATCGTCCGGCGAGAGGTCGAGCAGGTGCAGCGCGCGTGGCGCGGCCTGGACCCGGAGGGCCTGCGGCCCACCTTCGCCGCCAAGGTTGCCCCGGTGCTGGTCTCCGCGATCAGCACCGGGCAGATCAACGCTGCCGCACTGGCTGCCCCCTACGTCTCCGACGTCCTGGCCGACGAACCTACTGTCGCGCAACCGCCCGCTGTCATCCCGGCGGCGTTCGCCGGGGTGACGACGACCGGGCTGCCGCTGGCATCCCTGGCGGACCTGTTGTTCGTCCGGCTGCTCGCCGACATCGGCGCTGGCATGTCCACCGCCGACGCCCTGCTGAGCGGGCTGCGGCGGGCGCTGACCTATACGGCCACGGAGATCACCGACGCCGGGCGCACCGCGACCCACGTCCAGCTGATCGCCGACACCCGCGCGGCCGGATATGAACGCGTCGTCCGGCTCCCTGCGTGCGACCGCTGCATCATCCTGGCGGGACGGCTTTACCGGTACTCCCAAGGTTTCCGGCGGCATCCGCGGTGCGACTGCACGATGACTCCGGTGACCCGCGAACAGTGGCGCGAAGAGAATCTCGCCAACCATCCGCGTGCGCTGTTCGACGCGATGACTGAGCACGACCAGAACTCGAGATTCGGTGCCGGGAACGCCGCCGCCATTAGAGCCGGAGCTGATCTGTCCCAGGTCGTCAACGCACGCCGGGCCGCGATGCCCATAGCCGGGCGCTGGACCACCACCCAGGGCATCAGTTCGCGCGGACTCGCCGGAATCCGCATGGGCCAGCTACGCACGCAGCCCGGCCACCGCTACCGCATGTCCCAGTTCGCCCGTCCGACGGCGGGCCAGCTGATCGGCGACTTCTCCGGCGCGTCGCGCCCGGAGCTGATCGCAGCGCTACGCCGCTACGGCTATCTGCTGTGAGCCCGCGCCGCCAGGCGCACACCACCCCACCCATCCGGACAGGCGCACGCCACCGTCCGGAACTCCCGCACGGGAAGGAACACCCCCATGTCCGAGAACACCACCGACGCGCCCGCCGACGGCGGGAACACCGACACCACACAGCAGGAGAGCACCGAGCAGCAGCCGGAGCGGCCCGCCAGCGAGACCACGTCCGAGCAGGACGAGAAGGACTACCAGAAGCTCTACGAGCAGTCGGTAGCCCAGTCCCGCAAGTGGGAGTCCCGCGCCAAGGAGAACAGCGCCAAGGCGAAGAAGTGGGACGAGGCCGAGGAAGCCAACCGCACGGAGGCCGAGAAGCACGCGGCCCGAGCCGAGCAGGCCGAAGCCCGCGCCAAGGCCGCTCTGACCGCCGCCGTCAACGCGGAGATCCGGGCTGCCGCGCACGGCTGGGCCACGCCCGGCGACGCACCGCGCTACCTCGACGAGAAGGACCGCTACGTCGGCGACGACGGCGAGATCAACGTCAAGGCCATCGCCGCCGACGTCGCGGCCGTGCTCAAGGACCGCCCGCACCTCGCGGCGGCAACTGGTCGCCGCGGCCCGAGCCCCGATGCGGGCCAGGGCGCGCGAGGCGGCGTCTCGGTCGCTGACCAGATCAGCGAGGCCGAGCGCAAGGGCGACACCCGCGAGGCACTGCGGCTCAAGACTCAGCAGTTGCTCACGCAGAAGGCCCCGCGCTGACCTGTGGTCGTGGTGTTCGGCGTCGTAGCCGAACAGGAGACAACACATGCCCGGCATCACCGGCATGCTCAATACGTTCAACAGTCCCAACTACGTGGGCGAGCTGTTTGGGATCACGCCGACGGACACGCCGCTGCTGTCCTCGATTGGCGGCCTGACCGGCGGGCAGTCCACCGACTCCACGATCTTCACATGGCAGTCCTACGACCTGCGCGCCGCTGACGCCACCAGGCAGCGGTTGGAAGGGGCGGACGCTCCGGCGCCCGAAGCCCGGACGCGGACGAACAGCTTCAACGTCGTCGAGATCCACCAGGAAGCCCTGTCCATCAGCTACACCCGCGAGGCCGCAACCGGCCAGTTCGCCACGACCGGATCGGCCGTCCCCACTGCGGCGTCCGTGCCGGGCACCAACCCCGTCGGCGACGAGCTGGTGTGGCAGACCCAGCGGCACCTGGAGCAGATCGCCCGCGACATCGAGCTGAGCTTCATCACCGGAACGTTCGCTCAGCCGACGGACAACACTCAGCCCCGCAAGTCGCGCGGGCTGCTCCAGGCGATCCAGACCAACGTCATCACCAACGCCACGGCGAAGCCGCTGACGAAGGACATGGTGATCGACCTGCTTCAGACCACGTGGCAGAACGGCGGAATCACGGTCTCGGAAACCGCCACGCTGATCTGCAACGCCTTCCAGAAGCGGCAGCTCACCAAGGCGTTCATCGAGGATCGCGACTATCGCGAACAGACCCGCAACGTCGGCGGCGTCTCGCTCCAGACGATCGAGACCGACTTCGGGCGGCTCAACATCATGCTCAACCGCTACATGCCCGCCGACACGGTCGTGGTCGCGAGCCTGGACGAGCTTGCCCCGGTGTTCCTGCGCATCCCCGGCCGAGGGTTCCTGTTCACCGAGCCGCTGGCCAAGACCGGCGCCTCCGACCGGTTCCAGATCTACGGCGAAGTCGGCTTGCGCTACGGCAACGAACGCTCCCA
Organism: Amycolatopsis pittospori; assembly: GCF_013870525.1. Classification (GTDB taxonomy): domain Bacteria; phylum Actinomycetota; class Actinomycetes; order Mycobacteriales; family Pseudonocardiaceae; genus Amycolatopsis; species Amycolatopsis pittospori. The sequence continues at coordinate 79,465 of NZ_JACBXD010000006.1, forward strand.
CGGCAAGATCACCGGCCTTACCACGGCCCCCGTGGCGGCGTGATCTGCATGGGCGGAACACCGAGCAAGGGCACCCCGGCCGACAAGCGGATCTCCGGGCGCGGCCAGAAACCCGGCCCGAAGAAGGGCAGCCACAACACCAAGAAGAAGGGCACGTCGTGAAGTTCACCTGTGAGCAGCACCCAGGGCTGATCGTGCACGACCTCGGCGTGACGTTCGTCGACGGCGAAGCCGAAGTCGACGTCAAGACCGCCGCAGCGCTGCGTACGCTCCCGGCCGAACTCGGCGTGCGCGAGGTAGGCAAGTCCGAGGGCCGACGGACGCAGCCGGAGTAGCCGGTGGTCGAACTGTTCACCGCCGCGACGCTGGCCGCGTTGTCCGGCCGCCCGGTCTCGTCCGAGACCGCCGCAGCGATCCATGCGTGGGTCCTGGCGGAGATCTCGTCCGAGATCGGGCCAATCTCGGACGCCCCGCCGGCTGGAGTCACGGCTGTGGCGCTGGAGCTGGGCAAGGCGGCCGTGCCGACACCCGGCGGCGCGACGTCGACCACCATCGGCCCGTACTCCGCGACCTACACGGCCAGCAGGACCTCCGGCGACGGGCTCACCCACGACCAGCGGGCGCGGCTGCGCAAGGCCGCCGGACGTGGGAAGGCGTTCAGCATCGGCACCGTCGTGCCCGTTCCACGGTTCGGCCCATGACGCCCGAGGGGCTGATCGGACAGCGGCTCACGATCTCCCGTCCGGCAGGAACCAACCGCTACGGCGACCCGCTGCCCGCCACTGAACACCCGCTCGACGACTGCGTGCTGGCTCCCGGCGGATCGAGCGAGACGACCGACCGTGCCGACCAGGTGGCCACTCAGATGACCGTCTACACAGGACTGCGCGCCGACGTGGCGGCAACCGACCGCGTGACGCTGCCCGACGGTACCCGGTGGCAGGTCGTCGGCACGCCCGAGCGTTATCCGAGCCCGTTCACAGCGGACCACGGGGTGTGCGTGATGAAGCTGGAAAGGATGACCGGCTGATGGCCGACGTCGAGTTCGTGCCCGACCACCGCGGCCTCGCGCAGCTATTGCGCGGAGCCGAGATGCACGACCTGATCATGGATCGAGCCCGAGGTGGCGCACAGTTCGCCGAAGCCATCGCACCGCGCCGGACCGGCGAGTATGCGGCCGGAATCCACGCCGAAGACGGAGGACTCGGCGGACGTCGGCGGGATCGGCCGGTCGGGCTTATCGTCGCGACCGCGCCGCACTCTGCGGCAGTGGAATGGGGCAACGACCACCAGAACCACCCGCACCACGTTCTCGCCCGGACGATCGACATCGTGGAGGCGGGCTGACGTGGGCATGGTGATGCCACCGTTCCCCGACGCCGAAACCGTGCTCCTGGCCCTGCTCGAACCGGTCGCTCCGACGGTGACCGCGACTCCGGCCGACCTGGCCCCACCACTGATTCGAGTGCAACGAGTCGGTGGCTCAGACGACGGCATCACCGACCACCCGCGTATGGAGATCGCCTGCTACGGCAAAGACCGCGCGCAGGCGTGGCAGCTCGCCGAGCAGGCCCGCCAACTCGTTCTCGGCAGCGTCCGAACCCGCATCGATGGCGTGCTCATCGACAACGCGCGCACAGATAACCCGCCCACGCAGGTTCCCTACGCGACCACCGAAGATATTCGACGAGTCGTGAGCTACTTCCGACTGGCATGGCGTCGGGCGGGCAGGCAACGTTAGTCGGAATCCTCTGATGGGTACCGAGGCGTGGCCGGAGCGGAGAGTGCGTCCGACTTATTGCCCAGCAGCACACTTGCTACGTACCGCGCAGTAGGAAGAGCTGGCTCGTCGGCCCCCACGGCGAACTCCATCTTTGATCCATGCTCAATACGAGCGGGCAACCCCTCCGGCTCTACTTTCAGCACGTAAACCGGGGGGTCCCCGCCGCGAACTGTGCGAACCAGATTGACACGGACAATGTCAACAGGTGAGCGGCCACGATTGTAAACGTCCACGAAGAAGAGCGTCCGCCGCGTTCCTACCTCGCTGGGGTGGCTCTTTGTGGTCCATCCCGTCGCAACACGAAGTTCCACCAAGAGCAATGGGCCAGATCGGCGGAAGGAATGGACGTTCCAGGCAAGCGACCCGATGGCCACGATTAGCGAAAGCCCGGAAACCGCGAGAGCCCACCATGCGACGCCCATTGAAGTCCTTTCCTGTCGACCCTGAGCAGGGTAACGCCCCAGCGTCAGCAGAGGAGAAGGTTCACTGATTGACCGCACCCACGACTACTACCTACGACCAGCTCAAGAAGAAGCAGAGCGACCTGATTCGTAAGGCGCTTGAAGGCTCCATCTTCATCGCTGACCACACGGCGGACCTGCCGACGGCGCTCACCTCCGGCGCAGACGGGAAGCTGCTCGCCCTGCCACCCGGATACGAAGACGTCGGCTGGGTCGACAAGGGCGACGGAGCGACCTGGAGCCGATCGGTCGACACCTCGGAGGTCGACTCCTGGGGCGCGGTCGAACCGACCCGGACCGACATCACGAAGCAGACCGACGGCTTGAAGTTCATCGCGCAGGAGACCAAACGCCGGACCCTGGAGCTGTACGAGGGCCTGAACCTCTCCGGCGTCACCCCGGACGCGACCACGGGCGAAGTGCGCTTCGATCGCCCGGCTCGCCCGAGCACGCGGTACTTCCGTGCCTTCGGGCTGTTCGTCGACGGCGTTGGCGCTGACGCGATCTACGTTGCGAAGCTCGCGCCCAAGGCCACGGTTACCGATACCGGCGACCAGAAGTGGTCTGACGGTGATGACCCGGTCGGCTACGACGTCACGCTGACCGCGAAGTACGACGACGACGCCAAGACCGCGATGCGTTTCTTCTTCGGCGGTCCCGGCTGGAAGGCACTGCTGGCGGACATGGGCTTCACCGCGGCCCCGCCCTCTGGCGGCTGACCGGCCCTCAGACGTGGCGCGGCGTTCACGGTCGGGGTGGCCGTGGCGCCGCGTCACCCCTTCGCACCCAGCAACCGAGGAGGCCCGCTATGCCGACCCTGCGCGCACCCGACGGCAGGCCCTACCAGACCAGCGACGACGCCGAGGTCACCAACCTGACGGTCGGCCACGGCTACACCCTCGATCCCGAGGACACCGACGACGCGGAGCAACCCCGCGCCCGGCCTCGTTCCCGGCGCACCACCCCGCCGGCAGTTCCCGAGCACGCCGAGTCCGACACCCCGACCGTTGCAGGAGAGATCACGCTCTGAGCAAGACCTACAAGTTCAACCGCTATGTAGCCGAAGCGAAGGCCGCGCCTTTCGTGCTGGAGCTGGACGACGACCAGCAGATCAGCATCACCGCGCCGGACGCCGACACCGTGATGGACATCGAGGAATCCGGTAGCTCGCGGCGCACGCTGGAGCTGCTGACCGGCGAACACGCCGAGCAGATCTACGAGCTGGTGCGCCACCAGCCCGCCAGCGTGCTCAACGGCCTGGTCGCCGACCTGGTGGACCACTTCGGCCTGTCGGCGGCCCCGCCGGGGGGTTCACGGGCCTCGTCGCGCTGATCGAGGACTACGGCGAGGCAATCGAGTACGACCTTCAAGCCGAACTCGGCCTGGATCTCCTCACCTTCTTCCGGGCCGGACGCCCGTGGCCCCAACTACTGCGGCTGGTCGAGCGACTGCCCGACCACAGCCACTACAAGGTCGCGATCCACGACGACGACGAACTGGCGCGGCGCATGCGCGAGATCGACGACGCCACCGGGCACCAACCGTCGACCCGCCGAACGGTCGACGCGCACATCTGGACGCCCGAACGCGCGATCCTCACCGACGTCGCGGACATCCTGCTGACCATCCGCTCGTCACTGGAGGCGCAGCGCACCGGCAAGCGGCAGACGACCACGCCGATGCCCCGGCCCCGGCTCGCACGGGATCGCATCGAGGCGGCGGCCAGCCAACAACGTCACCGGGACCGCGTTCGGATGATGCTCGGCAGGGGGTGATTCCCCCGTGGCGTACTCCGCTGGAACCGCCTACGTCCAGATCCTCCCGACACTGCGCGGGTTCGGCACCTCAGCGGAGACGCAGATCAGCTCCGCGCTCAGCGGGGTCGGCGGCCAGGCCGGGCAGCAGGTGGGACGGCAGCTCGGCGGCGGTGTGGACACCGGGCTGTCGGGCACGCTTCGCCGGCTGCGGAGCCGCTTCGACGAGCTGCGCGACTCCGGCTCGGATTCGATGTCGGCGCTCGCTCGCGGCACGGTGCCCGTGCTCGATCAGCTGGCGAAGGTCAGTCCGGTTCTCGGACGGGTTCGCGACGGCTTCACCTCGGGACAGGTCGCGGCGTCGGCGTTCTCCGGCGCGGCGGGCACCGTCGGCGGACGCCTCCGGACGATCTCGGACGCGACTGGACGCGTCGGTGCGGGCTTCGGCTCGATGGCCACGCTCAGCGAGTCCGCGCTGAGCCGGACCGGAGCGGCGATCAACCGTGGCCTGCTCGCACCCGTCCGAGGCGCGAGCACGATCCTCGCCGGATACGGCCTCACGGCCGGGACCGTGTTCACCGGGGCTGGCGTCGCCGCGATGGCGATGGGCGTGAAGTTCGCGGCCAGCCAGGAACAAGCCGAGATGGCGTTCACGACCATGCTCGGTAGCGCCCAGAAGGCGCACGCATTCGTTGCGCAGCTCCAGGACTTCGCGGCGCGAACGCCCTTCGATCTGCCGAGCGTCACCACGGGCGCTCAGCGGCTCATGGCGTTCGGGTTCGCCGCCGAGGATGTGCTGCCGACCTTGACCGCGATCGGCGACGCCGTGGCGGGCATGGGCGGATCAGCCGAGCAGATCAACCAAGTCGTGCTCGCGATCGGGCAGATGTCGGCCAAGGGCAAGGTCCAGGGCGACGAGATCTTGCAGCTCACCGAGGCCGGTATCCCGGCGCTGCGCATCCTCGCGAACTCCTACGGCACCACGACCGCCGCGATGCAGGAGATGATCTCCGACGGGCTGGTGCCCAGCTCCGAGGCGATCCCCAAGCTGATGGCGGGCATCGAGCAGGGGACGCGCGGCGCGGCCGGGCAGACCCAGGCGTTCGCCGGGATGATGGCGAATCAGGCCACGACCCTGACCGGGATCTGGTCGAACTTCACCGACAACGCCAACCGCGCGCTCGGGCAGCTCGTCAGCCCCGCCCTGCCGCTGATCAAGACCGCGCTCGGCCAGCTGACCACCGGGCTCGGTGCGCTGCCGGACCTGATCGCCCGCTTCCAGAATGCGGCCCGTCCGGTCGGCGCGGTCGTGGGCGCGACGTTCCGCGACATCTCCGCGTTCGTGACCGGCTCACTGGTCCCGTCGCTGCGCACCCTGGGGGCGGCGGTCCAGCCGGTCGCGGTGATCGTCGGTGGCGCACTGCTCGCCGCGCTGCGGGCGGCGGGCTCGCTGCTGCGGGAAGTGGTCGGGCCAGCGCTGGTCACGATGTCCGGGTGGCTGCGCCCGTTGATGCCGCTGATCGTCGGTGTCGCGGCGGCTTTCCTTGCCTGGTACGCCGTCGCCGCAGCCGTCGGCGCGGTCACCAAGGCGATCGAGCTGGTGCGCGGCGCGATCCTCGCCGTCCGGATCGCCTGGACGTTACTGAGCCTCGCGTTCACCGCCTCGCCGATCGGGCTGATCATCGCGCTCGTCGCGGGCCTGGTCGCCGGGATCATCTACGCCTGGAACAACTTCGAGGGCTTCCGCGCTGTCGTGCTGGCAGTCTGGTCCGCCATCCAGACCGCCGCACAGTGGGCCTACGAGAACGTCTTGCGCCCCGCGTTCGACGGCATCGTGACCGGAGCCCGCGCGGTCGGCGAATTCTTCACCTGGCTGTGGCAGGTTGCCATCGGCCCCGCGCTGCAAGCGATCGCCGGGACCGCGTTGTGGTTGTGGCAGAACGTTTTGTCGCCGGTCTTCTCGTTCATCGGCCTCGCCGCGCGGGTCCTCGCAGCGATCGTGATCACGATCCTGGTCACGCCCTTCGTGCTCGCCTTCCGCGCCCTGGCCGCCGTCGCGCAGTGGCTCTGGAGCACGGTCCTGCAACCGATCTTCGGCTTTATCGGCGACCTCGCGACGTGGCTCTACGCCGTCGTGATCAAGCCCGCCATCGACGGGATCGTGGCGTACTTCCGACTGTGGGCCGCGATCGGGATCTGGTTGTGGCAGAACGTCCTTCAGCCAACGCTCGGCGCCATCGGAGACTTCTTCGGCTGGCTGTGGCGCATCGCGATCAAGCCTGCCATTGACGGGATCGTCACGGCGATCCAGTGGCTCGGCTCGGCGGCGACGTGGCTGTGGACCAACGCCGTGCAGCCTGCCCTGAACGGCATCGGCACGGTGATCACGTGGCTGTGGCGGAACGTGGCGCTGCCGACCTTCGGGCTGCTGCGCGACGGGCTGAGCGCGCTCGGCTCCGCCTTCACGTGGGTGTACCAGAACGTGATCAAGCCAGCCTGGGACGCGCTGGGAACGGCGCTGCGCTGGGTGTACGACCATGCGATCTCGCCAGCCTTCGAGGCCACCAAGTCTGCGGTTCGCTCGGTCGGGCAAGCCTTCTCGTCTGCGGTCGACTGGATCAAGAACGTCTGGGACGGCATCAAGAAGATCGCCGCCGTACCAGCGAACTTCGTGATCAACGAGGTCTACAACCACGGCATCCGAGCAGTGTGGAACTGGGTCGCGGACTTCCTCGGCCTGGGCAAGCTGGCCGAAGCGAAGCCGATTGCCTTTGCTGGCGGCGGAATCCTGCCCGGCTACGCGCCCGGACGCGACATCGTCCCGGCGCTGCTCTCGCCCGGCGAGTCCGTGCTGACGCCGGAAGCCACGCGCATGGTCGGTGCTCGAAATGTGCTGGCGCTTAACGCCGCAGCATCGGGCCGTCCTGCGACCGTGGTGGGCGCTGGTGTTCCGCGGTTCGCGGGCGGCGGGGTTGTCGGCTCGCTGCTGTCCTTTGTGGAGGGCATTGGTGAGAACGTCGTCGACTTGTTCACCGACCCCGTGGCGTGGATCAAGGGGCACATCGGCTTCGGCGACTCCCCGTGGATCTCGATGCTCGCGAAGGCACCGGGCGAGCTGATCGGCAAGGCGGTCGACTGGCTGTGGGAGAAGATCAACCCGTTCTCCTCCGGCGGCGGCGTCGGCACCTCCGGCGGCGATCTCGACGGCTGGATCAAGGCGGCGATGGGATTCACCGCCGTACCGGCGAACTGGTACGGCCCGCTGCGCACACTGATCATGCGCGAGTCCGGCGGCAACCCGAGGGCGCACAACAACTGGGACAGCAACGCCCGACGCGGCGACCCGAGCCGAGGTCTCATGCAGACGATCGGCGCGACGTTCAACGCCTACCGGGACAAGCGCCTCTCGGCGGACATCTTCGACCCGATCGCGAACATCGTCGCCGGGATCAACTACATCAAGGCCCGGTACGGCTCGATCTTCAACGTGCAGCAGGCGGTCGGATCGACCCCGCGCGGCTACGACACCGGCGGCTGGCTCCCGCCCGGTATGTCCACTGTGTACAACGGCACCGGCAAGCCCGAAGCGGTGTTTACGGCCGAGCAGTTCGACCTGATCAGCCGCGCGGCCGACCGGCAGGACCAGCCGCACATCACCGTCTACGCCCGCACCGATGCCGACCCGGAACACATCGCGCACTCGGTGGACCGCCACCTCGCGCTCGGAGCCAGGTTGTAGGAGGTGGCGATGCCTGAAGGCGCGCACGTCTGGACGCTCGACTGGCTCACGATGCACCCCGACGGGGACGTGCGGGACTCGGCGGGCGTGCAGTGGATTTTGACGCAGGAGAAGGGGTTTTGGGGCTCACCGGGCACCAACGCGCAGTTCTCCTCCCGGCTCGCGCGCCACGGCGCCTACCGATCGCCGGGCTGGAAGAAGCAGCGCACCATCTCCCTGACCGGCCGTGCCTACGCCGACGACTACACCGTGCTGCGGCAGGCCGAGGCGAACCTGCTGGGCCTGCTGTCGGACCCAAGGTCACCGCGGACACTGACGTGCCTGTCCGAACTCGGCGCGCTGACGTGCGAAGTGTTCCTCGACGACGAAATCCTGTGCACACCACTGAAGGTTGTAAGCGAGCCAGGTTTCGAGTTCAGCCTCCAAGTCGTCGCGCCCGACCCGGCGAAGTACTCCGTCGAACAGCAGACGATGTCCTCAGGGCTGGCCCGCGATGCCCTTGACGGACTCGACTTCAGCCAGGCCGTTCAGCCCGACTCGAACCAGGGGCTGTTCTTCGGCATGGGCGCCGATGACGACGGTCTGAGCTTCGGCTCCTCGAACGCCACGGGGTTCATGCTCCTCACCAACCGGGGCAGCGCGCCAACCACACCCGTCTACACCTTGTACGGGCCGCTCACCAGGCCGATGCTCACGGCCGGGCCGTCGGCGATGCGGTACAACGGCACGCTCGCGGCAGGGGAGTTCGTAGTCATCGATCCCAACGCCCCCAGCGTCCTGCTCGGCGGCACGGCCGTGCGCCGCCAGCTGCTCAACCCGGCTCAGTTCGGCGGCTTCGCCATCCCGCCGGCCAGCCGAACCGGCGGCCCCGGCGTCCTGTCCGTCGGCCTCACCCACGGCGGACCAGCCACTGACACCGGCTACGTCACGGCGGTCTTCCGCTCCGCATGGTTCTGACCTCCTTCCCTTTGCACGAGAGGAAATCCAGCATGGGCGTGTACTCCGACGAACCCGACCCCCCGGTCTACTACCAGGCGGTCGAAGCATCCGACTGCGTGCGGTACACCGACGTGAGCCAGAGCCGATGGTTCATGGACAGGATCAATTACGCATTCGGCGGCCAAGCGTCCACCAACGTGCGACTCGCCGACGACGGCACGACGATCAGGTGGTTCGGCTACTACTGGCTGCGCCTGGGCGACTGGCTCTACAAGGGAAACACCGCGATCACCGACGAGGTGCTGCGCGCGTCCGGACTACGGCCGATCATGACGCAGTGGCCCGCGCCGCCGCCCCCAGCGGAGCCGGAGGCGTAGCCGATGGTTTCCCTTGGCGCGTCGGCGGTCTCGGCCGTCGACCCGTGGGCGGTCCAATCACGGATCGGGCTCACCGACGCCCGGCTCGCGCTCGCGTCCATGCTCATGCCGCGCCCGAACCTGAGCGTCATCGACTACCGCAGCGGCGTCATGGCCTCCGGCGACACCGCCGGAGTCGGCGGCAGCTCGCACATGGCGATGCGAGTCAAGCCCGCCAGCTCGGGCCTCGCGGTCACGGTCGAGATGGGCAACGCCGTCATCAACACCCCATCGATGGGCGCCTACATGTGCGCCCTCGACGCGGTGAAGTCGCTGACCCTCGCGGCGGCCAGCTCGACCACCAACCGCGTCGACCTGGTGATCGCCAGGGTGTACGACGACCTGAACCCGGCGATCGCGTCCGCGTCAGGTCAAAGGAAGTTCGCCATCGAGGTCTGGCAGGGCGACCCCGCGACGGGCACGCCGAGCGTTCCGGTTCCGACGCCGACCGAGGGATGGACCCCGCTCGCAGCCGTCACCGTGGCCAAGGGAGCGACCGCGCTCACCGCGGCCGACATCCGGGACCTACGCGGCCCCGGCCTCACCGCTCGCGGCGGCCTTCGCGCGCTGTATGGCGAGGACGCGAAGCCGACGTCTCCAGTCTTCAAGGAGGCAGGGGCCTATCCCGGCGAGCAAAGGTGGGTCCAGGCTCCGGGTTTCCAGCACCAGGCGTGGTACGGCGCGGGGTCTGACGCGTCGAACTCCGGTTGGCGTGGGGTCTTCAACTGCGTCCGCTACTACGCCGCCGCGCCACCAGGCGAGCAGATCTGGACCTCTGGATTCGGTGCAGCACGGGAAATCTGCCGCGTGAACATCAGCGATCCGGGTGTCCCATATTTCGTCTATCCAACCGGACGAGCCCTCCTCACGCTCTCCACGAACTCCGCAGCCGACCTGAGGATCAACGTCGGCTCGCTGAACGGGCCGGACGTCAACTGGACCCGCTTCCACTCCTACGGCGCGAGCGTCGACAAGGTGTTCGTGCCCAACGTTTCGCCTATGCACTACGGACCTCTGACGGGCGCACAAACGCTCGTGCTCAGTTGCGGAATGCGCGACAGCGGAAGCCAATACTCCGGCTTCGGATTCCGGGGCAACGACATCAACCAGAACGTGCTCAGCGCACTGGTGTTCCCCTCGACCGTTCAACCACCGGCGGTCTGATGGCCAACGAGTGGCGCGTCATGGTCGCGGAGACGACGACCGGCGTGCTGCTGGCCGACGTCACGCCCCGCGATCTTCCATCGTTCTCACGCAAGCTCACCGACCGGGGCCAGTGGACGGTCAACGTCGTACCGGACGATGCGGCGAACGCGTCCTTGGACTTCCACGCGCTCACCGACGCCGGGCGGTTCACCTGGCTGATCCTGTGCGGCTCGGTGGTAGCGCAGGCCGGACCGACGTTCAGCTACTCCTACGACGAGGGCACACGCACGCTGTCGGTCTCCGGCACCGGGATTGCCGGCCTGTTCGACCGGCGGGTCCTGCGGAACTCAGGCCCGTACACGACGATCGTGAACCCCAGCGAAGACGTGACGATCTCGAACCGGAGCCTGCGGGGGATCGCGCGGGAGGTCGTCGCCGTGAACCTCGCGCAGGCCGGGTACCAGCTGCCGATCGATCTGCCCGCACCGGAGACCGGCACTCATACGCGGACGTACTACGGCTACGACCTCGCGATGGTCTGGAGCCGCTTGCAAGACCTCTCCGGCGTGATCGACGGACCGGAGCTGGACTTCTGGCCCTACCTCGTGCCGGGCGAGAACCGGCTCCGCTGGCAGATGCTCATCGGAACCCCGCTGCTGGGCGACCAGCAGTCAGCGGCGGTCTGGGACTACACAGGCGCGCTCTCGGCCATCGACGTCGATGTCAACGGTGCGGCGTCACCCGCCTCCCGCGTGTGGGTCAAAGGCTCCGGCAGCGAACGGAGCATGCTCACCGGCTACGCCGAGGACCCGACGCTCATCGGCCTGGGGTTCCCGCCGACCGACTACGTCGACGGCGACCACACCTCGGTCACCGAGCCGGGCACCTTGCAGGGCTACGCCGCCGCGGACCTCGCGGCGTTCCGCACGCCGACCGAGACATGGAAGTGCTCCGTTCGGATCGACGGCGCGACCGGCGCGGGCATCGAGGTCTCGCCAGCCCTCGGCGGCTGGAGCCTCGGCGACGCCCCGACCTTCGGTGTGAGCGGCCATCCCTGGATACCCGACGGCCAGTACCGGCGGCGAATCCTCGGATTCAGCAGTAAGGACGAAGCCTCGGTGCAACTCGATCTCCAGCCGACACCGGCGGCCCTGTGATGCCCCAGCCACCCGGCAGCGGCACACTGGCCGACCAGATCCGCACGCTGGAAAGCCGGATCGACGAACTGAGCCGCACGAAGCCGACGCCCTCGGCCTGCGTGGTCCGACTCGGCGGCGACGCGAGCCTGCCCGCCGGAATCGACACGTTCGCCCAGACCGGATGGGTCGCCGCCTACGACCCGCTGTCCCAGTTCGTCGGCGGCTCGACCGGCAACCCCTCCTACATCCTCGTGGCCCGAGCCGGGTACTACCGCGTCCACTTCCACAGCGCGGTCACTGGCCCGAACGCGGTCGCCGGGGCAAAGGTCACGCCAAACCACGCGGGCAGCGTCGCTAACTCCCTGGCGACCGACAGCGGACAGATTCCCCAGCAGGGCTCCGACGGGGCCGTCCTCGACGCGCTGCGCTCGCGGGTCTACCTCAACGTCGGCGACAAGATCTACTGGTCGAACTGGTGCGCCGCCACCGCGACGCTGAAGACATCGCTGTTCGGCGTCCCAACCGAAATCGTGCTCCAGTACGTGAGTTCCCAGTGACGACAGGGGGACGCTGACGTGCTACCCCGGCCGCTGGTCACCGCGCTCACCATACTGATCAGCATCGCCTGGACGGGCAACGTCGTCGTCGGCTTCGTCTCGCCCGATCGACACGACCCGACCATCAACGCGATCTTCGCGATTGTCGTCGGGTCCATCTACGCCCTCGGCCACCGCAACACCGCCAAGACCAAGCGTGCCCGCCAACGGCTGGCCGAGCTGATCGCCGGAGACACCCAGGAACCCGCGCCTGACGAACAGGACAGCCCCGATGAGTGAGCTGTGGGCATACCTCACGGAATCCGCCGGATGGGCCGTGCTCGGGTTCGTCGTCGGATACCTCATCGGCCGTGCCGCCCGCGACGCCCACCGCGTCGCCACCGCCATCACCACGGAGGACACCGTGACCGAACAGCATCCGCCCACGCCTCGCCGGCGTGTGCCGACCGGGCAGTTCGTCCTCGGCGTCGTCGTGGTCCTGCTCGGTGTCCTCACCGTTGTGCAGGGCATCGCGACCAACAACGCCACGCGCCGGATCACTGAGTGCCAGACGGCGTACTCCAACGGGTTCGCTGATGCTCTCGACGCCAGGGCCAGCGCGTCGACCGACGCTCAGAACGCGCTCGACGAGCTGATGAAGACGCTCAGCCGCTACCTCGCCGACTCACCGGTCCCACCGGACAAGGTTCGCGCCGCCATCGGTGACTACCTCGCCAAGCGGGTGAAGGCCGAGACCGAGCGGCAGCAGCACCCCTATCCGCCACCCCCGCGTGACCTGTGCAAGTGAAGGAGAGGAACGGATGACCGAACCAGGATCGCCCGCCGACGAGCCGACGGCCGCCACCGCGGCCGAGGAATCGCACGAGGACATCACGAAGTTCGTCGGCGACGAAGCCGATGCCCCGGAAGACACCGGACGACCAGCAGACAAGGACGGTGACGCCTGATTGGCGTGGCGCCTCGCCAACGCGCTCGTAGATCTGCGCAACGAAGTGAACACCCGCTGGCCGAATCGCGATCGAGCCAGCGACGGCACGATCGGCGACGCCGCGCACGCGAGCCGATCCAGCGACCACAACCCCTGGGTCAAGGACGCGGCGGGCGTCGGCGTCGTCCGCGCGGTCGACATCGACGTGGACGGCATCGACTCCGGCTGGCTCGCCGAGTACCTGCGCCAGCGCGGCCGCAACGGCGACAGTCGGCTGACCGGCGGCGGGTACGTGATCCTCAACCGCCGGATCACGAACAACGACTTCTCCGGCTGGCACGCCTACACCGGTAGCAACCCGCACACCAGCCACGTCCACGTGTCGTTCTCCCGAACGCGTTACGACGACCGCGGGTCGTGGGGAATCGCTGGAGGCGGGCCGGGACCGACACCGCCGTCCGGCCGACCGACGCTGAAGGCGGGCTCGATCGGCCAGGCAGTGACGGAACTCCAGGCGTTCCTCAACCGGGTCTACCCCGCGTACTCGAAGCTCGTTGTCGACGGAGTGTTCGGTGCGAAGACCACGGCCGTGGTGAAGGAGTTCCAGCGCCGGACCGGCCTCGCGGTCGACGGGATCGTGGGCGCACAGACCTGGGCGAAGCTGGGGTTCCGCTGATGGCCACCTCCACACCTCGGCCACGGCCGATTCTCGATTCGATCCGCAGCGGAGCATGGAAGACCATTGTCGGCACGCTCGTGGCGGCGGCCGTGTCCTTCGGTCTGCTCAACGGCCAGCAGGCGACGCTGCTCGACAACATCGTCGCCGCGCTTGCCACGCTGATCACCCTGGTGACCTCGTTCGTCGCGCAGCTGCACGTCCTCGGTCGATCGGAGCCGAAGGTGACGCCCGTGGCGGACCCTCGCGACAACACTGGCAGCCCGCTCGTACCAGCGCTGGTCCCGCCAGACCCAGAACCGTAGGTCTCGGCCTTTCCACGGCTGGGCTCCAGCCGGCCAGGCCATCCCACGCCAAGGCCCCCGCCTGTCCGAACCGGACGGGCGGGGGCCTCTTTGTCGTGTCAACTGGCATTCGCGAGCGGCGAAGGCAGGAAGTGGACGGTCACCTCCTTGCCGATCAGGGAGTCCAGCACATCGCGTGCCGCCCTTGTCGACAGCACCAGCAGCATGACGGTGTCACCGTTCTGCACTCGTTCAAGCAGTGCGCGCCATCCTGGCGTGAGCTTGCCGCCCTGGCCGACGTCGGTGATCACGTGCGTGCAGCCGTACCAGCGCAGCCACCACCCCAACTCTTCCAGCACGCCAGCGGGGGTCTTCGGCGGAACCTTCGCGTAGCCATAGGTCGTCATTCCAACCCCACGGAGGCCGGGCCTACCGGCAAGCCTTTTCCTTCGCGATATTGCTGGTAGGCGTCGAACACCTCCTGCGGCACTCGTCCGCCCATCTCGAACCCGTTCTTCTCGCCCCAAGCGCGAGCCATGTCGCGGTAACGCTTCTTCGCTGCCTCGATCTTCACCGGCCCGTTCCGGATACTCCGAAACCAGCGCGGGTCGAACGACTCGACCTTCGGTGCCGGAGCGGACGCCGCCGGAACCGACCGGGCACCGCGCTTGGCTCGCGTCCGGCCCACGATCTTCTGCTTCCCGAGCCGACGAGCGGAGTCGAGGTACGGCTGGATGGCTGCCCGAAGCTCCTCGGCGTGCTCGCTAGTGAGGTCGCTTCGCAGCGCTTCGCCGTCGAAGCCCCACAGGATCGTCTCGTCTGCGGCCTGAGTGCGGTCGAGGTCATCGACGATCAGGGTTTGCGTGATCTCTGCCATCGGAAGTTCCCCCTACGCGGCACGAGCGGCCAGTGACTTACCTGTTCCGCGACTTGCGATTTTTCGCACCTGTTGACGCTCCGACTGAGCCTCTCGCGCTAGCTGCGCCAGGAACCGGCGTACCACCGTCCGCGGAATGGCGAGACCTTGCCGGAGGTAGCCGTCCACGTACGCGTACTCCCTGAGGCCGACACGCTCAAGTGTGACCCGATCAAAGAAGTCCACGGCGTCCGAATGACAGCGTGAACACTGCAAACGTTCAGTCAGGCAACCGACATGCGAGCCCTCTTGCTGCAAGATGTACCCGTCGTGGGTGGGGTCCCAGTTGTGCCCGCGAGCGCGGCACTTCAGGACCTGTTTCGGCACGCTTCTCAGGTAGTCGAGAACTTCACGATCGAGCCCTTTCAGGTAGCTGGCAGTCATACCCAGCGCGCCTCCCCTTGCGAAAGATTGTCACCTACTAGCACGACAGTGCACCTTGGCGTAGGAGTAAGGCAACTGCATCGAGACAAAACATCCCACCTATTGCGCACTGTTCACCCATATGCACCAAGGCCCCGGAACCGTTCAGACGGTTCCGGGGCCTTGGGGTGGTTGAGTGTCGAAGCAGCGTTCGCTAGGCGTAGGCCAACTCGTCGAATTCTCGCGCCTGCACACCTGAATGGAACGCTGCAAGCTCGGTCTCAGTGAACACCAGTTCGGCTGCGCCCCTAACCGCCCCCGTCTTCCTGAAGACGTAGTCACCGTCTGGCCGGCGAACCACAGTCACGATCCGCTCGCCACTCAGCCCGGCACGAATCTCGGCCTGATAGTGATCGAACTCCGCGGCCGTGAAGATGAGCCTGGTGTCATCGGGGGCGCCGAAGGTCTTCTTGTCGTCGCGTAGCTCGACCCGGTCGCCCTGACGGGCTACTCGCACGCAGTCCTTGTCCGGATTGCTGGCGGTGGCCTTACGGAAGTCGGCTTCGCGAAATGGCAGCGAGGTGGGGGTGTTCATCGTGGATCTCTCCTAGTTGGGGTGTGGCGGGGAAGCCTTAGATCGACTCGCGAAGTCATCGGCAATGTCCTGCAAGAACTCCCTGGTCTCCTCGAACTTCAGTGCCGCGTTCGACAGCCGAGCCCACGCAGCCTCGTAGGCGCGCAGGGCTTTCCGGTCGTCGAGATAGCGGATCTCAGCTTCACCCTCGACGTAGGCCAGTTCGAGCGGCCCGGCCGCGCCCGGCGAAGGGACGCGGATGAGCGCGAACGGTGCCGAGATTGGCGACCGTCGTCCGGCTGGCTGCTCGAACGGCATCACCTGAGGGTGCACGTGCGGCCGATTGGACTGCTCGATCAGGTACTCGATCTGCTCACGCATCACATCCGTGCCACCCCATACTCGGCGCACGCAGGATTCGGATAGAACGAACTGAAGTACGGGCGGCTCGTCCTTGTCGAGGATGTCTTGCCTCGCCAGCCGTGCAGCGATGCGGTCTTCCAGCGTGATGTCGTTGAACTCTGGCTCGTCGGCGTGCATCGCACGGACGTACCGCTCGGCCTGCAAGAGACCTGGGACGACCTCAAGTTCGACGGCACGTAGCTGATCAGCGTGCTTCTCCAGGTCGACGCGGAGCCGGATGTCCTCGGAGTAGGCACGGTTGTGGCCGGTCGTCCAGAACCCTCGCTTGTGGCTGTCGCGGCGTAGCTCGCGAAGCGCCTCCTTGTAACCCTCGTCCGTGAAACCGAGCTTGTCCGCGAGCAGAACAAGGTCGCCGGGAGAGATGTTGCTGCCGCCTTGAATCAAGCTGTTCATCCGGGCGGGACTGGTCTCTATCAGGCGCGCAGCCTCAGCTTGCGAGACGTTCGCCGTCTCGATCATGTGGGCGATCTCGCGCCCGAGCAGCATCTTGCGAGCCGTACGAACTGTGGCTGACATCGACATGGCCTCTCCATGGAGCTTGAAGAGCGACGTTCGCGGATAGGCCGGTCCCTCCCTTCAGGGGAGAGGGTATCGCCCAACGCCACTCGAATGGACGGGTGCTCAAGGCTTGAATTTCAAGCTTACGTAGTTCAAGATACGAAACCACGAGTTCAGAACACTCTAACTGGAATCGGTCACCCAGCCTACGTGAGAGGTCGTCATGCCCGTATCCGCGATCACAGCCCCCACGTCTCCCACCAGGCGGGAGGTGTCGTGCACTGACGGACTACGACGGGCGAGGCACGTGAGCACCTACCTCGGCAGTGGTTACGTCGTCCTGCTTGCTCCGCCCGCCGAAGCGGCGTTGCTGATCCCCGCCGCTGCTCGCGAGCTAGCCAAGAACCTCGTCGCACAAGCCGACGAGGCCGAAGCCAGCCAGAAGACGCCGGGAAGCGCGGTCCGTCTTCAGCACCCGTAGGCCCGCTCAACCTTCCCGCGTCCCCCGGCGTGAGGGTTGAGCTTCCGGAGTCGGGCGGCGCGGCGTCGAGCCTGGCGCGGATTCAGCAGGGAGTCCAAGGATCCGCCCGCCGCCCGCACTCACTAATGAGGTGAATTCGATGCCCGCGCAGAAGCACCAACTGTTGGTCGCTTGGTTCCGTTGCCGCCAAGACGGGCTCGAACACGCCGTCGAAGATGGAGTGGCCGGACGTGCCATGCGGGACAAAATCGGCGAATTCGAAGCTCTTTGCGGACACCGCGTTCTTCCGACGTCGATCACCGTTGGACCAGGCGCAAAATGCCTTCACTGTCGCGTCTTCCTTCGTGCGCGCACAGAACTCACCGACTTCAACACACGAATGAAGGGGCCACGATTGGGTCGGCGGCGCCGACACTTCCTTCGCTGGATCCCTTTCTCGCGATCCCCTCGGGTTCAGCCCTCCCCGCCGGTTGAACCCGAGGCCTGTCGTGACGGCCCCGGCGTGTCCCCTCGCCGCCGCCGGGGTCGTCACCCTCCAAGAGCGGCGGATGAATGAACTCCCCGACGGTGCGGAATGGGCATGGCCGGGCAAGCTTCATCCTGAAGTGCTCCACCGCGTTACAAGTCCTCGTACCGAATGGCTTCGCTCTCATGGTCGATATATCACGTTGGCGGCATGCGGGATAGTGTGCGCCTTGCGCGCGCCACCTCCAAATGCGAAATACTGCGAAAAATGTTGGCCGCCAGAAAAATCGGTCACTCCGCAGTCATTGCCAAAACGGATTCCTCGGCGAGTTCCATCCCCCAAATCGCCACGCCGCACCCACAACAGCGGCTGGTTCGGCGACTGAAGTACCAGATGGACATCTATACGCGTCCAACCTGGTGTCGTCGTGAACTTTGGGAACCTCAACGAAAGGAGGCATACCCGCACTCTCGGTCAGCGGATCGACCCTACGCGCGACCCGAGAGGTGGTACCGGAGGCGGAAGGCTCCTACTTCAATTGGTATTTCCACGACAAGAGGAGAAAGCTAATGGAACAGATCAATGACCCCTTGGTTCTCGCGGTCGAGCAACTGTCCGTCGTGCGCGGACGTATGGACGCCGTCCACTCCGACGGCGCGCAGGACGCTGGCGGCGACGGTCATGGCAGCAGCGGCGGCGACGGTCTGAA
The DNA here is from genome assembly GCF_013870525.1 of Amycolatopsis pittospori. Classification (GTDB taxonomy): domain Bacteria; phylum Actinomycetota; class Actinomycetes; order Mycobacteriales; family Pseudonocardiaceae; genus Amycolatopsis; species Amycolatopsis pittospori. The sequence continues at coordinate 97,717 of NZ_JACBXD010000006.1, forward strand.
CATCCCCGAATCCTCCTGAGTCAGGACGAATATGGATCATCACCTTGTCCAATCGCTTGAAAAAGCGCTGGGCTGGGTTGACGCGAGCGAACTCGGCAACGGGTTCGCTCGCGGCACCCTGCCTGATCACGAACTGTGCTCGCGGCTGCTGACGCCGACTCGGCTTCTAGACGTTGTGATGCGGCGAAGCCTCGAACCACCGCAGTTTCGCGTGTTCGCACGCGGCAACGAGCTGCATCCCGATGCGTACCTCAACCGGCAAGTTACCCGTCGCGGGCAATCGCTTCCGATGGTCAACATGGATCGTCTCGGCCAGCTCTTGGCCTCGGGCTGTACGACTGTCCTGGATGCCTTGGACGCCGCCGATCCCACGATGGAGGTCGCTTGCCGCGCGTTGCAGTGGTGGTCGAAGGAAGTCGTTCAGGTCAATACCTACCTCACCACGGCAACTGCCCCAGGGTTTTCTCTTCACTGGGATGACCATGACGTCATAGTCGTTCAGCTGGCGGGCGAAAAGTCCTGGGAGGTCAGGGGGCTATCGCGCGTTGCACCGATGTACCGCGACGCTGCCCCGAACACTGAGCCGAGCAAGGAGGTCGTCTGGGCTGGAACCATGCGGACTGGGGACGTCATGCACATCCCGCGTGGCTATTGGCATCAAGCAACCCGCGGCGACCAGCAAGCCGAGGGCTACAGCCTGCACGTCACGTTCGGGTTCGTTAAACGGACTGGCGTCGACTGGTTGAGCTGGGTCGCCGATCGGAGCCGCGAGCGAGAACCATTCCGCCATGATCTCGATCGCTGGAGCGGCGACCGCGGGTTGGCCGAGGAGCAGCGTCGGTTGGCCACCGAGGTTCTACGGTTAGTCGCCGACTATCCCGTAGCCGACTACCTGGCTGCACGTGAGCGGGAGCGAACACCTCCAAGGCAGGTGGCGACAGGCGGAGTATTCGGGCCACCCAAGGCAGTCGTATGTGTCGCGAGCTTCCCTCCGCACGTCGCCCAGCGCGACGACGTCATCGAGGTCTACGCGTGCGAGAAGCGATTCGCCTTTGCTGCCAAGGCCGGGCCAGCGTTGGCCATGCTTCTATCTGGCCATCCAGTCGAACTCGCGGAGGTGAACAGAGCTACCGGTATCGACGCGGAAGCGCTGGCCGCCACCCTGATCAAGGAGGGCGTGTGTGCCGAGTTGACAGAGGCGTTGTCCTCGGGCTGCACCGGTCTGGTCCCAGCCGTGCGCTCATAGAACAAGCAGTCGCTCTGGGCGTACACGGCATCGACACCGCATACAACTACCGGGGCTTCACGTCTCATCGCACCCTGGCGCGGGTAGGCGCTGGCTTGCTCGAAGAATTCACCATCTCCACAAAGGTGGGCTACTTTCCGCTGGACGGATCCAAATGTCATGCGGAGCATTCGCTCGATCCCCTTCGTCTGTGGGAGGCCGTGGAGCGGTCGGCGGATGAGCTGTGCCGTGTTCCGGACCTGGTGTTCCTTCACAATCCTGAGGTCACCTTGGCTCAACTCGGCTTCGACAGCGGCCGGGACCGGTTGCTGGCGGGATGTGCAGTCCTGGACGAAGCAGTCGCATCCGGGATGTGCGGAGCGTGGGGAATCGCCACCTGGGATCCACGACCGGTTCTCGCGGCAATCGAACACAGCGTGCCCGGCATCCAGCCGGGCGCGCTGCTCGTCCGGGCGGGGCTGTCCGTGGGCGCTCCGATCCTGACGGCTGCCGAGTCGCTGAGCCAACTTTTGGAGATTCCACCTCAACGGCGCTGGGGGATGAGTCCCTTCGGCGGAACTACGGCTGACCCGGCCTGGAACAGGGTCGACCTGAATGCTTTCCTGGCCGCCGAGGAGGAAGTTTCCACAGCGCAAGCGGCGTTTCGCCTCGCATACGAACTGCCTGATGTCGCGCGAGTTGCGGTGGGCACGAGCAGTTCGACGCACCTCCGGGATCTGTGCGCAGCAGTCGAGTTGGGCGTAGACCCGGAGGCGACTCGACGCTACCGGGACCTGATCGGATTGGCGGCCTAATCCCGAAGGCTGGCTACGAGCTTGCGCGCATGGCCTTCGACCTGTTTCCGCAGTGCATCAGGTATCGAGTCGTTCAAGATCTTCGCTACTGAGAACAGCGCCATCAACAGACCTGACCGGCCGGTCAGGTCTGTTTGGCGTTCCAGCCAAACCTTGTCCGCGAGCGCTGGGACGGTGAGCGAGGCGGCCCACAAGTTGGCGGCGTCGAGCCCTCGGGGAGCAAGCCCGTGATCTTCCCAGTCGAGGATCCAGAACTCAGGCGCAGTGAGGTTTGACCAGTTGAGATCCGCATGGGCAGGAACCCATGCGTCAGATGGCAAGGACGTGTCAACTTCACCGGGGAAGGCGCGCTCGATCTCCCGCGCGAGCAGGGCTTGCGTCATCGCCTCGGTATCCGGAGTGGCAACACGAGTCGTGTGCTGCTGCGCCAGCGCGTCCAGCGACTCGTTGAACGCGGACCACCAGCTGCCCGACAACGACAGATCGTCTTGCAGGGGGCCGCGCTGGATGGGGGTCGCCGTCACAAGCTCGACTTCGTCCGCACGCCAGATCGTGTCATCGTCCTGGTCGTGCCAGCTCACCGAGCCACGCCACGCCGGCTTCGCGACTCCGCTCAGCAAACCGGCGGCCTCGGTGCCGTTCGCCGTCTGTCCTTGTGCGGCGGCCTTGGCCAGAGGACGGGCCTCGACCCGCACCCAAGTCTCTCGGTCGCTCCGTGCGCCGACGGTCCTGCGCTTCCTCACTGCGGTCTCGCGGTCGAGCCGAACCCCCAGCAATCCCTCGACGTGCTCAAGGACGCCATCCACGGGCTGTTTCCTCAGATCCCTGCGGGGGTTCGCTGTTGCTCTCGGAGACGCAGCCGTCATACCCGAAGCGTAGCGGTGATCACAGCGCGCCGATGGACCACTACCTCGGTACGTTGACGTTGGAACCCCCGACGCCACCCTCCCCCTCGTAGCGTCGGGGGTTCCTCTATCCGTGGGCAGAACATGGGCACAGAGCCGATCCGCCCTGGTCGTCTAGTGACACATTATTACAACCTGGTGAGACAACCTGTATACTGATTGAGCAGGTCAAGAGCATGTACACAGCAAAACACCAGGTCAGCACGTGGCGAATCCTTACAAGGAGGCCTTCACGGACTTCCGCCTGCCCTCACCGAGATCTGTGATCGTTTCGTTACCGATTCAGGCGCACGATCCCGCCGTTTTCGCCCTCAAGAGAAGTGAGCGGAAAACAGGGATCCGCAGGGCCTGACATCGATGTCACGGCACCCAAGTCCCGGGGTGGGGGGAGAACGGTCATGCTCGCGGAGTCGCGGGGCCTGTCGATGGAGGCCGAGCAGCTGTACCGGGCCTTGCTCGACGGACGCCCGACGAAGCCGGGTGCCGCGTTGACCGAGCTGGAAGGATTCGGCCTGGTCCGGGCTGGTGCGGGCGGGGTCGAGGTGTGCCCGCCGCGTGCCGCGTTGTCGGCGTTCGCCGCGCAGCACGAGGCCGCCGCCGTCCGCGCGCGGGAAGCGGCCGAAGTACTCGGCGCCGCGTACTCGCTGCGGACCGGACGGGACGCGGATTTCGTCGAGGTGCTGCGTAGCCGCGACGAGGTGATCGCCACGTTCGAGGCGATGCAGACCCAGGCCGCCGTGGACATCGTGGCGCTGGACCCGGGTTCGTACATGAGCCCGAAGCCGGAAGTGAGCGAAGTCCAGCCGGGCTCGATGGCGCGCGGCATCGCGTACCGCGTCGTCTACGACTCGTCGTTGCTCCAGGACGACGACGGCTTCAACCAGGTGCAGTCGAGTATCGCCCTCGGTGAGCAGGCCAGGGTGTTCCCCAGGCTGCCGCTGAAGCTGGTGATCGCCGACAGCAAGCGAGCCCTGATCGCCGTGCCGAACTCCGACGCCGGGGACGTGCTGGCGTTGCTGATCCACCCGTCGATGCTGCTGAGCGCGCTGATGGAGTTGTTCGAGTCGTTCTGGCGGATGGCGGTGCCGGTCCGCGCCGGCGGACCCGGCGACGCGGCGGCGGCCCAGGAGCCGACGCTCGCGACCCGCCGGCTCCTCGCCCTGCTCAGTGGCGGTCTGACCGACGAGGCGATCGCCCGCGAACTCGGGATCAGCGAACGCACGGTACTCCGGCGGATCAGCCGTCTGCAGCAACTCCTGGGCGCGCAGACCCGGTTTCAGCTGGGCGCGCAGGCGTCGCGTCAGGGCTGGCTCTGAGCCGGCACGTCCGAAGTGGACTCGTCCGGTGGCCGGGTGCCGAGCAAGTGGTGTGCCCGCAGGGCCATCTGGATCTCCAGACGTTCGGCCGGATCCGCGAGGCGATCGCCGAACAGGTCGCTCAGCTGACTGACGCGGTAGCGCACGGTCTGCGGGTGGATGCCGAGATCCTGTGCGATGTCCAGCGTGCTGCCCTTGTGCTCCAGCCAGCTCAGCAGCGTTTCGCCGAGCCGGACCTGTTGTTTCACCGTCAGGTCGGCGAACGGCGCGAGCGCCTTGTTCGACACCTCGTCGAGCAGGAACCGGTCGAGCAGCAGCCAATGCGTGGACAGATGGTCCGAAGTCCGGAGCACCGCGCGGTCTTCGATCACCCCGCGGCCCGCCAGGTCGAGTGTGCGCCGGGCCCAGCGCAGTGAGGTCGCCGCGTCGGCCGGGTGGACCCGTGGCCCGATCGCGGCGCGCCAGCCCGGCAGCCTGCCGTCGAGGTCGCGCAGATCGCGGCGGGGATTCGGCGTGAGCAGGCAGGGTTCGGTGCCTTCGAGATCGAGCAGGACGTCGTCGGGGACACGCGGTGCCGGGATCTGGTGCTGTTCGTCGCGCGGATCCAGTGCGACGACGCAGATCCACTCCGGCATCTCCCACTGCGCGGCCTTCGCCATCGTCGCGATGGTCGCGGGAGACGACGGGGGAGTGGCGAGCAGCAGTTCGAGCAGCCGGCGTCGCCGCCGTTCCAGGGTGCCGGTCGCGGACGCCTGCGACAGCGTGTAGCCCTCCACCGAATGGGACGAGATCTCGTCCACGTAAGCGAAAATGGCTTCCGCGCCGATGCAGAGGACGGCCGGGGAAAGGCGGTGGGCCTGTCCGAGCTTCGCCACGTAACGCAGGGCCGCCCGGCCACCCGCGCGGTAGGCCGCCTGCAGGGTGTTCAGGCTTCCGCCGTCGCGATGCACCCGCTTGCCGACCTCGACGAACAGCTTCACCCAATTGTCCGGTGGCGCCTTGAGATCCCCGATGCTGTCGAGGCAGCTGAGCACCGCCTGCTCGATCGCCAGCACGATGATCTTGCCGAACTCGCCGTCCAGCGGTTTGGCGTATTCGGGGACGGCCTCCTGGATCTCCTCCAGGATCCGCCGCGCGATCGGATCCGCGTGCGGCCGGAATCTGCGCGCCACCTCGGCGGGCAGGGAGCACCAGAGCCGCTGCGCCTGGCCCGCCGCTCTGGGCCGGCCGACCAGGTCGTGTTCCGAGTTCGTGGCCGTTCGAGTCATGGCTGTACCCCTTGCCGCACACCGTCGGACGCGCACGACATGTACTCACATCGAGACGGAAGTTGGCAACCGTCCCACTCGCGTTCGAGTGAGGTCCTGTCGCGGCGTTATCAACGACGACTTCGGAAGTTGTCACTTCGGCACGAGTTCCGTGCGGAGGCTTTTGTGACGGAGGCCGTCTTTCGGTGAGTATCGAAAGACGCGAATTCCGGCGCGTCATGACAAAGCGGGGAGTGGGCGTTGATCGAACGGAGCGAACCCGGTTAACCTCGGCCGCCGGAAACGCGGACACCGTTTCCGGAAGGAGTTCGCGGAAATGGTCCAGCGGACGACATCGGCGGTTCCGACGCTGGTCATGGTCGCGCTCGGGGCGTTCGTCACCACCCTCGACAACACGATCGTCGCGGCGGGCGCGCCGTCGATCGCCCGCGATCTCGCCCTCGACCTGCCCGCCCTGCAATGGGTGAGCATCGGGTACATGCTGCCGTTCGCCGGGTTGCTCCCGGTGGCGGGAACGCTGGTGGACCGGTGGGGGCAGGTCGCGACCCTGCGGGCCGGGCTGCTCGCGTTCGGCGCCGGCGCGGCCGCCGGGGGGCTGGCCGCGTCGGCGTGGCTCGTCATCTCCGCCCGCGTGGTGCAGGGCGCCGCGGCCGCTTTCCTGGTTCCCGCCCTGCTCAGCCTGCTGCGGACCAACCTCGACGCGCGAAGACGGGCTTTCGGCGCGACGGTGTGGACGGCCTGCCTCGCGGTCGCGCTGGCACTGGGCCCGACGCTGGGCGGGGTGCTGAGCGAATACCTGGGCTGGGGCTGGATCTTCTTCGTCAATCTCCCGTTCGTGGCCGCGATGCTGGCCTTGCTGCCGAAGGTCACCACGGCAGGTCGTGATCCGACGGCGGGGCGGCCCGCGGTGGTCTCGATGCTGGTGGTGACCGCCGCGATGGTCCTGGTCACCGCCGCCGTGGTCGAACTGGGCGAGGGCGGCCTGCAGGCACCCGCGGTGCTGGGCGCGCTGGGAACCGGCTTCGGGATCTGGTTCGTGTTCAGGGAAAGACACGCGCGCGAGCGGCTGGTGCCCCCGGATCTGACCGGACAGCGGGTCTTCACCGGCGCGCTCACCGTGCAGTTGCTGTGGGGACTGGGGGTCTCGGGGATCTTCTTCTTCACTCCGTTGCTGCACCAGGAATCCCTCGGTCTCAGCCCGGTGCTGGCCGGATTGCCGCTGGTCGTGGTGGCCGTCGCCGTCGTCGTCGCGACCCCGCTGGTGCCGTGGGCGGTCCCGCGCTTCGGTCCACATCGGACGGTCGCGGCGGGGCTGGCCGCGGTGGCCGCCGGACTGCTGGCGGTCGCCGTGGTCAACCACGTCCCGGAGGTACTGCCGAGAATCCCCGGGCTCGTGTTGATCGGGGCCGGATCGGCCTTGACGACGCCGCTGACCTCGCACGCGCTGGAAATCGTGGCGGAGCGGCACGCGGGGACCGCGTCCGGCCTGCTCACCGCGTCCCGCGAACTGTCGAGCGCGCTGGGCGTCGCGCTGATCGGGACCGTGCTGGCGGTGGTGCGCACGGCGAACCTCGGTCAAGGCGATGCGTCCGCTTTGGCCTCCGGCTACACGGCGGGATTGCTGACGGCGGCGGGGTTGGAACTCCTCGGCGCGTTCCTCGCGCTCAGGTTGCTGAGCACCCGGGCGGGCGAAAGTCCGTCCCGAGGTGACAACCACGGAGACCCGTTTCTCTCGCCCCGGTGAGCATGTCCGCACCGGCGTCAGCGTTTCGTCCTCCTTTCATTGACACTCTTCCCGGCTGATCCATACAGTTCCGGCAGAAAAGAACGGCCTTCCGGAATTGAATCCGATTGTGGCAACGGTGCCATTCCGGTCGAATTCACCTGCTCCCGCTCACGTCATCAACGAGGGGCTATGGAAACCATTTCCGAAACGGTCGTCACCGCCTCCGGGCCGGAGGCCGCCGGCGACGGCGAGTCGTTCGCGACCCTGCTCGAATACTGGGCCCGGCGGCTCGGCGACGAGATCGCCGTGACCTATCTCGACCACCGCACCGGTACGGACGGCCGCGCGATCACGCTGTCGTGGCGCGAACTCGACGACCGGGCCGGCGCTGTCGCCGCGCGCCTGGCCGACTTCGCCGGTCCGGGTGAGCGCGCCGCGATCCTGGCGCCGCAGTCCGCCGACTACGTCGTCGCGTTCCTCGGCGCGATCCGGGCCGGGCTGGTCGCCGTGCCGTTGTTCGCCCCGGACCTCCCCGGGCACGCGGGCAGGCTGGCCGCCGTGCTCGCCGACTGCGCGCCGAGAGTCGTGCTCACGACCGCCGACGGGATCGACGGCGTCACCGGTTTCCTCTCCACGACGGATATCGAGCGGCCCGCCGTGCTCGCCGTCGACACCCCATCTCCGGTCGCGGCCGGTGAGCGTTCCTGGCCGCGACCGGAACCGGACGGGCTGGCGTACCTGCAGTACACGTCCGGTTCGACGCGGACCCCGGCAGGCGTCATGCTGACGCACCGCAACGCGCTCACCAACGCCCGCCAGGCCTGCGACTCCTACGGCGTCGAAACCGGGACGACGTCCACGGTCAGCTGGTTGCCGCTGTTCCACGACATGGGCCTGATCCTCGGTATCGGCGCGCCGATGGTCGCCGGAGCGTCCTCGGTCCTGATGGACCCGCTCGCGTTCCTCGCACGTCCGTCACGATGGCTGCGCGCGCTTTCGGCCAGCCCGGGCGCGATCAGCGCGGCACCCAACTTCGCCTACGCCTACAGCGCTTCCCGCGTGACCGAGGACGAGAAGAGCTACCTCGAACTGAGCCGGGTCGTTTCGCTGATCAACGGAAGCGAGCCGGTGCTGCCCGCGACCATCGCGAAGTTCCACGGCACCTTCGCCGAATGCGGGCTGCGTCCCGAAGTCCACCGGTCGTCCTACGGTCTGGCCGAGGCCACGGTGCTCGTCTCGGTCACCGACGCGGCCAAGCCGCCGCGAGAGGTCACGTTCGACCGCGACCGGCTCGCCGCCGGGGTCGCGATCCCCGCCGGTCCCGGTGCCGCGGCGACCACGCTCGTCTCCTGTGGACGTCCGGCGGGCCAGCGGGTCCGCATCGCCGATCCGGCCACCGGCGCGCTCACCGAACCGGGCAAGGTGGGCGAGATCCGGGTCAGCGGCCCGAACATCGGCGTCGGCTACTGGGGGCGGCCCGACGCCTCGTCCACCGTCTTCGGGCTGCCGCCGATCGATCCGGAGTCCGGTGAGGGCTGGCTGGCGACCGGCGACCTCGGCGTGCTCTACGACGGCGAACTGTTCATGACCGGCCGGATCAAGGACCTCGTCATCGTCGACGGCCGCAACCACTACCCACAGGACATCGAACAGACCGTGGAGGGGCATCCGGCGGTCCGGCCGCATTCGGCGGCCGCTTTCGCGATCGCGCACGAAGACGGCGAGGCGGCGGTCGTGGTGCTGGAACAGGCCAAGGGGATCGAGGCCGACGTCGTCACGGCCACGGCCGAGATCCGGGTCGCGGTGTCGTCCGCGCACGGTCTGCGCCTGCACGACGTCGTCTTCCTCGCGCCGGGCGAAGTACCACGTACGTCCAGCGGCAAGATCAGCCGCGCGCTCTGCCGGAAGTCCTATTCGGACGGTGCGCTGACGGTTCGGCGGCTCGGGTGAGCGCGGCGATCCGTGCCTGGCTGATCGCCCGGGTGGCGGAGCGGACCGGATTGCCCGCCGGCCACGTGGATCCGGACCGTCCGCTGCACGAAAGCGGGCTGTCCTCGCGGGAGTCGATGGCCTTGGCCGCGGACCTGGGCCGGTACCTCGGACGGCCGCTGCCGCCGACCCTGGTGTGGCAGTACCCGACGATCACCGCCCTCGCCGGACGACTGTCCACAGAGGAGCAGGAATTCGTCGCGAGCGTGGAAGCCCGCGAAGAGGAGCCGATCGCGATCGTCGGCGTCGGATGCCGCCTGCCGGGTGGGAACGAGTCCCCGGAGCGGTTCTGGCGGTTCCTGGACGGCGGCGGCGACGGTATCCGCGGCGTCCCGGAAGACCGTTGGGAGACCTTCGCCGCCGAGCGCGACCTCGACTGGCTGCCCGGGCGCGGCGGGTTCCTCGGCGACATCGCCGGCTTCGACGCCGAGTTCTTCGGCATCGTGCCGGGAGAGGCCGAGACGATGGACCCCCAGCAGCGGATGCTGCTCGAAGTCACGTGGGCGGCGCTCGAACACGCCGGCCTCCCGCCGTCCACCCTGCGGGGCAGCCGGACCGGCGTGTTCGTCGGCCTCTCGGCGGGGGAGTACGGCCATCTGACGATGACCGATCCCACGGCGGTCGACGTCTGGTCCGCGACCGGGGCCGCCACCAGCATCGCCGCCAACCGGCTTTCGTACCTGTTCGACCTGCGCGGCCCCAGTCTCACCCTGGACACCGCCTGTTCGTCGTCGCTGGTGGCGGTGCACCAGGCGGTACAGAGCCTGCGCCGCGGCGAATGCGGGACGGCGCTCGCCGCCGGGGTCAACCTGCTGCTGTCGCCCGCCGTCACCGCCACCTTCCAACGCGCCGGTGTGCTCGCCGTCGACGGCCACTGCAAACCGTTCGACGCCGGTGCCGACGGGATTGCGCGCGGCGAGGGCTGCGGCGTCGTCGTGTTGAAGCCGTTGAAGGCCGCCCGCCGTGCCGGTGACCGCGTGCTCGCCGTGATCCGCGGCAGCTCGGTGAACTCCGACGGCCGGTCCAACGGTCTCGTCGCCCCCAGCCCCGACGCGCAGGTCGCGCTGTTGCGTGACGCCTACGCGGCGGCGGGTGTCGAACCGTCCTCTGTGGACTACGTCGAGGCGCACGGGACCGGGACGGCGCTGGGTGACCCGATCGAGGCCGGCGCGCTCGGTGAGGTGCTCGGAGAGGGGCGGGAGCCCGGTCGTCCACTGCTGATCGGTTCGGTCAAGAGCAATCTGGGCCATCTCGAAGGAGCGGCCGGGGTCGCCGGGCTGATCAAGGTCGTCCTGGCGATGGTGCACCGGCGCCTGCCCCCGAGCCTGCACTACCGCGAACCCAGTCCCCACATCGATTTCCCCGGTCTGGGCCTGCGGGTCGTCGACACCGGGACGGACTGGCCGCGCTACTCCGGTGTCGCGCGTGCCGGGATCTCCGCGTTCGGATTCGGCGGCACCAACGCCCACGTGGTGCTCGAAGAGTGGCCCGCGGCGTCGTTTCCCGCCCGGGGAAAGGACGTCGGAGGACCGCAGGTGTTCGCGCTGTCGGCGCGCTCGTCCGAAGTGCTCCGCACCCGGGCCGCCGACCTGGCCGACTGGCTCGAAGACCCGGCTCACAGTGTGGTGCCGTTGGACGTCGTCGCCGCGACGCTGGCGCGCGGCCGGGATCACCTGCCGGTCCGCGGCGCGGTGGTCGCCGAGGACCGGGACCGCGCCGCCACCGCGCTACGCGAGCTCGCCGCCGGACGCGTCGGCGGCGACGTCGTCGCCGGTGAGACCGGGCCCGCACCCGAGGTCGTGTTCGTCTTCTCCGGCTACGGCTCCCAATGGCCCGGGATGGGCCGCCTGCTGCTGCGCACCGAATCCGCGTTCCGCGCCGAGGTCGAGGCGCTCGACCCGGTGTTCCGCGCCGAAGCCGGCTTCTCGCTGCTCGAGGTCTTCTCCGGCGAGCGCGACCTGCCGGATCTCGGGACGACGCAACTCGCGCTGTTCGGTATGCAACTCGCTCTCGCCGGGTTGTGGCGGGCGCACGGCGTCGTTCCGGCGGCGGTGCTCGGCCATTCGATGGGTGAGGTCGCGGCCGCCGTCGTCGCCGGGGCGCTCGATGTCGCCGGCGGCCTGCGGGTGATGGCGACTCGGGCCCGGCTGCTCGCGGAGGTCGACGCGACCGGTGACGGCGCGATGGCCGTGGTCGAACTCTCCCCGGCCGAACTGGCGGATCTGGAAGCGGAATTCCCGGGGATCACCGTCGCGGTCTACGCGTCGCCGGTGCAGTGCACGGTCAGCGGCGGCGCGGACCAGGTCGAAGCGCTGGTCTCGCACGTCGAAAGCCTCGGCAGGCTGGCCAGGCGGCTGCCTGTCCGGGGTGCCGGGCACTCCGAAGCCGTCGACGCCGTCCTCGGCCGGTTCCGTGCCGACCTCGACGGCCTTTCCCCGAAGACCGCCGAAATTCCTTGCTACAGCAGCGTTCTCGACGATCCACAGCGGACACCGGCGTTCGATGTCGACTACTGGGCGGCCAATCTGCGCCGTCCGGTGCGGTTCAGCCAGGCGCTGACCGCGGCACAGGCGGACGGGTACGGCGTGTTCGTCGAGATCTCGCCCCATCCGGTGGCGCTGGCCGCCATCGAGCAGAGCACCCGGGCGCTCGCGCTGCCGTCGGCGAGCCGCAAGATCGACGAGCGGACCGCGTTCCTCGCCACACTCGCCCGGCTGCACATCCTCGGGCTGCCCGGAGTGCTCGACGCGCGCGGCCCCCGGCCGGTACCGGTCGAACTGCCCGGCCCGCGCTGGCGGCACGAACGGTTCTGGCCGCGACGCCAGGCACCCCGGTCCGGGGGCACGCATCCGTTGCTGGGTGTGCACATCGAGCAGCCGACCGGCGGAGGGCACCTCTGGCGGGCGGACGTCGGGACCGCGGGACTGCCGTGGCTGGCCGATCACGCGGCGATGGGCGTCCCGCTGTTCCCCGCCGCCGGGTGCCTCGAACTGGCGCTCGCGGCGGCCAAGGCGGTTCTGCGGCCCGGCGGCGGGCAGCTGCGCGTCGGCGGCCTCGAACTGCACCGCGTACTCCCGCTCGCCGCGCACACCGAGGTCACCACCAGCCTGAGCACCGGTTCTGCGCAAGGACAGGTGGACGTCTACGCCCGCTCCGCCCACGGCGGCTGGATCCGGCACGCCACCGCTCGCGTCCGCGACGGGGACACCCCGCTGGTGCCGTTCGGCGCGACCGGCGGGGACACCCGCCCGGTCGACCTCTACCGGGTCCTGGCCGGGATGGGACAGACCTACGGCCCGGCTTTCCGTGGGTTGCACGGGGTGCTGGCCTCACCCGGGCGCGCCTCGGCGTCGATCACGATGCCGGCCGATCACCCGGCGTACGTCCTGCATCCGGTGATCGCCGACGCCTGCCTGCACGCGCTGGCGGCGGCCACCGGGGACGCGCTCGGCGAGACGGACGGCGCGTTCCTGCCGCTGACGCTCGGCGAGGTCGTGCTGGCCGGGGATCCGCGTCGCGGTGTCCGGGTCGACGCCGTCCTCGACTCACTCGACCCGGCGGGAGACGGCCTGGTCGGCAGCGTCCAGCTGGTCGACGCCGCCGACGCCGTCCTGGTCGAGTTCCGCGAGGTCTACTGCCGCCGGTTCCAGCGTTCGGCGTTGCCGGTCCCGATGGAGGACCTGCTGTTCGAGACCGTCTGGACGCAGGCGGACCTGCCCGCCGCCGGACCGCGGGCGCACAGCTGGGTCGTGCTGTACGACGCCGAGCACCAAGGAGCGCCGTGGCTGACGGCGTTGGGCGACCGGCTCACCGAGACCGGCGACGAGCTGGCGACGGTGCCGCTCGGCGACCGGGTGGAGCTCGCGAAACTCTTGCGATCCCGTGAAGTGACGGGCGTGCTCGTGTGCACCGCGACGGCCGACGAGCCGGACCCGATGCGGGCCGGGCGGACGGTCGCCACGCTTGCCGGCGTCGTCGCCGAGCTGGCCGAGGCGGCGTCTGTGCCACGGTTGTGGCTGCTCAGCGCGGGCGCGTCGGCCGTCGAACCCGGCGAGACCGGCGACCCCGACCAGGCCTGGCCGCGTGGGCTGATCCGGGTCCTCGCGTTCGAACATCCCGAACTGCGGGCGAGTCAGGTCGACTTCGACGCCGAGCCGGATCCGGCCCGGCTGTGGGTCGACCGGCTGGTGGCGGAGATCCGCGCGGACGCCCCGGACGACGAAATCGCCTGGCGTGAAGGGATCCGCTACACGCGGCGGCTCGCCCGTCCGCAACTCGGCGAACGCGGCCACGAAACCGTTGTGCGCGAAGGCGCTTACGTGATCACCGGTGGCCTTGGCGGTCTCGGGCTGGTCGCGGCGGAGTGGCTGGCCGGGCGCGGTGCGACGCGGCTGGTGCTCTCCGGCCGTCGTGGCGCGGGCCCGGATACCGAACCCGCACTGGTGGCTCTGCGTGAACTGGGTGCCGACGTCCGGATCGTGACGGGCGACATCGCCGGGCCGGGTACGGCCGAGGCGCTGGTCGCGGCGGCCACCGAAGACGGGATGCCGTTGCGTGGCGTGCTGCACGCGGCCGGTGTCCTGTCCGACGGCGCCGCCATCACCGTCGACACCGACGCGGTCGACACCGTCTGGCGGGCGAAGGCGTTGGGCGCGTGGCGGTTGCACGAGGCGACCGCCGGCCACGACCTCGACTGGTGGCTGACGTATTCGTCCGCGGCCGCGTTGTTCGGCTCACCCGGCCAGGCCGCTTACGCCACCGCGAACGCCTGGGTGGACGCGCTCGTCGCCTCGCGCCGGGCGAGCGGTCTGCCCGCGGCCACCATCGCGTGGGGTGCCTGGGGCGAGGCCGGAGCGGCCGTCGGCAGCCGGAACCCGGTGCTCGAACCGCTCGGCACCGAAGAGGCGCTGGCGGCACTGGACGCCGTGCTGTCGCGTGACCGCGGGTCGACCGGGATCGCCCGCGTCGACGCCGGGACCGTATTGGCGCTGTTCCCTCGTCTGGCCGAACGTCCGTTCTTCGAAGTCCTGGTACCGCGCGAGGAACCGGATCCCGCATCGTCGGCTTGGGACGGATTGGACGCACTCCGGGCGGTCCTGCCCGAAGCCGCGCGCGAGATGCTGGCCGATTACCTGGCCGGGCTCGTCGCCGGGATGATCGGCCTCGCCGCGGACGAGGTCGACCGGCACCGGCCGCTCACCCAGATCGGCCTCGACTCGCTCGCCGCGATGCGGGCACGAGGCGTCGTGGAACGTGATTTCGGCCTGGCACTCCCGGTTCCGTTGCTGCTGCGTGGCGCCAGCCTCGCCGAACTCGCCGACCACCTCGCCGACCAGGCCGGTTTCGGCGGGGAAACCACCCGGACCCCGCGGCCGGACGTCGTGGTCGGGCCGCGCGATCCGGCCGAACGCTGGGTCGCCCGGCACTGGCAGGCCGAACTGGGCGGTGCGGATCCGGGTGTCCACGACGACTTCTTCGATGCCGGTGGCGACACCGAAGGCGCGGAACGGCTGCGGTCGGCGTTCGCCGGTCAGCTCGGCGCCGTCCCGGACGTCGACCGGCTCTTCGCGACGCCGACGATCGCCGCGATGGCCGACCTGCTGCGCGCCGAGATCGAGGGACGCGGGAGCTGTCCGGTCCGGCCGTTGCGCGAGGGCGGCGTCGATCCGGTGTTCCTGTTCCACCCGGCGGGCGGCCCGACGAGCGTCTACGACGGACTCGTCCGGCTCCTCCCGGAGGGCAGGCCGGTCTACGGGCTCGAACGGATCGACGAAGAGGACACCGTCGAAGGCAAGGCCGACTGCTACCTCGAACTGATCCGGGAGATCCAGCCGCAGGGGCCGTACCGGCTGGGCGGCTGGTCGTTCGGCGGCTGCCTCGCCTACGAGACCGCGCGAAGGCTGACCGCGGCGGGGGAGCGGGTCGACCTCGTGTTCATGATCGACAGCATTCTTCCCCTGCCCTCGGACGGGACACCGGTGGGCGAGATCCTGCTGGACCGGTTCGACCGGTTCGCCGAGCATGTCGAGCAGACCTACGGCGTGCCGCTGGACATCCCGCGCGAGGACCTCGTCCGGCTCGGCGAGGACGAGCAGATCCGGCTGGTGATCAGCAGGCTGGCCGCGCAGGTGCCCGGAATGGGCCAGGGTGTCCTTCGGCATCAGTACGAGTCCTATGTGGACGCACGGGTGGCCGAACGGTACACCCCGGAACCGTACGACGGACCGGTGCTGCTGATGCGAGCGCAGGAGCCGCATCCGCTGACCACCACCCTCGACCCGCGGTACCTGCGCACCGACGACGCCCTCGGCTGGGACGCCTACTGCGGCGCCCTGGACGTCGTGCGGGTTCCGGGTGACCACCTGTCGATGATCGATCCGCCGCATGTCGAGGTGGTCGCCGCAGCGCTCGCGGACCGGCTCGCGGCAAGCGGGGAAAGGGTGACGCGGACATGACCCTCGAAGACATCCCGCTGGACCCGACGACCGCGTTCCGGATCGCGGATCTCGCCGCCCGCCAGGACGAGGCCGTCCGGATCGCGGAGAAACGGGCCGTCGACCGCCAGCACGCCAAGGGCAAGCTGACCGCTCGCGAACGCATCGACCTGTTGCTGGACCCGGGTTCCTTCGTCGAACTCGACCAGTTCGCCCGGCACCGCTGCACCGAATTCGGGATGGACGCCAACCGGCCTTACGGCGACGGCGTCGTGACCGGGCACGGCACCGTCGACGGCAGGCAGATCTGCGTGTTCTCGCAGGACTTCACCGTGTTCGGCGGCAGCATGGGGGAGGTCTTCGGCGAGAAGGTCCTCAAGGTGATGGACCTGGCGATGACGCTGGGCTGCCCGGTGGTCGGCATCAACGATTCCGGCGGCGCCCGGATCCAGGAAGGCGTCGTCTCGCTGGCGTACTACGCCGAACTCGGCAGGCGCAACGCCCTCGCTTCCGGCGTCATCCCGCAGATCTCGCTGATCATGGGGCCGTGCGCGGGTGGCGCGGTCTACTCGCCGGCGATCACCGACTTCACCGTGATGGTCGACGAGATCGCGCATATGTTCGTCACCGGGCCGGACGTCGTGCACGCCGTCAGCGGCGAGCGGGTCACCGCCCAGCAACTCGGCGGTGCGGCGATCAACAGCGAAGTCTCCGGGAACGCCCATCACCGCGCCGTCGACGAACAGGACGCCATCGACTGGGTGCGGACCCTGCTCGGCTACCTGCCGTCCAACAACCTGGACGCCGCACCGGAGTACGCCGACGACACCGATCCGGAGCTCACCGCCGCCGACCTCGAACTGGACCGGCTGGTGCCCGACTCGCTGAACCAGGCCTACGACATGACCGAGGTGATCGCCCACCTCGTCGACGACGGCGATTTCACCGAGGTGCACAGCGCGTTCGCGCCCAACATGATCTGCGCGTTCGGCCGGGTCCAGGGCCGCACGGTCGGTGTCGTGGCCAACCAGCCACGGCACCAGGCGGGCGTGATCGACATCGACGCCTCGGAGAAGGCCGCGCGGTTCGTGCGGTTCTGCGACGCCTTCAACATCCCGCTGCTCACGCTCGCCGACGTCCCCGGCTATCTGCCCGGCGCGGCACAGGAACGGCACGGGATCATCCGGCGCGGCGCCAAACTGATCTACGCCTACTCCGAAGCGACCGTGCCGAAGGTGACCGTCGTGACGCGCAAGGCCTACGGCGGCGGCTACGCGGTGATGGGATCGAAGCATCTCGGCGCGGACGTCAACATGGCCTGGCCCACCGCGGAGATCGCGGTGATGGGCGCGGAAGGCGCGGTGCGGGTGCTGCACCGGCGCGAACTGGCCGCGCTGCCCCCGGAACAACGGGTCGCGGAGCGAAGACGGCTCACCGAGGCCTACCGCAAACGGCATTCGAATCCCTACCTCGCCGCCGAACGCGGCTACGTCGACCAGGTCATCGCGCCGTCGCAGACCCGCCTGCAGGTGGCGCGGGCCCTGCGCGCGCTGCGCACCAAACGGCAGACCCTCCCGGCCAAGAAGCACGGAAACATCCCTTTGTGACCAAGGAGAAGTGATGAACCGAACGCGGCGCTGGGGCCTGCTGGTGCTGTCCATGGCCGCCCTGCTCGGGACGAGTCTGACGTCGGTCCCGGCGGCCGCGGTGACGCCGACCGCCGACAACGGCGCGAAAGTGGTCGAGGAGACCTGGCTGGACGCGCGCACGGTCGACCTCAAGATCAACTCGCCCGCCCTCGGCACCACCGGCATGGTCCGCCTGCTGGTCCCGGCAGGCTGGGCGGCGCAGCCCACGCGGACCTGGCCGACGCTGTACCTGCTGCACGGCTGCTGCGAACCGGTGGACTACCGGTCGTGGGACCAGTTCACCGACGTCAAGGCGTTCACCGCGAACAAGGACGCGCTCGTCGTCATGCCGACCGGCGGTCCGGCGGGCATGTACACGAAATGGTGGAACTTCGGTCTCAAGAGCACTCCGGACTGGGACACCTTCCACACCTTGGAGGTGCGGCAGCTCGTGGAGCGCGGATACCGGGCGGGCACCAAACGCGCGATCGCCGGGCTGTCGATCGGCGGGTACGGCGCGCTCGCGTACGCCTTCAAGCACAAGGGGATGTTCGGCGCGGCGGCGTCCTACAGCGGTGTGCCCAACACGCTCTACCCGGGAATTCCCCTGTTCATCCAAGGGATCCTGGCCCGCGCGGGCATCTTCAACTACCTCGAACTCTGGGGCGACAGCTGGGGGATGTGGCCGCTCTGGTCGGCGAACAACCCGTACGACCACGTCGACGACCTGCGCGGTACCGCGCTCTACATCTCCTGCGGTAACGGGAAGACCGGTCCGCTCGACCCGCCAGGGCAGTCCGACATCCTCGAACCGTCCGCGCTTTCGGCGTCGACGAGTTTCACGGACCGCCTGAAGACCAAGGGAATCCCGGTGACCACCGACTACTACGGCGTCGGCACCCACAGCTGGCCCTACTGGCAACGGGCGCTGCGCAACTCCTGGCCGGTCCTCGCCAGTGCCCTCGCACTCCCCGCCTGATCCGATTCCCTTTCCCCGATGGAGGTTCCGGTGAAACCTGCCCGATTACTCTGCGCGACCCTGGCCCTTTGCGCGGCTTCGCTGGGCGTCGTCACGGCGACGTCGTCAGCCGCAGCCGAGCCGTCGGCCGCGGCCGTGGGACTGCCCGGTCCCTTCGACGATTCGTTCTACAAGGCGCCGTCGCCGCTGCCTGCCGGGAACCCCGGCGACGTCATCCGGTGGCGGCCGGCGGTGCCGCTGATGAACATCGCGAACGCGGACGCCTGGCAGGTCATGTACCTGTCGACCAACGCGCTCGGCAATCGCAACGCGGTCACCGGCACCATCTTCACGCCGAAGGGGGTCGACCTCGGGAAGGCACCGATCGTCGGCTTCGCCGTCGGCACGCAGGGCCCGGCGTTCAAATGCACACCGTCCAAGGCGATCCAGCGCGGCACACTGTACGACCAGCCCGCGATCAACGACTCGATCTCGAGCGGCTACGCGGTCGCCGTCACCGACTACGAGGGCTACTCGGCGACGACGGTGCCCACCTACATCACCGGTCGGTCGATGGGACCCGCCGTCCTCGACTCCGTCCGGGCCGCGCAGAACTTCTCGCCCGCGAAGCTGTCCAAGAGCGCCAAGGTGATCGTCCAGGGCTACTCGCAGGGCGGCGGCGGCGCGATGTGGGCGGGGGAGAAGCAGCCCACCTACGCACCCGAGTTGAACCTGGTCGGCGTCGTCGCGGGCGGTGTCCCGGCCGACCTGACCGAGGTGGCCAAGGGACTCGACGGCTACATCGGCTTCGGATTCCTGGCCTTCGCCGCCGTCGGCCTCGACGCCGCGTACCCGGACCTGAAGCTGGACTCGTACCTCAACGAAACCGGCCGTAAGGAACTGGGCGACGCCAAGAAGAACGCGTGCGTCGCCGAACTGCTACTGAACTACCCGTTCAAGAAGATCAGCGACTACACGACGTCCAACCCGCTGAACACGCCGCAATGGCAGGCCCGGCTGGCACAGAACAAACTGGGCGCGAACCCGCCGCGGGTCCCGGTGTTCCAGTACCACGCGACGACGGACGAGATCGTCAACACCCCGCAGGCGGAGGCCCTGCACAAGGCGTACTGCGCCGCCGGAGTCCGTGAGCAGTGGAAGACCTACATCGCCGAACACGCGACCGGCATCGTCGCGGGGAACGCCGATTCGCACCAGTGGATCGTGAAGCGTTTCGCCGGCGAACCGGCCCCCACCAACTGCTGACCCCCGCGCATTTAGTCCTCTACTTGCGAACTGCTCGAAGACCGATGCGCAAGTAGAGGACTAAATGCGGCCGGTGATGAGTTCGGCGAAGCGCTCAGGGCTGACGTTCCCGCCGCTGATGATCACGCCTACCCGACCCGAAGCGGGAACCGCGCCGCTGAGCAGCGCGGCGAGACCGGTCGCCCCGCTCGGCTCGATGACGAGCTTGAGGCGTTCGAACGCGAACCGCATCGCGTCCCTGACCTGATCGTCGGTGACCAGCGCGATGTCGTCGACGAGCTTCCGGTTGATCGAAAAGGTCAACTCGCCGGGGATCGCGGCGGCCTGCCCGTCGGCGATCGTCCGCGGCACCGGGATGGAGACGCGTTCGCCCGTCTCCAGTGAGCGTTTGGTGTCGTCGCCCGCTTCGGGTTCGACACCTACGACGCGGATGCCGGGCTGCACGGCCTTCGCGGCGGTCGAGCTGCCGGCGATGAGACCGCCGCCACCGACCGGGAGGACCAGGGTGTCCAGTGAGCCCGACTCCTCCAGCAGTTCCAGCGCCGCGGTGCCCTGGCCGGCGATCACGTGCGGGTGCTCGTACGGCGGGATCAGCGCGAGACCTCGTTCGGCCGCCAGTGCCTCGCCGATCGCGACGCGGTCGCCGGTGTACCGGTCGTAGGTGACGATCTCGGCGCCGTAGCCCGCGGTGGCGTCCTTTTTGGACTGCGGGGTGTCCTCCGGGATCAGGATGACCGCGCTGCTCCCGAGTTCCCGCGCGGCGAGCGCGACGGCCTGCGCGTGGTTGCCCGAGGAGTAGGCCGCGATGCCCTTGGCCAGCTGCTCCGGCGAGAGCCGCGAGGCGGCGTTGTAGGCGCCGCGGAACTTGAAGGCGCCGACGCGCTGGAGGTTCTCGCATTTGATCAGGACCTCGGCGCCGACGAGGTCGTCGAGGGTGCGGGAACGCACGACCGGGGTCCGGTGGGCGACACCGGCCAGGCGGGCGGCGGCGTCACGGATGTCGTCGATGGTCACGGGGGCGGTCATGATGCTCCTTGATCACGGATGTCGGCGAGATAGTTGTAAGCGGAGGCGCGGGAGATCCCGATGCGGGCCGCGACCTGGGGGACGGCACGCCGCATGGCGAAGACGCCTCGCGCGTGCAAGCTGCGGAACAGGTCGAGACGTTCTTCGCGGCTGAGCGCGGCCCAGGGTTTGTTCAGGCGGAGTTGGTGTTCGTCGACGATCGAGTCCACGACGGCGTCGACGTCGTCGGCGAAGGTGGTGGTCGGCGTTTCGGCGGCGGTGCCGACGTCGGCGAGTTCGCCGACCAGGGTCCGCAGTTGCCCCAGCGCGGTGACGTCGAGGTTCACGCACAGGGCGCCGAACACCGAGCCGTCGCTGTCGCGCAGCAGCATGGTGGAGGATTTCACCAGCTTCCCGGATGCCGTCCGGGTGACGTAGTTCAGCTGGTCTTCGGCCTCGTCACCGCGGGCGAGCAGGCCCATGCCGATCTCGCTCATCGACCCGCCCACGCTGCGATCGGTGACCGATCCGGCGATCGCCACCACCGACTTCTCCGGGCGGCGGAAGTCGTGCACGACGACCTCGCAGAACGAGCCGAGGGTGGCCGCGATGCCGTCGGCGACCGGGGCGAGCGCGGCGAGGATCGTGTCCTGCTCAGACATCGCGCACTCGGGCCAGGGCTTCGACCTCGACGGCGCCGCCGTAGGGCAGCGACGCCACGCCGACGCAGGTGCGGGCCGGCCGGGGCTCGGCGAAGAACTCCTCGTAGACGCGGTTGAGGCCGTCGCGGTCGACGATGTCGATCAGGTAGACGACGACCTTCACCACGTCGGTCCGGTCCGCGCCCACCGACCGCAGCGCGGTGTCGAGGTTGGCGAACGCCTGCGGGCATTCGGTGTCGAATCCTCCCGGGACCAGTTCGCCGGTCTCGGTCACGCCGAGGCGTCCGGACACGGTGACGAGGTCGCCACTGCGGAAGGCGGGGGGATACGGATGCTCGTTGGTCACGAGACCAACTGTATAAGCATTGGACGAAAAGTCCAGGCCGACGAGAAGTGATCCACCGCTCACTCAGCGAGAAAGGAATTGATATACCGTATACAGCTAGAGAGGGGGTCTCGATGACCACACTGCAGTTCGACGACGGCCGCATCGTCGCGCCGCCGAGTATGGCCGACCTGGCCACCCAGGCGCTGCGCGCGATGATCCTTTCCGGCGAGCTCCCGCCCGGTACGCGGTTGGTCGAGGCGAAACTCACCGAACGCCTCGGGGTGTCCCGTCCGCCGCTGCGCGAAGCGTTGCAGGTCCTGGCTTTCGAGGGGCTCGTGGTGCCGCATCCGCGGCGTGGCGTCATCGTCCGTCCCCTCACTCGCCATGACGTCTACGAGATCGTCACCCTGCGCGAAGAACTCGAAGCCTTCGCCGTCCGGATCGGGATCCCGGTCCGCTCGCCGGAGCGGCTGCAGGCCTGCCGGGACGCGCTGGCCGCCTTCGAGCAGGCCGGCCGCGACGGCGACGAAGGCGTCTTCACTCAGCGCAAGTACGAATTCCACCAGTCGATCGTCGCGCTGGCCGGGCACGAGCGGGTCACCGAGGCGTATCGCGCACTCTCGCTGCAGATGCAGCTCTGCATGGCGCTCAACCGGAGTGCCCGCCGCGACGGCGAGTCTTTGCTGCAGAACGTCGAGCGCCACCGGGAACTGCTCACGATCATCGAGGGCGGCGACCCCGAGGCGGTACTGAAGGCCCTGGCCGACCACGGGCACGCCAGCTTCCTCGACGCGATCGTCGACCAGCTCGACGGTGGCACTCCCGACTCCGAACGCTGGCTGGCCGAACGCCGCGCCCACTAGATGTCGTTCGTGGCGGTCGTGGTTATCGAGTAAGGCGGAGGTGGCCGGTCGGGCTCGTGAGCGATAAGGGTCGTTCTATTGAGCAGAAAGGCGAAGGTGGCGTGTTCTGTCGGTCGCCCGCACGCCGGCCTCGGGTGTTGCGAAAGCCACTTTCGCAACGTTGAAGGTTGCGAAAGTGGCTTTCGCAACACCCGGGACTCCGCCGCCCACGAGGACCACAAGACCCGCGTTGAAGGGGCCTTTCCCTCACTGTACGAGCGAAAAGTCCCCTTCGCTCCGCTGAGCACCGGTCCGTGAAGGCCTCCTTGAGGGACCCAGAGTCCCTCAAGGAGTCCTTCACGGACTCGGCACCCGACACGACACCTTTGCCTTACCCCTCAATAACCCTCTTTGTCACTCATGACCCCTGCTGCCCCGGATCGCTACTCGCGGCCGACGGTACCTGTCAGCCCCAGCCCGGCAGGATGAACAGCAGCCAGGTGGTGATCGGGGCGATCGCGCACATGCTGAAGCCCCAGATCATCAAGCCCCGGAACACCTTGTCGTTCTGGCCCGAGGGGGCGTTGGCCACGACGAGCGCGCCGCTGGTCGAGAACGGTGACGAGTCGACGACCGACGACGAGATCGCCAGCGCGATGATCATGCTGACCGCGCCGACCTCGCCCGCCAGCAGGAACGGCACCGCCAGCGGGATGAGCGCGCCGAGGATCCCCGTCGTCGACGCGAACGCCGAAACCACCGCGCCGATCGCGCAGATCAGGATCGCGGCGAGCAGCGGCGAACCGATCTGGGTGACCAGGTTGCCGAGCCAGTCGATCGTGCCGACCCGCTCCATCAGCGACACGAAGGTGACGATTCCGCAGATCAGCAGCACGGTCGGCCAGGCGACCTGGCCGACGGCCGCCTTCGCCGAACCCGGCGAGACCAGCGACAGCACGGTCGCCACGGTGAGCGCCGTGAAGCCGACGTCGAGCTTGAACACCAGCGCGCCGACCGCGAGCGCGGCCAGGCCGATGAGGGTGAATACGTGGTCGCGGTTGAGGGGAAGGGATTCTTCGGGTTCGTCGTCGGTCCCTCCGGCGGGCGGCGTGGGCTCGGGGGCGCCGGTGGTCTCGGGGCCGGTGCCGCCGGTCATCGTGGCGCCGGCCGACGAACCGCTCAGGGCGAGCGCGGTCGCGGGCTGGGCCGTCACGGCGACGACGCCGGGGCTGGCGGCCGACGTACGGCGGATCAGTTCTCGGCCGCCGAAAAGGAAGAACACGATGACGGACAGCAGAAGGTTGAAGACGAAGGAAGACGCGAACAGCAGTCCGGGATTGCTCGGCAGATTGTCCCGCGCCACCACGCCGTTGACGATGCTGCCGAAGATGCTGATGGGGGAGAAGCCGCCCGCGCTGGCGCCGTTGATGATCAGCAGGCCCATCAGCATCGGGTTGATGGTGTAGCGGCGCGCGAAACCCATCCCGATGGGGGCGATGATCGCCACCGCCGCCGGGACCACCGCGCCGACCGCGGTCAGCGTCGCGGTGACCACGAACATCACCCAGGGGATCAGGGCGATCCTGCCGCCGACGGCGCGGACCACCAGATGGACGAGCCGGTCGACGGTGCCGTTGCCCTTGGCTATCGCGAAAAGCAGCGTCACCCCGACCAGGATGACGAAGAGATCCCCGGGGAAGCCCGAGACGATGTCGTCGGTGCTCTCCCCGGCGAACGCCGTTCCGATCACGAACGCGGCGACGAACGCCAGCGCTCCCATATGGACCGGGAGCACGGTCGCGATCAGGAAGACCAGGGCGAGCGCCACGACGGTGACGAGTTGTATGGACATCTGAATCCTCTGCGGTCGGCGCTGACACGTTCAGGGACTTGAAGTTGTGGCCTGTACCCCCTCGACGAGGTTCGGTACACGGTATACCTTTCATGGAGCGAGACCAAGGTTTCGCTCTGTGGAACCTTTGAGAGCCCAGCGTGGAGGCGCATATGACATACGCAGCCGGTCGTCACTTCCTGCAGATCCCGGGACCGACGAACGTCCCCGACGTGGTGCTCCGGGCGATGTCGGCGGCCACCATCGACCACCGCGGTCCCGAGTTCCAGGAGCTGGGGAAGCAGCTGCTGAACGACATCAAGCCCGTCTTCGGCACCACGAACCCCGTGGTCATCTACCCCGCGACCGGCACCGGCGCGTGGGAGGCGGCCCTGACGAACACCCTCAGCCCGGGCGACACCGTCCTCTCCTTCGAGACCGGCCACTTCGCCACGCTCTGGCAGGAGATGGCGCGCGGTCTCGGACTGCACGTCGACTTCGTGCCGGGGGACTGGCGGCACGGTGCGAACCCCGAGGTCGTCGCCGAAAAACTCGCCGCCGACACCGCCCACCGGATCAAGGCCGTCTGCGTGGTCCACAACGAGACGTCCACCGGCGTCACCAGCCGGATCCCGGAGATCCGCGCCGCGATCGACTCGGCGGGGCACCCCGCGTTGCTGCTGGTCGACACGATCTCGTCGCTGGGCTCGATCGACTACCGGCACGACGAGTGGGGCGTCGACGTCACCGTCGCCGGCTCGCAGAAAGGCCTCATGCTCCCGCCCGGCATGAGTTTCAACGCCATCAGCGACAAGGCCCTCAACGCCGCCAAGACCGCGTGCCTGCCGAAGGTCTTCTGGGACTGGGGCCCGATGCTCACCGCCAACGAGCGCGGATTCTTCCCGTACACCCCCAGCACCAACCTCATGTACGGCTTGCGGGAAGCCTTGCGGCTGCTTTACGAGGAGGGCTTGGAGAACGTCTTCGCGCGCCACGCGCGCCATGCCGCCGCCACCCGCGCCGCGGTGCGCGGCTGGGGGCTCGAGGTCCTCTGCCAGGACGAACGCGAGCATTCCGGCGCGCTGACCGCGGTCCTGGTTCCGGAAGGGATCGACGCCGACAAGGTCCGCGCCGTCATCCTCGACCGGTTCGACATGTCCTTGGGCGCGGGCCTGGGCAAACTCGCCGGGAAGATCTTCCGGATCGGGCATCTCGGTGCCTTCAACGACCTCACGCTCGCCGGCACCCTCGCCGGTGTCCAAATGGGACTCACCCTCGCCGGAGTCCCCGCCGATCCACGTGGTCTGCAGGATGCCTTGGAGCACTTGCAGAACGACTAGGCCGGACCGCCGCGAGAGGAGCCGATCGATGACCGCCGAACTGACCCGACCCACCCACCAGGGGATCGCCACCGACCCGCTCGAAGACGCGTTGCGCGCGCGGATCAAGGGGGAAGTCGCCTTCGACGACTACACCCGCCACCTGTTCTCCCGCGACGCGAGCATGTACTCGATCACGCCGCGGGGCGTGGTGTTCCCCCGCGATCACGACGATGCCGCCGCCGCCGTCGCCACCGCGGCGGAGTTCGGAGTCCCGGTCGTGCCGCGCGGGGCGGGCACCAGCCTGGCCGGGCAGACCGTCGGGCCAGGCCTGGTCCTCGACCTGTCCCGGCATATGAACCGGATCATCGACCTCGATCCGGTCGCCCGCACCGCCGTCGTCGAACCCGGTGTCGTGCAGGACCAGCTCAACAAGGCGGCGGCCGAGCACGGGCTGATGTTCGGTCCGGACACCTCCACCAGCAACCGCGCCACCATCGGCGGGATGGTCGGCAACAACTCGGCCGGGTCCGGGTCGCTGACGTTCGGGATGACCATCGACCACATCCGCGCGCTGGACGTCGTGCTGGCCGATGGCTCCAGTGCCCGGCTGGAGCCGGTGAGCGAAGCCGAACGCGAACGTCGAGCGAGCGCCGACACGCTCGAAGGCCGTATCTACCGCGAACTTCCCGAACTGGTCACCGCGCACGAGGACGCGATCGCCAAAGGCATGCCGGTCTTCTGGCGCCGTGCCTGCGGCTACCGCCTCGACCGGCTTTCGGGTTACGGCGACGAGAATCCCTTCGACCTGGCCAAATTCGTCGTCGGCGCGGAGGGCACGCTCGTACTGGCCACCCGCATCGAAGTCGACCTCGTGCCCAAACCGAAGAAGACCGTTTACGCGGTCGGGCATTTCGAGACCACGCACGACGCGATCTCGGCGACGCTCGACGCGCTCAGCCGCGGGCCTCACCAGGTCGAACTGATGGACAAGACGATCCTCGACCTGTCCAGGGAAAAGATCGAATACGCGGACCTCGGCAACTATCTCGTCGGGGACCCGGCCGCGCTGCTGTTCGTGTCCTTCTCCGGCGACGACGAGGCCGAACTGGTCACGAAGGTCGACGAGGTCGCCGCGCTGTGGGAGCGCAACGGGCACGGCTATCACACGCTCAAGCTCGTCACGGCCGCCCAGCAAGTGGCGCTGCTCAAGGTGCGCAAGTCCAGTCTCGGGCTGCTGATGGCCGCCGGTGAAGGCACCAAACGGCCACTGGCGTTCATCGAGGACACCGCCGTCGCGCCCGAGCATCTCGCCGAATACACCCAGCGGTTCAAGGAGGTCCTCGACGAACACCGCCTCGAAGCCGGGTTCTACGGGCACTGTTCGGTCGGCTGCCTGCACATCCGGCCGTTCGTCGACCTCACCGACCCCGAGCAGGTCGACACGATGCGCGTGGTCGCGGAGAAGATCAAGGACCTCGTCGCCGAGTACGGCGGTGTCAACTCGTCCGAACACGGCGACGGCCTGGCCCGTTCGGAGTTCAACCGCGAGATCTTCGGTGACGAACTGTACGAAGCCATGCGTCAGGTCAAGAAGCTCTTCGATCCCGCGGGCACGATGAACCCCGGCAAGATCGTCGACGCGCCGCCCATGACCGAAAACCTGCGCGACCGCGACGCCCTGCCGCCGGCCCCGCCGCTGCGGACCATGCTGTCGTTCGAGGTCATCGGCGGAGGCGGGATGCGAGACGCCGCCGACCGCTGTATGAACATCGGGCTCTGCCGCAAGACCACCGGCGGCGTGATGTGCCCGTCCTACCAGGTCACCTTGCAGGAAGAGCATTCCACCCGCGGCCGCGCCAACGCCTTGGTCAAGGCCCTGTCCGAGCCGGATCCGAAGGCCGCGCTCGGCGGGGAACGCCTGCACGAGATCCTCGACCTTTGCCTGATGTGCAAGGCATGCAAGAGCGAATGCCCGATGAGCGTCGACATGGCCTCGCTCAAGGCGGAAACCCTGCACCAGCACCACGAGGAACACGGCACGCCGCTGCGATCGCGGATCTTCGGGTCCATCCGGTTCCTCAACCGGCTGGGATCGGCCACCGCCCCACTGTCCAATGTGCCCGGTCGGATCGGGGTGGTGCGCAGGCTCATGGAGCGCACCGTGGGGATCAAGGCCGAACGCCCGCTGCCGAAGTTCGTCCGGGACAACCTGGTGCGCTGGAACCGGCGGCGGACCTCGGCGCCGGGAAGCGCGGGCACGGTCAACTGGCTGGCCGACTCGTTCACCACCTTCACCGAACCGCAGATCGGCAAGGCGGCGATCGAACTGCTCGAAAGCGCGGGCTGGGCGGTGGAACTCGCCTCGGGTGGCTGCTGCGGACGGTCGAGCCTGTCCAAGGGGCTGCTCGACGACGCCAAGAAGAAGGCGACCGGCCTGGTCACCTCGCTGGCCCACGGCACCGAACCGGGATCGCCGATCGTCGGCTGCGAGCCGTCGTGCGTGTTCACCTTGCGCGACGAGACCTTGGCGCTGCTGCCCGACGTGCCGGAGGCCAAGGAGGTCAAGGAACGTGTCCGCCAAGTCGAGGAGCTGCTCGTCGAAGCCATCGACGACGGGAGGCTGAAGCTGCCCGGACGGTCCTGGCTCAGCGGACGGCGCGTGATCTTCCACGGCCACTGTCACCAGAAGGCGGAGGTCGGCACGGCCGCGACGATGGCGCTCCTGCGCCGTATTCCCGGCCTGGAGGTCGCGGAGATCGACTCCGGATGCTGCGGGATGGCGGGGTCGTTCGGCTTCGAGGCCGAACACTACGAGACGTCGATGGCCGTCGGCCGGGACAGGCTCTTTCCGGCGCTGGAGAAGGAATCGGCGGAGACGCTGGTCGCCGCCACCGGGGTCTCCTGCCGTCAGCAGATCTTCCACGGGGCCGGCCGGACCGCCTGGCATCCGCTGGAACTGGTCCGCGAGGCACTCGCCGGCGCCAGGGAACGGAGCTGACCGGCATGCGCCTGATTCGCTTCGCCACCAAGGGATACGACCGGACGGGCTGCGTCGAGTCCACCGTCGACGGTGACATGGTCCGCGTCTACGACCCGGTGACCGGTCCCGGCGCCGTCGTCGGCCCGCTCGACGGCGTCCGGCTGCTCGCGCCGTGCGATCCACGCACCATCGTCTGCGTCGGCAGTAACTACGCCTGCCAGCTCAAGGAAAAGGACCGTCCCTGGCCCGAGCGGCCGCAGCTGTTCCTCAAGGCACCCAACGCCGTCATCGGGCCGGGACAGCCGATCCTGCGCCCGCCGGAGGTCGAACGCCTGGAGTACGAGGGCGAACTGGCCGTCGTCATCGGCAGGACCGCGCGGAACCTCACCCTCGACAACGCCGAAGACCACATCCTCGGCTACACCTGCGCCAACGACGTCACGGCGCACGACTGGCGGGCCGACGGGCAATGGGCGCGCGCCAAGAGCGCCGACACGTTCTGCCCGCTCGGACCATGGATCACCACCGACATCGAGAGCGGAGACCTCAAGGTGGCCACCCGGATCCACGAGCGGACCGTCCAGCGGTCCACCACCGGCGAGATGATCTTCGGCGTGGCCGAGATCCTCGCCTGGGTGACCCGCTGGTTCACCCTGCGTCCCGGCGACGTCGTC
This sequence comes from Amycolatopsis pittospori, assembly GCF_013870525.1. Lineage (GTDB taxonomy): Bacteria > Actinomycetota > Actinomycetes > Mycobacteriales > Pseudonocardiaceae > Amycolatopsis > Amycolatopsis pittospori. Next base: position 126,891 of record NZ_JACBXD010000006.1, read on the forward strand.
CTCACCGGCAGCCCCGCGGGCGTCGGGCCGATGGAACCGGGGGACGAGGTCACCGTCGCCATCGAGGGCATCGGTGAACTGACCAACCCCGTCCACCCGAGAGAGTGAACGCCTTGTTACGGGCGTCGAGCCGGTGGCGTTAACGGAGTTCACTCGAACGAGCGACCGCTGTTTCATGATCATCAAATGGCGGTGAAAGGCCTTGCCGGGAGATCGGCGGGCAGGACAACCTCCTCGGCGTGCGGTCCCCTGTCCGCGCATCCCCAGTTGAGAGGTTGCACAGCATGAGCGACTCCCGGAGCACCACCCGCCGTTGGACGAAGCGCGGTCTGGCCGCCGGTCTGCTGACAGTGCCGATGCTCGCCGTCTTCGGCGGTTCGGCCTCCGCCGCCGAACTCACGCCGATCGCCGAATACCTCGACAGCACCATCGCCGGGCTTTCGTCGTCTCTGGTCACGGCTCTCGCCGCCCTTCTCGGCGTGGGCTGACCCCGCTTCCGCGTGTCATGAAAGGGTCTTTCAAGACGAATAACGTCTTGAAAGACCCTTTCATGACATCTCAGAGCACCTCGAAGTTCGCCATCATCGCCATGTCCTCGTGTTCGGCGTTGTGGCAATGGAAGACGTACCGGCCGCGGTAGCCGTCGAAGCGCGCGATGACCTCGACCGACTCTCCCGGACTCAGGTCCACGGTGTCCTTGATCCCGCCGTCGAACGGCCCCGGTCCGCGGCTTCCGCGGGACAGGACGCGGAAGCCCACCAGATGCAGATGCACGGGATGGTGGACGTCGGCGACGAACCGCCAGATCTCCGTGTCCCCCAGCCGGGGGCTCGCCGACATCAGGTCCGGTGAGAACGGTTCGCCGCCGATCACCCAGCCTTCGCGGCCGTGGACTTTGCCGGCGCGGAAGGAGAATTCGCGCACGGTCGTCGCCTGGTCCCGGGTGAGTGGCGCGATTTCGCCGAGCCTGGCGGGGATCCGGCTTTCGTCCGCCGCCCGGCGGGTGACGACGAACCGCATGACCTGCGCGGTCGAGCCGGTCCCGAGGCGGTTCACCAGCGTGACCTCGGTGCCGACCGGATACCGGCCGAAGTCGACGACGAGGTCGTACCGTTCCGCCGGCGCGATCGGCAGATGGCCGTGCTCGCGCGGTGTTTCGAGCAGCCCTTGATCACTGCCGATCTGCACGAATCCGCCTCCGCCGGGTGGCGGCGGATCCCACGCGAGGTCGTAGCGCCGGGCGTTGGATCCGTTGAGGACGCGGAGGCGGTACTTGACGGCCGCCACCTCGTGGACCGGCCACGGTGCGCCGTTCACGAGGATGACGTCGCCGAAAACACCCTCCACGAAAGCACTTTCGACTCCCGGTGTCGTCCTCAACGTCCGGTCGAGCGACGGGTAGGCGAAGGCACCGTGTTCGTCGAAGGCGCGGTCGGCGATCATCAGTGGAATCTCGCGTTCGCCTGCCGGGAGTCCCAGTGCGTCCTCCTCGTCGTCACGGACCAGGTGGAAGCCGGCCAAGCCCCGGTACACGGCGGGACCGGTGAAATCCATGCGGTGGTCGTGGTACCACAGGGTCGCGGCCCGTTGCCGGAACGGGAAGACGTAGTCGCGTTCCCCGTTCGTGATCCGGGCGCGGGAGTCGACCATGCCGTGGCCCGCGTGCCCGGCGTCCCAGCCGGACACCGGGAGGACCAGGTCGGTCGGGTAGCCGTCGGACTCGGCGGGGATGTGCCCGCCGTGCAGATGGACCACGGTCGGCACGGGAAGTTCGTTGCGGTGGCGCACGACCGTCGTCCGGTCCCGTCGCGATTCGATGGTCGGCCCCGGGAAGATCCCGTCATAGCCCCAGATCGGCGTCCGGACACCGGGAATGATCTCCGCCGTGGACGCCCGCTGGGTGATCGTGTAGTGATCGGCGGCGTCTCTCCTTTGCGGACGGAGGACCGGCGGGATCGGAAGCGGCACCCGGAACGGCTCCGGCAGCGGGAGCCCGGAGCGCAGCAACTCGCCGGTGCCCGGAGCGCCCTGCGCGATCAGCCGGGGCGCGGCGAGCCCGCCCGCGAGCAGGACGCCGGCGCCTCCGGCGAGCCCGAGGAACGTCCTCCGGGTAAGGCGGCGGCTCATCGGCCCGCCCGCCACGTCTGCGGACGCCAGACGGCGATGGTCGTCAGCACCATCCCGACGACGAGTGCGACGCCGAGCGGGATGTGCAGGTCGAGCGCGCCGTCCACGCCGGCGAAGTACTGCGCGGTCTCGCCCGCCGCGATGGCCAGGCTCGCCCAGAGCAGCCAGCGCGGTCCGCGGACCAGCAGGAGCACCAGCGCCGCCAAGACCTGCGCGTAGGCCAGGAAGGACACGGCGTCGGCGCCCCAGCGGTGCAGCCAGAGCATGTCGTAGTCGCCGCCCAGATAGCCGCCGGCGAACACCGGCTGGCCGATGATCGCGACGGCGTGGGCGCTCACGAGCACCCGGTTCACCGCCAGCGTCACGCCGGCCTTCCGGCTCCGGGTTGTCACGGTTTCACTCACGGATCGAACGTAAGAGCGGACGCCTTATGCTGTCCAAGACAAGATGGGTTATCTGTTCATAACAGGTGAGGTATCAGTAGTGGATCTTCTGGCGCTCCGGTACTTCCAGACGGTCGCCCGGCTCGAGCACGTCGGCCGCGCCGCCGAGAAACTGCGTGTCGCACAGCCCTCGCTCAGCCGGACCCTCGCGCGACTGGAAGCCGACCTCGGCGTCCCGCTGTTCGATCGGCACGGGCGCCGGATCCGGCTCAACCGGTTCGGTGCCGCTTTCCTCCGCCGGGTCGACCGGGTGCTGGCCGAACTCGACGACGCCCGCCAGGAACTCGACGACGCCGCCGGGCTGGAACGCGGCGTCGTCACCGTCGCGGCCGAGAGCCTGCTGGCGATCACGGAACCGCTCCGCGGCTTCGTCCCGGACCATCCGCTGGTGGACGTCCGGCTGTCCCAGGCCTCCGCGACCGGGATGGTGGAGAAGCTGCTGTCCGGCGACGTCGACCTGTGCGTGACCTCGCAACCCTTACCCGGCAACGACATCCGGAGTCGCGTCCTGCTCGACGAACGGGTGATGCTCTGCGTGCCGTCGGGTCATCGGCTCGCCGGGAAGGGCCGCGTCGAACTCGCCGACCTGGAGGGTGAGCCGTTTCTGACCACCCGGCCCGGCTACTGGCAACGATCGCTCGCGGATCACCTTTTCGCGAAGGCCGGACTCGACCTCCACATCGTCTGCGAGGGTGACGAAGCCGGAGCGCTCTTCCAGCTCATCGATTCGGGTCTCGGTATCGCGTTCGTGCCCTCGCTCGGGCAACGCGCGGACATCGGTATGAGCGTGGTGTGGCTCGAAGTCGACGATCCGGAGTGCCGCCGCGTGCTCAGCGTGGCCTGGCGTGAGGACACTTATCTTTCCGCCGCGGCCCAGCGATTCCGCGACCACATCGTCGAGCATTTCCGGACCTACGCCGAAGCCGGACCCCGGTCGCGTCGACCAGGACCCGGCTTCGGGGGGACCACTACTGGTTGAGGGTCACACCGTAGGCGCTCAGGGCTTCGCCGATCGGCTGGAAGTAGGAGGTCCCGCTTCCCTTGCCGGAGGTGATGCCCAGGCCGACACTGCCGGCGAACAGGCAGCCGCCCGAGTCACCGGGGTTGACCAGCGCGCTGGTCTGGATCAGCTGGTACACCGAGCCTTCGGAGTAGTTGACCGTCACGTTCAGCCGCTGCACCGAACCCGAGGTGAGGCGGGTGGTGCTGCCGCTCTTGCTGATCCGCTGCCCGACGGTGGCGGCACCGGAGGAGGCGATCCGCTGGGTGGAGCCGTTCCACAGGGTGACCGCGCCGGGGCCGCTGCCACTGGTGTTGCGGATCAGGCCGTAGTCGTTGGTCGGGAAGCTCGCGCCCTGCGACGGCCCGACGTTCCACTGCGAGACCGCGCGCGTGCAGTGCCCGGCGTCGAGGATGTAGTTCTGGCCACCGCGGTTGGTGTTGAAGCCGACCGAGCAGCGGGTGCCGCCGCCGGTGATGGCCTCACCGTTGTAGATCGCGGTGTGCATCTCGCCGGTGGTCCGCTCCACCCGGACGCGGTCGCCGAGCGACTCGGCGGCCTTGATCAGGGCTTCGGCGCCCTTGGCCGCGTCGGACACGGTCAGCACGATCTGGTTCGACTTCGGGTCGACGCCGATCGACGTATGCGTCACCGTGGGCAGCGCCTGCAGGGCGTCCTGCGCGCTCGCCAGCGCCGCGCTGGAGTGCTTGACCAGCCGGGCCTGGGCGCCGGTCGCGGTGACCTGGTCGGCGGCGGCCTGGTCGAGCACGTTCACCACCGGTTTGGCGGCGTCGTCGAGGTAGCCGTCCGCGGCACGGGAGCCGAGGGAGGCGGTGACCTTCTCCACCGTCTCGATGCTGGCCTTCTGTGTCCGCAGCAACTCGACCGCCGCCGCTTCGCTGATCCCGGCCTCCGAGGCGAGGGAGGTGACGGCCTCGTTCTGGACGGTGGGGGAGTAGCCCTCGATGGTCGTGGCGGTGGCCGTCGACGGGGCGAGGAAGCCGATGACCGCGGCGGCGGCCACGAGTGTGGTGGCGGTGCGAGCGAGTAGAGGATGGCCCGGGGACGTTGTGCGCATACCGGTGGCTCACTTTCGCGAGGAAGATCCAGCGCGAGGGATGGCCGCACTGGACACAGTGGGGTAGCCGGGCACGGCGTGGTGACCGGCACCGGTGATCCGGTGCCGATCAGGGTGTTCCACGCCACCGGGTGCAGATACCGACTTTCGTTGGACAGGAAGAAAGATAGGTATCGTCCCGTTCGGCCTACCGGGGTATTCGCGCACAGCAAACGGCTTCCGGAAGCGATCCTGTTCACACGACTGGTCTAAACGACCACTTGCGGAGTCGATCTCGGCCGCGTCCGACGTGAGATCACGGATCGGGATACCGGGGTCCCCTAGGCCTCCGAGAATATGCCGCCGAACGCCAAGCGGGCGAAGCGTTCCCCGATGAGCCGGTGGGTGGCCGCGTCCGGGTGGAGTTCGTCGGGCAGCGGCAATTCGGCGTTGTCCTGCTCGCCGTAGAGATCGAGGCCGTCGAGGTAGCCCAGATTCGGGTCGCCCGCCGAGCGTTCCTTGACGATACGGGCGAGTTCGCCGCGGATTTTGGTCAGCGTCAGTTTGCCCGCCGCGGTTTCCGCCGGGTCACCGGTGGCCGTGAACCGCAGCTTTCCTTCTCGCAGAGCGCCGGTGTCGAAGGAGCACGGCCCCGGCGTGTGCTCGTGAATGGGGCAGTAAAGGGCGGAAACGACCAGCAGTGGCGTGGTCGGATGCCCATCCCTGACGGTGTCGAGGAAACCGTGGACGGCCGGGCCGAACGCGCGCAGCCGCATCGCGTCGGAGTTGACGAGGTTGATGCCGATCTTGACGCTGATCAGATCCGCCGGGGTGTCCCGCATGGCGCGCGCGGTGAACGGGTCGAGCAGCGCGCTGCCGCCGAAACCCAGGTTGATCAGGTCCACGCCGCCCAGTTTCGCGGCCAGTGCGGGCCAGATCCCGGTCGGGGTGACGGCGTTGGAGCCGTGGCTGATGGAACTGCCGTGGTGCAGCCAGGTTCGCCGTCCGCTGGACCGTACACTGTGGACGGTCGCGTCGGTGCGCAGGGCGACCAGCAGGGTGGTTTCGCCGTGTGGCAGCCAGATCTCGACGTCCTTCTCGTCCTCGGGCAGGCCGGGGAACCGCAACGTCCGCACCGGACCCGGCTGGGATCGAGCGGTACCGGTGGCCATGTCGATGGTCAAGACGTCACCGTCGGGCGCGCTGGCCTGTCCGGCGAGCCGGCCGTCGACGAGGAGTTCGTACACGCCATCGGGCCGTCGTGGCAGTCCGACGTAGTCCCGTTTGGTGGCGATGACGTCCAGTTCGACGACCGTGGCGCGGGTGCGGAAGGCCAGTCGAACGCCGGAAGGCTGCGATTCCGCCATGGCCAGCTGGCCGTCGGGGATCTGCAGGCGCGCCCGGGCGGGCAGCCGGTGGGGGAGCAGGCCGCGATCGGTCTGTTCCAGTTCCAGGGCACCGCGGACGAGGTCGGCGGTGAGGGGTGTGGTGAGCATTTCTTCGGTCATTTCCTTCGTGGCCAAGTGCGAAGCAGGACGTCGAGCGCGTCGAGGATCTCGGTCCAGCTTTCCTGTGAATCGGGGGAGCTGTGGCTGAAGCCGCCGGCGGACTCCAGGCCGACGTAGCCGCTGAAGACGCTGCCCAGCAGCCGTACGGCGTGCGTTCGATGGGGTTCGGCCAGGTCGTAGCCGCGCAGGATCGCCTGCATCAGCTGGGCATGCCGGACTCCGGCGCTGCCGGCCGCCGTCTCCGGAGCGAGGCGGAAGCGTGCGGCTTCGAAGCGGCCGGGATGCTCCAGGGCGTAGTCGCGGTGGACGTTCGCCAAGGCGATCAAGGCGTCCTTGCCCGCCAGGCCCGCCACCGCGGTGGCGGCCAGGTCGGCGAGTTCCGCCAGGGCCAGCAGGGCGATCTCGGTCTTCAGCTCGTGGGCGTTCTTCACGTGCGAGTAGAGGCTCGCCGTCTTGACGCCGCAGCGTTTCGCGAGCTCTGTCGGGGTGACGTGTTCGAAGCCGAGCTCGTCGGCCATCTCCGCCCCCGCCCGGACCACGCGTTCCGTGGTCAGTCCTGCCCGTGCCATGTCCGTCCTTCCGGTCGGCGACGACGTTACCATAGTCCATTCTGTATTTGCCTAATGCTTTTAGGAAGTGACGTAAACCTGGGTTCGGTAGCACCGGCCGTCCTGGAAGCTGGGTGCGGTCAGAACGGAGGTGGCGCGGTGAACACAGTGGATCCGGCCCGGGCCCGGCACGACCGCATCGAGCGGTGGCGGGGAGACCGGCTCCTGCTCGTCGGCGCGATCGTGGCCTCGGCCGTCACCCTGGTCTGCGGTTTCCTGACCGGGCGCGGATTCGGCGTGATCGTCGAGCAGTTCCGGACGATGGCGATCGACAGCGTCTTCGACGACCGCGGAGACGGCAGGTCGCTGATCGAGGGCGTCTGGGGAACCTTCGGCCTGCTCGGCTGCATCGCCTCCGGCAGCCTCGCCGGTGTCGCCGTGCGGCGTTATCAGGGACGGCCGGCTTTGCCGGCGTTCCCGGCGGTGCTGGCCCTCGCGGCGACCACGGTCGGCATCTGGGACTCGTCACGCGGATGGCTTCCGCCGCTCGCCGTCGGCGTCGCCGTCGACCCGGTCTTCCACAAGGACGAGAAGTGGGGGTTCTGGGGATGGCTGATGTACTACGCCGACTGGTGGGTGCCCGCGTTCCTGCTGGTCCTGACGGTGTTGGCGGTGTCGCACGCCGTCGGGGCCACCCGCCGGTCCGCCGAGATGGTCCGGACCCGGGATCGGCTCTTGCGGTCCGGATCGCGCGTGCCCGCCGAGATCGTCGATGTGAAACTGCGCCTGGGAGGGGACGAATCGGGAACCCGTGTCGTCGGCGCGACCGTCACCGTGTCGTTCGTCGACTCCTCGGGCGTCCGGCACTGGACGACCCGTCGCACCAAGGACACCACGATCGCGACCGCCGAAGTGCTGTTCGACCCGGCGTCGCCCGCCGACGACAAGAAGATCTTCGTGGCGCTCCGGCGCCTGCCCGCCCTCAGTGACTGGCTGCCCGCCGACTGAAACCGCCCCGAGAGACTGGAGTCACCGCCATGACGGCCGCTCGTTACGGACCCGTCGCCCTCTTCCGCGGCTTTCTCGCCGGAGCCGTGATCGGGACGACGCTGTGCGCCTTCATCGTCTCGATCATCATCGAGACCGTCCCGCTTTTGCTTGCCAGTCTGAGCCTTCCGGTCGTCTACGGCGTCTTTTTCTTCCTCGCCGGAATGCCGCGACGCGCTCGCGAAGCGGCGATCGTCCCGCTGGTCGCGCTCGCGAAGATCGAGAGCGTTCGAGCCGGCGGCACCGAAACCGGCGACGTCCCGGTCGACCTCGACCTCACCGTCGCCCCCGACGGCGCGGCGACCTTCCGCACGAAGATCACCCACAGCGTCAACCTGGTCGACCTCTCGGAGTACCGGACGGGTCGCGTCCTGGTCATCGAGTACCCGCCGGACCGCCCGTGGAAGGCGAAGGTCGTGCAGCGCCCGTCGCCGGATTGGGAACGCCGGGTGGCCGACGCCATCATCGAATCCGCTCCCGAGTCCAGCCCGGCGCAAGAGCCGTCTGAAGGCTGCGCGTACGGCGCCCTCACGCTTCTCGGGCTACTGCTCGGCGCGGCCGCCGTCCTGCTGGCGTTCCGGGTGGAACTGTTCGGGACGGAAGTCCGCGTCGGCTCCGAGGAGCCTTCGACGTCCAGCACGACCACGTCCTCGTCGGGCTCCGCGACGGTCACCGTCGACCGGTCGTTGCTGGACGAGGGGGAGTTGCGCCGGGCCATCGACGCCCTGGCGGGGGCCGCGGACGTTTCGCAGGTGATCACCGTGGTCGTCGAGGAGCGGAAGTTGACCGTGGTCTTCGCGCCGAGTGAGGCCCAGGTACCGCGGTTCGACCTTCGCGCCATGGCCGTCGACCGCGTCCCGGCTCTCGTGCGGAGGGCTACGAGCACTCTTCGCGTCGGGGTGCCGCAAACCTGGCAGGTGACCGGGGTTCCTTTCGGGACCGATGTTTCCCTGCGGGTGGTCGTGAGTGGACCGGAGGGAAGCGGGGCGGTGGTGGACGGCCAGTGACGCGTGTGGTCGTGCCGGGACGGCAGGTCCGTGAAGGCCTCCTTGAGGGACCCAGAGTCCCTCAAGGAGGCCTTCACGGACTTCGGACCGACGAAGATGTCCAGCGCGCTTAAGTGTCCGTCCCCTTGCCCTGCGCTGAACACTCACCACGGCCGCTGGACTTCCCCTCCCGTCACCGGTAAACCAGAAACCCGTGACTTCCGTGAAACGCCGCCTCGCCGGTGTCCTCGCCGTCCTGCTGCTCACGATGGCGGGGGTCGCCGCGCCGGCGGCGGCCGCCACGAACCTCAGCGTGCTCAGCTTCAACATCTGGATGCGCGGCTCGCACGGCGGGATCGGCGCGGTGGTGGACCAGATCCGCGCTTCGGGCGCGAACGTGGTCGCGTTGTCGGAGACCGGCGGCGGCGCCACCGAGGCGATCGCCGACGCGCTGGGCTGGCAGCACACCGAACCCGGCTGGGACATCGACGTGATCAGCGCGCTGCCGATCCAGCAGACCGACTGGAAGTCGTGGAACGACACGGGCGCGAAGGCCATCACGGCGAAGATCGCCGGTGTCTGGGTCTACGCGATCCATCTCGACTACACGAAGTACGGCCCGTACAACGCCTGCTTCGACAAGGACAGCGTGAGCACGATCCTCGCCGACGAGACGAACCGCCGTCGTCAGGCCGAGCAGATCGCGGAGTGGACGGGCAGCAGCCCCGGTATCGTCGCCGGTGACTTGAACAGCCCGTCCCACCAGGACTGGACCGCGGCCGCCAAGGCGAAGCACTGCGGCTACGAAGTGGCCTGGCCGACGACCAAGGCGTTCACCGCGCGCGGTTTCACCGACTCGTACCGCAAGGCGCGGCCCGACCCCGTCGCCGACCCGGGCAACACCTGGTCCCCGGTGGAGAAGGACAACCAGGGCAGGCCGGAGCCCCAGGACCGGATCGACTTCGTCTTCTACCGCGGCGGCTCGATCACGCCGACCGGCAGCCGCACCTTCGGCGGCGGGACCGGCTGGCCGTCGGACCACCTGGCCGTGCTCAGCTCCTTCACGGTTTCCTGACCAGGGGCGGGATCTCGCGTCCTCCCTCAGGTCTCGACGAGTTCGGCGAAGTCATCGGGCACGGTCAGGCACCGTGCTTTCCGGGCGCGGCGCTGCCGGAGTACTCACCGAGATCGGACACCAGTTTGGTCAGCTCGGCGTCGTTGTCGTAGCGGCGCTGGTGCAGTTCGGCGATCTTCGCGGCCATCTCCGGGTCCGGGTCGTCGGTGATGTCGAAGGACGCGAACTTGTCGACCAACGGCAGTCCGACGCGGTCGGTGTTCCGGTGCGCGGGGTGGATGAGGTATTCCCAGTAGCCGTCGAGATCCTCGATCATGAAGACGGCGCCCCATTCGTACTCGCCGCCGAAGTCGCGGCCGACGACGAAGGATTTCACCGAGGGGATGACGCGGCCCTGATTGCGGAGGCTTTCCAGGGCCTCCGCGATCTGCTCGGGCGAGGCGTCGGCCCGGAGGGTGAATCGGTTGCCGTGGTAGATCATCGTGCTTCCTTTCGGTTGTTTCGGGAGAGAAGTGCGGCGAGCGCCGCCCCCGCTCCCATGGCGATGCCGGTCCAGGTGAAGGTGCCGGCGATACCGATGGTCTGGACGAGTGGCTGGACGACGAGCGGCGAGAGGAACTGGCCGAGGAAGATCCCGGTGACCAGGCCGCTGAGCACCCGGCCCCGACGCGCGGGGTCGGCGGACTCGGCCAGCCGCAGGTTCAGGTTGGGGACGACGAAGCCGACACCGAAGCCGCCGACGAGCAGTCCGGCCACGACCTGGGCGACCGTTTCCGCCGTGCCGACCAGCAGCCAGCCCACGCCGAGGAGCGCGACGCTGAGGGTGGTGATCGAGGTGGGGCTCAGACGTGCGCGCAGCCGGGGGAAGGCGAGCGCGCCGGCGACGCTGGTCAGCGTGCTTCCGGCGACCACCGCGCCGATGACGGCGGGCCCGCTTCCGAAGCCCTCCAACAAGAACGGCAACTGGGTCGGCGCCATGTAGAACACCAGTGTCGCCAGGAGCGCCAGGACGTAGATGACGATGACGCGTCCGGAAAGGTGGGTCCGCCGGTCGTCGCGCACCATGGCCGGGCTGCTCCGGCGCGGTTCTTTCACCGAGGCGAACGCGAAGACGGCCACGATCGCCGACGCCGAGTAGATCCAGAACGGCGCCTGCCAGTTCATCGCGGCCAGCAGACCGGCCAGCGGCAGGAAGACGACGCCGCCCAGACTCGCCGACGCCTGCTGCAGCCCGAGGAACGAAGCGCGTTCGGGTCCGTCGAACCAGTCGGTGATCAGCGTGCTGACCGCCGTCATGATCGCGCCGACGGCGAGCCCGAGTCCGGCGCGGGTGGCGAGCAGCAGGTAGAGGTCGTCGACGAAGAAGCCCGCGGTGCCGGCGACGGCGTAGAGCACGAGGCCGGTCAGCAGCAGGGGACGGCGTCCGACGCGATCGGCGACGATCCCGGACAGCGGCGCGCTGATCGCGATCGCGAGCGAGGTCACGGTCAGCGCCAGCCGCACGAGGAGCCCGGAGCCGGACGTACCGGCGAAGACCTCGCGCATCGCGGGCAGGCTGGGTGCGATGATCGCCGCGGCCATGATGGTCAACGTCGCGGCGCCCAGCACGGTGCCGCGGGCCGGGCGCGTCGGCGTCAGGGCGTCTGCTCGGTTCGTCACGCCACCAACCTCGCAGCGGCACCCCCTGCTTCGCGTCGGTGAAAATCGCCTATGTTCGCGGTATGCCGACGCCGCTGGTGGGCCGGGCCACCGAGGTCAGCGCCCTTGACGAGGTGCTCGCCGCCGCCAGGAAGGGCGACGGCGGCGCGCTGGTGCTCCACGGCGAGCCGGGCATCGGCAAAAGCAGCCTGCTGGACCACGCGCGCCGCAACGCCGACGACTTCTGGGTGATGGAGGCGTCCGGTTCGGAGTTCGAGACCGAACTCCCGTTCGCCGCTCTGCACCAGCTGTGCGTGCCGGTGCTCGGGCACCTCGGCGAGCTGTCCACGGCGCACAGGGAGGCCCTGGAGATCGCGTTCGGGCTGGCGACCGGGACACCGGATCTCTTCCGGATCGGCCTCGCGACCCTGGACCTGCTGTCGTGCGCGACCAGGAGAAGCCCGCTGTTGTGCGTGATCGACGACGCCCACTGGCTGGACGACGCGTCGTCGAAGGCGCTGACCTTCCTCGCCCGCCGGATCGGGTCCGAGCCGGTCGCGATGGTGTTCGCGGCGCGTACCGGTGGGGGACTCGACGAGTTGCCGGGTCTGGTGGTCGAAGGGCTGCGAGACGTCGACGCGCGCGCATTGCTGGCGGACGGCGTTTCCCTGATCGACCCGCGTGTGCGGGACCGTGTGCTCGCCGAGGCACGCGGGAATCCGCTGGCCTTGCTCGAACTCCCCAAGTCCGGCGGGTTCGCCCTGCCCGACACGTCGTCGGTTCCGAGCCGGATCGAGCGCAGCTTCCAGGAACGGTCGGCGGGACTGCCCGCCGGCGCGCGGCTGCTGCTCACCGTCGCGAGTGCCGAGCCGACCGGCGATCCCGGCTTGCTGTGGTCCGCCGCGCGGAACCTGGGCGACGATGTGGTGGCGAGCGCGGAAGCCGCGGAGGCGTCCGGCCTGATCGACTTCTCGACCCGGGTGCGCTTCTGCCACCCGCTCGCGCGTTCGGCCGTCTACCGGGCCGCGCCCGACGGCGAACGCCGCCGAGCCCATCGCGCGCTGGCGGCCGTGACCGATCCCGGCGTCGATCCGGACCGGCGCGTCTGGCATCTCGCGCAGGCGGGTACCGGACCGGACGACGAGCTCGCCGCCGAGCTGGCCCGGTCGGCGTCCCGTGCCCAGGCGCGTGGTGGCGTCGCGGCGGCAGCGGCGTTCCTGGAGCGGGCGGCGGCGCTGTCGCTGGATTCCGGCCCGCGGACGGAACACGCTCTCGCGGCGGCGCGCGCGAAACTCGACGCGGGCGCCACGGACGCCGCGGCCGATCTGCTCACCAGTGTGGAGACCGGTTCCCAGGACGACCTCACGCTGGCGAAGATCGACCTGCTGCGCGGGCGGATCGCCTTCGCGCGGCACACCGACGACAACGGCGCTGTCTTCATGCTCCGTGCGGCGCACCGACTCGCCGAGCTGGATCCGGAGTGGTCCAGGGAATGCTTTCTCGACGCACTGGAGGCGAGCCTTCTCGTCGGACGGGCGAGCGGGGTGATGGACATGGTGGTGGACCAGGCGAGTTCGGCCCCACCCGCGCCGCGTCCGCCGGACATGCTCGACGCGCTGATCCGGCTGACCGCCGAGGGCCACCGGACGGCGGCTCCTTTGCTGCGACGAATTCTGGCGGACCGTCCGATGTGGACTCGGCGGCCCGCGCTGGCCACCATGCTCACGGCCGAGCTCTGGGATGTGGAGGCCCACGCGGGAATCGTCGAGTGGCTGATGGAGACCGGACGGGAAACCGGTTCGCCGCACACACTCCGGCTCGGGCTCGCCCAGGTGGCCACCGCCGCCGTGCTCACCGGCGACCTCGGGAAGGCGATGTCCGCCATCGCCGAAGAAGAGGCGATCTCGGACGCGCTCGGCGTCCCGACGCTGCGCTATCCCCGGCTGCACCTGACCGCGATGCGGGGTCGCCGGAAGGAAGGCCTCGAAGTACTCGAGTCGGCGTCGGCACTCGCGACCGCCCGGGGAATCGGCCAGCTGATCGCCAACGTCCATTGGGCGGCGGCCGTGCTGCACAACGGACTGGCCGACTATCCGCCCGCGCTGGCCGCGGCGCGGCAGGCGACCGGACCGGGCGACCTGTTCCTCGCCGGGGTCGCGCTACCCGAACTGGTCGAAGCCGCGATCCGGTGCGATGAGCGGGATTCCGCCGTCTCGGCGTTGGAAGCCTTGACCGAGCGCACGGCTTCCAGCGGTACGGCGTGGGGTCTCGGTGTCACCGCATACGCGCGAGCGCTGGTCACTGGCGCCGAGGCCGACTACCGGGAGGCCATCGAGCGGCTCGCCGAGAGTCCGGTGATCCCGTATCGCGCCAGGGCTCATCTGCTCTACGGGGAGTGGCTGCGCCGCGAAGGCCGGCGTCGCGACGCCCGCGAGCATCTGCGCGCGGCCCACGAACTGCTGTCCGGAGCGGGAATGGAGGCCTTCGCCCGGCGCGCGGCGGACGAACTGCGCGCCACCGGCGAGGTCGCCCGCGGCCGTACCGCGCCCGGCCACGACGAGCTCACGATGCAGGAGGTGCACATCGCGCGGCTCGTCGCCACCGGCGCGACGTCGAAGGAGGTCGCCGCGCGGCTTTTCCTCAGTCCGCGCACGGTGGACGCCCACCTGCGCAACATCTTCCGCAAACTCGGCATCACCTCGCGCAGGCAGCTGAGGGACCTGCCGGATCCGGAGATCATCGGTGCCGGCGGGGTTCGGCGGCCGCACTGGTAGAAATGTCCGATGCGGGATTTCTTCAAAGGTTTCCGGATGTTCGGGCAAGGCCTGGGCATCCTGCTGCGGTCGCCGAAGCTGCTGCTGATCGGGGCGCTGCCCGCGGTGCTGACCACCCTGCTGTTGCTCGGCGGTGTGGTCGCGCTCGCGTTCTGGGTCGATGACCTGTCCGCGCTGATCACCCCGTTCGCGGACGACTGGGAGACGGGCCTGCGGACGGCGGTGCGCGTGGCGGCCGGGGTCGCGGTGTTCGCGGTGGCCCTGACGATCGCCATGATCGGGTTCACGGCGATCACCCTCGCCGTCGGCGGACCGTTCTACGAGCACATCGCGGAGAAGGTCGAGGACGACCTCGGCGGTGTTCCCGGCGCGGTCGACCTGTCGGGCTGGCGGTTGCTGGTGATGGGGCTGCGGGACGGTCTGCTCCTGGTCCTGCGTTCGCTGATGTTCACGATCCCGCTCCTGATCGCGGGGTTCGTCCCGGTGGTGGGGCAGACCGTCGTGCCGGTGCTGCTGGCGCTGGTCACGGCGTGGTTCCTGGCGCTGGAACTGATCGCCGTGCCGTTCTACCGGCGTGGCATGGACTTGAAGCAGCGTCGGCGGCTGCTGCGCAACCATCGCGCTTTCGCCCTCGGACTGGGCCTTCCGGTGTCACTGCTGTGCCTGATCCCGTTCGCCGCGCTGATCGTGATGCCGGTCGGGTTCGTCGGCGGTGTCCTGGTCGCCAGGGAGGTCCTCGCGCAAGACGCGGTCGATCAGCCGATCCGAGTCGCCTGAGCCGGTTGACCGGCTGTGCAGGGTTCGTGTCCCGGTGTGTACTCAAGGCTGGTCTTGGCGCGCCTCACCGACGAAGATGACCACGTCGGTGACGAGAGGGAGCGCACGGCATGGTCAAGGTGCACGGCAAGGCGGAGGCCGAGCGGATCCGCGACGAGCTGCGGGAGCAGCGGCGGCCGTCCGGGCCCGTCGGCAAGGCCGAAGAGGTCGAGAAGCCGTCGGGTGAGGGTGCGGCGGCCATCGTCGCCGACGGTGCGGACCGCATCGAGCTCGACTACACCGAGATCGCGGAGGCCCTGAAGGCGCTGGACGAACGTCAGCGTGTGCTGGAGGCGCATCTGGCCGACGCCCGCGAGCTGGGGGCGCCACTGGCCGACGGCAAGGGCCCCGTCTCCGTCCCGATGCGCCGGTCGTTCGCCCGGCGGGGCGGGGCGGAGGAAGGCGGGGTGCAGGTCGCGCTCGAGTCCTACCTGGCCGAACTCGCCGCGTTCCGTGCCGCGATCGGGCTGGTCGCCGAGCAGCACGGCCGCACCGACGAGGCCGCCGCCTCCACCGTCGACGCCGTGGCGAGGGGGAACGATGAGCGGTGAGTACTACACCGACAAGCATCCGCTGAGCGCCCGGGCGCGGGCCAAGCAGCGGAAGGTGATCCGCCGTCGCAAGGCCAACCTGAAGGAAGGCGCGCTCGGGAAGATCAACTGGGAGTGCTACGAGCACCGCCAGCTGTGGGACATGATCAAATCCGCGCAGCCGCCGAAACTGGGGGAGCAGGCGCATCGCTGGGGCGAGCTGGCCAAGGGCGTCGACACGGCGACCGCGGAGGTCCGCGCGATCGTGCAGAAGCTGCTGCTGTCCTGGCACGGCCCGTCGTCGGCGCAGGCCGCCGAGTCCGCGCATCGCCTCACCACCTGGGCCAGTGAAGCCGCACAGACCTCCCGGCACATCGGCGACGGCCTCGACGCCTACACCTCGGCGATCACCGAAGCCCGGCGCAAGATGCCGGAGCCGGTGCACTACACCGCCGAGCGCTGGTTCCAGCAGGGATACGCGGTGAAGGCGCTCGACGGCCCCAACGGGGCGTACATGATGGACGACCTCCTCGACGACAAGCTCCCGACCAAACGGGAGGCGGACCGCGCCAAGGCCGAAGCCGTCCGGGTGATGGACCAGTACGAAGAGGCCAGCCAAGGCGTCCGCCACGGGCTGCCGCCGATGTTCGAAGCCGCCCCGAAGGCGGCCGAAATCCAGGCACCGCCCGCGTTGCCGCCGGTCGCGCCGCCCGTCACACCCGTACCGCCTCGTCCGGTGCCGTCGCCGGTACCGCCCCGGCCGGTCCCCGTGCCGTCGCCGGGTGACTCCGGATCGGACGTCGAGAGTCCCGACGACAGTACGTACGCGGCCTCGTCCGGAGTCGTGGATCTTCCGTCCGGAGGCACGACCGGTATCGGCGGGCCGGGGCAAGGCTCGGGATACGGCCCCGGCGCGTCCGTACCCGGTGGCGGTCTCTCCGTCGAAGACGCCGCCAGGAGCGGACGCGCCGCCGGCGGAGGGTTCGTGGGTGGTGCCGGCAGTCCGGTCTCGGGCGGTGTCGGCCAGGGCACCGCGGGCGTCCGGGGAGGCACCGGGGGAGCCGGATTCGGCATGTACCCGCCGATGTCCGGCTCGCAGCGCGAAGAGGACAAGGAACACCGCGACCGCTACGGCAGCGGATTCGACCTCCTCGACGATCTTCCGCCCGCCTATCCGCCGGTGTTCGGCGAATGAGCGGCTACCGCGCCGAACCGGAGCAACTGCGGGTACTCGCGCGGCGGCTCGAAGACGTCGCGGGCGATTTGATCGACGCCGCCCGGGTGACCGACGGCTTCGCCACGCTCGATCTGGGATCGCCGGGAATCGCGACGGCACTCGACGGGCTGATCCGTCCTTGGACGGATTCCATCGTCGCCACACACGACGAAGTCGCCTCCGCCGCGGCCGGGATCTTCACCGCGGCGAAGTCGTACGAGAGCACCGACGACGACGCTGTTCGGACGCTGAAGCGTGCGGACGGAGGCTCGTGATGCCCGAGTTCAGAGGGCTCGGCTTCAACCCGGTTCCGGGTGACGCGAACGCCGTCGAAGACGTCGTCCGCCGGTGTTCGTTCGCGGCCGCGAAACTCGACGCGGCGGCGGACGCCAGGGTCGAAGTGCCGCCCGAATGGGAGGGTGACGCCGCCGGAACCGTCGCCGCCCGCGCCGCCGCGGCGAGGACGGCGCTCGAACCCGCGCCGGCCGTGCTGCGTGCCACGGCGGAGATCCTCTCCGGGTGGGCGGGCACCCTCGTCGCCGGAGTGCGACGGGCGGAGCAGCTCGACCGGCGCGCCGTGACCCTGCGGCGCGCGGTCCTCGACGCCACGGACGCCGTCGAGATCGCGGAGACGGCCGTGCAGTTCGCCACCGGCGCGTCGGCGTCCACCGCAGAAGCCGATCTCGCGACGGCGAAGGCACGCCACGAGGAAGTGAAGCGCGAGCTCGACGCTGTCCTGGAGCAGGCTCGCGCGCTGGAGACAGGTCACCGGGCCGAAGCGTCGCGCGTCGAGGACAGGCTGAGGGCGCTGGGCGAACCCAGCGCTGCCATGGGCAAAGCGCCGGACGGGGTCGCGCAGTTCGGGGAAGTCACCCAAGGGATGGACCGATTTTCCCTGCTGGGCAAGGAACTCGCCGCGTCCCTGGCCCGCGCACCCGGGCCCGCGGTCACGCCGTCGTCCGGTGCGGTCGGCGCCTTCGCCGCGGCCGTCTCCCTGGGTGGCCGGTGAAACTCACCGCGGTTCCGGGAATCACCCCGGTCTCCTTGGCCTCGGTCGAACGGACGACGGCCGAGCTGCACACGCTGCTGATCCGGCTCCGTGGTCCGGACGCCGAACGCGATCTGGGGCTGGAGACGGCCGCGATCCAGGCCGCCGAACGTGCGCACGAGCACCGCGCGGGCCTGCTGGCGGTCGTCGAACACCGGGACGCCGACCCGGCGTTGCTGCTCGCCGGATCCGTACCGGTCGAGCGGCCGCTCGGTGTCGAGGCGGCCGCCGAGCTGAGCTGGTTCGCCGCCGACACCACGCCGGGGATCCGCGAGGTCAGCACGGCGACGACCGCGCTCGGCTACCCGGTGGTGATCGTCGAACGGATCGCCGTCGACGGGCCGGGCGCGCAGCTTCAGGCCGTCGTCCTCGACCCGGAACGGCCGCGGGTCGCGGTGTTCACCCTGCATTCGCCCGGTGGCCGGGGCTGGCTGGACGTCGCCGCGCTCGCGGGCGCGCTCGTCGCGGGAGTGGATCTCAGTGAGCCAGCGCGCGTTCCCTGAACTCACGCGGCGTCTCCCCGACGGCCTTCCGGAACGTGCGCGAGAAGTGGGCCGCGCTGGTGAAACCGCAGTCCCTGGCGATCTCGGCGATCCCGCGCGCGGCCTTCGCCGGATCCGCCAACAGGGTTTTCGCCCGCTCGACCCGCAATCCCTTGATCCGCTCGGAAATGCCCTGGCCGTCATCGAACAGCTGGTAGAGCCGTCGCCGCGAGATGTACAGGGCTTCGGCCACCTGATCGGCGCCCAGCGAGGGATCGGCGAGATGTTCGCGCATGTACCGGACGGCCTCGCGACGGCGGGTCGCGAGTGCGTCGGCGCGGTCGAGTTCGGCCCGCAGCACGCTGCGCAGCACCAGTTCCGAGAGTCCTCGCAGGTGATGGGCGAGGCCGTGCGGATCGAGCGACGGGCTGACCGCGAGGACGTGCGCGATCGCGCTGGAGAACAACGCGCGCAGTGGCGCGTCGACGTCGACGGGGCGGAACATCAGCGGCCGCAACTCGGTGAAGGACAAGGAGAGTTCCGCCGCCGGAAGCGTCAGCATGACGACGCCGCGCCTGCCCGGAGCCTCACCGTCGTGCCCGCCGACCGGCAGGACATGCAGGACACAGCCCGCGAAACCGAGTTTCGCGCCCTCCTCCGCGACCGCCCGCGGCACCGTGCAGCGCAGGAGGAGCTGGATGCCGTCCGGACCGGACTTCCGGTCTCCGAGGATGGCCGCGCGGGCGGCCGCGGCGCCGGAGGCACGGACGATGAGCTGTCCGGTCGCGACTTCGGGTTCGGTCATGGGCACCGTTCGCGGATTCGTCGGGATCTGGAGTTCATCTTCACCGTTCGATCGGTATCGTGCCCGCCGGGGCCACGACCTAGGGGAGGAAGGGCCATGGCGCGGCGTTCGGGGAGTTCGGCGGGCATCGTCCTGTCACATCTGGAATTCGACCTCCTGTGGGCGGACCTCGGGAACGGTGAGCTGCCTTATCCGCTCGAAGTGGCTTCGCACGGCGAAACCATGGACGAACGGGACGAACTGGGCGAGCGTGTCTTCGCGGACCTGGCCGAGGCCGGATTCACCAGCGGCGAGGACATCGATCCCGCCGTCGAGGACCTGTTCGTCCTTTTGGGCTCACCCGCGCTGTCGGTGGACGCGCTGGTGCTCGGCGAACAGCCGTGGCGGATGCTCGCCGCGGTCCGGGGCGCCCACGGCGTGCTGGCCGTCCTCGACGAGAAGGACCTGGTCCTCGAACCGTTGCGTGCGGCTGATCTGGTCGTCACCGTCGGCCGGATGCTCGGCGACGGCGTGCCCGGACCGGGTGACCAGATCCGCTTGCCGCGGGCCGCTTTCTCGGCGGCTATGGCCGGCTTCGCAAGGGCCGGCTACGACGGTTTCGAGCGCGCACTGGCCGAAGCCGGCATCACCGGGCGAACCGTGCGGCCGTTGGCGACGATGGTGACGTCGGCCCGCTACGGCGCCGGCCAGCTCGCGGTGAACGGCGTGCGCGGCCGGACCCCGGTACTCAGCTGGTTCGACACCGAGGCCGGCCGCTACGCCGTCACCCACGAGAACGTCGGCGGCGAGCCGTGGGTGATGGTCACCCCGGCCGACGCCGGATGGCTCGCCGAGCGGCTCAAACCGATGATCGACGACGTCACCTGATCAGGAACGCCAGGCGGGTAAGGCGAAATCGTCGGCGATACCGTCCACAACGGACTCGCCGGCGTCGAGCGCGAGGACGGTGGCCGCCGCGGCCAGCCGGAGCACGAGCGCGGAAAGGTCGCTCGCGCGCGAGGTGAGCGCGGCCCGGTCGAACCGCAGCCCCACCGGCTTCCCGTACAGATCGACCGTCACGGTGACGCCGTCGCTACTGGCCTCACCGGTGACAGCGGCCAGCCGACCGCGGTAGTCGGTGTCCGGGGCCTCGGCGTCTTCCAGCAGTTGCTCGACACCGCGCTCGTCGATCACTGCACCCTCCAAGTGTCCGGGGTCGTCTCCTCGACCGCTTCGGCCAGCTCCGCGCTCGTCCCGAGCCCCAACGAGTCCGCGTCGTCCAGGTCGAGCCGGCGGCTCGCCTGAGCGGCCGCCCGGTCGACGAGACCGAGGATCCGCCTGGAGAGTTCCTCCGGGCCGAGCCGCAGCGCGGACTCCTCGATCCGCAGATCCCGCAGCGCACCACCGGCTTCGACCTCGACCGTGAGCACGCGGTCGCGTGCTTTCCCGGTACTCACGGGCGCACCCCGCCGTAGAAGGTGGAGCTGGACAGCGTATGCGTGTTGCGGCGCACGGAGTCGCCCGAGTTGCCCTCGATCATCGTCACCTTGTTGCCTTCCACCTTCTCCACGATCCCGATGTGGGTGCTCGTCGACGGGCTCTGCGGCCCGGTCCCGAACAGCAGGACGTCACCGGGTTTGGCCTGTTTCAACGAGTTCTTGCCGTACGCCTTGTCGTGCTGCTGCCCCCAGCGGTAGACGTCGCCGGTGAAGGGCAGGATCGGGATCTTGACCCCGGCCTTGCGCCACATCGCGGTGGCGAACGAGGCACACCACGGCGCCGTCGGGCCGTACGGGTTCCGGTTGCTGCCGGGCGGGTTCTCGCGGGTCCCGAGTTCCTTGCGTGCCGCGGAGACGACCTTCTGACCGCGGGAGGTCGCCTTGCTCGGGCTCGTCCCACCCGGCTTGCCGTGACCGGAACCGTCGGGCTTGTCGGCGACCTTCCGGTCGGCGACGCCGTCGTGACGGAGTTCCTTGCGCAGGGCTCGAAGCCGTTTCGCGGCGTCGCCGAGTTCGTCGTTGACCTTCCGCAAGGTCGCGGCCGACTGCTTGGTGTAGCGCGGCGCGAGATCGGCGGCCGCGGCGATCGCGGTGGCCATCGCGGCCCGCGAGCCCACCCCGGCGGCGTCGTCGAGGAGCTTCTTGGCCTTGCCGATGTACTCGTCGGCGAGCCGCTGGACGGCGGTGTGCCCGCTGTCCACAGTGGACGTGACCCGGGCGACGACCCGCTCGGCGTCGGTGCTCGCGTCGGCGGTGGTCCGGATGTCCTTGCGCAGCCGCATGGTCGTGCGCTCGAACTCGTCGGACGCCTTGCCGTCCCAATGGCTCAGGACGACGTCGGTCTCCTTCTTGTGCAGGTCGTGCTGGTCGTGCAGGGTTTTCGAGACCTGGTGCAGGGCGAACTGGACGCGGGCGGCGTCCTCGGCCTTGCCCGCGAGCTTGTTGCGGTGCGCCAGGATGTCCGCGGCGAAGTGCCGGGCGGTGGCCAGGGTGTCCATCGAAGTCTCCAACGCTGTCAGGCGAGCTGGTTCAGGCGTGCGGCGGCCGAGGCGTCGCGGTCGTGGTAGGCCTTCCCGGCCTTGGCGGCGGCGTCCGCGAGCCTGTCGGCGGACGTACCGACCGCCTTGACCTGGCTTTGGAGAGCTGCGCCGAAGTCGCCGAGCGCGTCGGCGAACCCGGACTCCTTGCCGATCTTGCCGAAGCTGTCGTCGGCGATCGACCGGACGTCCTTGACCTGGTTCGCCGAAGCGGAGGTGAGGGCGTCGCCGACCCGCCGGGTGCGTCGCACGAAGCCGTTCAGGATCTGCCCGTCGACCCGGATCTGCCCGAGGCCGCCGCCTGAAGGGTTTTTGCCGGGGTGTTTCCGCACGGCCTCGGCCGCCTTGCGCGCGGCGGGCAGGTGACGTTCGTAGGCGCCGTTGGTGTAGGTCGACCACGGCGTCCAAGACTTGCCGTCGCCGGAGATCTTGTTGGCGGCCTTGGCGTTCGTGGCGGCGTCGAACAGTTCGGCGTTCGAGTCGAGGCCGAACTGCCTGCGCCGTTCCGGCCCCATCGCGCCCAGCATGTTGATCTGCCAGAGCCCGTAGGAGTTGTCGGGCGGGGTGGCGTTGTGGGCCCGGGTGTTCCCGCCGGACTCGGCGAGCGCGACCGCCACCGCCGTGGTCAGCCCGTCGCCGCGAAAGCCGGCGTCGTAGGCGTGCCGGGCGATCTGTTCCGGGGTCAGCTTGGTCATGGAACGAGCTTGACCGCCTGTGCACGCCGGAGGGAACCGGCGTTGCACGCGTGGACACGTGCGTTGCACAGGCGGTCAGGACACGGCGGTGGCGCCGGTTCGCGATGGCCACAACGGAACGTTGCGAAAGCCACTTTCGCAACCTTCACCGTTGCGAAAGTGGCTTTCGCAACCGCGGCCCCACGGGCCGAGCAGTACTAGCTCACCGGCTCGATCCAGATGTTGCGGAACTTCGGGTTCTCGCCCGGGTCACCGTGATCCTGGAGGCGGATCGCCCCCGGGCCCGCGTTCTCCGGGTTGCTGTCGCCCGTGCCGCCGTCGATGGCCACGTCGTTGTGGACCACGACGCCGTTCCACACCACCGTCACCCGGGCGTTGTCGGTCTTGTTCCCGGCACCGTCGAAACGGGCCGCGCGGAAGGTGATGTCGTAGGTCTGCCACGTTCCCGGCGCCGCCGCCATGTTCCGGTCTGGTGCCTTCTTCAGGTAGATCGCACCGGCCTCGTTGTTGGCGAGCGTTGTGTCGCCGAACGATTCCAGCACCTGGAGTTCGTAGCGTTCCTGGAGGTAGACGCCGCTGTTGCCCCTGGCCTGGCCGGTCACCTCCGGCGGGTAGTTCGGCTCGTTCCACTCGACGTGCATCCGGAAGTCGCCGAACTGCTGCTTCGTCCGGATGTCACCGCCGTTCGACTCCATCGCCCCGCCGGCCACCGGCCAGGTCGCGGCGCCGCCCGCCCGTTTCTCCCAGGCGTTCAGGTTCGTGCCGTTGAACAACTGGATCCGCTGGGCAGCCGTGACGGTGAGGCTGTCGAGGTTGACGTTGCCCGCGTCGCCGGTGTCGTAGCGGTAGGAGATCGTGTTCGCCCCGGCCTTGAGGTTGAGCGTCTCCGGTTGGGAGTTCCAGGTGTCCCAGTTGCCGGTGCTCGCGAGCCTGACTTGTTTGACCTTGGCCCCGTTGACGTACACGGTCACCGATTTGGTCCCGGGCGCCGGATCCGGGCCGTTCGAGTACCGCAGGGCCGCGTTGTAGGCCCCGGCGGTCGGCGCGTTCACCGTGAACGTCGTCGAGGCGCCCTGGTTCCAGTACCCGTCGACGAATCCGGTGCCCGCGTAACCCGCGTGGTTGGTGTTGGTCGCGGCGCCACCGGCCAGCGTGGCCCGCTCCGCCTCGTAGGTCGTGCTCGCGGCCGGGCCGCCGACCAGGGAGTTCAGCGTGTACCACGCTTCGGTGCTCCACAGCGCCGCGCCGGACTCCGACGCGAACGGCCGCGGTGACCGCACGTGCACCACGTGCCCGGCCTTCAGCCCCGCCACCTGCAGCGTGACCTTCTTGCGGTCGGGGGACAGGCTCGCGGAGGTGACGGACAGGGTCTGCTCGTCGACCTTCGGCCCGCCGTACGCCGCGGTGGGCTGGTAGCGCCACTGCTGGGCCTGGTACTTCGCCGCCAGGTTCTGCGCGGTCTCGGCCGACAGCGGCTGTGTGTACTCGAGTTCGAACCCGCCCGCGACCGCCCGCATCGCGCGGATGTCGAAGGCGTTCGTGCCGTTCGGCGTCACCTTCTGGAGACCGTAGGCGAGCTTGCCGGGCTGACCCCAGTTGCCGCCGCCGTCGATCCCGCCGGTGTAGATCGCGCCGTCCGGACCGAGGCTGATCCGGCTGACGCCCGACTCGAGTCCTTGCGTGAGACGGAAGACAGCGCCCTGGTACTCGCCGTTGACCTTCTCCAGGAAGGCCCGCTGCAGGCCGCCGTAGGTCACGTCGCCGTACACCATCTGCCCGGCGAAGGGGCCCTGCGACAGCATGACCATGTTGCTCGGCGAGTTCGCGATCTCGTTGTGCGGCAACCACAACACGGGCGCCGTCACCGGCTTCGAGTCGAACGGGCCCGGGGGATTGGTGTAGTGGTTGAAGAAGCGGTCCTGCTTGACCCGCACCAGCTTGTTCGCGGGGAGCCAGCCGCCCTGGTTGTCGGTGACGAAGACGTCGCCTTCCGGTCCCCACCCGATGCCGTGCGGTGTGCGGAGCCCTCCGGCGATGTAGGAAACCTGGCCGGTGGCCTTGTTCACCTTGATCGTGGTGCCGCGGTTCGGCGCGGGCTGCGGATCGGTCGTCGCGCCGCCGTAGTTGATGGAGACGGAAAGGTTGGCGTAGAAGAACCCGTCCTTGTACAGCAGGCCGAACGCGAACTCGTGGAAGTTGCCGCCGAACGGCCAGGTGGCGACCGTGCGGTAGTCGTCGGTCACACCGTCGCCGTTGGTGTCGTTCAGTTCGACGAGCCGCGTCTTCTCGGAGACGTACAGCTTGCCGTCGACGTACTTGACGCCCATCGGTTCCTTCAACCCGCTGGCGACGCGTTTCGTCCGGACCTTGGTCGGGTCGGTGTTGCCGGAGACGTTGCTCAGCAGGTGGACCTCGCCGAGCACCTTGTCCGAACCGCCCCAGGTGGCGATGGCGAGCCGCCCATCGGGCAGCCAGTCCATCCCGGTGACCTGCGGCTGGAACCCGTCGGGTCGCAGGTTCGTCAGCGTGAAGCCGGGGTGGACGGCGTTCAGCGGCAGTCCGTCACCCGGCGAATCGGCGGCGCCCTCGCATTCCTTGCGTCCCGGCGACGTCACCCGGACGACGTCGGCGTCGGTGCTGAGCACCGAAGTGGGCACGAGCGCGAAATCGGCCGCGCCCGGTGGCCGCCATTCGAGGGTGACCTGCTGATCGGCGGTGTTGTCGAAGTGGTCGATCCGCAACGCGTGATACCCGGTGCCCAGCTGGACCGAACCGGTCGCCGGTGTCCCCGAATGCAGGCCGTCGTGGTTGATCACCCGCTGGCCGTCGATGAGCAGCCGGGACCCGTCGTCGCTGGTGAGCCGGAACTCGTACTGGCCGGCGGTGGCGATGTTGATGTTCCCGATGACTTCGGAGACGAACTGCTCGTTGAGCCCGAAGTCGGCCGTGGAGGTCCAGTTGATCGTCGGCATCAGCT
Source organism: Amycolatopsis pittospori (assembly GCF_013870525.1). Lineage (GTDB taxonomy): Bacteria > Actinomycetota > Actinomycetes > Mycobacteriales > Pseudonocardiaceae > Amycolatopsis > Amycolatopsis pittospori. The sequence continues at coordinate 152,178 of NZ_JACBXD010000006.1, forward strand.
TGTCGACGTTGGGAGTCTGGCCGGACTTGATCACGCAGAGCTTGTCGATCGCGCGCTGGAGGTCGTACGTGCGGAGCGTGACTCCGGGTTGCTGGGGCGGGATGGCCGCTTCGGCCGGGGCTGTTACCAACCCGGTCAGGCCCGTGACCAGCGCCAATGAGGCGACGATGGACCGGTTGAAGCGCCTTCGGACAGACGGAAGCATCGTTGCTCCTCGAGGTCGGCGGCGGAGCACCTCTGTGACGTCCGCTGAACCTAAGAGGACTTTCGTCCGGCGTCAACGAAAGTATGTACAACTCGGACGAAAGTTAGCCCTAATGGTCGCGCCGCACCGTTTGCGCCATTCAGGTGGGAACTCGCCTGAGACGCGACGGTGGCCGCGGCCGGGACGACAGAGCCGGTATGGATCGTTCCGGGGGTTCGCCGCTGATCCCGCATCAACTGCCCGCCGTGACCGCCACCTTCATCGGGCGGGAGGCGGAACTGGCCAAGCTCAGCTCTTTCGCGGACCGGGGGAGGGACGGGCAGCCGATCGCGGTCGCGATCGTCGCGGGAGCGCCGGGCGTGGGAAAGACGGCGTTGGCCGTGCAGTGGGCGCATCGGCAGCGAGAGCGGTTCCCGCACGGCGATCTCTACTGCGATCTCCACGGTTACGCTCCGGGCCCGCCGACCACGCCCCATGAGGCCCTCGCCGGGTTTCTGACCGCTCTCGAAGTGCCGGGGAAGATGATCCCGCGCAGCCTCGAAGCGAAGTCGGCGCTGTTCCGGTCCCTCGTGAACGATCGACGGTTCGTCATCGTCCTCGACAACGTCACCTCCCCGGACGAGGTCCGCGCCCTGTTGCCCAGTACGTCCGGTTGCTTCGTGATGGTGACCAGCCGCAGCAGTCTTTCGGGTCTCGTCGTCCGCAACGGCGCGCACCGGATCACCCTGGACATGCTGACCCCGGCGGAATCGGAAGCCCTGCTGCGCAAGGTGATCGGGCCGGAACGCGCGGACGCCGAACCTGGCGCGATCGCCGAACTGGCCGGCCTGTGCGGACATCTGCCGCTCGCGTTGCGGATCGCGGCCGAACGCGTGGCCGCCCATCCCTACCTGCGGCTCGCCGACCTGCTCGGCGAACTCACGTCGGAGGCGCGGACGCTGGACGCGCTCGAAACGGGCGACGACGAGATGTCCGCGCTGCGGCCCGTTTTCTCGTGGTCGTACCGGGCTCTCGATCCCGAGACCGCCCGCGTCTTCCGGGTTCTCGGCCTGCATCCCGGGCCGACCATCAGCGTGGCCGCCGCGACGGTGCTGACCGGATCCCCGCCGTCGGATGTCCGGCGCAGGCTCGACAATCTGACCGGCGGCTGCCTCCTGTTCGAAGTCGATCGCGATCGGTTCCGGTTCCACGATCTGTTGCGCGTCTACGCGAAGGAGTGCGTCGACGCCGAGGAAACGCCCGACGAACGGGAAAACGCGCCCAAGCGGCTGCTGGAGTGGTACCTGGCCTGTGCCGATTCCGCGGATCGCGTGCTCACCCCGATGCGCAGGCGTACTCCGCTCGGTGTCACCGTCGAGCGGTCCGACCTGCTCGAATTCAGCAGCTACGGCGACGCTCTCGGCTGGTGTGAGGCCGAACAGGCCACTCTGGTCGCGTCGGTGCACGCCGCGCTGGCCGCGGACTGGCCGGAGATCGCGTGCCGGCTGCCGCTCGCTTTGTGGGCGTTCTTCACCCTGCGTAAGCCGTGGGCGGAGTGGATCGCGACCTACAAGGCGGGTGTGGAGGCCGCCCGGCGTTGCGCCGACCCGTTCAGCGAAGCCTCGCTGCTCGCCGGGCTGGGCATCGCCCACCGGGATCTGTGCCGGTTCGAGGAAGCGTTGAGGTACTTGGGATCCGCGCTCGCCATCCGGCGCCGGATCGGCGACGCCTGGGGACAGGGGCAGGCCTTGATCAGCCTTGGCATCGCCTATCACGAACAGCGGGAATTCGTCGAAGCCCTCGACTACCACGGGGAGGCGCTGGCGGTCTTCCAGGAACTCGACGACGAATGGGGGGTCGCGCAGACCCTGCACTTCCTCGGGCTGACCAACCACGAACTCGGCCGGTTCGACAAGGCCTACGAGAACCTGCAGGAGGCCTTGGACATCCGGCATCGGATCGGCTATCGGTACGGCGAGGCGGAAACGCTGGTCGGTCTCGCGCTCGTGTTCCAGAAGATCGACCGGAGCGGGGAGTCCCACGGGCATCTCGATCGCGCGCTCGAGATCCGCCGTGAGATGGGGGATCGCTACGGCGAAGCAGCGGCTCTGGATCATCTCGGCCAGCTCTGGGAGGCGACGGGCGAAGCCGGTCCGGCGCGGGAGTGCTGGGGCGATGCCTTGAAGATCTTCAACGAGCTGGGGGCGCCCAGGGCCGCCGACGTCTACGCCCGTCTCCAGCGGATCTAGCCAGGGGTGGTGTTGCGAAAGCCACTTTCACAACACTGAAGGTTGCGAAAGTGGCTTTCGCAACCGCTCCGTAGCGTGCCCGTCCGCCGCGGATCTAGGTCTTCCGTGCCCAGGCGACCAGCCCTCTTTTGGTGAGGGACAGGGGAACCGCCACCTCGCGCGCGAGCCGGCGCGCGGTTCGCTCCGGAAGACCTCTGCCTCGCAGATGCAGCGCGACCGCGGCGTGGTCGGGAAGCGTGACGAGCGGGGCGTCCCAGACGCGGACGGCGTCGACCTCGAACACCTTGCCCAGCAGGGTTTCCGCGACCTCCGCGTCGAAGCTCGACGGGCGTCCCCACCGCGGGAGTGCCCACGCCAGTTCGGGGTCGTTCCAGCGGCTGGACGCCGATACGGCGAGGAGGCCGCCGGGGGCGAGCACCCGGCTCACTTCGGTGAGCGCCTCGATCGGGTCGGGCACGTGATGCAGCATCCACAACGCCGCGGCGCCGTCGAAGATCCCGTCGCGGAAGGGGAGACCGGCGACATCCGCCTGCACCGCGAACCCCGGCGCGTGGGAGACGTGCGACGAGAGGTCCGCGACCACCGTCGGCACGTTCCGGCGCATGAGCAAACGTGAGAGCGCTCCGGTGCCCCCGCCGACGTCCAGTACGAGTGAGCAGCCTTCGAGACGGCGAGCGATCTCCGGATGGACGTCGCCGCATGAGGAGAACCACGCCGTCGAAAGGACATTGGCCGCGAAACGTCCGGGATCGGTCTCGTAGTCGACGGGTACGGCCTCGTTCGCGGGCGTCGGCATCCAGGCACTCCTCCCGCCCACGGCCTTCCAGGGTAAGGACCGGGAGAAGCCGCCCGCGTCGTCTGCTCGGTTAGAGTGCGAAGGGAGCGAGGGAGGGCGATGACGACGGGATCGGGTGAGTCCCGGCTGCGGTCGGCCGTTCTCGCGCAGGCATGGGAGGCCCTCCCCGGTGTCGAGGTCCTGTCGTCGGCCGACGGCGGACCGCTGACGCGGACGATCAAGAAGATCATCGACCCTCTGGTGATCCGCACGGCGGCGCGTCCCCGGCTGGGGCGACCCGTGCTCGACGCGGCCGCCGCGGCGGAAGTGACGGAACTGCTCCTCGCGGACGCGCCCCGATTGCGCGCGACGGCCGCGTGGTTCACCCATCTCAAACGTCAGCGCCGGGCCTTGCGGATCACCGCGGGCAACGTCCAGGACGTGTGCTTTCCGCTGGCCTACGAGCTGGCGACGGGCTTCGGCACACCAGGGCCGGAGGCGCCGGCGACGGCTGCCGCGGCGTTGCGGGACCTGCACGGCGAGGGCGGCACCACCGGCGTCGATCAGCTGACCGGCTACCTGGCGGATCCCCGGATCTCGGCGGATCTGACCTCGGAACTTCAGCGCCGCTGGCACGCCGAGTCCGCCGAACCCGTGACCGAGGACGACGTCGCGTTGCTGCGGGCCTTCGTCGATGGTCTTTCCGACGCCGCCTGGCGAGACCTCGCCGCTTCGGCCGCCGGGCACGCTTTCGGCCTCGCCTTGCGGCAACCGGGCGGTGCCGCCACCCTGACCACCGCGATCGACAAGATCTCCGGTGTGCCCGTGCCGGATCTCGGCCTCCAGCGTGGAGACCGCACTTCCGTCCCACCGCTGAACCGGCGGGACGAGACCGGCGCCGAACTCCTCGAACGCAGCGTAGAACGACGAGTCCGGGCCACCCTGCGCAGGCTGCCCGCCGCCGAGCGCGATTCGGTCGCCGACCTCGTCGACGACGAACTAGCCCGCGTCGCCGCCGGATTCGGTCTCGGCCTGCCCGCCCTCGCCGCCTGTTTCGCACTCGGCGTCGCGGTCGCCCCCGCGCTCCGGCCGCTCGACGCCGCCGTCGCCCGAAGTCTCAAGGGATAGGG
>NZ_JACBXD010000060.1 GCF_013870525.1 Amycolatopsis pittospori
AAGAGCGTGCCCGGGATGTCGCGGATGGTCGGACCGTCGCCCTGGGCGTTCTTGGCCAGTGCCGACGTCGGCTGTCCGAACGAGACCGCGGTGAACGCCTTGCGCTCGGCGGATTCCTCGGTCTGCGGTCCGGCGCCGTCGCCCTTGAGCAGCACTCGCACGTCCCCTGACCGGTCCACGACGGCCACGGTCACTCGCTGTCCTTCGCGCTCCGCCGCGTCGAGCGCGGCCTGCGCGGCACGGGTGGCGGCGTCGACGTTCAGCACGCTGGTCTGCACCACGGCCGCCGAAGCGGGCGGCTGTGGTTTCCGGTCCTGCGCCTGGGCCGCGCCGATCCCGGTGGCGATCGCGACGGTCGCGAGACCGGCCGTCATACCGAGGACGAGCCGGGTGCGGGGGAGCTTCGCGTTCATGGGGATTCCTCTTTCGGAAGGGGTCGTTCGTTGCTCCATCGACTCTCGTCCCCGGCTCGACCTGGCGAATCGGGTATGCGGTGGTGGATCCGGCATCGTCCGGTCGGTAGGGGCATCAACCGAACGATTGATGCGGCGGGACCCCTCTCCCCGCCTACGATCATCCGAGACGAAGGGAGGACCGGAATGAAGCCGCGCATCGAAGCGGAGAACGCACTGCACGCCGCCATGCACGCCGGGTTCTTCCTGCTGCTGGCCGCGTCGGTGGCCCAATTCGTCTCCGGGCACGGGTTGAGCGGCGCCACCCCGCTGATCCTCGTGCTGACCGGTGCGCTCGCGCTGGTCTACGTGGTGGGGGTGCTGAGCTGGCCCGTGCTCCACAAGGGACTTCCGGTGTGGCTCGGCACGGTGATCGCGATCTGGCTCGCCCTGGTGGTGGCGGCGCCGAGCTTCTCCTGGTGCGCCGTGCCGTTGTTCTTCGTCTGCCTCCGGGTGCTGCGGCGCCGGATCGTGGTCGTGGTGGTCGTCGTGCTGACCGTCGCGATCATCCTCGCCCGGCTCCGGATCGCGGAGGGGTTCGATCCGAGCATCGTGCTCGTGCCGATCGCCGTCGCGCTGATGGCCACGATGACCTTCCTGCAACTCGACCGCGATCGGGCACAGCTGGGAAAGCTCGTCGGGGACCTCCTCAAGACCAGGGTGGAACTCGCGGAGACCCAGCATCGAGCCGGGATGATGGAGGAAAGGGAGCGGCTGGCGCGGGAGATACACGACACGCTCGCCCAAGGGCTTTCGAGTATGCGGATGCTGCTGCAGGCGGCGATCCTGGCGTGGGATTCGGACCCGGAACTCGCCAAGGGGCACGTGTCGCGCGCCGTCGAGGCGACGGGCGACAACCTCGGTGAGGCGCGCCGGTTCATCCGTGACCTGGGTTCGCCGCGGCTCGACGGCACGGACCTCGCCGAGTCGTTGCGCGACCTCGCGGGGCAGGCCGGCGCCGCGTCCGGGCACCTGGTGCGGTTCGAGACCAGCGGGGAGCCGTATCCGTTGGAGCCGGAGGTGGCGGTCGGGCTGTTGCGGGTCGCGCAGAGCGCCCTGGCGAACGTGAGTGAACACGCCTGGGCCCGGGAAGCCGCTGTCACCCTCACCTACCTGGCGGGCAAGGTCGTCCTCGACGTCCGGGACGACGGCGCCGGCTTCGATCCGGCCGCGGCGCGCCCGAGCGGGGAGCGGGGGCACGGACTGCGGATGATCGGCGAGCGGGTGGCCGACCTCGGTGGTGAACTGGTCGTCGAGAGCGCACCGGGAGAGGGCACCGCGCTCGCGGTCACCGTGCCCACCAGGAGGACGCGATGACGGTCCGGGTACTGGTCGTCGACGATCATCCGGTGGTGCGGGCGGGAATCACCGCGCTGCTGGCCGGGGAGGCCGGCATCGAGGTGATCGGCGAATGTTCCGGAGCCGAGGAGGCCTTCCGGTTCGTCGCGGCACGGAAGCCGGACGTCGTGCTGATGGACCTCCAGCTCGGTGCGGGGCCGGACGGGGTGGAAGCCACCGAACGGCTGACCGCTCTCCCCGACCCGCCGAAGGTCCTGGTGCTCACCACCTACGACGCCGAAATGGACATCACGAGGGCGGTGTCCGCGGGGGCCATCGGCTATCTGCTCAAAGCAGGGCCACCCGAAGACCTCTTCCGTGGCATCCGGGCGGCCGCGCGCGGCGAGACCGCGATGGCACCCCAGGTCGCGGCCAGGCTTTTCGGGCGGATGCGCGATCCGGCGCCCGCACTGAGCGCCCGGGAGACCGAGATCGTCGAGCTGCTGGCCGAAGGGTTGATCAACCGGCAGATCGCCGCCCGGCTGTTCATTTCCGAGGCGACGGTGAAGACCCATCTGGTCCACATCTACGACAAACTCGGCGTCGACAGCCGGGCGGCCGCGGTGGCCGTCGCGGCGGAACGGAGGATCATCCGCATCGAACCCCGCTGATTCCGCCTTGACCTGGAGCGCGCACCAAGACCTAGCGTGCGGGCGATGACAGCGACACTGATCACCGGAGCGAACAAGGGTCTCGGCTTCGAAACCGCCAGGCGGCTCGTCGCCGCGGGCCACACCGTCTACGTCGGGAGCCGTGACGCCGAACGAGGTCGACGGGCAGCCGAAGAAATCGGTGCGAGAGCGATCCACCTCGACATCACCGATGACTGGTCGGTGGGCGCCGCGGCCAAGGCCATCGAGGCCGACGGCGGACTGGACGTACTGGTCAACAACGCCGGTATCGCACCGGAATGGGGTCAGCCCGTGGTCGGCGCCGAGGAGCTGACGGCCGAGCTGACGCGCAGCACCTTCGAGACGAACGTGATCGGCACGATCCGGGTCCTGCACGCGTTTCTCCCGCTGCTGCGGCTTTCCTCGGCTCCGGTCGTGGTGAACGTCAGCAGCGGCCTGGCTTCGCTGAGCCGGGTCCGCACTCCGGGAACGCCTGCGTACGCGTACCCAGGCGTCGCCTATCCGGCGTCGAAAGCGGCGGTCAACATGATCACCGTGCAGTACGCGAAGGCGTTCCCCGAGCTGCGGATCAACGCGGTGGAACCGGGTTTCACCGCGACCGCGCTGAACGGGCACGCCGGGAGCCAGACCGTCGAGCAGGGCGCCGAGATCATCGTGCGGATGGCGCAGGTGGGCACGGACGGCCCGACCGGCGGCTATTTCGACATCGGAGGCGCGCTGTCCTGGTGAGTCCTCCTACCCTGGCAGGACCGGCCACCGAAAGGGCGTGTGATGGCGGAAATGGTCCTGCGGGACGCCGATCGGGACGACGTCATGGCCATCTGCCGTTTCGGCGAGGACCACGTCCGTGCCCATTACGCGCCCTTGATCGGCGTGGAGGCCGCGGACAAACAGGTCCGGATGTGGTGGAACGTGACGAACATCGGCGGCGCCGTCGCCCGGGGTTCGGTGATCGTCGCGGAGGAGGACGGGCGGCTCACCGGAGTCGGCCAGCGTGGTCTCGACGGAACCGACCACGTGATCTACAAGCTCTACGTACACCCGCGTTTTCGTGGTGACGGGCTGGACTCGCGGCTGCTCGAAGCCCTCATCGAGCGGCTTCCCGCCGACGCCGGTCGGCTGTACATCGAGCATTTCGTGGCAAATGAGCGTGCGGGCGCCTTCTACGAACGCGAAGGCTTTGCCGTGGACAGGATCGAGCCGAGTTCGACGGGAGACCCCGCGCTCGCAGTGGTGTGGAGGGTCCGCGATCTGGCTCCTTGACGGAGATTCCAGGCGAGTGGACCGCGAAGCCAGCGATCCACCTGTCGCTGGCCGCGCAGGCGGACGATGACCAGGTCGGGATGGCGGTTCTCCTCGATCACCTTGTGCACGCGCGCCCGGATCATCGGGTGGTAACGCCAGCCGAGTTTGACGATGTGCTCGGGATCGGTGAAGAACGTGTGCAGCGGGCCTTCGACGTTGCCGCCGGCGATCTTCGAGCCGCGGCCGACGCGACGTTTCAGCGTCCGGATGACGACTCGGGTCATGGTCAGGACTCTCGGGTGATCGAGCCAGACCAGCACGTCGAGCCGTCCGGTCATCTGCTCCCGGACCTGTTCGCCCTGCCACTCGATGGCCCACTCGTCCCCGTCGAGGAACTTCAGCACGTCGGCCTGCCAGGTTTCCCGCACCGTCCATCCCGGACCGTGAAAGAACGATTCGAACTCGACGAAGGGAAGACTCATGCGCTCGCACAGGGTGCGCGCGAGCGTCGATTTGCCCGATCCGGCGGGACCCGCCACGGCGACCCGCCGCAGCCGTCGTTCGGGAAGGGGCCCGTCCGGTCCGATGATCCGCATGCCGAGATCCTAAAGGGAGAAACGAGACGGCCCCTACCGATTTCCTTGGCAGGGGCCGTCTTCGTGCGTGCCGCGCCCGGATTCACCACTCGATCGGCACCCGCCTGAGCCGGCCCGCCCCGGCGAGAACCGGGACGGGCCGGCGGATGTCACGAGTGCTGCGAAACGACGGCCGGACGCGCGGCCGCCGCGGTTCCCGCCGTCGGCACCGGAAGGGGATGCGGCGCGATGTCGAGGTCACCGTTCGGAAGGAGGCCGTCGACGAGGTACTCCTTGCCGATCCGCTGTGCCTCCCAGTTGACCATCGCCGGGTGGCTGCCGAACAAACAGTGGGTGCCCGCACCGCGCTCGGTCACCAGCACCGAACTCGGCAGCTGCTTGTGCATCGCGACCGTGTTCGCATACGGCGTCGCGGAGTCCCCTTCGACACCGAAGACCAGGACCGGCGGCAGGTTCTTCCCCGACGGTACGATCCGCTGGTCGTGCACCGGCCAGTTGGCGCAGGCGGACGGGATCGACACGTTGTACCAGGCGAAGTCGCTGGTCTTGGCCAGCTCGGTGAAGTCGCTTTCGATCTTCGTCCGGTCAGTCGGAGCGTCGGAGTCGACACAGGCGATCGAGATCATTCCGGCGATGAAGCTCTCGCCCGCCGCGCCACCCGATGGGGTCGCCCAGTCCAGTACGGCGCGATCGTCGCCGCGCAGCACGTAGTCGGCCATCGCCTTCGCGAGGGGTTCCCAGTAGAGCTCGTGGGAAAGGTTGGCGATGTAGACGTCCATCAGTTCCACCGCGCCGACGTTCTTCGACGGCCCGCGCGGCGCCTTCCGGAAGTCACCGAGCAGCTTCTGCCAGGCCGCGTTCACCTCGGCGTGGGTCTTGCCGAGGTGGAATACGTTGTCGTACTTGGCGATCCAGCTCAGGTAGGCATGTTCACGGGCGACGCCCGCGCTCACCTGACCGGTCGAGTTCCCGTACCACATCTGTGGTTCGACCGGATTCATCGAGCTGTCGAGGATCATCCGGTCGACCCGGTCCGGATACCGCTCGGCATACGCGCTGCCGAGGTAAGTGCCGTAGGAATAGCCCAGATAGCTGATCTTCTCCTCACCGAGCAGTGTGCGCACGCGGTCCATGTCCTGGATCACGTTGCGGCTGCCGGTGTACTTCAGCTGATCGCCGTTCTTCTCCGCGCACGAGCGGGCGAAGGCCTTCCAACGCTCCCAGCTCTTGTCCCGCTCTTCGGGCCGGTCCGGGTCGGGCTGCAGCTGACGCCAGTAGTCCTCGCCGACGCAGCTGAGCGGGTTGCTGTGGCCGGTGCCGCGGGAATCGAGGCCGACGATGTCGTAGGCCTCGAGCACCTCCTTGGGAAGCCGGGTGTACCCGGTCGCGTTCGGAAGGGACAGTTTGCCCGCCTGCATCACCGCCGAACTCGCCGGGCCGCCGGGATTGACGAACAGCACGCCGCGACGTTTGGCCGGGTCGGTGCTGGCGTGTTTCGAAACGAGCACGTCCATCCGCGCGCCGAATGGCCGCGAATAGTCGAGCGGGACGTTGACCGTCGCGCATTTCAACGCCGGATATGCCTGGGCGACATCCGCCGGACAGGCTCCGAAGTCGAGCTGTGAATCGGCATGCGCCGGTGTACTGACGACCGCCGCGGTGCTCAAGGTGAGCAGCGCGGACAGGCCGATGGTGAGGAGTTTCCTCATTCGAACCCCCAGTTCGATCGGACCCGTGGACTGTAGCGAGAACAGTGACGTCTGTCCGGAAAACCGCCATGACGGCGAATTCGCAGACACTTACTCGAAAAGTAAGGCGAAAATCGGATCACCTAAGTCGATGCCGCCGGGTATGGATTCCGCCGCGTCCTGAGTGTGGGCGTGCCGATCCTGCCATGCCGGGTTCAGAGTTCTTGGGCGAGCGGCCTCGATGCTCGCGGTGGACAACACACAGGACCTCGCATCGAACAGACGCCTTTCCTTGGCAGCAAAGGAACCCGCGGTCGCGACCACAGGTTCCTTTGCTGCCAGAAGCCATCCCCCGCCGCATCGGACGCGGCGAGGGATGGCCAGAACGAATCAGATGGTGACGCAGTTCCCGGCGTAGAGGCTGCCGTCGGCGTCCCAGAAGCGGTTGCACCAGAGCTGGCCGTCACGCACCGTGATGCCAGTGTTCACGCTGAACCGCTGGTCGTGCTCCCACCATTGGGTACCGCTGTTGACGCGGTAGTTGTCCACGTACAGTTCCCAGTGGCCGTAGCGCCGGGGCCGGTTCAGGTACGCGCCGAAATTGTTCGACCGGCAGTCACTGCCCCAGGAGACCTCCCCGGTCGTGCCGTAGCCGCTGTAGCTGTCGTTGCCAGGGCAGGAAACCTGCACACTGGCGGGCGCCGCGGCGGCGGGAGCCGCCAGGGACAACACTGAAGCGGCCGCCAGGAGCAACGCGGCTGCGTACTTCTTCATAGGACCCCCAAGCCCGAGAATGACCAAGATTCTCCTCAAATTAGAGGAATCGGCTGTCGGCCTGCTGTCACTCCGCTGCCGTCGTCGAGGAGCACACGTCAAAGGTGTCGAGGACGGGAACAAGGCGAGCGGCACCGTGGAACGCCGCGCCGAGCGCCGAAGCGGCCATGCTCACGGGTGATGAAGAGGATGTTTCCGCGTTCGTGCGGTGAGGCGTTGTCGAGCGTATGTCACCTGACGGCGAAGCTCGGATCGAAGAGCTGCCCGGGATGTCGCGGCCGTGACAACGAGAAGGATGCCGTGTTCGACATCGTTCTGTTCTATCTGGGGGAGTGCCCTCGGCAGGATTCGAACCTGCGACACCTGCCTCCGGAGGGCAGTGCTCTATCCCCTGAGCTACGAGGGCGTTGCCGCCTGGGCGACGTGGGAAGCTTAGCGCATCCCGTCCAGCGGTCTCGCGCGCGGTGGTCGTTAACCGTGGTGATGCTCGACGATGCGGGCGAGCAGCCGGGTCAGCTGCTCCCGTTCGGCCGGATCCAGAGGCTCCAGGAAGGTGTCCTGCGTCTCGCTGACCAGGCCTTCCAGGTGCTGGAGCCGCTGGGCGCCGGTGCGGGTGAGCGTGATCAGGTTGCGTCGGCCGTCCGCGGGGTCGGGGGCGCGTTCGACATGGCCCGCGTCGGCCAGCTCGTTGATGACGGCGACGACGTCGCTGCGGTCGATACCGGTGGCGCGGCCGAGTGTGGCCTGGCTCGACGGGCCGTTTTCGTCGATCGCCGCGAGGATCCCGTAGTGGTAGCGGCGGGCGCCGCTGCGGGCGAACTCGTCCATCGCGAGCCGGTGGGCCACGGTGGCGGCCTGGTTGACCAGCCAGCTGGCCTTGCTGCGAAGCCGGACGGGCGTGGTGCTCATCGGGGCAGCGTACCGAACCGTTGGCGGAACCAACGAATCCTGCTAGCGTTGGTGGCACCAACGAACTGGAGGGCGTCGTGATCGAGCCGTTCGAAGTGCGGATCCCCGAATCCGCCATCGCCGACCTGCGAGCCCGCCTGCGCGGCACGCGCTGGCCCGAACCGGCCACTGTGGACGATTGGGACCAGGGTGTCCCGCTGGAGTTCGCGCGGGAGCTGTGCCGGTACTGGGCCGAGGACTACGACTTCGGCCTTGCCGGCCGGGGCAACGCCTTTCCCGGCTTCAAGACCACTGTGGACGGTCTGGGGATCCATTTCCTGCACGTCCGGTCGCCGGAGCCGGACGCGATCCCGCTCGTCCTCACGCACGGCTGGCCGGGTTCGGTCGTCGAGTTCCTCGACGTCCTCGGTCCGCTGACCGATCCGCGGGCGCACGGGGGCGACCCGGCGGACGCGTTCCACGTCGTGGCGCCGTCGCTGCCCGGGTTCGGCTGGAGTGACAAGCCGGCCGAGACGGGGTGGACGGTCGAGCGCATCGCGCGGGCGTGGGACGAGCTGATGGGCAGGCTCGGCTACGAGCGTTACGCGGCCCAGGGCGGCGACTGGGGCGCCGGGGTGACGAACATGCTCGCCAAGGTGGCCACCGAGCGGCTGATCGGCGTCCACGTGAACATGGCGACCGTCTCCTACGACGCGGGCGTCCTGGGCGATCCGACCGCGGAGGAGCGGGAGGCGATCGCCGATCTGGCGCGGTTCCGTTCGGTCGGTTCCGCGTACGCGCAGCAGCAGGGGACCCGGCCGCAGACGCTCGGCTACGGTCTCACCGACTCGCCCGCGGCGCAGGCGGCTTGGATCGCCGAGAAGTTCTGGGAGTGGACGGACAACGACGGCTCGCCGGAGACCGCGCTGTCCTGGCGTCGGATGCTGGACGCGATCTCCGTCTACTGGTTCACCGGGACGGCGACGTCGTCGGCGCGGATCTACTGGGAGAGCAAGGAGCGGGACACGTCCGAGGTCACGGTTCCGTCGGGGATCTCGATCTTCCCGCGCGAGATCATCCGGCCTTCCCGGCGCTGGGCGGAGCTGCGCTACACCGATTTGCGCTGGTACGAGCAGTTGGCCAAGGGAGGGCACTTCGCCGCCTTCGAGCAGCCCGAGGTCTTCGTCGGCCAGCTGCGGGGGTTCTTCCGGTCACTCCGGTAGCGGTGCGTGGCGGTTTCAGGTTTCGGGAAGGCCCTCCTGGGGGATGGCTTCCTTGTGTGGCTTAAGACATGGTGAACTTAGGCTCACCTGTATTGCACATATGCGCATGTGACAATATATTCGGCCTGTCGACTTCACGAGAGGCGGAGCAATGGGTCACGGGCACGGGCATGGGACGGCCTCGCCGTCGAGCGCGTCAGGCCGTTATCTCAAGAGCCTGACGATCGCCCTGGTCATCGGCGCCGGCTTCATGGTCATGGAGTTCGTCGTCGGGTTCGCCACCGGCTCACTCGCGCTGATCTCGGACGCGGCCCATATGTTCACCGACGTCCTCGGCGTCGGCATGGCGCTGGGCGCGATCATGCTGGCCCGGCGCAGCGGGCCGACCCTCACCCGCACCTTCGGGTTCTACCGGGCCGAGGTGCTCGCGGCGCTGGGCAACGCGATCCTGTTGTTCGGCGTCGCGGGCTACGTCCTTTACGAGGCCATCGGCCGGATCAGCGACCCGCCCGCCGTACCCGGCCTGCCGGTGCTGCTCGCCGCGGCCGCGGGTCTGGTCGCGAACATCGTCTCCTTCATGGTCCTGCGCAAGGGCGCCGAGGAGAGCATCAACGTCCGGGGTGCCTACCTGGAGGTCCTCGCCGACCTGATCGGCTCCGTCGGCGTACTGCTGAGCGGCGCGATCACGCTCCTGTTCGGCTGGCGCTACGCCGACCCGATCATCGGTGTCGCGATCGGCCTGTTCGTCCTGCCCCGCACCTACGCCCTCGCCCGCCGCGCGCTGCGGATCCTGTTCCAGCACGCGCCGAAGGGCGTCGACGTCGCCGGGATCCAGACCGAACTCGGCGCGCTGAAGGGCGTCGAGGACGTCCACGACCTGCATATCTGGACGTTGACTTCGGGGATGGAGGTCGCTTCGGCGCACCTCACGATCGCGCCGACCGTCGAGCAGGCCGCGGTCCTGACCGAAGCGCAGAACCTGCTGGCGAACCGCTACTCGATCGAGCACGCGACCCTGCAGATCGAAGTGCCCCAATGCGCCAAACGCTGCCAGGAACTCTCCTGGTAGCCCTCCCACGACGCGTTTAGTCCTCTGAATGCGGTAGTTGGCAACGCGAACTACCGCATTCAGAGGACTAAACGCGTGAGGGGGAAGGGGGTCAGTCGGGCAGGGGGGCGGCGCCCCGCTCCTGGAGCAGGCCCTTCATCAGGGTGATCTCGGCGCCCTGCGAAACGAGCATGCTCCGCGTCAGCGACTTCACGTCCGCGATGGCGGTGTGATCGTTGCCGTACTGCGCCATCGCCGTCCCGCCGACGTGGTGCCGCAGCATCAGCTGCAGGAAGAAGACGTCCATCTCCTTGCCGGTCAGCGACCGCAGCTTCGCCAGTTCGGCCGACGTCGCCATACCCGGCATCGGAGCGCCGTTCGACGGCTTCATACCGGGTCCGCCGTGCCCGGCGTGGCCGGACATCGGTTCGGTCATCCAGGTCATGTACGCGCCGGTCGTCTGCTCGGGCTGGCCCCAGAGACCGAGCCAGCCCTTCATGCGGCCGACCTGGCCGGTCTGCGTCCGCTCGATGTCGAACGCGAGCGTCTTGATCGCCGGATCGGCCGTATGGTCCCGCGCCCAGCCGGCCATGGTGACCGCCTGGAGGTGGTGCACCGACATGTCCTGCGCGAAACCGACCTCGACCGATCCCGTCCCCGGGGTGCCGGGGGCGGGATCGGTGTCGATCAACCTGGTCGTCAAGGCGCCGAGGCCGAAGCCCACGATCAGCATGACGACCAGGGCGGCCCCGATCACCAGCCAGCGCGACGTCGCCGAGCGCGGTGTCTCGTCGCCGGGTTCGTCGATGTACTGGGGAGCGGGGTCCATCTGGCTCACTTACTTGCTCGCGGGCGCCGACGGCTGGGTGGCCGGGGGCTGCGACGGCTGTCCGGCGCCGGGCTGCCCGTCCTGCTGGGTGCCCGCGGTGCCCTTGTAGTCCATCGGCTTCGCGTCCGGCCCCGGCGGGGTCGCGTCGAACTCGCCCGGTTCGATCTGCGCGTCGCAGGTGGCGTCACGCTCGGGGTACGCGCCGTACGGGTTGGTGCGCAGCGCGGCGATGAACTGGTCGATCCGCTCGTCGGAGGCGCTGTCCAGCTTCAGCTGGTGGCCCCAGGACTGCAGGGAGATCGGCTTGTCCAGGTTCGGGTACGGCGACATCGTCGTGTACGGCTTGCCCTCGACGCGGACCTTCAGCAGGTCGAGCGCCTCGCCGGTGATCTGCTGCGGGTTGTAGGCGATCCAGACCGCGCCGTGCTCGAGACCGTGGACCATGTTCTCGTTGCGGACGGCGTTCGGGTAGACGACGCCGTTGCAGGCGGCCCACGACTGGTCGTGCGGTCCGCCGTAGGGCGGGGTCTTGTCGTAGGCGACGCGCTCGGTGGCCGTGACGTGCACACTGCCCTCGTACGTCGTGGTGGTCACGCCGTTGATCCGCTTGGACGGATCCGGGTCCTGCTGCGAAGGCGCGAAGGCGGCCGCGGCCTCTTCGCGGGTCTTCTGGTCCCGCTTGGGCGCCGAAGCGATCATGTAATAGGTGACCACCGAGGCAGCCAGGGCGACGATCGCGACGACGGCGATGATCGTGCCCCAGGGCGTGCCCTTCTTGGACACGACGGAACTACGGGCGGCCTTCATCGCGTTCTTCGACGACGCGCCCTTTTTTCTGGTTGTCCCGTTAGCCATGGCTCCTGCGTTCTCCGTAGGGGGTGGTCCCTGCGCGGGCCAGTGTAGAGACCGCGCGTCTGATCACCGTGAACAGCGTGAAGATCACCGGCTTGGCTCACACCTTCCGGCGGTCGCTGCGAAGCCCGGACCTGGTCACACCTAGAATTCCACGAGTGACTCCCGCAGCTCTCGCCGACCTGGTCCGTAACTCAGCCGTGCAGGTTCTCACCGCGCGCGGCCTCGACGATTCCGTGCTGCCGGAGAAGGTGACGATCGAACGTCCCCGCAACCCCGAGCACGGCGATTACGCGACCAACCTGGCGTTGCAGGTGGCCAAGAAGGCCGGGATGAAGCCCCGCGACTTCGCCGACGCGCTGGCCGAGGCGCTCGCGGCGACCGACGGCATCGACTCGGCCGAGGTCGCCGGGCCGGGCTTCCTCAACCTGCGGCTCGCCGCCGACGCGCAGGGCCAGATCGTCCAGCAGGTCATCGACGCGGGCGAGCGCTACGGCCTCGGCGACGCGCTGGCCGGCGTCAAGATCAACCTCGAGTTCGTCTCCGCGAACCCCACTGGCCCGATCCACCTCGGCGGTACCCGCTGGGCCGCGGTCGGCGACGCGCTGGGCCGCGTGCTGTCCGCGCAGGGCGGCGAGGTCACCCGCGAGTACTACTTCAACGACCACGGCGCGCAGATCGACCGGTTCGTCCGGTCGCTGATCGCGGCCGCCAAGGGCGAGCCCGCCCCCGAGGACGGCTACGCGGGCGGCTACATCAACGACATCGCCGCCGAGGTCATCCGGCAGGAGCCGAGCGCGCTGTCGCTGCCGGACGACGAGCGCGCCGAGACGTTCCGCCGGGTCGGCATCGAGCTGATGTTCACCGAGATCAAGCAGAGCCTGCACGACTTCGGCACCGATTTCGACGTCTACTTCCACGAGAACTCGCTGCACGAGTCCGGCGCCGTCGGGTCCTCGGTCCAGCAGTTGAAGGACTCCGGGAACCTGTACTTCGAAGACGGCGCCTGGTGGCTCAAGTCCAAGGAGCACGGCGACGACAAGGATCGCGTCGTCATCAAGAAGGACGGCAACCCGGCCTACATCGCCGGTGACCTCGCCTACTTCCAGGACAAGCGCAAACGCGGCTTCGACCTCTGTATCTACATGCTCGGCGCGGACCACCACGGTTACATCGCCCGGCTGAAGGCCGCCGCGGCCGCCTTCGGTGACGACCCCGCCGTGGTCGAGGTGCTGATCGGCCAGATGGTCAACCTGGTCTCCGACGGCAAACCGGTCCGGATGAGCAAGCGCGCCGGCACCGTGATCACCATGGAGGACCTGGTCGGCACCGTCGGCGTCGACGCGGCCCGCTACGAGCTGATCCGTTACTCGGTCGATTCCACTTTGGACATCGACCTCGACCTGCTGCGCAAGCATTCGAACGACAATCCGGTCTATTACGTCCAGTACGCCCACGCGCGGCTGGCGTCCTTGCAGCGCAACGCTTCCGACCTCGGGCTGAAATCGGATGGCGAAGTCGACTTCGGACTGCTTACGCTTCCGGCCGAGGGCGATCTGATCCGCACACTCGGCGAATTCCCGACCGTCCTCCGCCGGGCCGCACAGCTGCGCGAACCGCACCGTGTCGCCCGGTACCTCGAAGAACTCGCCGGTGCGTACCACAAGTTCTATACCGTCGGCCGCGTGCTGCCCCAGGGCGACGAGGAGGCCACCCCCCTCACGTTCGCCCGGCTCGCGCTGTGCGAAGCCGTCCGCCAGGTGCTGGCGAACGGCCTCAACGTGCTCGGTGTCTCTGCTCCGGAACGGATGTAACCCAGAATGGCTCACCCCGCGGGCCCCCGCCACGCCGACGTCTACCCCCACGCCGACGCTTCCGGTTTCCCGCCGTCGAGTCCCGCCGAACTCGACAGGCTCTATCCGAAGGTCTGGCCCCGCAACACCTTCCGCGGAGGGGACGGCGTCGTGCGCATCGCCGGCGTCGACGTCCGCGAACTCGCCGAGCAGTACGGCACGCCGCTGTTCGTGGTCGACGAAGCCGACTTCAAGTCCCGCTGCGCCGACTACGCCGAGGCGTTCGACGACCCGGCACTCGTGCACTACGCGTCCAAGGCGTTCCTGTCCATCGAGATCGCCCGCTGGGTGGCCGAGCAGGGGCTGAGCCTGGACGTCTGCAGCGGCGGCGAGCTCGCCGTGGCGCAGCGCGCGAACTTCCCGGCCGACCGGATCACCTTCCACGGCAACAACAAATCGGTCGCGGAACTCGACGCCGCGGTCGAGGCCGGTGTCGGCACGGTCGTCGTCGACTCCTATTACGAGATCGCGCGGCTGGCCGATGTGGCCGCCCGTAACGACGTCGTCCAGAACGTGCTGATCCGGGTCACGGTCGGCGTCGAGGCGCACACCCACGAGTTCATCGCGACGGCGCACGAGGACCAGAAGTTCGGGTTCTCGCTGGCTTCGGGTGACGCGGCCGAGGCCGTGCGCCGGGTGCTCAACGCGCCGACGCTCAAGCTGATCGGCCTGCACAGCCACATCGGTTCGCAGATCTTCGACGCCGACGGCTTCGAGGTCGCGGCCCGGCGCGTGGTCGGCCTGCTGGCCGAACTCGCCAAGGAGCACGGCACCGATCTGCTCGACCAGATGTCGATCGTCGACCTCGGCGGCGGTTTCGGTATCGCCTACACCGACAAGGACAATCCGCCGCCGCCCGCGCAGATGATCACGCAGATCCGCGAGATCGTCCGCAAGGAATGCGAGTACGCGGGCCTTCCGGTGCCGAAGATCGCCGGCGAGCCGGGCCGTGCCATCGCCGGTCCCGGCACGATCACGTTGTACGAGGTCGGCACCATCAAGGACGTCTCGCTCGGCGATAAGGCCGCGCGGCGCTACGTCAGCGTCGACGGCGGTATGAGCGACAACATCCGTACGGCGCTCTACGACGCGGTGTACGACTGCCGTCTCGTTTCCCGGTCCGCGGACGACGACGGTGACGGCCAGGCCGCCGCCGCGCTGTCCCGGGTCGTGGGAAAACACTGTGAATCCGGCGACATCGTCGTCCGGGACTGCTGGCTCCCCGACACTCTTGCTCCCGGCGACCTGCTCGCCGTGGCGGCCACCGGGGCGTATTGCTACTCGATGGCCAGCGGATACAACCGGCAGCCGCGGCCCGCGGTGGTGGCCGTGCGCAACGGCAGCGCCCGCGTGCTGCTGCGGCGGGAGACGACGGACGACATGCTGCGCCTGGAGGTCTAGCAAGTGTCTACTGTGGACGGACGCGTGATCAGGGTCGCCCTGCTCGGTTGTGGCACGGTCGGCGGTGAGGTGGTTCGGCTGCTCACCGAGCAGGCCGAGGAGCTCGCCGCCAGGGCGGGCGCGCGGGTGGAACTGGCCGGGATCGCGGTGCGGCGCCCCGACAAGCACCCCGAGCTGCCGCCGGAACTCGTGACCTCGGACGTGACGAAGCTCGTCACCTCCGACGACGTCGACGTGGTCGTCGAACTGGTCGGTGGCATCGAGCCGGTGCGCGAATGGCTGATCGACGCGCTCAAGGCCGGGAAATCCGTTGTCACGGCCAACAAAGCGCTGCTGGCCGAGCATTCCGCGGAGTTGTTCGAGGCGGCCGACGCGGCCGGTGTCGACCTGTACTTCGAGGCGGCCGTGGCCGGGGCGATCCCGCTGCTGCGCCCGCTGCGCGAATCGATGGCGGGCGACCGCATCACCCGCGTGATGGGCATCGTCAACGGCACCACGAACTACATCCTGTCCGCGATGGACTCCACCGGCGCCGGTTACGCGGAAACGCTGGAAGAGGCCAGCAGGCTCGGATACGCCGAGGCGGACCCGACCGCGGACGTCGACGGTTACGACGCCGCGTCCAAGGCCGCGATCCTCGCCTCGCTCGCGTTCCACACCCGCGTGACGGCCTCCGACGTGCACCGCGAGGGCATCGCCGACGTCACCGCGTCGGACCTCGCGGCGGCGAACGTACTGGGCCGCACGGTGAAACTGCTCGCCATCTGCGAGCGCGTCACCGCCGACGACGGCACCGAATCCGTTTCGGCGCGCGTGCATCCGGTGATGATCCCGCGCAGCCACCAGCTGGCCGGGGTCGGCGGCGCGTACAACGCCGTCTACGTCGAGGCCGACGCCGCCGGTGAGCTGATGTTCTACGGTCAGGGCGCCGGTGGCGCGCCGACCGCGAGTGCCGTGCTCGGCGACCTCGTCGCGGTGGCTCGAAACCGGGTCGTCGGCGGCCGTGGCCCGCGCGAATCCGCGCACGCCGCGCTCCCGGTCAGGCCGATGGGCCAGACGCCGACGCGGTACCACGTCAGTCTCGACGTGGCCGATCGAGCGGGCGTCCTCGCCCAGGTGGCGCAGGCGTTCGCCGGCCACGGCGTCAGCATCGCCGCCGTGCGCCAGCGGGACGCCAACGACACGGCCAGCCTGGTCGTGGTCACCCACCTGGCCCCGGACGCGGCACTCAAGTCCACTGTGGACGACATTGCCAAGCTCGACGTGGTGAACCAGGTCGTCAGTGTGATGCGTGTGGAAGGCGAAGACCAGTGACCTCCCAGCCCTGGCCCGGAATCATCCAGGCCTACCCCGACCGGATCCCGGTCCCGTCCGGCGCGAAGGTGATCACCCTCGGTGAGGGCAACACCCCGTTGCTGCCCGCGTCGCACCTCTCGGAACTGACCGGTTGCGAGGTCTATCTCAAGGTCGAAGGCGTGAACCCGACAGGGTCCTTCAAGGACCGCGGGATGACCGTCGCGATCACGCACGCGCTCGCCAGCGGGCTGAAGGCGGTCATCTGCGCCTCCACCGGCAACACGTCCGCGTCGGCCGCGGCCTACGCGGCGCGCGCCGGGCTCACCTGCGCGGTGCTCGTGCCGCAGGGCAAGATCGCGATGGGCAAACTCGCCCAGGCCGTCCAGCACGGCGCGCGGATCCTGCAGGTCGACGGCAACTTCGACGATTGCCTCGAACTGGCGCAGAAGACCGCGATCGATTATCCGGTCACCTTGGTCAACTCGGTCAACCCGGTGCGCATCGCCGGCCAGAAGTCGGCCGCGTTCGAGATCTGCGACGCGCTCGGCAAAGCGCCCGACATCCACTGCCTGCCGGTCGGGAACGCGGGCAACATCACCGCCTACTGGGCGGGGTATTCCGAGTACGCCGGTGACGGTGTGGTGAAGAACACCCCGCGTATGTTCGGTTTCCAGGCCGCCGGCGCCGCGCCGCTCGTGCACGGCGAGCCGGTCGCCGACCCGGACACCATCGCGACCGCCATCCGCATCGGCAGCCCCGCCTCCTGGGACGGCGCGATGAAGGCGAAGAACGCGTCTTCCGGGTTGTTCGAGGCCATCACCGACGAGAAGATCCTGGAGGCGTACCGCCTGCTCGCCCGCAAGGAGGGCGTCTTCGTCGAGCCCGCTTCGGCGACCAGCGTCGCCGGCCTGCTCGCGACGGCCGCCGACGGCCGCCTGCCGAAGGGCTCCACCGTCGTCTGCACGGTCACCGGGCACGGCCTCAAGGACCCGGCCACGGCGCTCGAAGGCAACGTGGAGGTCGAGCCTCTCGCCGTCGACCCGACCGCCGTCGCCGCGGCGCTGGACCTGCGATGACGCTGCTCAAGATCAAGGTCCCGGCGTCGTCGGCCAACCTCGGCCCCGGCTTCGACACGCTGGGCCTCGCGCTCGCGTTGTACGACACGGTCGAGCTCCAGATCACCGACGCCGGGCTCAAGATCGAAGTGATCGACGCGGGCGCGGGCGGCGTGGACGACGTCCCGACCGACGAATCGCATCTGGTCGTCCGAGCCTTCCGTCGTGGCTGCGAGCACCTCGGCATCCGGCCGCCCGGGGTGCACCTGCGGTGCTTCAACGCCATCCCGCACGCTCGCGGCCTCGGCTCGTCGGCTTCCGCCGTCGTCACCGGTGTCGCGGCCGCGTACGCGCTGGCAGAGAAGGCCCTGGACGGCGACGCGCTGCAAGTGGCCGCGGAGTTCGAGGGACACGCCGACAACGCCGCGGCGAGCCTGCTGGGCGGCTTCGTGGTCGCCTGGAACGAAGGCGACCGGTTCCGCGCCGAACGCCTCCAGCCGCATCACGACATCCGGCCCGTGGTCGCGATCCCCGCTCTGCGCTCCTCGACCGACGCGACGCGGGGACTGCTCCCCGCGCAGGTCCCGCACGCGGACGCGGCGTTCACCGCCGGCCGCGCGGCACTGGCGGTGCACGCGCTCACGGCGCGCCCCGACCTGTTGCTCTCCGCTACCGAGGACCGGCTTCACCAGCACTACCGGGCGCCCGCGTATCCGGCGAGCAGTGAACTGGTGCGCGCGCTGCGCGCCGAAGGCGTCGCGGCGGCGATTTCCGGAGCGGGTCCGACCGTGCTCGCGCTGACCACCGAGGGAATACTCCCGGCGGGCGTCGACGTTACATCTTTCGACGTCACCGAGCTGCCGATCGATCCGGGCGGCGTTCAGGTTGCGGCTCAGTAAAGCCTCGGTCACATGCGGCGACGCCCATCCCGCCACGCGGGGGGTGGTTGTTGCACCCGGCCGTGGCGCGGTCTACCCTCGGGGGCGTTCGATCACCGTGCGTTTCCGCACCCGGTGCCGGTCCAGGTGACTGTCACGTCCTTGGCCCGCATCCTTCGTTGATCCGCCAGTTCCGCAGACCGCCTGGCAAGCGGGGAGTAGCGGATGGACGCAGGCGGGTTCCCGGTTCCGGCGGTGCCGAATTCCGCTTCCTCCATTTGGAGGACGCAAACCCCTGTGCTGGAGGCCTTCTAGCTGTGTTCAACACGGCCGAGGAGCTGATCGCCCGTATCGGGGGCCAGATACGCCGTTTCGCAATCGGACGCGAACGGCGGTCCGCTGATCCACCTGGAGGCGTGGATCGGTCAGGAAGGACATTTGTGAGCAACACCGATCTTTTGAGCGACGTCGAAGGTGGCGCCGCCGAGTCGAACGGCGCCGTCGCTCCCAAGCGCACGGTCGGCGGACTGACCGGCAAGACCGTCGCCGAACTGCGCTCGATCGCTGGGGAACTCGGCATCGGCGAGACGACGGGTATGCGTAAGGGCGACCTGATCGCGGCCATCCGCGAGCGTCAGGGCAAGACCAAGCGCAAGTCCCCCGCCGCGGCGAGCGAAACGCTTCCGCTCGAGGGAATCGATGCACCGCGGAAGGCTCCCAAGGCCGACGCGCCCAAGACGGCGGCCCCGAAGCAGGAGGCCCCGAAGGCCGACGCGCCGAAGGCGGAAACCGCCCCGGCCGAGGCCCCGCGTGCCGAGAAGGCCGACAAGGTCGAGAAGGCCGAGAGGACTTCCGAGAACGGCTCCGCGCCCGCCGCCGAGCGGCCCGCGCAGCAGGACAACCAGCAGGACGGCCAGTCGCAGCAGGAAGAGGGCGGCCGCAGCCGTCGTCGTCGTGGCTCCAACCGTGCCGCGGGTTCGCCCGACCAGGGCGGCCAGCAGCGTGAACGCGGTGAGCGCAACGAGCGCAACGACCGCAATGAGCGTGGCGACCGGGCCGAGCGTGGCGACCGGGGTGACCGGGGTGACCGCAACGAGCGCGGCGACCGGGGTGACCAGGGCGGCAACCGTCAGGGCAACCGGGACGGCAACCGCGACAACCGCGGCCAGGACAACCAGCGCCAGCGCAACCAGCAGGGCGGCCAGGACAACCGCGGCCAGGGCCAGGGCCCGCAGGGTGACGACGACGAGGAAGGCGGCCGTCGCGGCCGTCGCTTCCGCGACCGTCGCCGCCGGGGTTCCGGCGGTGGCCGTGAACAGGGCGGTTCGCCCGACACCGAGATCCGCGAGGACGACGTCCTGCTGCCCGTCGCGGGCATCCTGGACGTGCTCGACAACTACGCCTTCGTGCGGACGTCGGGCTACCTCGCCGGGCCGAACGACGTGTACGTCTCGCTTTCGCTGGTCCGCAAGTACGGCCTGCGCCGCGGTGACGCCATCACCGGTGTCGTGCGCCAGCCGCGCGACGGCGAACAGCAGCGGCAGAAGTTCAACCCGCTGGTGCGCGTCGACTCGATCAACGGCCTGGAGCCGGACGAGGCCAAGCGCCGCCCCGACTTCACCAAGCTGACCCCGCTGTACCCGAACGAGCGCCTGCGCCTCGAAACCGAGTCGCACAAGCTCACCACCCGCGTCATCGACCTGGTGATGCCGGTCGGCAAGGGGCAGCGTGCGCTGATCGTGTCGCCGCCGAAGGCCGGTAAGACCACGATCATGCAGGACATCGCGAACGCGATCTCCACGAACAACCCCGAGTGCCACCTGATGGTCGTCCTCGTCGACGAGCGTCCGGAAGAGGTCACCGACATGCAGCGGTCGGTGAAGGGAGAGGTCATCGCCTCGACCTTCGACCGCCCGCCGTCCGACCACACCTCGGTCGCGGAGCTGTCGATCGAGCGGGCGAAGCGCCTCGTCGAGATGGGCCACGACGTCGTCGTGCTGCTCGACTCGATCACCCGCCTCGGCCGTGCGTACAACCTCGCGGCCCCGGCTTCCGGCCGGATCCTCTCCGGTGGTGTCGACTCGACCGCGCTCTTCCCGCCGAAGCGTTTCCTCGGCGCGGCGCGCAACATCGAGAACGGCGGTTCGCTCACGATCTTCGCCACGGCGATGGTCGAGACCGGATCCACCGGTGACACGGTCATCTTCGAGGAGTTCAAGGGCACCGGTAACGCGGAGCTCAAGCTCGACCGGAAGATCGCCGAGCGCCGGGTGTTCCCCGCGGTGGACGTCAACCCGTCCGGTACCCGCAAGGAAGACCTGCTGCTTTCGCCGGACGAGCTCGCGGTCACCCACAAGCTGCACCGGGTGCTGCACGCGCTGGACTCGCAGCAGGCCATAGACCTGCTGATCTCGCGTCTGCGCAAGACGAAGACCAACATCGAGTTCCTCATGCAGGTCTCGAAGACGGCCCTCGGCTCGAACGACGACGACTGATCCTTCGGTCTTCGCGGTTTTGAAATGAAGGGGCCTTTCCTGGCGGAATTCGCTGGGGAAGGCCCCTTCAACGTATTCCTGGGAGGACTTCGTGGGCTCGCTGCCCGACCGCATCGTGGTCTACGGCGTCACCGGGTCGGGGAAGACGACTCTCGCCGGGCGATTGGCCGAAATCACCGGTATCCCTTGGCATTCGGTGGACGATTCCCTCGCTTGGCAGCCGGGTTGGGTGCCGGTTCCCGATGAGGAGCAACGGCGCCGGGTCGCCCGGCTGGTCGACGAGGACCGCTGGATCATCGACGGCATGTTCTCCGAATGGCGTGACATCGCTCTGCCCCGCGTCGAACTCGTCGTGGCACTGGACTACCCGCGCTGGGTTTCGCTGTGCCGTCTGGTGCGCCGGACGGTGGTGCGCTGCGTCACGCGTCGCGAGATCTGCAACGGGAACGTCGAATCGGTGCGCGGAATTCTTTCGGGTGACTCGATCATCGTGTGGCACTTCCGGTCCTTCGCCCGTAAGCGGCGCACGATCCGGGATTGGGAAGCCGATCCGGCCGTGCCGGTGGTGCGATTGACGTCTCCGCGCGCGACCCGGCGCTGGCTGCGAGCCGTGACCGCTGACCGCGCTAGTCCGTGAAGGCCTCCTTCCCTACTCTCAAGGTAGGGAAGGAGGCCTTCACGGACACCTGGGCCGAAGCTCAGCGGTGCGGGCGCGCGGCGGGCGTCCAGCCCCGGTAGTTGTTGAAGTAGTTCACGCTCGACGCGTGGCCGATCTTGCCGCCGATGCTGGAGGCATAGATGCCGCCGCTGCCGTCGGCGATGCCGACGTGACCCCACTGGCTGATGTTCCAGTACACGAAGGCGCCCTTCGGCGGCGTCCCGGTCGTGTGCTTCGGGCTCGCGCCGTTCCAGTGCGCGTTGGCCGAGGCCCAGACGCCGGTGGTGCCGTACGCGTTCTCGACGGCCTTCTCACAGAGGCCCTGGTACGCGGTCGAACCCAGGTGGTTCTTGAACCACTGGACCGCGCCGGCGGGCGTACCGTCGCCGGCGCCCTGGATGGCGAGGTCGCTTTCGGACACGGTGGTGAACGTGCCCGCGGCCGGGTTGATGTCGGCGGCGGTGATGGTGGCGCCCGCGTCGTGGACGGCCGGAGCGGCCCCGGCGACCGGCGCCACGGCGAAGGCCGCGATGGCCAAAGCGGCGACGGACGCGGGCTTCGCGACCTTGGCGAGGATGGTGCGCATGATCAGTACCTCCTGTTGAGGAATTACCAACAGGCCGACCATCTCGTGGACGGGTACAAATTTCGTACAACTCGGTGTCGATAGTTGATTACTCAACGTGCTGGAATATGCCGGAGCAGGGGTGCGTTAAC
The DNA here is from genome assembly GCF_013870525.1 of Amycolatopsis pittospori. GTDB lineage: Bacteria > Actinomycetota > Actinomycetes > Mycobacteriales > Pseudonocardiaceae > Amycolatopsis > Amycolatopsis pittospori. Next base: position 21,919 of record NZ_JACBXD010000060.1, read on the forward strand.
CCCACTGCCAGCGCATCTGGCAAAATCATCCGCTGAAGTCCGGCACCGGTTCACCCCGCACGGGGACCCGGGGCCAACGAGAGAGGACACCATGAAAAGCGGTATTCACCCCGAGTACGTCGTCACGCACGTGAACTGTGACTGTGGCAACGAATTCACCACGCGCAGCACCAAGACCTCCGGCAACCTCCACGTCGAGATCTGCTCGAACTGCCACCCGTTCTACACCGGCAAGCAGAAGCTCATGGACACCGGCGGCCGCGTCGCGCGCTTCGAGGCTCGCTACGGCAAGCGCAAGAAGGCCGAAGACGCCAAGTAGCTTGAACGACGGCGCCTACCCGCATGTCCGGGTAGGCGCCGTTTTTCTTGGTCAATTCCGGTGCCGTAGAGAGGTGGAGTGGTGGATTCGAGTTCGCTGAAGGGTCTGCTCGAGGAGCATGCCCAGCTGGAAGAGCAGCTGGCCGACCCGTCCGTGCACGCCGACCAGGCGCGCGCACGCAAGCTCGGCCGCCGCTACGCGGAGCTGAGCCCGGTCGTCAAGACGATCCGGGAGCTCGACACCGCCCGTGAAGACCTCGAAGCGGCGAAGGAGCTGGCGTCGGAAGACGCGACCTTCGCGGCCGAGGCCGAGGAGATCTCCGCGAAGATCCCCACGCTGGAGGCCAAGCTCACCGAACTTCTCCTGCCGCGTGACCCGTACGACGGGTCCGACGTCGTCATGGAGATCAAATCGGGTGAAGGCGGCGAGGAGTCGGCGCTGTTCGCCGGCGACCTCCTGCGCATGTACCTGCGCTACGCCGAGCGTCACGGTTGGAAGGCCGAAGTCCTCGACTCGGTCGACTCGGACCTCGGTGGCTTCAAGGACGTCACGGTGTCCATCAAGAGCCGTTCGGCCGCCGTCGACGGTGTCTGGGCGCGGCTGAAGTTCGAGGGCGGGGTGCACCGTGTGCAGCGCGTGCCCGCCACCGAATCGCAGGGCCGTATCCACACCTCCGCGTCCGGCGTGCTCATCTACCCCGAACCCGAGGACGTCGAGGTCGAGATCGACCCGAACGACCTGCGGATCGACGTCTACCGCTCGTCCGGCCCCGGCGGCCAGAGCGTGAACACGACCGACTCGGCGGTGCGCATCACGCATATCCCGACCGGTGTCGTCGTCTCGTGCCAGAACGAGAAGTCGCAGATCCAGAACCGTGCCCGCGCCCTGCAGGTGCTGCAGGCGCGCCTCCAGGCGATCGCCGAGGAAGAGGCCGCCGCGAAGGCCTCGGACGCGCGCCGTTCGCAGGTCCGCACGGTCGACCGCTCCGAGCGTGTCCGCACCTACAACTTCGCCGAGAACCGCATCGCCGACCACCGGGTGAACTACAAGGCGTACAACCTGGACCAGGTCCTCGACGGCGACCTCGACGGCGTGCTGGACGCGCTGATCACCGCGGACCGCGAGGAGCGTCTCGCCGCGCACGCCGGCTGAGCTGCGTCAGCCGGGTTCCACGGAGAACGGGTCGTCCTCCAGGCCGGTGTGAATGGCCCGGACCGACATGCCCACCTGGGAGAGACGCTCGGTCACCTCGTCCGTGATCCGGCGAAGCGCCTCTTCGCCGCTTTCCCCTGCTCTGGCTGGGAAAGCCGACAACAACACCGCTTCGCAAGGTCCAGCGTCCGTGCTGATCCGGATCAACGACGCCGAAAGGTCCGTCACGGTCGGCTCGCACAGCCGGATGGCGGCCTGGAGATCGCCGGTGGGGACGAAGAGATGCACCCGTGAGATGACGTCGCTGTCCGCGCGCGGGCTGAAGTCGTGCCGGGGGACGTACGCCGGTTCGCGCGGGTCGGTGCCGCCGAAGGTCGCCATGAGCGAATAGAGCGTGTAGCCGTCGACCTTGGTGTCGTAGGCGTCGTAACTGCCGTACTGGCCGGTCTCCGGTGTGCCGTGGATTTCGAAGAATTCCGCGTTGAGACCGAACCGGAAGAGCGCGGGCAGCGCGGCTCGGTTCAGCGTTTCGGTGGGCTCCTCGTCGTCGGCGGGCGCGGTGCGATACCCGGCGGAGACGGAGTAGCCCTTCCAGCCGCCTTCGGGATCCGCCCGGCAGATCTCCACCGCGGTCGCTTCGAACTCGCCGATGAATTGTTCACCCAAAGCGGCCGCCGTCGCGAAATCGTCCGTTTCGATATTCGCGGATATCTGCGTGACGACGTCCGTTTCTCGGAGATCCATGACTATTTCGCGGGCCCTTCTCGGACAACAGGTGTGTTCAGCTTAGTGGTGGAAGTGGCGAGGGTCTGTCCCGGGCCGCGTGCTTCCGCTACGGTCCCTGTGCGGTAAGGGAAATCCGGCCTCGAGGGAAACGAATTCGTGGCGTACGCAGACGACGTGGACATCGGGGAAAGATCGATTCCGGCCGAGCGGAAACGTGGCGCGCGGGCTCTTGTCCTCGGTGTCGGAATCGTACTTTCGAGCGCCGCCGTCGTCGCCAGGGTCGGCCGGTTCGGTTTCAATCCGACCGATCAGGGTTTCGTGCTCGCGCAGGTGTGGCGGGTCCTGCACGGCGAGATCCCGCAGGTCGATTTCCTCGGGCCGAGGCCGTTCGGCTCGGCTTATCTGCATTTGATCGATCATCTCGTTCCGGCGCCGCTGATGATCGGGTCGGCCTTCGTGATGATGGTGCAGTTGACCGTCGCCACGTTCGCGCTCGCGGCGCTCCTGACCGGGACTTCGCCGCTTGCTTGGGGGCCGCTGCGGCTCGGGCTGGTCTTCGCCGCCGCGCTGGTCTGCCTCAACACGTATCCGCTGATGGCCTGGCACACCGTCGACGGTGTCTTCCTGGTCGCGGTCGGCTGGTGGCTGCTCGACAGCGGGCTGCGCTCCGGCACGCGATGGCGGCGGTGGCTGGGCCTCTTCTGTCTCGGGTTCGCGATCATCGTCAAGCAGAGTTTCCTTTTCGCGGCTCCGATCGGGTTGCTGATCCTGCTCTTCCATCCCGCCGCGCCGCCGAAGAAGGCGTCCCGCCTGCTCGGTGACGTGCTCGTGCTCGGCGCGGCACCGGTGCTCTACTTCGGCATGGTGACCGTCGCCGGGGGACTGCGGTCGGCGATCGCGCAGCTTTCCGGTGGCCGGCAGACCTGGGGTGAAAGCCTGTTCCGGTTCTGGACGGCGGAGTTCGCCGGCCGCGCCGATCCGAGGACGTACCTCGTTCCGGTGCTGCTCGGGGTGTTCGTACTCGCGCTCGCCCGTGGACGTCTCGGCGAACCGGGCCGCTGGTTCCGGGCGGCGACGGCGCTGTGCGTCGTCGCCGTCGTGGTGTTCGTCGTGGCCGACGGCGGTTTCGAGCACGCCGGCAGCTGGCCGATCTCCCTGCTGTGGCTCTTCCTGGCCGCCGCGGCGCTCGACGCCGTCCGCCGAAGACGGCTGCCGTGGCAGCATCTGGCGATCGCCTCGCTCGGCTGGATGGCCAGTCTGTCCTGGGGTTACCCGCTTCCGGGGTTGCTCGCCGGGATCTTCGCGCTCGGAGTCCTGGAGGCCGTCGCCGAGGACCTGCCGCGGCCGCCCAAGATCGCGGGCGGGGTCCTCGGCGCGGCAGCGTTCGTGCTCGCCACACTCCAGTTGTTGTCCGCGCACGACAAGGCGCCGTACGCGGACAGGCCACAAGGTGAACTGACGAAGGACCTCGGAGACATCGCGCCGTCGCTGCGCGGTATCCGCACGAATCCCAGCGTCCATCGCTATGTCGCCCAGATCCGCGACTGCCTGGACCGCTATCCGGCGTCGAGAGTGGCCGTCCTGCCGGACAATCCTTTCGTGGCAACGATCTTCGGTGTGCGCAATCCGTTCCCGGTGGACTGGCCACTTCCGATGGAACTGACCGGCGACAGTCCGGAAAGGATGGTCGAAGCGGCGAAAAGCCTCGACCGGGAAGGGAACTATCTCGTGCTCTTCGAAACGATCGAACCCGTCTCGCTGACAGCGGGCGCCCCGGTGCCCGACTCCGTCGCCCTGGACACGCCGACGATCGGACTGAGCGGCATCGAAGGCCGGATCAAGGACGAACTCACCGGGACCAGGGTCACCTGCGGCAGCTTCACGGGATTCTGGGCGTCGTCGCGCTGAGGGTTACCCGGTCCACGAACCGGTCGCGAATCTCAGGAACAACAGCGCGCACAGCAATGAATTCGCGTAGAGGACCACGTGCACACCCAGCCGCAGCCGCGGGTTCCGTTCCCCGAACAGCACCAGCGCCACGTACATCACCAGGCACGGCAGCAGATAACGCTGCACGGAGATGACATTGCTGTTGATGGTCAGCATGACGATCGACGCCATCCCGAACAGCGCGAGCGGGAGCCCCTTCGCCCGCAGTGCCAGGACGACGTACACCGATGACGCCAGCAACAGGATCAGGCCGACGAACGGTAGGACCTTGTTGATCAGCAGCCATTCCGTCATCGGGGTCTCGCCGGCGAAAGCCCGGAGTGAAGGCTTGGCGGCGTTCCAGATGGTGGGCAGGATGTTCGGATCGAGCTGGTGGTAGGGCCAGTACGCTTTCATCATCGCCGGGTCGAAACCCGCCAAGGCGTTGCCCACCTGGAGTTTCATGGACACCAGATGTGCGCCGAGGCCGGCGAACGCGGCGGGGAACCACAGCAGCCGCCACGAAAGCAGGCCCCGGAACCGCCACTCCTGGCTGCGCCAGAATTCCAGAAAGCACAGTCCCACGAAGACCGCGGCGGTGATCCGCGTGGCGGTCAGGGGGATAAGGCACAGCCCCATCGGTGTCCACCGCCGCCGCAGGGCGAACAGGAACGCCCAGAAGCCGAGTGCGCAGAATACCGCCTCCGTGTAGAAGGAATGCAGGAAATACGCCGTCGGTGCGGTGAGGAACGCGGCGACGACCAGCCTGGCGCCGCGTTCGGAGACGAAGAACCGGCCGATCTTCAGCAGTGCGACCGCAGCGAGCCAGGTGGCGATCAGGTTCACCAGGAAACCGGCGGCGATGATGCCGATTCCGCCGAAACCGATCGTGTGCACCAGCCAGACGAGCGCGGGGAACAGCGGATAGAACGCTCGGACCTGCGGTGCGCCGTCCGCGTATCCGTTCTGCACGATCTCGCCGTACCACAGGGAATCCCAGCGGTATGTGTGCACGAGCAGGCTCGGTGACGAACCGATGCCCGATTCGGGGACGCCGTTGCCCGCTTCGATCGGGACGATCGGCCCGAACAGCCACACAACGCCGAACAGGACGGCGTTCCACGCGACCACGACGGCGAACATCTTGCCGAAGTCGCCTGTCGGCCACCTGCGCCAGGTTTTGGGTTCGGCGGTCGCCGGCCGCTCCAAGGTGCCGGTCATTCGCCGCCTCCGGGAACGACGGCGGCGGGTTGCCGGAAGACGACTTTGGCGTAGAGGAGGTAGTTCCACACCAGGCCGACCGCGATCCCGGCGAACTTCGGGATCAGCAGATGGAGGCCGGGGAAGGCCGAGTTGACCGCGAAGATGACCAGCGCCTGCACGACCCAGAGCCCGAAGGCGGTGATCGCGAAGAACAGGATCGCCTGTCGTCGCACGTCACCCTCCTTGGCGCGGAAGGTGAAGTTCCGGTTGAGCGTGAAGCTGAGCAGCATGCCGGCCGTGGTCGAAAGGAGGTTCGCGACGAAGAGCGGCACACCCATTGTCGCGAGGACGGCGAACCCGATGGCGTCGATCAGGGTGTTCGCCACGCCGACCAGCCCGAATCGTAAGCGGGTCCCGGAAAGGGTCTTCACCGCGCGGTACTCCCGGCTTCGGAGGTGGCGAGCATGGCGGTGCGGACCGACGCGACGCCGTACAACGGCCGGTTCTGCACCTGGGAGTAGGTGCGGCCGATGTAGCTGCCGAGTACGCCGAGCATGATGATCTGGATCCCGCCGAGGAAGAACATCGCGATGGTCATGAACGCCCAGCCGGGGACCGCGGTCTCCGGGGCGAACAGCTTCACGCCCGCGACGTAGAGGATGCCGAAGAAACTGAGCAGCGAGATCAGATGGCCAAGCCGCGTGATCATCTTCAACGGGGCGACGGAGAACCCGAGGATCCCGTCGGCGGCGAACCGGAGCATCTTGCGAAGCGGATAGCCGGTGACGCCCGCGTGCCTCTTGTCCCGGTCGAACAGGACGGCCGTCTGCTTGAAACCGACGTAGGCGACCAGGCCGCGCAGGAAGCGGTCCCGCTCGCGGTACTTCCGCAGCTCGTCGACGACCTTGCGGTCGATGAGCCGGAAGTCGCCGGTGTTCTTTGGGATGTCGACCGAGGCGAGCGTCCTCAGGACCTGGTAGAACACCCCGGCCGTCAGCTTCTTGAACGCGGAATCCCGTCGTGACCTGCGCTGCGCGTAGACGACGTCGTATCCCTGCTCCCACCGCTCGATGAGTTCGAGCGCGACGCGGGGCGGGTCCTGCAGGTCGCTGTCCATGATGATCACTGCGTCCGCGTCGACCAGGTCCAGGCCGGCGGTGACCGCCATCTGGTGCCCGAAGTTGCGGGCCAACTCGATCACGGTGACACGGTCGTCGCGTTCTGCGAGTTCCGTGAGCCGGGCGAGTGACCCGTCGCGGCTGCCGTCGTCGACGTAGAGAAAGCTGAAGTCGTAGCGATCGGCCAGCGGCTCGATCACCTGACCCACGGTGGTGTCGAGCAGCGCGATGTTCTCTTCCTCGTTGTAGATCGGGAAGATGAACGTGATTCTTCGGCGCTGTGGATTCCTGTGCACGGGGGCTCCCAGGTTCCGGTCTGTGTCGGGGGGTTCGTCCCGTTGACGACACATGCGGCCGAAACGTTGCCTCTATCGAGTGAAATCGAGGCAGAATCGAGAAGGCTCGAAGATCAGGTGGAGACGGTCGCGGTCTCCGGTTCGCGTTCCTCGACGGACTCGGTCTCGTCCTTGCGCCGCGGCAGGAACGAAAGCGCGGCGAAGGCGGCGGCGAGCAGGGTCGGGAAGATCGTCAGCTGCTGGTGCTTGACGTTCTCGATGCCTTCCCCGAGACCGGAGACCAGGATCTGGCCCATCGCGAACAGCAGTAACATCAGCACCACGATGCCGACGTCGCGACGACCGGTGCGGTTGCGGAAGGCACGGAGCCCGGCCCAGCCGATGAGCAGCCAGATCGGCAGCAGCGCGAACAGCCCCAGCGGGGCGATCCAGCCGGTGATCCCGGACAGGACCGGGACCCGGTACTCCTTGGCCAGCGGCGGCTGTCCCGCGTGCTCGCCGAAGCTGCCGAGGTTCGGCACGCGCGCGGTGAGCGTTTCCTCGGCCGCCTTGTGCAGGATCTGGACCACGCGCACCGGGTGTTCCAGGTAGTACTGGGCGACGTTGCGGCGGCTGATCTTGTCGCGGTACTGGGCGTACTCGGGGGAGCGCCAGGCCGCGTTCTCGCTCCACCAGCCGGTGCCGACGTACTGGGCGAACTCCGGAGGGAGGCCCAGCGCGGCGAGGTCGCCGTTCGTGTCGTGCTCACCGTCCACGATCGCGTTGAACACGACGTGGTACATGTTCGCCTCGCGGTACTCCGCGTTGGCCGAGTCGCCCCCGCCCTGCACCAGCGCGGTTCCGGCGCCCACGACGGCGAGGACGGCCAGCGGCAGTGCCCAGCGGGCCATCCCGCGGCTGCCCGCGGGCCGGACGAACAGCAGCGCGAGCGCGAACAGCGGGATCAGCAGCAGGGTCTGCGACTTCGCGTTGATCCCGATCATCGCGCCGAGCACGGTGACGGCGGCGCCGGTGTAGCGCCACGGCCCGGTGCGATGCATCAGCAGGAGCCCGCCGGCGAGCAGGAGCATCCCGATGAAGGCGGCGCCCTCGCTCAGCACGGAGGCGAAGTACCCGAAGAACGCCGAGTCCGCGGCGACCAGCAGCAGCGCGGCGGTGGCGATGAAGCTGTTCCGGACCGAGAGGCGCAGGCCCGCGACGATCGCCGCGATCCCGCCCGCGACCAGCAGACAGCCCAGTACGCCCAGGACGAGCAGGTTCAGGATCGCGGACGAGCCGAGCAGCTGCCCGGCCTCGCTGGCGATCTTGTCGATCCAGCTCTGGCTGGAGATGTACTCGCTGTTGCAGGCGGGGGCGGTGCCGTACGAGAAGCGGACGAAGCGTTCCGACGGCCTGTCGAGTTCGCGGGCGCCGAGCTGGCACAGGATGCGCCAGCCGTCGCCGTTGTCCGCCATGCCGATCGGACGAGGAACCAGGAATCGGACGAGGAGGACCCCGAGCGCGGCGAAAAACACGCCCAGAGTCAGTCGGATCTCCCGGATCTTCACCCGCGTCACCTTAGAAGATTCCGGAGGGTGATCAGTTCGTGCCCTCTCTAACACTTGCGGAGAGGAAGTTCTGGATCGCGTCGAGCCAGGCGTCGCGGGCCTCGACGCCGATGCCGTGTCCGGCCTCGATCTCGATCAGTTCGGAGCCCGGGATCCCGGCCGCGAGCTCGCGGGAGTGGGCAGGGAGGACGAGTCCGTCCCGCGTGGTGGCGATGACGAGCGTGGGCACCGCGATCCCGGCCAGTTCGGCCCGGGTGTCGACGCCCGCGACCAGGCCGACGTGCTCGGGGCTGCCTGCCGGGATGTAGTCGGCGAGCCCGTCGATGGCGGCTTCGAGTTCCGCCGGGCCGAGTGCGTTCAGGTGCGTCTCGCCGGTGGCGGCGAAGGTGAGGAACTTCGCCAGCAGCCGCCGGTCGCCGTCCAGCAGCTCGCGCCAGATGTCGACGGCCAGCAGGAGGCGGTTGTCCGGCTTCGTGAACCCCGCCGTGAGGATGAGGCCGGTGACCCGATCGGGGTGCCGGGTCGCCGCCCGCACGGCGACGCCGGTGCCCACGGAGTAGCCGAGGATCGCGAAGCGTTCGAGCCCGGCGTCGACGGCGATGGAGACCAGCTCGTCGGCGACCGCGTCGAGGTCCAGTGGCTCGGTACTGCGTGGAGTGGCCCCGGTGCCGGGGTAGTCGGGGCCGACGACGGTGTGGGTGCGCGCGAGGTCGTCGAGGATGGTGCCGAAGTTGCCCTCGATACCGCCGCCGCCACCGTGGGCGAGCAGCAGGCCGGGACCGGAACCGCGGACGACGTGGGCGAAATGATTCGTCATGCCGGCGACGTTAAGTACTGACATCGATGTGAAGGTCAATCACGGATGATGGGGGTCACATGCTGATCGGCGAGCTGTCCCGGCGGACCGGCGTCAGTCACCGGCTGCTGCGCTACTACGAGGAGCAGGGGCTGCTGGTCTCACGGCGCGACTGCAACGGTTACCGCACCTTCGGCGATGACGCGGTCACCACCGTGCGGCAGATCCGCGCGCTGCTCGCGGCCGGGCTGAGCACCCAGGTCATCGGCAAGATGCTGCCGTGCGCGAACGGCGAACTGCCGGAACTCGACATGTGCCCGACGGTCGTGGCGGAGATCCGGCGCGAACTCGCCGAAATGGACGACCGCATCGACACCCTGCGGGAGCGGCGCGGGACACTGGCCGGATACCTCACCATCGACACCATCGACGCGTAGGAGAACTGTGGAAGCCCTGGCCAGGTTCGGCTTCGAACTCGGAGTGCTCAAGCGGATCCGGAGGGCGGGCTGGTGGCAGGCCGGGGTCCGCGATCCCGAATCGGTCGCCGAGCACACGACGCGGGTCGCGCAGCTGGCCGGATTGCTGGCGGCCGAAGGTGGCGCCGACCCGGCGCGGGCGGCGTACCTCGCGCTCTGGCACGACACGCAGGAGACGCGGACCGGCGACCTCCCGCACACGATCAAGGGATTCGTCGAGAAGCCGGACCCGAGGGCGATCACGGCGGCGCAGACGTCGGCCCTTCCCGGCGCTGCCCGTGACTCGGTTCGCGAAGCCGTCGACGAGTACGAGACCGCGGAGAGCCCGGAGGCGTTGTACGCACGCGACGCGGACAAGCTTGAGATGCTGCTTCAGGCCGTCGAGTACCGCGACATCGGCGTGAAGAACGTCGACGAGTGGATTGCTTCGGCGACGAAGAGCCTTCAGACCGACCTCGCGCGGCGAGTGGCCGAAGCGGCACTGACGCTGTCGTCGCTCTCATGGCGGGTGCGCTGAAAGGAATCGATACCCTGAGCCCGCGTGTATCGACCCCGGCACGCGTGCCTCGTGTGTCAGGCTTGACTCTGTGAAGGAACACCAGTGAACCGGCAGCCGTTGCGCCTCGCCATCATGGAAGCGACCCGCATTCTCACCGAGGCCGGCGTGGCGTCCCCGCGCTCGGACGCGGAGCTGATCGCCTCCCATGTCCTCGGCGTCGAACGCGGCCGCCTGCCGATGGTGCCGCTGGTGGACCCGCCGGTCATCGACGCGATCGGCCAGCTCGTCACGCAGCGCGCCAAGAGGATCCCGCTGCAGTACCTCACCGGCTGGGCCGCGCTCGGCGACATCACGGTCAACGTCGGCGCCGGCGTCTTCGTCCCGCGTCCGGAGACCGAACTGCTCCTCGAATGGGGCCTCAAGCTGCTGCACGGCCGCGAGTACCCGGTGGTGGTCGACCTCTGCACCGGCTCGGCCGCCCTGGCGCTCGCCGTCCAGCACGCGCGGCCGGACGCCGTCGTCTACGCCGTCGACATCGACGCGCAGGCACTCGCCTGGGCGCGGCACAACGCCGACGTCCACGCCGACGCCGGTGACACGCCCATCCGGCTGTACTCCGGCGACGTCGCCGACAGCACGATGTTCGCCGAGCTCGACGGGCTCGTCGACCTGGTGCTGTGCAACCCGCCGTACGTGCCCGAAGGGACCCCGGTGCCGCCGGAGGTCGCCGAGCACGACCCGGCGCGGGCGGTGTTCGCGGAGGAGAGCGGGCTGGCCGTGATCCGGCACGCCATCGCCGCCGCCGCGCGCCTGCTGCGGCCCACCGGCGGCCTGGCGATCGAGCACGACGACACGCACGGCTCCGCCGTCCCGGCCCTGGTGCGCGCGCGCCGGGTGCTGACCGACGTCCAGGGGCACATCGACCTCGCCGGACGCCCGCGTTTCGTCACCGCCCTGCGCGTCTCCTGACCCTCCCGCCGCATTCAGTCCTCTGGATGCGGTCCTTGCGCGTGCAACTACCGCATCCAGAGGACTGAATGCGGAGGGCGCGGTGGGGCGTGAGGGGCACCGCAGGTGCGTGGTGGGCGGTTTCGCGTGATCAGCGGGACGACACACGTGATCAGCGGGACGACACACGTGACTGGATGGACGTCGGGCCCCTGAACCCGGCCGCACGCGTGTCGTCCGCCCAGACACCCGTGCCGTCCGTTGGATCACACGTGCCGTCCCGCTGGTCACGCGGTTCGCCCGCATTTAGTCCTCTGGATGCGGTACTTGCGCGTGCAACTACCGCATCCAGAGGACTGAATGCGGAGGGCGTTGGGCCGGATAGTTAGCGGGACTCACGACTTCCGGCGGTGCCCAGGGCAAAGCCCACCTCCTACCGTCGATCACGGCCGCCTCGTCGGCGGTCTGACTGGGAGGTGTACCCCGATGCGATCGTCTCTCCGACGAGCCCCACTCAGAACACTCGCCGTACTCGCCACCGTCGCACTGTTGCCGGGTCTTCTCGCTCAACCCGCGTCCGCCGCGGCGCCCGTGAAGGGCTGGCCCGCCCCGATCGACGGGTCGACCTGGGAGAACCAGGACCACATGACGTGGGACGACTACCGCAAGCCGCCCGGCACCAACTGGGCCGACCCGGCGCTGAAGCCGACCAAGCGGATGTTCAAGGGCGCCGTGGTGCTCGCGGACTACCCGGACCAGGAATTCGCCGTCACGCAGCCCACGCATTCGACGGTGTTCGGCAACCCCGGCCCCGCCGCCAGCAACGTCCCGCGCGCGAACGTCGCGAAGTTCTACCAGGACTTCCTCAACAAGCCCCAGGCCCTCAACCAGGGCCACACGATCAACGAGTACTGGATGGAGGACTCCGGCGGCCGGATGGGCGTCGACCTGACCGCGTTCGGGCCGTACCGGCTGCCCGGCAAGTCCTTCGAATACGGCATGGAGTTCCAGCCGGACGCGTGCCCGCCGGACGCGAACTGCAAGCGTGACCTGCGTGCCGACGCCGGCGCGGCCTGGCGCGCGGACGTGGGTGACGTCTCCAAGCAGTTCGACTTCGTCTTCTATCTTTCCGCCGGCCAGGACGAGAGTTCGACCTGGCAGGAATTCGGCGTGATGAAGTTCGGTGAGCCCGGGAACGTGCCCGCCGAATTCGGTCCCGGTGTCGCGGGAATGCCGAATGCCGCGTCCACCCGCTATGTTCCGTGGACGTCGTGGAAATCGGCGGCGAGTATCTGGCCGAACGCGGTCACCGGTTCCTCGACCCAGGCAGAAAGCTCGGGTCAGGCGGTTTACGCGCACGAATTGAGCCACATCCTCGGCATCGGCGACAACTACAACAACCCGTTCGGCACTCCGCCGTCGCGTGCTTACACCGGACCGTGGGAGATGATGTCGCGCGGTAGCTTCAACGGTCCCGGCGGACCGCACACACGCTGGCAGATCCCGGCGACGCAGGGTGGCTCGATGGGGTCACACCACATGCTGCGCACCAAGATGAAGCTCGACATCATCGACCCCGAAGACGTGCTCAAACTCGACCGGAACCAGCTCGCGAAGTCGGGTCCGGTTTCGGCGCGGATCACCGCGCGTTCGGTGCTTCCCGGCCAGGGCGCCTACAGCGGAATCACCATCGCCCTCCCCGGCGGGGACCTTTCGCCGAAATGTGATCGCTCCAAGGATCCGTTCTGCGACGGCGGTGGCTACAACAATTACACCGTCGAGGTCGTCGACCGGATGGGCAGCGATTCCTTCGCCCCCGATTCCGGCGTCATCATCGCGAAGACGAAGAACCAGGACAACGCGCCGTTCGAATGGATCGTCGACGCGCATCCGGCCGACATCGGCATGACCGACTACAAGAAGCCGGACGGCACCGCGGTCCCGATCCCCATCGGCGACTACCGCCAGCTCAACGACGCCGCGTTCAAGGCGGGTACCGGTTCCGCGAGCAAGTACGAGTACACCGACGAGGCCAACAGGCTGAAGTTCCTGGTCTCGGACGTCGAGCGCGACCGCAAGGGCGTGCTCTCCTACGTCGTCACGGTGGCTTCGCTCGACGGCGCCGGCTCGCAGGCCCGGGGCGTCTCGCTGTGGCCTTCGGTCCCGGCGTTCGCCAAGCAGGGGCTCGCGACCTGCTCGTTCCCGGTGCTCAACACGGGCGACGCGAAGGGTGCGGCGGCGCCGTTCGACACCGACACCTACCGCCTGAGCGCGTCCACCAACGCGAAGGGCTGGGAGGTCCGGCTGCCGAACGAGCTGTCCACGGTCCCGTTCGGCGGGCGCTCGTCGGCGACGGCGCACGCCAAGCGGGCCGCGGGCGGTGACCACGTCGCGCAGATCAAGCTGACCGCGACGTCGATCGCCGACCCGGCCAAGACGGCGACGTCGTTCTGCGCCGCTTTCGCCTTCTAGGGGAGAGCTACCGGTCATGAAAGGGTCTTTCAGGATGAAAAATGTCCTGAAAGACCCTTTCATGACACCCCGGGAGGTGCGGGCCGGGCCGTGGCGGGACAGGGCTAGGCTGACCTGCCATGAGCGCGGTGTACGACTGCAGCAAGCGTGACACGCGGGCCGACGGGCTCGCCGCGGCGGCGAGCGCGGTGCGCTCCAGCCGTCTCGTGGTCCTCCCGACCGACACGGTCTACGGCATCGGCGCGGACGCCTTCGATTCCGGCGCCGTGCAATCCCTCCTGCGGGCCAAGAACCGCGGCCCGGACATGCCGGTCGGCGTCCTCGTCGGCTCCTGGTCCACTGTGGACGGACTGGTGCTCGGCACGCCGCCGCAGGCCCGCGCGCTCATCGAGGCCTTCTGGCCCGGCGACCTCTCCATCGTCCTGCCGCACGCCCCGAGCCTGCAGTGGGATCTGGGTCAGTCACGCGGAACGGTGATGCTGCGGATGCCGCTTCACCCGGTCGCGTTGGAACTGCTGCGTGACGTCGGCCCGATGGCGGTCTCCAGTGCGAACGTCTCCGGCCAGCCGCCGGCGTCGACCGCGCAGGAGGCGGTCGACCAGCTCGGCGACAGCGTCGCGGTGTACCTCGACGGCGGGTCCACGGGCGACCCCGTTCCGTCCTCGATGGTCGATCTCACCGGCGACGACCCGGTCATCCTGCGTGAGGGCGCGGTCAGCCGCGCCGCCATCGCGGAAGTACTCGGCGTGCCCGCGGAGTCGCTGGCCTAGTCACCGGCCCAGTACCGTTCGCCGCCGCATCCCCCTGGCGCGGTAGCGTGTTCAGGTGACTTGGACCTCGGCGGCGTAACGCACCATGCCTCCTACGCAAGGCCTCCCGATCCGGGAGTACATCCTCGTCGCCCTCACCGCGGCGGCCGTTACCTTCCTGCTCACCGGCGTGGTTCGCCGGGTCGCCATCCGGATCGGCGCGATCGCCAACCCGCGGGCTCGCGACGTCCACGTCACGCCGATCCCGCGGATGGGCGGCATCGGCATCTTCCTGGGCGTCGCCGCCGCGATGGGACTCGCGCACCAGTTGCCCGCGCTGAGCCGCGGCTTCGACTTCTCCTTCGACTCGCTGGGCGTGCTGCTCGCGGCCGGGGTCATCTCCCTGATCGGCGCGCTCGACGACCGGTTCGAACTGGACGCCTGGACGAAGCTCGCCGGGCAGGTCATGTGCGCCGGGATCCTGGTGATCTTCGGCGTGCAATGGGTGTCGTTCTGGGTGCCGTGGGGAGGCGGCGACGGATCCTTCGGCCAGGTGCTCGTGCTGGACAAGAACCAGGGCGCGCTGCTGACCGTCGTGCTGGTGGTCGTCATGGTCAACGCGATGAACTTCGTCGACGGCCTCGACGGGCTCGCCGGCGGTCTCGGGTTCATCGCCGCCGCGGCGACGTGCTCGTTCTCGCTCGGCCTGCTCGACTCCTCGGGCGGCGACGTCGGCGCGTACCCGCCCGCCCTCATCGCGGCCACGCTCGCCGGGGCCTGTCTGGGGTTCCTGCCGTACAACTTCCAGCCCGCGAAGATCTTCATGGGCGACTCGGGTTCGATGATGATCGGCCTCATGCTGGCCGGCGCGACGACGTCCGCGTCGGGTCGCGTGCCCTATCCGCAGTTCAGCGGTAAGGACGCGCTCGCGCTGCTCTCACCGCTGGTCGTGGTCGCCGCGGTCCTTTTCGTACCGTTGCTCGACCTGATCATGGCGGTCATCCGCCGTACCCGCCGCGGCGAGAGCCCGTTCGCCGCGGACAAGATGCACCTGCACCACCGGTTGCTGGAGATCGGCCACTCGCAGCGCCGCGCGGTCCTGCTCATCTACTTGTGGGCGGGCCTGCTCGCGTTCGGCGCCGTCTCGGTGACGTTGTTCGACGATGTCGCGGTTTTCTGGATTGTCGGATTCGGTTTCCTGCTGGCCACCCTGGTGTCGGTCATCCCCAGGCTGCGGTCGCGGAACCGGACCGCCTGAAAGACGCGATCCGCGCGCGCCTACACTGGTCGGCTGAGACGACCAGGGAGTTTTCTGTGAGCGAGACCGAAAAGACCGTCGAGGCGGAGGAGAACCCTCACGCCAAGGTGGTTCTGCAGGCGGCCAACGCGATGACCAAGGCTTCGCTGATCTTCACGCCGCCCGCGGTCCTGGTCTGCATCGTCGTCTTCACCATCCTCAATGGAGTGACCGGTCTCGTCGGTTCGCTCATCGGCGGCGTGCTCGCCATCCTCTCCGCGCTCGCGACGCTGGGCATGATGCGCATGAGCGCGGGGATGGACCCGATGTTCGTGATGGTGATCGCTCTCGGTGGTTACGTCTTCAAGATCTTGATCCTCTTCGTGGCGTTGACCCTGCTCCGCGGGGCCACCTGGCTGCACCCGATGTCGCTGGGGATCACCATGATCGTCGCGATCCTGCTGGCCGCCGCGGTGGAGTTCAACGCGTTCCGCAAGACCAAGATCCCGACGATCATCCCGGCTTCCCGCTGATCGCGGGACCGAGGTCCTGACCTGGGACGGGACCTAGGTCCTCGGCCGATCGGGGGCAATGTAGTACGCCTGTACGGCCCGTCCGAACCTGCTGATATGGTCCGCGTATGGGCGGCGGCCTCGGCTGCCGGCTCCCGATGACGAACCCCGAACAGCAGTGTGGCGACGGTGTTGAATCGTCCCTTCGTACCCGCTGGTAGGCGTCTGTCTCCCGGGAGCACTGCATCGAGAATCCTCGTGTGCGGAACGTGAAACCGTGTTCAGCACATCGTGGGGTGGCCGCCTCCGACGGCCCGATACGTGTCGGGTACGTTAAGTCCAGATCGTGACGATTCCCCCGGCGGAGTGAACGCCGGCCGGGAGAACCGGAAGGAGCCCAGTGGGCGCGCTGGTACTAGCCGAGGGTGCGGAGTTCACGCCGCCAGGCGTAAAAGACTTCAACCTGCCGCCGTTGTTCGGCTCCGGCTATTGGTTGAGCTTCACCAAGCCGATGTTGCTGGTGGTCATCTCCCTGCTCATCATCATCACTTACTTCATGCTCGCCTCGCGCAAGCTGAAGGTCGTCCCGGGTAAGGGACAGTTCTTCGCGGAGTCCGTCTACAACTTCGGGCGTAACAACATCGCCCGTGAGCAGATCGGCTCCAAGGACTTCAAGCCGTTCATCCCGCTGGTGCTCGGGCTGTTCTCCTTCATTCTGGTGAACAACCTGTTCGGGATCATTCCGTTCTTCCAGTTCCCGACGATGGCGCGAGTCGGCTTCCCGGTCGCGCTGGCGTTCCTTGTTGTTTACCCGGTGTACCACTACGTCGGGTTCAAACGCCACGGTTTCAAGGGTTACCTGAAGAAGGAACTGGCGCCCGCGGGCATTCCCGGATTCGTTCTGCCGCTGTACTCCACCATCGAGTTCGCGCAGAAGTTCTTCATCGCGCCGGCCACGCTGGCGATCCGAGTCTTCGCGGCGATGTTCGCCGGCCACCTGATCATCATGGTCTTCACCCTCGGCGGAAGTTTCCTTCTGACCGACGGAGAAGGCGCCGTGAAGCTGGTGTCGCCGGTGGCGTTCCTGTTCGCGATCGCGATGACCTTCCTGGAGGCATTCATCCAGGTCCTGCAGGCCTACATTTTCGCACTGTTGTCCGCAGGGTACATCGGCGCCGCACTGGCGTCGGAGCACTGAGAGAACACCAAAAGCCCCCGATCCGCGTGAGTCGCGCGGACCGAGTTTGAAGGGAAACGCACGTGAGCAACATCGTTCTTGCGCAGGCTGCCGAGGCCGCTGTCGACATCAACCCGGGTCTCGCCGCCATCGGTTACGGCCTCGGCGCGATCGGCCCCGGTATCGGTGTGGGTCTGATCTTCGCCGCCGTCATCAACGGCACCGCTCGCCAGCCGGAGGCGCAGGGCAAGCTCCAGGGCATCGCCTACTCGACCTTCGTGCTGACCGAGGTGTTGGCGCTGATCGGTATCGTCATCTACTTCCTCGCCTCCTGAGTTAGTTCCGCTCATCGCTTAAGGAGACGTTGTGCTGAAGACCGAATTGGTGTTGGCCGCCGAAGAAGCGCCCAACCCGATCGTGCCGCACGTTCCCGAGCTCATTCTCGGGTTCATCGCCTTCCTTCTGCTGCTGTTCGTTCTGAAGAAGTACGTCGTTCCTCGTTTCGAGGCCACGTACGAAGAGCGGACGAGGCTGATCGAGGGTGGCATCGAGAGGGCCGAGAAGGCGCAGGCCGAAGCCGAAGAAAACCTCGCGCAGTACAAGGCGCAGCTGGCGGAAGCCCGTTCCGAGGCCGCGAAGATCCGCGACGACGCCCGGCTCGAAGCCGAGCAGATCAAGGCGGAGCTTCGTACCGAGGCGGAGGCCGAGTCCCAGCGCATCGTCGCCCAGGGCCAGGCTCAGCTGCAGGCCCAGAAGGCGCAGATCGTCGCCGAGCTGCGCGCCGAACTCGGCCGTAACTCCATCGAGCTGGCCAGCCGCATCGTCGGCGAGTCGCTCGCGGACGACGCGCGCCGTCACGGCACCGTGGACCGGTTCCTGGCCGAATTGGAGACCGCCGGTGCCAACGGTGGCGGTCTCGGAGCAGGGAAGTAGACCAGAATGACGCTGCATGCTGCGAGCCGTGAAGCGCTCGACCTCGCCGAGAACCGTCTCGGCGAGGTTCTGGCCGCCGCGGGTACGGACCCGGCGACGGTCGGCGACGAGCTGCTTTCGGTCGTCGCCCTGCTGGACCGGGAGATCGGCCTGCGCCGGGCCGTCGCCGACGGTTCGGCTACGCCCGAGGCCCGGATCGGCCTCGCCCGCGGGATCCTCGCGGGCAAGGTTTCCGAACCGGCCCTGCAGGTGCTCGACTCCGTGGCGGGCAGCCGCTGGTCGAGCCCGCGTGAACTGACCGACGGGCTCGAGGCCCTCGGCCGCTCGGCGCTGCTCACCAGTGCGGAGAAGTCCGGGAACATCGACGCTGTCGAAGACCAGCTTTTCCGGGTCACTCGTATCGTTGCGGGTGCGCCGGAGCTCGAACGGGCACTGGCCGACCTGACCGCCCCCGCGGAGGCGAAGCGGACCCTCGTCCGCAACCTGTTCGCCGACAAGGTGGACGTGGTCACCGAGACCCTCGTCGAGCAGGTCGTCCTGCGCGCCAAGGGCCGTGGCGTCGGCAACGCCCTCGAGCAGCTGGTCCGGCTGGCCGCGGAACGCCGTGAACGCTCGGTCGCCCAGGTGACCAGCGCGAGCGCGCTGTCCGACGAGCAGCAGGCTCAGCTGGGCGAGAAGCTCAACGCCCTTTACGGACGGCAGCTCGCGCTGCACGTCGAGGTCGACCCGTCACTGGGCGGCGGACTCGTGGTCCGCGTCGGCGACGAGGTCATCGACGGCAGCACCGCGGGCCGGCTGGACGCGCTACGGCGGCGACTCGCCGGATAGTCGCGGGCCGGGGGCGGGCCCCGTAGGGGGCGGGGAACGACCAGCTTGGCTAGCTGACCCACAACAACGACTTTGCACACTGGCACGAACGAAGCGAGAGCGGGATTGAAATGGCGGAGCTGACGATCTCCTCGGATGAGATCCGTAGCGCGATCGAGAACTACGTCTCGAGTTACGCCCCGGACGTGAGCCGGGAAGAAGTTGGCGTCGTCGTCGACGCCGGTGACGGTATCGCCCACGTAGAGGGCCTCCCCTCGGCCATGGCGAACGAGCTGCTCGAGTTCCCCGGCGGGGTCCTCGGCGTCGCGCTGAACCTGGACGCGCGCTCCATCGGTGCCGCGATCCTCGGTGACTTCGAGACCGTCGTCGAAGGCCAGCAGGTCAAGCGCACCGGCCAGGTCCTCTCGGTCCCGGTCGGCGAGGGCTACCTCGGCCGCGTGGTGAACCCGCTGGGCGCCCCGATCGACGGCCTCGGCGAGATCGAGACCACCGAGCGTCGCCCGCTGGAGGTCAAGGCCGCTTCGGTGGTCGAGCGCCAGCCGGTGGCCGAGCCGCTGCAGACCGGTATCACCGCCATCGACGCGATGACCCCGATCGGCCGTGGCCAGCGTCAGCTGATCATCGGTGACCGCAAGACCGGTAAGACCGCGGTCGCGGTGGACACGATCATCAACCAGAAGGCCAACTGGGAGACCGGCGACCCGAAGAAGCAGGTTCGCTGCATCTACGTCGCGGTCGGCCAGAAGGGCTCCACGATCGCCGCCGTGAAGAAGTCCCTCGAGGACGCCGGCGCGATGGAGTACACCACCATCGTCGCGGCCCCCGCGTCGGACTCCGCCGGCTTCAAGTGGATCGCGCCGTACACCGGCTCGGCCATCGGCCAGCACTGGATGTACGAGGGCAAGCACGTCCTCATCGTGTTCGACGACCTGACCAAGCAGGCCGACGCGTACCGCGCGATCTCGCTGCTGCTGCGTCGCCCGCCGGGCCGTGAAGCCTTCCCCGGCGACGTCTTCTACTTGCACTCCCGTCTCCTCGAGCGTTGCGCCAAGCTCTCGGACGAGCTGGGCGCGGGCTCGCTGACCGGTCTCCCGATCATCGAGACCAAGGCGAACGACGTGTCGGCCTACATCCCGACGAACGTCATTTCGATCACCGACGGTCAGTGCTTCTTCCAGTCGGACCTGTTCAACGCCGGTCAGCGCCCGGCCATCGACGTGGGTATCTCGGTTTCCCGCGTGGGTGGTGCCGCGCAGGTCAAGGCGATGAAGCAGGTTTCGGGTTCGCTCCGTATCGACCTGTCGCAGTACCGCGAGCTGGAGGCCTTCGCGGCCTTCGCTTCGGACCTCGACGACGCGTCGAAGGCGCAGCTCGAGCGTGGCGTCCGCCTGTACGAGGTGCTCAAGCAGCCGCAGTACTCGCCGATCCCGGTCGAGGAGCAGGTCGTCACGGTTTACCTCGGTACCAACGGGCACTTCGACTCGGTCCCGACCGAGGACGTGCGCCGCTTCCGTGACGAGTTCGTCGACTCCGCGCGCCGCAAGCACGGCGAGCTCCTCAAGGACATCCGCGAGTCGGGCAAGTTCTCCGACGAGACCGCCAACGGCCTGGTCGACGCGGTGAACGAGTTCAAGAAGGAGTTCACCACCGCCGAGGGCAAGAGCCTCGTCGAGGTCTCCGACGCGATGGACGCCGAGAAGGTCGGGCAGGAGACCGTCAAGGTCAACAAGCCCGCACCGAAGAAGTGAGCTGGTAGCTCATGGCCGCACAACTCCGAGAACTCCGGTCGCGTATCAAGGCGACCAAGTCCATCGGCAAGATCACCAAGGCGATGGAGCTCATCGCCACCGCGCGCATCACCAAGGCGCGGGCGAAGGTCGCGGCGTCGCGGCCCTACTCGGACGAGATCACGAACGTGCTCTCGGCCCTGGCGGGCGCCTCGGCCAACCTCGACCACCCGTTGCTGGTCGAGCGCCCCAACCCGAAGCGCGCGGCGGTCCTCGTGATCACCAGCGACAAGGGTCAGTGCGGTGGGTACAACTCCAACGTGCTGAAGGCGACCGAGGAGCTCCTCACGCTGCTGCGCGAGCAGGGCAAGGAGCCGGTGCTGTACGTGACCGGCAACAAGGGCCTGAGCTACTACCGGTTCCGGGGCCGCGAGGTGACCGAAGGCTGGACGGGGTTCTCCGACCAGCCCGGTTACGTCAACGCTTCGACCGCCGGTGAGCTCATCGTCGAGTCGTTCCTGAACGGCGCCGACGACGAGGCGGGCAACGCCGACGGCATCCTGGGTGTCGACGAGATCCACGTCGTCTACACCGAGTTCGTCTCGATGCTCACCCAGCGCCCGACCGCCAAGCGCGTCGCGCCGCTGGAGGTCGAGTACACCGAGGACGGCGAGGAGAAGCCCGAAAGCCTGCTCCCGAGCTACGAGTTCGAGCCCAGTGCCGAAAAGCTGCTCTCCGCGTTGCTGCCGAAGTACATCAACACGCGGATCTTCGCGGCGATGCTCGAGTCGGCGGCGTCCGAACTCGCTGCTCGCCGTACCGCGATGAAGGCGGCGTCGGACAACGCGAACGACCTGGTGAACACGCTGACGCGGGAGGCGAACCAGGCCCGCCAGGCGCAGATCACCCAGGAGATCTCCGAAATCGTCGGTGGCGCGAACGCGCTGACCGCAGCAGGAAGTGATGACTGATGACCAGTACTGAAACCCCGCGTGCCAAGGGGCGCATCGTCTCGGTGACCGGCCCGGTCGTCGACGTCGAATTCCCGCGCGGTTCCGTTCCCGACCAGTTCAACGCGCTCAAGGTCGAAATCGAGTTCGAGCAGCTGCGCAAGACGGTGACCCTCGAGGTCGCCAGCCACCTCGGTGACAACCTCGTCCGCACCATCTCGCTCCAGCCGCAGGACGGCCTGGTGCGTGGCGCCGAGGTCACCGACACCGGCGGCCCCATCACGGTCCCGGTCGGCGACAAGGTCAAGGGCCACGTCTACAACGCGCTCGGCGAGTGCCTGGACGAGCCCGGCTACGGCGAGGACCTCGAGCGCTGGGGCATCCACCGCAACCCGCCTTCCTTCGACCAGCTCGAAGGCAAGACGAAGATGCTGGAGACCGGCCTCAAGGTCGTCGACCTGCTGACCCCGTACGTCGAGGGTGGCAAGATCGGCCTGTTCGGCGGTGCCGGCGTCGGCAAGACGGTGCTCATCAAGGAGATGATCACCCGTGTCGCCCGGAACTTCGGTGGTACCTCGGTGTTCGCCGGTGTCGGCGAGCGCACCCGTGAGGGCAACGACCTCTTCCTGGAGATGTCCGAGGACGGCGTCATCAACGACACCGCCCTCGTCTTCGGTCAGATGGACGAGCCGCCGGGCACCCGTATGCGGGTCGCGCTGTCCGCGCTGACCATGGCGGAGTACTTCCGCGATGTGCAGAACCAGGACGTGCTGCTCTTCATCGACAACATCTTCCGGTTCACCCAGGCCGGTTCCGAGGTGTCGACCCTGCTGGGCCGGATGCCTTCGGCCGTGGGTTACCAGCCGACGCTGGCGGACGAGATGGGTCAGCTCCAGGAGCGGATCACCTCGACCCGTGGTCGTTCGATCACCTCGATGCAGGCGATCTACGTCCCCGCGGACGACTACACCGACCCGGCGCCGGCGACGACGTTCGCCCACCTGGACGCCACCACCGAGCTTTCGCGTGGTGTCTTCCAGAAGGGCATCTTCCCGGCGGTGGACCCGCTGGCGTCGACGTCGACCATTCTCGACCCGGCCATCGTCGGTGAGGACCACTACCGCGTGGCCTCCGAGGTCATCCGGATCCTGCAGAAGTACAAGGAACTGCAGGACATCATCGCGATCCTCGGTATGGACGAGCTCTCGGAAGAGGACAAGCTCACCGTTCAGCGCGCGCGCCGCATCGAGCGGTTCCTCTCGCAGAACATGCTGGTCGCCGAGGCGTTCACGCAGATCCCGGGCTCGACCGTGCCGCTGTCGGAGACCATCGAGTCCTTCGACCGCATCACCAAGGGCGACTTCGACCACTACCCGGAGCAGGCGTTCCTGGGTATCGGTGGCCTCGAAGACCTCGAGAAGAAGTACAAGGAAATCACCAAGAAGTGATGTTCCGATGAGCGGCGGGATCAGTGTCTACTGTGGACGCTGGTCCCGTCGTTCGCATACAGGGAACTTTGACCATTACACTCGGTGTCAGCACCTGAGGTGAAGGGAAGCTACGTGGCTGAGATTTCTGTCGAGCTGGTAGCCGTCGAGCGCCGTCTCTGGTCCGGTACCGCCACGTTCGTGGTGGCCCAGACCACCGAGGGCGAGATCGGCATCATGGCCGGTCACGAGCCTGTCCTCGGCCAGCTCGTCGAAGGTGGTGTCGTGAAGGTGACGACCACCGACGGCGAGGTCGTGACCGCCGCGGTGCACGGCGGTTTCCTGTCGGTCACCGCGACGGGCGTGAGCATCCTCGCCGAGAGCGCCGAGCTCTCGCACGAGATCGACGTCGATGCGGCCAAGAAGGCGCTGAGCGGCGAAGACGAGCAAGAGCGGGCTAGGGCAGCCGCCCAGCTTCGCGCGGCCGGTCAGTCGGTCTGACCGGGAATCGGGCAGGGGCCGGGCCGTGGAAATCGCCGTGGGTGTTCTCGGGGCCCTGACCATCCTGGCCGTTCTCGCGGCCTGGTATTCGCTTCGATGGGTCCGGATGCGCCGCGGTGGTGGCGTGAGCGTCGCGCTGCGGTGGCGTCCGGACGAGGCGCGGTCCAGCTGGCATCTGGGGCTGGGCCGCTACGAGGGCGAGCAGTTCGTCTGGTTCCGCGTCTGGAGCCTGCGGACCGGCCCGGATCGCGTCTTCGAACGCGAAAGCATGGAGATCGCGGACCGGCGCGATCCTTCCGGCACGGAGGCGTACGCCGTCCCCGAAGGCTCGATCGTCCTGCGGTGTGAGTCCGCCACGCAGGAGGCGATCGAGATCGCGATGGGCCCCGGCGCTCTCACCGGGTTCCTTTCCTGGCTGGAGTCGGCCCCACCCGGCCGTCGCCTTCCCCGCGCTTCCTGAATCGGTTCCGGTGGCAAGCCGTATGCTCGCTCCGTGACCATCGTCGACATCCCCGGCTCGAAGTCGATCACCGCCCGAGGCCTGTTCCTCGCGGCCGCCGCCCACGGGACGACCGTGCTGAGCAGGCCGCTGCGTTCGGACGACTCCGAGGGCTTCGCCGAGGGCCTGCTCAAGCTCGGCTATCAGGTTTCCCGTTCCGCCGATGAGTGGACGATCTCCGGCAGGCCCGAGGGCCCGGCCGTCGACAGCGCCGACGTCTTTTGCCGCGACGGTGCCACCACCGCACGCTTCCTGCCCGCCCTGGCCGCCGCCGGGTACGGGACCTTCCGCTTCGACGCTTCCGAGCAGATGCGCGCCCGGCCGCTGGGGCCGCTGACCGACGCGCTGCGGGAACTGGGCGTCGACCTCACCTTCGAAGGCGAGCCGGGACACCATCCGCTGGTGGTGCGGGCCGCCGGGATCAAGGGCGGCGACCTCACACTGGACGCCGGTCTGTCGTCGCAGTTCCTGACCGCGTTGCTGCTGGTCGGGCCGCTGACCGCGGAGGGACTGCGGATCACGGTCACGGATCTGGTTTCGGTGCCCTACGTCGAGATCACCCTCGCGATGATGCGGCGCTTCGGTGTCGAGGTCGTCCGCGAGGGTGACACGTTCATCGTGCCGCCCTCGCCGTATCAGGCCTGCCGCTACGAGATCGAGCCCGACGCTTCGACGTCGAGCTACTTCTTCGCCGCGGCCGCGCTGACCGGGCGTTCCGTGACGGTTCCGGGGCTCTCGGCCGGTGCTTTGCAAGGGGATCTGCGGTTCGTCGAGGTGCTGCGGCAGATGGGCGCCGACGTCGAGGTGGGCGCGGACGCGGTGACCGTGACCGGTACCGGTGGGCTGCGCGGTGTCACGGTGAACATGCGCGACATCTCCGACACCGTCCCGACCCTCGCGGCCATCGCGCCGTTCGCGGACGGGCCGGTGCGGATCGAGGACGTCTACAACACGCGCATCAAGGAATGCGACCGGCTCGCGGCATGCGAGGAGAACCTGCGCGCGATGGGGATCTCGGTGGAGACCGGACGGGACTGGATCGAGATCCGGCCTTCGGTGCCCACGGGGGCGCTCGTGAAGTGCCGGCGGGACCACCGGATCGCGATGGCGTTCAGTGTCACGGGGTTGCTCACGCCGGGAGTGACGCTCGACGACCCGGGTTGCGTGAAGAAGACCTTCCCGGGCTTCCATGACGCCCTCGCCACGCTTCGCGCTTCCTGGGGTCTGTGACCCTTCCGCCGCAATTAGTCCTCTAGTTGCGGTGAGGGCGTGCGCACCGGCAAGGTTCAGGAGCGGACGCCGGAAGCGAAGCGAACATGAGATCTTCACCGACCGGCATTTCTACCGGGCTGCGAACGTGATCCCCGTCTATTCTCGGCGTATGACTCAGAGCGAGGACACGAACCGCTGGAGCCACCTTCCCGAGTCCGTGTCCCTGGAGGACACGATCACGATGAAGGCGATCGACCCGGGCAAGGACGGCACGCCCGACGTCGACCTCGAGCGCTATTGGGCGGCACGAGAACAGGGCTGACCGGGAGCTGAAGGGCGCTTTCGCCGCATCTCACGCGGGGAAAGCGCCCTTCGTCGTGTCCAGCGCGGGAACGTCAGCTCGCGCCGCCCGGCTGCCACAGGATGTCGCCGTCCGGGTTCGCGAGCCGCGACAGGATGAACAGCAGATCCGAAAGCCGGTTCAGGTACTTGATCGCCAGCTGGTTCGTCGTGGCCTGTTCGGCTTCGTAGAGCGCCCAGCCGGAGCGCTCCGCGCGTCGTGCGACCGTGCGGGCCTGGTGCAGGAACGCCGCCCCCGGGGTACCACCCGGCAGGATGAACGACGTCAGCTTCGGTACGCGCTCGTTGAACTCGTCGCACC
Organism: Amycolatopsis pittospori; assembly: GCF_013870525.1. Classification (GTDB taxonomy): domain Bacteria; phylum Actinomycetota; class Actinomycetes; order Mycobacteriales; family Pseudonocardiaceae; genus Amycolatopsis; species Amycolatopsis pittospori. The sequence continues at coordinate 47,813 of NZ_JACBXD010000060.1, forward strand.
AGCCTTCGAGCCGTTCGATGTAGCGCTCGGTGATGCGGAGCGGTTCGTACGGCGGGTTTTCGACGATCGGCGCGCACAGATCAGCGCCGACGTCGAAGAGATCGTTCTGTACCCCACGCAGGACCTGGGTGATTTCCGCGGAGAGACCACCCATCGCGAGGGCGAGCCCGATGACGGAGTTGGCTTCGTCGACGTCGGCGTACGCGGACAGCCGCGGCGACGTCTTCGGCACGCGGGAGCCGTCGCCGAGTGCCGTGGTGCCGTTGTCGCCGACCTTCGTGTAGACGCGGTTGATGCGAACGACCATGAACCCGACTCTACCCGGCCCGGCGTAAGGCAAATCCGGGCGAGAGGGCATGATTGGCGCCCATGAGTGAGCACTTCGACGTGCACGGCGGAGCACGGCTGGTCGGCGAGGTCGACGTGGTCGGGGCCAAGAACAGTGTCCTGAAATTGATGGCCGCGGCGCTGCTGGCCGAAGGTACGACCACCATCACGAACTGCCCCCAGATCCTGGACGTCCCGCTGATGGGCGACGTCCTCCGCAGTGTGGGCTGCGACGTCGTCATCGACGGCGACACCGCGAAGATCACCACCCCGGCCGAACTCTCGCACCGGGCCGATTCGGCCGCGATGGGCAAACTGCGTGCGTCGGTCTGCGTGCTGGGCCCGCTCGTCGGACGTCTCAAGCAGGCCGTCGTCGCGCTGCCCGGCGGCGACGCGATCGGCTCCCGGCCGCTGGACATGCACCAGAACGGTCTCCGCAAGCTGGGCGCCACCAGCACCATCGAGCACGGCTGCGTCGTGGCCAAGGCCGACGGGCTGCGCGGCGCGCAGATCTGGCTGGACTTCCCGAGCGTCGGCGCCACCGAGAACATCCTGATGGCCGCCGTGCTCGCCGAGGGCACCACGGTCATCGACAACGCCGCGCGCGAGCCCGAGATCGTCGACATCTGCACGATGCTCGTCGAGATGGGCGCGAAGGTCGAAGGCGCGGGCACCTCGACCCTCACCGTCGAGGGCGTCGAGAAGCTGCACCCGACCGAGCACCGCGTGATCGGCGACCGGATCGTGGGCGCGACCTGGGCGTTCGCCGCCGCGATGACCCGGGGCGACCTGACCGTGCGCGGGGTCAACCCGCACTACCTCGACCTGGTCCTCGACAAGCTCGGCCTGGCGGGAGCCGAGGTCGAGACGTTCGGGGACAAGGGCTTCCGGATCATCCAGAAGGAGCGCCCGAAGGCCGTCGACTGGGTGACGCTGCCGTACCCGGGTTTCGCGACCGACCTGCAGCCGTTCGCGGTGGCGCTGTCGGCGGTGTCCGAGGGCACCTCGATGATCACCGAGAACATCTACGAGGCGCGGTTCCGCTTCATCGAAGAGATGATGCGGCTCTCCGGTGACGCGCGCACCGACGGCCACCACGCCGTCGTCCGCGGCGTGGAGCAGCTCTCCAGCGCGCCGGTCTGGGCCGCGGACATCCGCGCCGGCGCCGGGCTGGTGCTGGCCGGGCTGTGCGCGGACGGCATCACCGAGGTCTGGGACGTCTTCCACATCGACCGCGGCTACCCGCACTTCGTGGAGAACCTGAACCGTCTCGGTGCCCGCATCGAACGCGTCTCGGGCGAACCCGAACGCGCCTGATCCGGCGGACCTTCAGGCCCGTCGTCGTCGGCTCGCCGTGAAGACGACCGCGCCGCCCGCACCCAGCAGCCCGAGCCCGGTCAGCAACGCGGGTTCGAGATCGAAGCCGGTCGTGGCCAGCGAAGCGGGGCTCGCG